>JAUXWO010000062.1 GCA_030680175.1 Vicinamibacterales bacterium
ACCCACGACCCACGACCCACCCCCCACTCCCCACTACCCACGAGAGCATGGATGTCGTTCAGAAGCCCGGCCGCCGTGACCGCCGCCCCCGCGCCCGGGCCGCTGACGACGAGCGGCTCCTGCTGGTAGCGCCGCGAACGGAACGTCACCACGTTGCGTGTGCCCGCGGCGGCGCCGAGCGGATCCGTCGAGGCCACCGCGACCAGCCTGGCCGTGACACGGCGCGCGGAGGCCGTCACCACGTACCGCCATACACGGTCACGAGCCGCCGCGTTCGCGGCCTTCGCCCTCCAGGCCCCGTCGAGTTCGGGCAAGCGCGCCAGGAACTCGTCAAGGCCCAGCCGTCGGTACGCCGTCGGGACGAGATTGTCCGGCCGGGGTCCCGCGCCTCGATAGCCGAGCATGCGCGCGAGGATCAGGCCCTTGCGCGCGGCGTCCCGCCCCGACAGGTCATCGCGCGGGTCCGGTTCGGCGTAACCCCGTGCGACCGCCTCGCGCACCGCTTCGGAGAAGGGGCGGCCCTGGGAGACCTGAGACAGGACGAACATCAACGTGCCGCTCACGCAGCCCTCGATCCGCGTGACGCGGTCGCCCGTGGCGTCGAGCTTGTTGAACGTGTCGATGATCGGGAGCCCCGCGCCCACCGTCGCTTCGTACCGGAGGCGCCGGCCGCTGGCGTCGGCCTCCGCCCACAGCGCGACGTAGTCGCGCCGTGCGCCGGAGAGCGGCTTCTTGTTGGCCAGCACGACGTCGAATCCCCGCGCGATGGCGGCGCGCAAGAGAGGGGCGGTCTCATCGTTCGTCACGTCGACGATCACGGGCCGCGAGACCGCGTGCGCGTGCATCATGTCCAGCGCGCCGGCCGCCGTGCCGGGCTGCCCGCCGAGATCAGCCAGGGACGTCCCCGCGGCCTTGCCGCGCGCGATCCGGGCGAGGCGCGCCCGGGCGATCCCCCTGGGATCGAACACGCAGGCGGACCGGTCAATCACGCCGACGATGCGGAGCCTCCCCGCGGCCGCGCCCGTGATCTGCCGGGTCAGCTCCCGGCCGACGCGCCCCAGGCCGAGCAGCACCACGTCCGTCTGCGCGACCGGCTGCGGGCGCCCGCCGTCGATCTTCGAGAGCTGAAACGCCGTGTGCACGCGGCGCATCGCATCCGCGGCATCGGCGCCGGGCACCACGAACGAGATGTTGCGTTCCGACGATCCCTGGGCGATCGCGATGACGTTGAGGCCGCCGGCCGCCAGCGCCGAGAAGACGCGCGCCGCGATCCCGGGCGCGCCGGCCATCCGGTCGCCGACCACCGCGATGACCGACATGCCCGGTCGCGCCGTGATGTCGTCGATCAGGCGCTGCGCCCGCTCCGTCTGAAACGCCTGGCGCAGGCGGCGGACGGCGCGCTCGGCCTCCGCCTCCGGGACGGTGAACCCGATCGAGCTTTCCGACGACGCCTGAAATATCGTCGAGACCGACAGGCCCTCGTGCTCCACCGCGGCGAATGTGCGGGCCGCGATGCCGGGTACGCCGAGCATCCCCTTCCCGGCGACGGTGATGATCGCCTGGCGTGGCAGTAGCGCCAGCGCCTTGACGGGGAATCCCGTGAGCGCCCGCCGGCCGGACACCTCGGTGCCGGGTTGCGCCGGGTCCAGGAACGACCGCACGTGCAGCGTGGTGCGCGTCCTGGCCAGCGGGATCAACGCCCGCGGGTGCAGCACCTTCGCGCCGTAGTGCGCGACCTCGGCGGCCTCGCGATGGTGCAGGTGCGGGATCAAGCGCGCATCCGGCACGAGGCGCGGATCCGCCGTCAGGATCCCGGGGACATCCTTCCACAGCACCACGGTCCTGGCGCCCAGCGACTGGCCGATCAGCGTGGCCGTGAGATCGGACCCGCCACGCCCGAGCGTCGTGAGGCCGCCATCGGGGGCGCGTCCCAGGTAGCCCGGCACGACGACCACCCCGCCTGTCGCGAGCCGGGGTCGCAGGGCCTTTTGCACCTGCAGGCGCGTCTCAGCCGGCAGCGGCGTCGCCCCGCCGTGCCGGTCGTCTGTGCGAATGAGGTCCAGGGCGTCGACCAGGGCCACGTCGCGTCGTCCCGCCTCTGCCACCGCCACCGAGAGCAGCAGGGCCGACAGCCGCTCTCCCCGGGCCACGAGCGTGTCCTCCATGCGCGGCGACCGGTGGCCGACGACGGCGATGGCGGCGCACAGATCGCGGTACTCGCGCATCGCCTCGTCGATGCCGGCGTCGAGGGCGCGTCGCGTCGCACGGGCGCCGCAGATGACGTTGGCTGCCTGGCGGTGGAGCCGCTCCACCCGGCGTGCGGCGTCACCGGTCGCCGAGAGCAGGAGGTCGGTCACGCCGGCCAGTGCCGAGGCGACGACGACGAGGGGGCCGTCGTGGGCGGCGATACGGCGGGCGGCTCGCTGGATGGCGCCGCCATCGGCGAGCGAGGCGCCTCCGAACTTCCACACATCAGCAGGATGTCTGCGCATCAAGAACCTCAACGACAAAAAGAAAAAGGGCCATCATCCTCTCGGATGATGGCCCTTGGGCTGGCCTGGAAGCCGCCGCCTCCTCATCCGGTTGACGTCTCACGGGTGGTCGTGAGGGTCGTGCAGGTGGGGGAGGTGCGGGTGCGCGTGGCCGATGCGGACACGACGCCATGCTCCAGCACGGAGCTGGCGAGGCGGATCGCGAACGGCGCGGCCGTCAACATGATGCGATCAAGGCTATCACGCCTGCGCATCATCGTCCTCGTCGTCCGCGTCGTCTGCGCGCTCGCGAGGCTCCGGCGCGCTGAAGACCTTCTCGCGCATGTCGAGCGGCGTGATGTCGTTCAGGACCGTGAGCAGTTCCTCGGGCAGCGGCGCCGTGAACTCCAGACGGTGGCCGGTGCGGGGGTGCGTGAACGCGAGGCGCTCCGCGTGCAGGAACGGCCGGTTGAGCCGCAGCACCGCGCGCAGGGATCCGGGGACGCGCCGGTGCACGCCTCCGTAGAGGGCATCGCCGACGATGGGGTGGCCGATCGCGCTCAGGTGGACGCGGATCTGGTGTGTACGGCCGGTGAAGATGGCGACCCGGAGCAGCGAGACCCCGGGCAGGTGGCGCGCCCACGTCACGCGGGTCACGGCGGTTCGCGCGCGCCTGGACCGTGCCGACATCTTCTGGCGATTGCCGGGGTCGCGTCCGATCGGCGCGTCGATGCGCTTGCGCGCGTGGACGATCCCCCAGACGAGGGCGACGTATTCCTTCTCGACCTCGCGGTCGTGGAACTGGCGCGCGAGCTCCTGGTGCGCCGCGTCGTGCTTGGCGACGACCATCACCCCGGAGGTGCCCTTGTCGAGGCGGTGCACGATGCCGGGGCGCGACTCGCCGCCGATGCCGCTCAGGTCGTGCACGTGGTGGAGCAGGGCGTTGACGAGCGTGCCGCTGCCGTGGCCCGCCGCCGGGTGCACGACCATGCCCGCCGGCTTGTTCACCACGACCAGATCCGCATCGTCATGCAGGATGTCGAGGGGGAGGTCCTCGGCCTCGAGCGACGAGGGCTCCACGTCCGGCAGCTCGATCGTGACCTCGTCGTGCTCGCGCAGGGCGATGTTCGCCTTGACGGCCTTCACCCGGGGCAGCGTGACGTGCCCGCCCTCGATCAGTCGCTGGATCTGCGAGCGCGACTGGTGGGGCACCTCCGCCGCGAGGAAGCGGTCGAGCCGCATGCCCTCGTGCTCGGCGGCGATCACGAAGGCGAGCCGCGTCGGCTCGGTCATGAGAAGCGCGGCTTTCGTGGCCGCGCGGGCGCCTGGCTCGCGGGGGGCGCGCCGGCCGACGGCCGGCCGAGATACCAGAGCATCACGAGGCTCAGCGGGAAGAGCACGAGCGAGATGAACTGCGAGGTCGACAGCATCGCGAACACGTCGCCGCGCGGGTCCCCGCGGAAGTACTCGATCCCGAACCGGAGCACCGAGTAGATGAGGACGAACTGCCAGAACGTGCGGCCGGCGAACTGGCGGCCGCGGCCCTCAGTGGCCAGAAGCGTGACCAGGATCACCAGGCCCGCCGCCGCCTCGTAGAGCTGCGTCGGGTGGAGCGCCACGTTGAGCGGGGTCCCGACGTTCAACGCCGCGGCCGGGTCCGTGAACGTGATGGCCCAGGCCACCTCGGTGGGGCGGCCGTAGCAGCAGCCGGCCAGCAGGCAGCCGAGCCGGCCCACCATGTAGCCGAGCGCGATGCCGGGCGCGAACAGGTCGCCGGAAACCCAGAGCGGCAGGCGGTGCTTGCGCAGCTGGTAGATGCACACCACGACGGCCGCAATCAGGCCGCCGTAGAAGACGCCGCCCGATCGGACGAGCGTCATGAAGTTGTCCCAGCTCGACGTGAAGTACTGGAAGTCGACGATGAAGAGCAGCGCCTTGGCGCCGACGAGGGCCGCGATGATGACCCAGATGCCGAGGTCCAGGACGCGGTTGCCGTCGAGCCCGGCGGCGTTCGCGCGCCGGACCGCCATCCAGAGGCCGAGCAGGTACGCCGACGCCAGGAAGACGCCGTAGGAGTAGATGGTCAGCGGACCGAGTTCAAGCAGGATCGGATGCACGGTGTCCCAGTCCCAGGATATCGAGAATCATCAGGATGACGCCCACCGTGATGGCCGCATCGGCCACGTTGAACGCCCAGAAGTGCCACGTGCCCCAGTAGAAATCGACGAAGTCCAGGACGTAGCCCGCGGTGGACCGGTCGATCAGGTTGCCCACCGCGCCGCCCATCACGCCGGCCACGCCGAGGCGTGCCAGCCGTTCGTGGAGCGGCACGGTCAGCGCGTACCACGCGATGCCGCAGAAGGCCGCCAGCGCCACCAGGGTGAGCAGGGCGGTCTTGAACGGGAAATCCGCCGTGTTCAGCATGCCGAAGGCGGCGCCCGTGTTGTGCACGCGCGTCAGGTTCAGCAGGTCCGGGATCACCTCGATGCTCTCGTGCAGGGCCAGGCGTGGCCGCACGATCGCCTTGGTGATCTGGTCGAGGACGACGATGGTCAGCGCCGTCACGATCTCCATCCGCCGGCCGGTCAGGATCGACATCGGCTTAGAGGCTCACCGGCTCGGCGAGCGCGTCCACGCAGCGCTCGCACAGGCCCTCGACGCCCGGCGCGTCGCTGACGGCGGGCACGTACCGCCAGCACCGCCCGCACTTGAGCCCTTCGGCCTTGTCCACGCGCACGTCGAGCGCGCCGTCGCCGGCGTCCACGATCTCCACCGCCGACACGCCGAAGAGCGCCGGCAGCTCCTCCCTGGCGCCCGCGAGCAGGGCGAACGTCTCGCCGGGGGCCGCGACCGTGACCCGCGCCGACAGCGATCCGGCGATCACCTTCTCCTGGCGCTTCTGCTCGAGGGCGAGGTTGACCTGGTCACGCACCGCGCCGAGCGCCACCCAGCGCTCGAGCAGGGCCGGGTCGAGCCAGCGCGCGAGTCCCGCGGGGAACTCCGCCAGATGCACGGAGGCCTCCCGTTCGCCCGGCAGGTTCCGCCACAGATCGTCCATCGTCACCGGCAGGATCGGCGCCATCAGGCGCGCGAGCCCGTCGGCGATCAGGTACATCGCGGTCTGGCCGGAGCGGCGTGCGAGCGACGCACGGCCGAACGTGTACATCCGGTCCTTGGTGATGTCGACGTACCGGGCGCTGAGGTCCACCGTCACGAGCTGGTTCGACGCCTGGAAGACCACCGGGTAATCGTAGTCGTCGTAGGCCGCCGTGATGCGGGCGGAGGCCGCGGCAAACGTGGCCATCGCCCAGCGATCGACCTCGAGCATGTCCGCGGGCGCCACCATGTCGGTCGCCGGGTCGAAGTCGTACAGGTTCGCGACGAGCACCCGGATGACGTTGCGCATCTTCCGGTACGAATCGACGACGCGCGCCAGCACTTCCTTGCCGAGGCGGACCTCCTCACGGTAGTCCACCATCGAGACCCAGAGGCGGAGGATCTCCGCGCCGCTGGCCTTCATCACCTCCTGCGGGGAGACGACGTTGCCGAGCGACTTCGACATCTTGCGGCCGTGCTCGTCGACGACGAAGCCGTGCGTGAGCACCTGCTTGAAGGGCGCCTCGCCGCGCGTGCCGACGCCGACGAGCAGCGAGCTGTGGAACCAGCCGCGATGCTGGTCGCTGCCCTCGAGGTACATGTCCGCCGGCCAGTGGTGGCCCTTGGCGAAGGGCAGCACCGCCTCGTGGCTCGAGCCGGAGTCGAACCACACGTCGAGGATGTTCGCCTCGCGCTCGAACGACGTCCCCCCGCAGGACGGGCACGCGAGTCCGTCGGGGAGAAACTCCTCGATGGGCCGCTCGTACCACGCATCGGCCGAGTACTCGGTGAACACCTGCGCCGCGCGTTCGGTGAGCGCCGCCGTCAGCACCGCCGTGCCGCACGCCGTGCAGTCGACGGCGGGGATCGGCACGCCCCACGAGCGCTGGCGCGAGATGCACCAGTCGGGGCGGTTGGCGATCATCCCGTGGATGCGCTCGCGGCCCCAGGCCGGGATCCACCGCGTGCGGTCGATCGCCTCGAGCGCGCGGGCACGCAGATCGTTCCGGTCCATGGCGATGAACCACTGCGCCGTGGCGAGGAAGATCACCGGGTTGTGGCACCGCCAGCAGTGGGGGTACGAGTGGTCGTAGTCCTCGCGGTGCCACAGGCGGCCGCGCGACGCGAGCGCCGCTTCCACCTGCGGGTTGGCCTCGAACACCCGCAGCCCGGCAAAGAGCTCCACCGTGTCCAGGAAGTGGCCGCTGGCGTCGAGCGGGCCGTAGATGTCGAGCCCGTAGCGCACGCCGGTCAGGTAGTCGTCGGCGCCATGACCGGGCGCGGTGTGCACGACGCCGGTGCCCTGTTCGAGCGTGACGTAGTCGGCCACGACACCGAGCGAGTCGCGCGCGTAGAGCGGATGGCGGAAGACCAGCCGATCCATCACGCGTCCGTCAAAGGTCGCCAGGGGCGCGCCGAACGGCCGGCCGACGCGGGCGCCGATCGCCTCACCGAGCTCCTCGGCGACGATCACGACCGTGCCGCCGGCATCGTAGGCGGCGTACGTCAGATCGGGATGGAAGGCCACCGCCAGGTTCGACGGGATCGTCCACGGCGTCGTCGTCCAGATCAGCGCCGACACGGGGCGATCCTGGAAGGCGGCCGCGGCCGGCACCCGGGCCGCAAGCGCCGCTCGGCTCTCGTCGGCCATCGGGAACTCGACGTAGACCGATGGCGAGGTGTGCGGCTCGTACTCGACCTCCGCCTCGGCCAGGGCCGTGCGGCAGTGGATGCACCAGTGGACGGGCTTCTTGCCCTTGTAGACCATGTCCCGCGCGACGAACGTGCCGAGCGCCCGAACGATCGCCGCCTGGTACTCGTACCGCATCGTCAGGTACGGCTCGTCCCATTCGCCGAAGATGGCGAGGCGCTTGAAGTCGCGGCGCTGGATGTCGACGTACTTCGTGGCGTACGCACGGCAGGCGCGGCGGAAGTCGGCCACCGACATCTCGCGCTTCTTCGGGCCGAGCTCGCGGTCGACCTTCAGCTCGATGGGCAGCCCGTGGCAGTCCCAGCCGGGCAGGTACGGCGCATCGAACCCGGCCATGCTGCGGGACTTGACGACGAAGTCCTTCAGGATCTTGTTGAGGGCGTGCCCGATGTGGATGTCGCCGTTGGCATAGGGCGGGCCATCGTGCAGGAGGAACGTGGGCCGGCCCTGGCGCGCGGCGCGCAACTGGCCGTACAGGTCCATGGCCTCCCAGCGTGCGATGGTCTCGGGCTCGGTGGTCTGCAGGTTCGCCTTCATCGAGAAGGCGGTGCGCGGCAGGTTACAGGTGTCCTTCCATTCAGCCATGTGACTCTATCCATTCTAGTGCAAAGGGGTTACGGCCCCGGCGGACGGCCCGTGGCGCCCCGTATAATGGCCGGATGGGGAAGCGCACGGCCGCGGGCGCAGTCGCGGGTCCGCCGACGGTGCGGGAAACGGTGCTCGACAACGGCCTGACCGTGCTCGTACGGGAGCTGCACACGGCCCCGCTCGCGTCGGTGTGGTGCTGGTACAAGGTCGGCTCGAAGGACGAGGGCCCCGGGCTGACCGGCGTGTCGCACTGGGTCGAGCACATGAACTTCAAGGGGACGCGCAACATCCCGCGCGACCAGGTGAAGGGCCTCATCGAGCAGTTCGGCGGGACGTGGAACGGCTACACCTGGATCGACCAGACGGCCTACATCGAGACGGCCAGCATCGACGCGCTCGATCGGATGCTGTTCATCGAGGCCGAGCGCATGGACGCGTGCCTCTACGACCCGGCGGACTGCGAGTCGGAGCGCACCGTGATCATCTCGGAGCTGCAGGGTGGGGAAAACGATCCCGAGGAGCGCCTCGACCAGGAAGTGACCGCCACGGCCTACAAGACGCACCCATACCGGCACCCCACGATCGGCTGGCTCGGCGATCTCCAGTCGATGACGCGCGACGACCTCTACGGGCACTACCGCCGCTTCTACATCCCGAACAACGCCACGCTCGTCGTCGTCGGGGATGTCGACACCGACGAGACGCTGCGCCGCATCGACCATCACTTCGGCCGGATTTCCGCCGGGGCCGCGCCCCCGCGCGTCACGACGGTGGAGCCGCCGCAGGCGGTGGAGCGCCGGGTCGTCCTTCGACGCCCGGGGACGACGGCGTATTGGCGTGCGGTCTTCCACGCGCCTGCCGTGACGGATCCGGCCTTCCTGCCGCTGCTCTTCGTCGATGCGATCCTGAACGGGGCGTCCGGCCTCAACATCTGGAACGGACACGGGGTGCCGGTGCCGCAGCGCAGCGCCAGGCTCTATCGGGCGCTCGTCGATCGCGGCCTGGCCTCCTCGGTGAGCGGCGCGCTGCTGCCCACCGAGCATCCGTATCTCTACACCGTGGCGTCCACGGTGGCCGACGGTCAGACGCTCGCGGCCGTGGAAGACGTGATGCTGGCCGAGCTGGCGCGGATCGCGCGGGACGGCGTGACCGAGGCTGAATGCACCAAGGTGCGCGCTCAGCTTCGTGCGCGGTTCGTCTACGACGGCGACGGCGTGACCGATATCGCCCACCAGCTCGGCTTCTTCCAGACCATCGCCGGATGGCGGCTGTATCACGATCTGCAGGCCCGGCTCCCGCAGGTGACGGTGGACGAGGTGAGCGCTGCCGCGGCGCGCTACCTGCGCCCCGACAATCGGACGATTGGCTGGGTCGAACCGGCCGGCGCGGGCGGGGCCGTGCCCGCGGCGTGATCGCCTGAGGCCCGCAGACCGATTACCCCATGCCGCTGTCCCCCCATCGCCACATCCTGCCCAATGGGCTGACGCTCATCGTCCAGGAGAACCGGGCAACGCCCGCCGTCTCGGCGGTGATCTCGATCGCCGCGGGTGCGGTGGACGACCCGCCGGGCCGCGAGGGCACGGCCGCGCTGGCCGCCCGGGTGATCGACCGTGGCTCGACCGGGCTCGACGCGGCGGCGATCGCCGACATCCTGGACGCGCGTGGCGCGGCCCTGAGCGTGAGCGCGGGCCGGCATCGCCTGGCCGCCGCCTGCACCTGCCTCGCGGAGGACATCGACGAGGTGCTGGTGCTCGCCGCGCGCGTCGTCATCACGCCGGAGTTCCCGGAGCACGAAGTCGTCACCCGTCGTGCCGAACTCGTCACGGACCTGCGGGAAGCCGAGGACGACCCGGCGTCGGTGGCCGTGGACCGGATGATGGCGGCGCTCTACGAGGGCCATCCCTACGGCCGGTCGCCTCACGGGCACGTGGCCTCGGTCGAGCGGATTGACGCCGCGGCGCTGCGCGCGTTTCACGCGGCGACATTCGCGCCGGCCGGCGCCGCGATCGTGCTGGTGGGCGATCTCGACGCGGCGCGGGTGGTCGAGGTCGTCGAGCGCGCATTCGGTGCGTGGCGCGCGAGCGCCAGGCCGGTGCTGCCCGTCCCGCCCTCCCCGCCGCCCGGCGAACGCCGCCTCATCGCGGTGCCGATGATGGACAAGGCGCAGACGGACGTCGCGTACGGACTGACCGGCCTCGCGCGAAGCGACCCGGACCACGATGCCGCGTGGGTGATGAACAATGCGCTCGGGCAGTACGCCATTGGTGGCCGCCTGGGGGACAGCATCCGCGAGCGGCAAGGCATGGCGTACTACGTCTACAGCCGCCTCGACGCGACCATCGGGGCGGGGCCGCTCTACGTGCGGGCCGGGGTGTCGGCGGCCAACGTCGAGCGGACACTGGCGTCGATCGACGACGAGATCAGCACGGTGGCCCGCGAGGGCATCACGACCAGGGAACTCGACGAGTCGAAGCGATACCTGATCGGCTCGCTGCCGCGGCGGCTCGAGACCAATGCCGGCATCGCGGCGTTCCTGATGGAGGCGGAGGTCTTCGGGCTCGGGCTCGACTACGACCAGGTCCTGCCCGGCCGGATCGCCGCGGTGACGGCCGGCGACGTCCGCGCCGTGGCCGCCCGCCTGCTCGATCCCGCTCATGCCACCATCGTGGTCGCCGGGCCGTGGGCGGGCACGGCCGCCGCCGGAGCCGCCTCGTGAGCGCGCCGGCCCGCGCGATCCGCGCGGTGTTCTTCGACGTGGACTTCACCCTCATCTATCCCGGGCCCACGTTCCAGGGCGAGGGCTACCGGCGGTTCTGCGCATCGCACGGGATGGAGATCGATGCCTCGCGGTTCGAGCTCGCGGTCGCCGCCGCGTCGTACATCCTCGACGACGTGGAGGAGCCGCTCTACGACGATGGGCTGTTCATTCACTACACGGCGACGATCATCGAGCAGATGGGCGGGCGCGGTCCCGCGGTCATCCAGGCCGCGCGCGAGATCTACGCCGCGTGGGCGACGAACCATCACTTCGAGATGTACGACGACGTGGGACCCGTGCTGCAGGCGCTCTCGGGGCGGGCCCTGACGCTCGGGGTGATCTCGAACTCGCACCGCAGCCTCGACGCGTTCCGGGATCACTTCGCGCTGAACGGCGTGATCCACGCGGCCGTGTCGTCGTCCGTGCACGGCTACATGAAGCCGCACCCGAGCATCTTCGCGCGCGCGCTGGCCGACGCCGGCGTGCAGCCCGGCGAGGCGCTCATGGTCGGCGACAGCCTGAAGGCCGACGTGGAAGGGGCGCTTGGCGCGGGCATGCGCGCGGTGCTCCTGCGCCGGTCGGGCGACCTGCCGCTGCGGATGCCCCATGGGGTGCCGGTCATCCGCACCCTCCACGATCTGCTGTCGTACCTGTAGCGCCTGGCGCCCCTGGGGTTTCGCATGACCGACCTTCGATTTCGTGACTTGCACACGCTCGACGAGTTCCGCGCGGTGGTGGCGCTCGAGCAGCAGATCTGGGGCTACGAGGATGCGTCGGACATCTTCACGGTGCCGGTGTTCATCATCACGGTGAAGCGCGGGGCCATCCTGATCGGCGCCGTGGACGCGCGCGACCGCCTCGTTGGCTTCACCTACTCGCTCGTCGGGATGAAGGACGGACGGCCGCTCCAGTGGTCCCACATGACGGGCGTGCTGCCCGAGTACCAGGGCACGGGACTCGGGTACCGGCTGAAGCTGGCGCAGCGCGAGCGCGCCCTGGCCGCCGGGTTCGACCTCATCGAGTGGACGTTCGATCCGCTGCAGGCGCTCAACGCGCATTTCAACTTCGCGAAGCTCGGCACCGTGGCAGACGAGTACGCCGACAACGTCTACGGGGAATCGAGTTCGGCGCTGCATCGCGGCACGCCCACCGACCGGCTCATCGCCCAGTGGCGGATCGGCGCACCGCACGTCGAGCGGCGGCTGGCGGTGACGGGCGCCGGGACTCTGCGGTCGCGCGACGTGGCCGAGGCGCCCGTCGTCAACGCCACCGTGGTGCACGGCGCGTGGCGCCAGAACGCCACGATCGATCTGGCCATTGAGGACCGCCGGATCTGGGTGGAGATTCCGACCGGCTTCACCGAGATGCAGCAGCAGGCCCCGGACCTGGCGCTGCAGTGGCGCCTCCAGGCCCGCGAGATCTTCCACGCCTACCTCGGGCGGGGCTACCAGGTTGTCGACTTCCTCCTCGATCGTAGCGAGGGGCGTGGACGCTACCTGCTGGCGACGGAGGGTGCCGGGGCGGGGGCCGCCGGCGGGGCGTCACCTTCCGGGGCGGCGCGCCGTCTTCTCCCGTAAGGGCGCCTGACGCGCCCGCGAGGGACGACACGATGACCGAACTGATGGACCCCTTGAGCGACCCGGCGCGGGAACTGCGCCGGGAGTTCGACGAGCGGATTGCCCCGCACCGCGAAGGACTCTGGCGCTACTGCCTCAAGCTCACCGGCAACCCCTGGGACGCGGAAGATCTCGTGCAGGAGACCCTGCTGAAGGCCTTCGGCCGCCTGTCCTTCTACTGGCAGCCGCTGAACCTCCGCGCGTACCTTTTCCGCATGGCCTCCAACGCGTGGATTGACGCCTGGCGGCGCGTCCGGCCGACCGAGCCGCTGGACACGCACGAGCCTGCCACGCTCGACACCGCCGGCGACGACGCGTTCGCCGCCCGGGACGCGCTGCGCGTCGTCGTGGACGCGCTGCCGCCGCGTCAGCGCGTCGTCTTCCTGCTCACCGAGGCGTTCGATTTTGCGGCGGCCGATGTGGCGGGGATGCTCGGCATGTCCGAGGGCGCGGTGAAGGCGGCGCGTCAACGCGCGCGCGTCACTCTGGCGGCACGCGCCTCCGAGGGGGACACCCGCGCTGGCGCGCGGCGCGAGCCCGATCCGGTCGTGGAGCGCTATCTCGACGCCTTCAATCGCCGGGACGTCGAGGCGCTGACGGCACTGTTCGCTGAGGATGCGGTCAACGAGATCGTCGGATCGGCCGACGAGATCGGCGTGGAGGTCATGCGGCGCAACTCGCTCGCCGAGTGGCTCGCCGAGCCGCACCCCCATCGGGCCGAGCGCCACGAGGTATTCGGGCGCGAGGTGCTGCTCGTGTTCGAGGACAATGGCCTCGAGGAGGCGCTCGTGTGGATGGTGGCGCCCCGTGTCGAGGAGGGCGTGATTCGCGCGCAGCGCATCTATTGCTTCAACCCGGAATTGCTGACCGCGGTGGCAGCCGAGGTGGGCGTCCCGGTTCGCACACGCGGTCATTGGTACGGGCAGCCGTGATGTACCGACCGAACGCCGGTGCATCGTGAGGAGACGGCCGTGACGCTGATTTTCGAGACACATGCCACCTCGCTCGACAACGAGGCCCGTCGCGCGTCGGGGCACTACGACGTGGCGCTGTCGCCGCTCGGAGAGTCGCAGGCGCGGGACCTGGGCGTGCGCCATGCCTCGAACCTGCCCGCGCTCGTCGTCGCGTCCGACCTCGTCCGCGCGTGGCGGACGGCGGAGATCGCGTTTGGCGGCCGCGTGCCGATCGAGCGGGACGCCCGTCTGCGGGAGTGCGACTACGGGACGCTGACGCGGCGGCCCACGGAGGAGGTCGACCGCTGGCGGCCGCGCGCCATCGACGAGCCGTTCCCCGGCGGCGAGAGCTACCGCCAGGCGACCGCGCGCGTGGCGGCGCTCGTCGATGAACTCGCGCGCCGGCCCGGTCTGTCCGGACCGGTCATGCTGATCGGGCACCGGGCCACGCACTACGCGCTCCGGTCGCTCCTCGACGGCGTCCCGCTCGAGGAGGCGGTCCTGGCGCCGTGGGCGTGGCAGCCGGGGTGGATCTATCAGGTGGCCGGTTCACAGTGATCAGCGGGTTGGGGGGCGCCTCCGCGCTGGCGGGTCTGCACCCTCGCTGTGATCTGCGCACCGGGAACTGAGCACTTGGGGCATGATCAGCCCATGAGCTGCCTCTTCTGCAAGATCGTCGCGGGCGAGATCCCGGCGGTGCGCGTCTACGAGGACGAACGCCTTGTGGCGTTCAACGACATCAACCCCCAGGCGCCGATGCACGTGCTCGTCGTCCCGCGCGTGCACGTGGCCACGCTCAACGACCTGACGGCGGAGCACGACGGGCTGGTGGGGGAGATGGTGCGGCGTGGCACCGCCCTCGCGAAGGCGCGCGGCTTCGACGGGTCGGGGTTCCGGACCGTCTTCAACTGCAACGCGCAGGCGGGGCAAACCGTCTTTCACATCCACCTGCACGTGCTCGGCGGCCGCGCCCTTGCCTGGCCGCCGGGGTAGGGGTCTGGCACCGTGACACGGAAAACGGCGCAGTTTCTGCCCCCCATCTTGGTGGGTGCCGCCGCCGCAAACGGCTCCCACCAGTGGGTGGCAGAAACTGCGCCGTTTTCCGTGTCACGGTGCCAGCCCCCC
>JAUXWO010000065.1 GCA_030680175.1 Vicinamibacterales bacterium
GCCCGCGCCTGGAACTCCACCACGGAGGAGCGGCGCTCAGGCTCAGGTGACGCGGCTGCCGCCGATGCCGCGACTGCGGCCACCGGTGCCGCCGCGGGCGCCGCCGTGGCTGGCTCCGGCGTGGTGGGCTCCGGCTTCGGCGCGGCCGCGCCGGCGGCCTCCTCGACCACGAGGATGGCCTGGCCCGGCTTGACCTTGTCGCCGACCTTGACCTTCAGCTCCTTGACGGTGCCGGCCACGTCGGACGGCACTTCGAGGGTGGCCTTGTCGGTCTCGAGTTCGAGGACGGCCTGATCGACCGTGAGGGTGTCGCCGACCTTCACCAGCACCGCCAGCACATCGCCGGCGGCGACGCCGTCACCAAGATTGGGAAGGATGAACTCTTTCATGCGTCTCCGCTACTCGCTATTCGCCTGCCCCGCCGCCGCGCCCGGGGGCGCGCGGCGGGTGTGTGTCTTCGGAAGGTGGGTGCACCGTCCACCGTTCACCGTCCACCCGTCCCTAGCTGATGGCCGGATCGAGCTTCTCGGGATCGATGTTGAGATCCTTGATGGCCTTGGCGACGAGCGCCGCGTCCACCTGCTTCTCCTGCATCAACGCGTAGAGGGTCGCCACGGTGATGAAGCGGGCGTCCACCTCGAAGAAGTTGCGCAGGTTCTCGCGGCTCGCGCTGCGGCCGAAGCCATCGGTCCCGAGCGCGTGGAGCCGCTTCGGCATCCACCGGTCGATGGCGTCAGGCAGCACCTTGAGGTAGTCGGAGGCGGCCACGAACACGCCCGGCGCGTTCGCGGTCGCGCGCGCGACGTACGGCACGCGCGGCGCCTCGGCCGGGTGCAGCCGGTTCCACCGGTCGACGGCGTGGCCGTCGCGATAGAGGTTCACGTAGCTGGTCACGCTCCACACGTCGGCCCCGACGCCGTAGCGCTCCTCCAGCATCTTCTGCGCTTCGAGCGCCTGCAGGAGGATCGTGCCGCTGCCAAAGAGCTGCGCGCGCAGCTTGGCCTTCGGCTTCGCGGTCGGCTGCAGCAGGTACATCCCCTTGAGGATGCCCTCGCGCGCGCCCTCCGGCATCGCCGGGTGGGCGTACTGTTCGTTCATCACGGTCAGGTAGTAGAAGATGTCTTCCTGATTCGTGTACATCCGGCGGATGCCGTCCTCGATGATGACGGCGAGTTCGTGCGCGAACGCGGGGTCGTACGACTGGCAGGTGGGCACGGGCAGCGCCAGCACGTGGCTCTGGCCGTCCTGGTGCTGCAGGCCCTCGCCGTTCAGCGTGGTCCGGCCCGAGGTGCCGCCGAGCAGAAAGCCCTTCATCCGCATGTCGGCGCCGGCCCAGATCAGGTCGCCGATCCGCTGGAAGCCGAACATCGAGTAGTAGATGAAGAACGGGATCGTGTTGATCGCGTGGGTGGCGTAGGCCGTGCCCGCGGCGATGAACGACGACATGGCGCCGGCCTCGTTGATGCCCTCCTCGAGGATCTGCCCGTCCTGGGCCTCCTTGTAGTAGAGCAGCGTATCGCGGTCGACGGGCTCGTAGAGCTGCCCCGCGTGCGCGTAGATGCCCACCTGGCGGAACAGCGCCTCCATGCCGAACGTGCGCGCCTCGTCTGGGACGATGGGCACGATGAGCTTGCCGAGCTGCTCGTCGCGCAGCAGCTTCGAGAGCATGCGCACGAACACCATCGTCGTCGAGGCGGTGCGGCCCTCGGTGCCCTTCAGGAACTCGTCGAACGCGGCGCTGAGGTCGGCCTTCACCGGCTCCACGCGGACGCTGCGCTTCGGCACGGGGCCCCCGAGCGCCTGCCGGCGCTCGAGCATGTATTTCACCTCGGTGCTGTCGTCGGCCGGGCGGTAGAACGGCGCATGCGCGACCTGATCGTCCGAGATCGGAATGCCGAAGCGCGTGCGGAAGGCGCGCACTTCGTCGTCGTTCATCTTCTTCTGCTGGTGGGTGATGTTCTTGCCCTCACCCGCCTCGCCGATGCCGTAGCCCTTGATGGTGCGGGCGAGGATGACGGTCGGCGCGCCCTTGGTGTCCTGCGCGATCTTGTAGGCGTTGTACACCTTCACGGGGTCGTGGCCGCCGAGCGTGAGCTTCTTGAGCTGCTCGTCCGACAGGTGCTTCACCATGTCGAGCAGGCGCGGGTCGGTGCCGAAGAAGTGCTCACGGACGTAGGCGCCGGACTCGACGGCGTACCGCTGGTACTCGCCGTCGACGACTTCGCCCATCCGCTTCACGAGCAGGCCGTCGTGATCGTTGGCGAGGAGCGCATCCCACTCGGCGCCCCAGATCACCTTGACCACGTTCCAGCCCGCGCCGCGGAAGACGGCCTCGAGTTCCTGGATGATCTGGCCGTTGCCGCGCACCGGGCCGTCGAGGCGCTGCAGGTTGCAGTTGATGACGAAGACCAGGTTGTCGAGCTTCTCGCGCGACGCCAGCGTGATGGCGCCGAGGGCCTCGGGCTCGTCGGTCTCACCGTCGCCGAGGAACGCCCACACCTTGGCATCCGACTTCGGCTTGAGCCCGCGGTCTTCGAGGTAGCTGTTGAACCGCGCCTGGTAGATCGCCATGATCGGGCCAAGGCCCATCGACACGGTCGGGACTTCCCAGAACGCCGGCATCAGCCACGGATGCGGATACGACGAGAGGCCGCCGCCCTCCTTGAACTCGCGCCGGAAGTTCTCGAGCTTCTCCGCCGACAGGCGGCCTTCGAGAAACGCGCGCGCGTAGACGCCGGGCGAGGCGTGCCCCTGGAAGAACACCAGGTCGCCATCGCCGTCGCCGTCGCGGCCGCGGAAGAAGTGGTTGAAGCCCACCTCGTACAACGTCGCCGCCGACGCGTAGGTCGAGATGTGGCCGCCGATGCCGTCCTCCTCGCGGTTGGCACGCACGACCATCGCCATGGCGTTCCACCGCACCAGGCTCTTGATCCGGCGCTCGACCTCGCGGCTGCCCGGATACGGCAGTTCCTCGGACGGATGAATGGTGTTGATGTAGGGCGTGTTGGCGGTAAACGGCAGCTTGACGCCGGACTTCTTCGCGTGGACCCCGAGTTCGCGGAGCAGGCGTCCGACACGGGTCGGCCCCCCATGCTGCAACACGTAGTCGAGCGACTCGAGCCATTCGCGGGTTTCGAGTGCTTCGAGCTCGGCGGGGTCAGTCGGGACGGAATTCCTCATGGCCGGAGCAGACCTTTCTTCTGTCGTGTTCCCAAACCTGTCTATTCTAGTGGAGGTTGCGCGAAAGGACCACCCCACCTGAGGTGCACAACATTGCCCGGAACCTCCGCCCAGCTCGACGGCGTCCGCACCGCGATCACCACCTGTGAACGGTGTCCCCGCCTCCGTGTCTACTGCGCGCGGATCGCACGCGAGAAGCGCGCCGCCTACCGCGGGGACACCTATTGGGGCCGCCCGGTCCCGGGATTCGGCGACCCGCAGGCCCGTGTCCTCATCCTGGGGTTGGCCCCGGCCGCGCACGGCGCCAACCGCACCGGGCGCGTCTTCACGGGCGATGGCGTGGGCGGGTCGGGGGACTTCCTCATGGCGGCCCTCCACCGCGCGGGCCTTGCCAGCATCCCCACCTCGCAGCGGGCCGACGATGGGTTGCGGCTGACGGACGTGTACATCGCGGCCGCCGTGCGGTGCGCGCCGCCGGACAACAAGCCGACGCCCGACGAAGTGACGACGTGCCTCGACCACCTCGAGGCGGAGCTCGCGGCGCTGCCACGGCTGCAGATGGTCGTGGCCCTCGGCGGGATCGCATGGAATGCCTGGTTCCAGTTGCTGGCGCGGCGCGGGATCACGCCGCGGCCGAAGCCCGCCTTCGCGCATGGCGCAGAGTGGCGCTGGAATCCCGCGGATGGCCCGGGCACCGTGAGCACCGTGAGCACCGTGGGCACCGCGAGCACCGTGGGCACCGTGGGCACCCCGGGCACCGTGGGCACCCTGGGCACCGTGAGCACCGTGAGCACCCCGGGCACCGTGAGCACCGTGGGCACCGTGAGCACCCCGGGCACCGTGAGCACCGTGAGCACCGTGGGCACCGTGGGCACCCCGGGCACCCCGGGCACCGTGAGCACCCCGGGCACCCCGGGCACCGTGAGCACCCCGGGCACCGCGGGCACCCTGGGCACCGTGAGCACCCCGGGCACCCTGACTCTGCTAGGCTGCTACCACCCCTCCCGCCAGAACACGAGCACGGGACGCGTGACGCCGCCGATGTACGACGCGATCTTCGGTGACCTGCTCTCGGCGGCCATCCCGGCCCCCAGGCGCCGAAGGCGATAGGGCGCCGGCCGCGGCGCCGCGCTGACGCGCGTCAGTCGTACTCGCCGCGCCACTCGCGCCAGCGGATGGCGGCGAGGTCGCCCAGCATCGACGCGCCGTCACGAACGCGGCGCACGGAGCTGCCCTCGCGGTACTCGCACGTCACCGGCACCTCGACGATGCGGCCGCCCCGGCGGCGGACGAGGCGGAGCACCTCGACGTCGAAGCCGAAGCGGTCGCTCCGCTGCCGCGGGAAGATGGCCCGCGCGAGATCGCCGCGGAAGGCCTTGAACCCGCACTGGGTGTCGGCCACGCCGGGCAACGCCGCGCGCTGCACGATCCAGTTGAAGACCCGTCCGAGGCTCATCCGCATCCGCTGCGGCGCCCCGATCACCCGCGACTCCGGATGCGCGCGTGACGCGATGGCGGCGTCCGCGCCCGCTCGGAGCACCTCGAGGAACCGGTCCGTGTCCTCGATGGGCAGCGACAGGTCGGCATCGGCAAAGAGCACGTACTCGCCGCGCGACGCGCCCATGCCGCGGCGCACCGAGTAGCCCTTCCCGCGGTTGACGCCGTTGTCGAGGACCCGCACATCGGGCCGCCCCCCCGCGACGGCCTCGACGGCCGCCGCCGCGCCGGGACGCCCGCCATCGAGCACGAGGATCAGTTCCGACCGGTACGGCCGGCTGTCGAGATGCCGAAGGATGCGGGTTACGCTGGCGCCGAGGCGCTCGGCCTCGTCGAAGGCGGGCACGATGACGCTCAGCACGGGCGGGGCCGCATCGGCCGGGTGGCCGCCTGTTCCCTGCGGCGGGTCGGATGTGGTGTGCACGGCGGGCGGCCCCGCGGCGGACGGCCGCGGAGGCGTCATTATAATGGAGCGTTGACGGCCGACTCCCTTCCCGTGCCGGTGCCGGCTCCCCTCGCGTGGGCGTACCGCCATCGCGCGCCGCTGCTGCTCGCGCTGCTCGGCGCCTACACCCTCACCATCCGCGTGTGGGACATCCACCAGCACTTCTGGATGTACGGCGACCAGATGCGCGACTGGCTGATCGCGACCGGACCGATGCGGGAGCTGCCGCTGACCGGCACGCCAAGCACGGCGGGCGGGACGTCGCTCGGCCCCGCCTTCTACTGGACGCTCTGGATCATCGCCGCGGTGGCCGGCCCGTGGTTCGACTACCTGCCGCACGCGGGCGGTCTCGGGCTGTCGTTCCTGCAGTCGGCGGCCGACGTCCTGCTCGCGTTTGCGATCTGGCGCCGCACGGGATCGATCGCGATCGCCCTCACGGCCGTCCTGATCGCCGCCAGTTCGCCGCACGATCTCGCGATCTCGGCCACCATCTGGAATCCCGTGCTGTCGGTCGCCTTCGCCAAGACCGCCGTGGCGCTGCTGCTCGTCTACGGCCGCGGCCCATCGCCCTGGACGATGGCCGTCGTCGCGGCGATGGCGTGGCTGGCGGTGCAGGCGCATTCGGGGGGGCTCTTCGTGGCCCTGGCCTGCTTTCTGTGGTTCGTCGCCCGCGACCTGGCCGCCCGCCGCTACCGCGACGCGGCGGCAACGGCCTTCGGGCTGCAGATGGTGGTGCTGGTGCTGCAGATCCCCTTCCTGCTCCACCTGCTGGGCGGTTCGGCCGGCAACGCCGCGCCCACCGCCATCCTCCAGGCCGTGGGCCAGGCCGGCCAGGAGAACGTCGTCAGCCTGTCGCGCAGCGTGCAGGCCGTGGGCGGCGCGCTTGATGTGCTCGTCAACCAGCCGTGGTCGATCACGTGGTTCCCCACCCTCCTGCTCGGCGCCTCGGCCATCGTCGCCGTGCGCTACCGGCGCGAGGCGGACATCGTGTTCGCGACGGCGCTGCCGATCGTCCTCGCGATGGCGGCCTTCAGCTCCTGGACGCGGCCGTTCGACAGCTACTGGTTCCTGCCGCTCGTGCCATCGGCCTCGCTGCTGCTCGTCCTCGCGATCGCGGCGCCCGTCCGGGGGCGCGCGGCGACGGTCGTGCCCGTGTTGTGCCTGACGGCGATCCTCGCGCTGCAGCCCGCGCGGATTGCGCGCTCGCACGAGTTCCTGCGGCTGCCCGCATACGGGGCGCTCGTGCAGGGCTCGCGTCAGATTGCGAAGTACGGCCAGCCGATCGCGCGCATCGAGGCGCCGTTCGTCGATCCGGAGATCGATCGCGAAGTGCTGTACCGATTGCTTGGCGGGACGCTGCACCCCGAGTCGGGGCTGATCGCCACCATCAACCCGGATGGCAGCGTCGCGTATCGGAAGGAGCGGTGAGCGGGCCGGCGGATCCGTCGGTGTGACGAATCCGCCGGTGTCGTCGTGCTAGCTTCCCGGCTTGATGCGGTACGAGCCGTCTTCGGCCTTGTCGCGGTAGGCCGTGTGGCAGCTGGCGCAGGAGCCCTGGAGCTGCTTGGCCGATGCCTGCGCGCCTTCCCAGTTGGCCGCCTTCACATGCCCGTCGATGGCGGCCACCGCGGCGCGGGCCTCGGCGGCCCAGCCGGCGGCGTCTTCCTTGTTGCGGCCCTTCCAGAACGTCTCCGTCTCGGCGAACGCCTGCGCCAGCACCGCGGTCTGCTGGGCCGCCATCTCAGCCGAACTCGCCTCGAGCGCCTTGCGCAGGCCGCCGAATGCCGGGCCGGTACGCTTCATCACGGCGTCGAAGTCCGCCTCGCTCATGCCCTGCCGGGCGTGCACCTCGACCGGGGCCATCCCGGCCCCCACCAGCGCGATTCCAAGGGCCATCGCCCCCAGCACTACTGCAATCCGCCGCATATGTTCCTCCTCACCTGAGCCGCCGGAGGCCAGCGCCGGGCGCGATGCGCCGGCCACGGACCGATCTGCCACTACGCGCCGTATCGTGCCTCAAAGCCCCCCGTGGGTAAAGCGCCAATTCCAGGGGGCGCCAGCCGCCTGTACGGCAGGTAGAATGGGAACGGTTCCCCGACCAGGAGACGATCGATGAAGACGAAGACGATGCTGCGGACTCTGACCGTCGCGGCGATGGCCGTGGCCCTCGTGGCGCCCCTCGCGGCCGACGTGAAGACGCGCGAGCGGACGCAGGTGAAGTTCGAAGGGTTCATGGGCGGTCTCATGAACCGGATGAGCGGGCAGGGCGCCGACGGCCTCACCTCGACGGTCGCCGTGCGCGGCAGCCGCAAGTCATCGATGAACGACCGCACGGGCCAGATCATCGACCTCGCCGAAGAGAAGGTCTACGAGATCGACGTGCGCCGGAAGGAGTACCGCGTCACCACGTTCGAGGAGATGCGCGAGCGCCTGCGCAAGGCTCAGGAGGATGCGGAGCAGCAGGCGAAGGACATGCCGGCCGAGGACCGCGAGGACCTCGAGGAGGCCGGCAAGGAGATCGAGATCGACTTCGACGTGAAGGAGACCGGCGCCACCAAGTCCATCGCCGGACACAGCGCGCGCCAGGTGATCATCACGGTGACGATGCGCGAGAAGGACCGGACGATCGAGGAGAGCGGCGGCATGGTGATGACAACCGACACCTGGCTCGGGCCGGTCGTCCCCGCCCTCGACGAGATCCGCGCGTTCGACATGAAGTACTTCACGGCGGTGTACGGCGACGTGCTGCCGTCGCTCGCGCAGATGGGCGCGCTGGCCGCGATGTATCCCGGGCTGCAGCAGCTCATGGCCCGCGCGCAGGACGAGGGCGGCAAGCTCGAGGGCACCCCGCTCGCGTCGACGATGACGATCGAGACGGTGCGGAGCGCGGAGGCCATGGCGGCACAGCCGGCGCAGGGCGGCGGTGGCGGTCTGAGCGGACGGCTGGCCCGGCGGATCGCCGGCAACCGCGGCGCGGCCACCCCGCGCTCGACGCTCGTGACGTCCACGCACGAGCTGCTGTCGGTCGACACGAGCGCGGCCGAGGCGGATGTCGCGATTCCGGTGGGGTTCAAGGAGAGAAAATAAGGGCGAACGCGTCCCGCGCGGGCACGATCAGGTCCGGCCGATCCGTGATGAGGCCATCCACGCCCCACCCCAGCAGGCGCGCGGCATCGTCGGGCCGATCGACGACCCATACCTGCACCACGCATCCCTCGCGGTGCACCTGCCGCACGAATCCGGCCGACACGATGCGCAGGCGCCCCGAGCGTTCCGGCACCTGAAACGCCCGGTACGCGGTGGCGGGCGGGGCCGGCCAGCGGGTCCAGGAGCGGTACAGGGTCCACTGCACTTCGCGCGCCGAGGCAGAACTCACGATGGCGGGGTCCGCCGCGCGCAGCGCGGCCACCGTCGGGACGTGGAACGACCCGACGCACACGCGGTCCACGGCATCCGCGCGACGGACGACGCGCGCCACGGCCTCGGCCAGCGCGGGGCCGCCCAGCTTCATCTCGATGATCACCCGCGCCTCGGGGTGGCTGGTCAGCACCTGCTCGAGTGCCGGCACGCCCACGCCCCGTCCCCGCCACGGCGCGCCGGCGGCGGCGTCGAAGCGGTATCCGGCGTCGACGCGCGCCAGTTCCGCGGCGGTCCGGCCGGCGACCGGTCCGGTGGCGTCGGTCGTGCGATCGAGTGTGGGGTCGTGGATGACGACAGGGACGCCGTCGGCCGACAGGTGCACGTCGCACTCGAAGCCGTCGGCGCCGGCCGCGAGGCCGCGCGCGAATGCAGCGAGGGTATTCTCGGGCGCGAGCCCCGCGCCACCGCGATGGGCGAAGACGAGGGGCCGCGAGGTCCGGAACACCGGCGGCAGGTCCGGACCGCAACGTGGGCGCACCGCGTCATAATAGGTCATGACCTCGCACGCGCGTCCCCAGACCCTTGGCGCCCTGAAATCGGCCATCGCCCGCGGCGACTACACCCCGCGGCGCGTCAAGGATGAAGTCCGTCACAACCTGATCGCCCGGCTGCGCCAGGGCGCCCCGCTCTTCCCCGGCGTGATCGGCTACGACGACACGGTCGTCCCGCAGATCGTCAACGCGATTCTCGCCCGCCAGCACTTCATCCTGCTCGGGCTTCGCGGCCAGGCCAAGACGCGCCTGCTGCGCGCGCTGACCTCACTCCTCGACGAGGCCCTGCCGGTCATCCCCGGCAGCGAAATCAACGACGACCCGCTGGCGCCGCTCTCGGCCGCGGGGCGGGCGCGGGTGGCGGCGGAAGGCGACGACCTGCCGATCGCGTGGCTGCCGCGCGAGGCGCGCTACGTCGAGAAGCTCGCCACGCCGGACGTGACGATGGCCGACATGATCGGCGACATCGACCCGATCAAGGCCGCCCGCACGGGCCTGGCGCTCGGCAGCGAACTGACGATGCACTTCGGGCTGCTGCCGCGCGCCAACCGCGGCCTGTTCGCGATCAACGAACTGCCCGACCTCGCCGGCAAGATTCAGGTGGGCCTGTTCAACATCCTCCAGGAGGGGGATGTGCAGATCAAGGGCTACCCGGTGCGGCTGCCGCTCGACGTCATGATGGTCTTCACCGCCAACCCCGAGGACTACACGGCGCGCGGGAAGATCATCACGCCGCTCAAGGACCGCATCGGCGCCGAGATCCGCACGCACTACATGGCGAGCCGGGCCGACGCGATGGCGATCACGGCGCAGGAGGCGTGGCTCGATCGCGGCGTGCCGCTCGAGGTCCCCGCCTTCGTCCGCGAGATCGTCGAGGAGGTGGCGTTCCAGGCGCGCGGCGCGCGCGCCGTGGACAAACGGTCCGGCGTGAGCCAGCGCATGCCCATCAGTGTGCTGGAAACCGTCGCGTCGAACGCGGAGCGCCGGGGCTTTCTCACGGCCGAATCCCCCGCCGTTGCCCGCGTCACCGACGTCTACGCCGCCCTCCCCGCCATCGTCGGCAAGTTCGAACTGGAGTATGAGGGCGAACTGAAGGGCGCCGACGCGGTGGCGCGCGGGCTGGTGCAGTCGGCCGTGGCCGCCGTCTTCGACGGCCGGCTGCCCGACGCGAATGCCGGCCCGACCGTCGCGTGGTTCGACCAGGGCGGGACGCTGAGCCTGGGCGACACGGTGCCGTCGGCCGACCTCGTGCGCGACGCGGGCCGGGTGCCGGGGCTCCTCGACCTGGCGCTCGGGGCCGGCGTCGCGCCCGACGCCGCGGCGCCGCACATGGCGGCGGCGATCGACTTCGTCCTCGAGGGCCTGTGCGCGCAGAAGCGCATCAGCCGGAACGACGAGCGCGGGTACCACGGCGCCGAACCGCTGCGCCGCCCGGCCGCTCCCGCCTCGACACGCCTGCCGGTCCTCACCGCCGACGACGACGATGACGAGGAAGGCGCCGGCGGACGCCCGCGGAAGAAGAAGTATTACAACTGACGCGCCATGCGCTACAAGTACTCGAAGTTCGTTCCCTCGCTGCTCGATGACCTCGACATGGAGCAACTGGTGTCGCGGCTGTCGGACCTGCTCCTGTCGAGCGGGTTCAGCAACCCGTGGGACCCGTCGGACGACAGCGACCAGACGATGCAGGCACTGCACGACGCCATCCTGGAGGCGCTGTTCAGCGGCGGCGTCCTGCCGGAGGACGTGCTCAGCCGCCTGCTCGAACAGGTCGCGGCGGGCGAGCCGCAGGCGGCGCGCGATCAGATCGAGCAGCTGATCCAGCAGATCATCGACCGGATGCAGGAGTCCGGCTACATCACGCCGGCGCCCGACCTCGACGCCGAGCGCCAGCGCCGCGAGGCCGGCGCGGGCGAGGGTGAGGGGGCGCCGCCCGAGGACGTGCGGTTCGAGGTCACCGACAAGGCGCTCGACTTCCTCGGCTATCAGGCGCTGCGCGAACTGCTTGGCGCGCGCGGCCACGGCAGCGCCGGGCGCCACGATACGCGCGACCTCGCCACGGGCATCGAAGCCAGCGGCGCGCCGAAGCCGTACGAGTTCGGCGACACGCTCAACCTGGACCCGGCCTCGACGATCCTGAACGCCGTGTCACGCGCGCACGAGGATGGCCGCCCGCTGGTCTCCGAGGGGGCGGATCCCGTCATCGATGTGCAGGCGGCCGACCTGATGGTCGCGCAGGGCGAGTACCAGACGTCGTGCGCGACGGTGCTGATGCTCGACTGCAGTCACAGCATGATTCTGTACGGCGAGGACCGCTTCACCCCGGCCAAGCGCGTCGCCATGGCGCTCTCGCACCTCATCCGGACGCAGTTCCCCGGCGACACGCTCCACGCGGTGCTGTTTCACGACTCCGCGGAGGAGATCCGGATCGCCGAACTCGGCCGGGTCCGGGTGGGTCCGTACTACACGAACACGCGGGAGGGCCTGAAGCTGGCGCGGCGCATCCTCGAGCGGCAGCGCAAGGACATGCGGCAGATCGTGATGATCACCGACGGGAAGCCCTCGGCGATCACCCAGGCCGATGGCCGCATCTACAAGAACCCGTTCGGCCTCGACCCGCTCGTGCTCGGCGAGACGTTCGCCGAGGTGTCGGCGTGCGCGCGGGCGGGCATCATGATCAACACGTTCATGCTCGCCCGGGACTACGACCTCGTCGCGTTCGTCCGCCGCGTCGCGTCGATGTGCCGGGGCAAGGCCTACTTCACAACGCCGTACACCCTCGGCGAGTACGTGCTGCAGGACTACATGGACAAGAAGACCCGGACGATTCACTGATGCCCGCCGCCTCGTCGCTCCCGCTGTTTCCGTTGCCGACGGTCGTGCTGTTCCCGAACGTCTTCCTGCCGCTCCACATCTTCGAGCCGCGCTACCGGCAGATGGTGTCCGATGCGCTGAACGGCGACCGGATGATCGGCATCGTGCTGCTCAAGCCGGGCTTCGAAGCGGAGTACGAAGGCCAGCCGGCCGTGTACGACGTGGGCTGCTCGGGCCTCATCACGCATGTGGAGCGCCTCCCCGAACAGCGCTTCAACATCGTGCTGCGCGGGCTCGAGAAATTCCGGATCGTCGCCGAGGACGACCCGGCCGGGTCGAGCATCACCTACCGGCGCGGCCTCGTCACGCCGCTCGGCGACCCGCTGCCCGCCGACGCGCGCGATACGCTCACCACCGAGCGCCGCCGCCTCGAGGCGTTGCTGCGTCCCTCCATCGACCGCCTCGGCGCCGAGAGCCCGCTCCCCCAGGCCATGCCCGACGATGATCTGGTGAACGCGCTGGCGCAGTACCTGGAGTTCGAGCCGATCGAGAAGCAGGCGCTGCTCGAGTGCGACGGGCCGCTCGCCCGGTGCCGCGCCATGATCGAGCTGCTCGAGATGAAGGCGCTGCTCGACCAGTTCCAGGGCGGCCCGAGCGAAATCCACTAGCGGGGATCAGGGGCCGGGGATCGGGGATCGGGGGCGCCGTCAGCCGCCGAAGCGCGCGGCCAGCGTCCTTGCGATCGCCTCGCCGTGGAACCGGCCGTTCTCGATGAAGATCGAGCCGGTGCGCTTCCCCGCCACCTGGCCGCCGGCGACGAACAGGTTCGGCACGTTGGTCTCGAACGTCTCGGGGTCGTAGCGCGGCGCCCACGACTCGTCGTCCACCTCCACGCCCGCGCGGCGCAGGAATTCGGGGTCGGCGTGATACCCCGTCAGCAGCAGGACCGCGTCGGCCGCGATCTCCTCGGTGTGCGACGGCGCGCCTTCACCCGCGGGCGCCACGATCACGCTCGAGGGCCGAATCTCCATGACGCGCGTTTGGAAGCGCGCGCGGATCGATCCCTCCGCGATCCGGTTCTCGATGTCCGGACGCACCCAGTACTTCACGGAATCGCCGACGGCGCCGTGGCGGTGCACGAGCGTCACGTCCACCCCCGCGCGGTAGAGCTCGAGTGCGGCCTCGCACGCGGAGTTCTTGCCCCCGACGACGACCACGCGCTGCCGGTAGTGCGCGTGCGCCTCGCCGTAGAAGTGCGAGACGTGCGGCAGATCCTCGCCGGGCACGCCGAGCAGGTTGGGGTGCTCGAAGTACCCCATCGCCAGGACCACGGCGCGTGCGTGCCGCGCGCGCGTGACGCCGCGCGGCGTCCGCGACTCCACCACGAACACCGTGTCGCTGCCGTGCGCCTCCCGCTCGATGCCCGTCACCTCCTCGTGGAGGACGACCTGCACCTGGTGCGTGTCGACGACCCTGCGGTAGTAGCGCAGGGCTTCGTCGCGCGTCGGCTTCTCGTAGGGCGACGTCATGGGAAGCCCGCCGATCTCCAGGAGCTCCGGCGTGGTGAAGAAGACCATCTGCGGGGGGAACCGGTAGATGCCGTCCACGAGCGTCCCACGCTCGAGGACGAGGTGGTCGAGGCCGAGCTGTTTGGCGGCAATGGCGGTGGCCAGGCCCGAGGGACCCGCGCCCACGATGAGGACATCACGGAGTGACATCCGACGATCATACCGGCTCGGGCGCCCGGCCCGCCGCCCGGCCGGATGGCGCCGGCAGTGGAGCGGGATCTGGCGGATAATGCCGATCGCGCCACCTTCCGGGAGGTTCGATGCCGCCAGTGCTCGCCGCCCTCGTCGCGTTGCTGCTGCCGGCCCTCGCGGCCGCGCAGGGGCCGCAGACCCCGGTCTTCCGCACGGGCGTGGAGGTCATCCCGATTGACGTGACGGTGACCGACCGCAACGGCCGGCAGGTCACCGACCTGACCGCGGGCGACTTCCAGGTGGAGGTCGACGGCCGGACCAGGCGCGTCATCTCGGCCGAGTACGTCCCGCTCGTCGACGCCCGCGCCGACGCGGGCGCCCTCGCCGCGCCGGAGCCCGCCGTCTCCTACGCCACCAGCAACGTGACCGCCGGGCAGCACGGCCGCCTGATCATGGTGCTTGTCGATCAGGGCAACATCCGGATCGGGGCCGCGCGCTCCGTGATGGCGAGCGCCGTGAAGTTCCTCGACCGGCTCGCGCCCGCGGACCGCGTGGCGGTGGTCGCCATCCCCGGCCCCGGGGTTCTCGTGGACTTCACGACCGAACACTTCCGCGCGCGCGAGGCGCTGCTCCGCATCGCCGGCTTGTACTCGCCCTTCAAGAAGCGCTTCAACATCAGCCTGACCGAGGCGTTCGCGGTCACCCAGAACCGCGATGCGCGCATCATCCAGACGCTCATCCTCCGGGAGTGCGGCGCGTTCCTCGGCACGTCCGAGGCCGAGCGGTGCGAGCGCGAGGTCGAGCAGGAAGCGGCCGAGCTGATGTTCCACCAGCGCGATCAGACGAGCAACTCGATCCGCGGCATGCGCGAGGTCTTCCGCAGCCTGCGCGCGGTGGACACGCCGAAGTCCGTCATCCTGGTCTCGGAGGGGCTCGTCCTCGATGGCCTGGGCGGCGAGATCGACGAACTGGCGGCCATGGCGGCCGATGCACGGGCCAGCCTGGACGTGCTGTTGCTGGACGTCCCGCTCTTCGACGCCTCGCAGGCGCAGCTGCCGCCGACGGCGCGCGAGGACCGCGACCTCCGCGAACTCGGCCTCGAGATGCTGTCGGGCATGGCGCGCGGCGGGCTCTACCGCATCGCCACGACGGCCGACTACGCGTTCGACCGCATTCAGCACGCCATGGCCGGCTACTACCTGCTCGGGCTCGAGGCGGGTCCGTCCGATCGAGACGGCCGCCGCCACCAGATCCGCGTGCGCAGCCCGCGCCGGAACCTGACCATCTACTCGCGCCGCGGCTTCCTCGCGCCGAGCGGTCCCGCGGTCACGTCGGCCGACGAGGCCGTGGCGCGCGCCTTGCGCGCGCCCCTCACGATGACGGACATGCCGCTGCGGCTGTCCACCTGGACCTACAAGGAAGCCGGCACGGCGCGCGTCCGACTCCTGTTTGCCGTCGAGATCGAGCGGACGACGGATCAGCCGCTCGACTACATGACCGGTCTCGCCGTCATCGACACGACGGACGGGCAGGCCGTGGCCGCGAGCGTCGAGACCCGGACGCTCGCCGTCGATCGCGGGGATGCCGGTCTCGCCACCTACGCGGGCGCCCTCACGCTCGATCCAGGGGTCTACCGCGTGCGCTTCGCCGCGGCGGACCATGAGGGACGCGTCGGCAGCGTGGACCGCGAGGTGCAGGCCTGGCACATGGGCGACGAGGACCTCGCGCTCGGCGACCTGCTGCTCGCGCCGGCGCCCGACGATGACCGCACGTCGCTGGCGCCGATGGTCGAGCCCCGTGTGCACAATCACCAGCTCGTGGCGCTCACGGAGATCTACGGGACCTCCGAGTCGCGCCTCGACAGCCTCCAGGCCCGGCTCGACGTCGTGCGTGATGAGACGAGCGCGCCCATCGCCAGCCTCCCCATGCAGCTCGGCCTCGGCGACACCGCCGAGGTGCGCACGGCGCAGGCGCATCTCGACACGAGCGCCCTGCCGCCGGGCCGCTACCTCGCGCGCGTGACGGTGAGCGAGGGCGGCATGCCCCGCGGAGACCTCGTGCGCCCGTTTCGTGTGATGCCGCGCGGCGCCACGGCCCTGCCGGTCGCGGGCCGCGGCGGGGCGCGGGAGGTCCACGCCGCGCTGATCGCCTCGCTGCCGCCCTTCGAGCGCGACGAGGTGCTCATCCCCGCCGTGCTCGAATCCGTCTGGCAGGCCACCGCGGAGGGGAGATCGCCCGAGGTGCAGGCGGCCGTCAATGACGCGCGCCAGGGGCGCTACGGGGCCGGCGCCATGGCGGCGTTCGAGGCGGGCGACCAGATGGTGGCGGCGTTCCTCCGTGGCGTCGAGCTCTTCACCAGCGGCCAGCTGCCGCAGGCGGCCGTCCAGCTGCAGAACGCCATGGGGATGGCGCCGTCATTCGCGCCCGCGCGCCTCTTCCTCGGCGCCAGCCTCGCCGCCGCCAGCCGCCACCGCGAAGCGGCGGGGCTGTTCACGTCGGTCCCTTCGACGAGCCTCGCGGCGCCCGCCATCGGCCGGCTCGCCGGCGACGCGTGGCTGCGCGCCGGGGAGGCGCCGCACGCCATCGCCCCGCTGCAGCGCGCGGCCGCGCCCGGTGACGATCTGCGCGCCGTGCGCGCGCTCGGGCTGGCCTACATCGTGACGGACGCCTTCGACGACGGCCTTCCCCTGCTCGCCCGCTACCTCGAGGCGCATCCCGACGATGAGTGGGCGCTGCTCGGGGCGCTCTACGGGGTCTACGCGCGGCACCTCGACTCGGCGGCGCCGCCCTCGGCTGACGACCGCGCACGCGCGGCCCAGTGGGCACGCGCCTACCGGGCGGCCGGCGGCGCGATGGCCGGCCTGGTCGACGCGTGGATGGACTACATGGACAGATAGATCACGAGATCTGCTGATCTCGTGATCTCGTGATGTGGTGATGGGATGCTCGATGTCAGGATCTGGTGATCTATCTGGCGATCTGGTGATCTGGTGATCTATCTCGTGATCTGGTGATCTGGTGATCTATCTCGTGATCTGGTGATCTACCTGGTGATCTATCTGGCGTTCTCTCCCGCCATCTGCCGGGCGTGGCGCAGTTCGGGACGATCGCTGGCGCCCTCGCCCACGACCTCGAGCAGCTGCCGATAGAAGCGTGCCGCGGTGGCCGCATCACCGGCGGCCTCGGCCGCGCGGCCCGCGCCGTAGAGCCCGCGGAAGCGATTCGGCTCCTTCGCCACCGTGGCCTCGAACGCCGCCAGCGCCTCGCGCGGCTGGCCGGCCTCGAGCAGCATGTAGCCGAGCAGCTCGCGGGCGGGCGCCAGCGGACCCGGGGACACGGCCGCCTTGTCGGTGCCGTCCTCGGCCTCGGCGGCGGCGCGTAACTGCGCCAGCCCCTCGTCGCGCCGGCCTTCGGCAAAGGCCACCCACGCGAGCGCCACGCGCCGCTGGATGTCGACCTGCTCGGCCCAGTACGCATCCGGCTGCGCGATCAGCCGGTCGCGCAGTTCGGCGAGACGGGCGATGTCGGCGGCCGCCGCCTTCGGCGCGCCGCTGCGCGCGGCGCCCAGCGCGCGGGCGAAGTGCGTCATCGCCTCCGTGTACGGCGTGCTCGCGCTCCGCACCGGCAGCGCCGCCGCCTCGGTCCACGCGCCGCGCTCGAGCGCGTAACGCGCGGGAATCGCGGCCGCCGCGAACGCCCCGGCGCCGGTCGCGCCGATCGCGATCCCCTCGGCGCTGCCCGCAAGCGTCATCGCCACGTCACGCACGCGGCTGGCCTCGCCGTCCTGCGCGAGCTGCAGGTACGCGTAGGTCTGGTAGTCGAGCGCATGCAGTTCCTCACCCGCACCGCTGCTCTTCCGCGCGGCCTCGGCCGAGCGGCGATTCGTCTCGATGGACTCGCGCCAGGAGCCGACCCGTGTGAAGGTGTGCGACGGCATGTGGAGCGCGTGCGGGACGGCCGGCGCGAGCGAGGCGTAGCGGCGTGCGGCGTCGAGCGCCTTGTCGGCCAGCGGCGGGTGATCGTAGGCGTGGATGATGTAGTGCGCGAGGCCGGGATGGCTCGGGTGCTCACGGAAGAGCGGCTCGAGGATCTCGGCGGCCTTCAGCTGCTGCGCGTAGGTCTTGTCGCTCGGCACGGCCGTCTGGTTCACGGCGAGCGCGTAGAAGATCCGCGCCTCCATGTCGTCCGGGAAATCGCGCGTGAGCTGCGCCATCCCCTGCTCGTAGGCCACCGTCCGCGCGCGCTGCGTGCCGGGCTCGCTGCTCGTGAAGAGCGCGGCGGCCGCGGTGATATAGGCGCGTTCGCGCGGCGTCGGCGAGCCGGTGGCCTGAGCCGCGTCGATCGCGGCGCGGCCGCCCTGGACCTGCGGCGGCGTCTTCAGGCCGCCGAACGGGTTGCCCCACTGGCTGAGCGCCAGGCCCCAGTGCGCCATGGCACACGCGGGATCCGTCTTCAGCACCCCCTCGAAGGCCGCCGCGGCCTGCGGGAACCAGAAGGAATGGAGCAACGCGACGCCGCGATTGAACTCGCCGGCCGTCGCGGCCGCGCAGGAGGTCTCGAATCGCACGTGGGCGCTCCCCACCTCGTCAGGTGACCCGGCGGGATGGTGCTCGTGCTGCGCCGCAGCCGGCACCGCGATCCACACACACGCTACAGCCGCGATCAGTGTTCGATGCATGGCGTCCTCAGTTCATGGTTTACAGTTCACCGTTCAACGTTCCACGTTCACCGGTCCGGCTGGCGCACTACTGCCGGCCGAAGTTGAGGCGGTCGAGGCCGATGCGGCCGTTGCTGATGACGAGCAGGGGGTCGCGCAGCGTGGACGGCTCCTCGAGCGGATTGCGCTCGACGACCAGCAGGTCGGCCTCGAAGCCGCTCTCCACGGCGCCGATCTGGCGCTCGAGGCGCAGCATCTCGGCGGCGGTGGCCGTCGCCGCCTGGAGGGCGGCCAGCGGCGTCAGGCCCACGTCAATCAGGCGGAGGATCTCGGTGGACACGCGCGCGACGCTGGCCGGGCCGTACCCGGTGTCGGCGCCCGTGACGATCTTCACCCCGCGCGCCTGCGCACGCAGGATCGTCTCGCGCAGCCGCGGCAGCATGTGCCCGCCGCGCAACTGCAGGTCGCGGTGGTCGTAGTCGCCGCCCACTTCGGCGAGATCGTGCACGATGTCGATGGTCGGGACGAAGTAGGTGCCCTGACTGGCCATCAGGTCCAGCGCCTCGTCCGGCAGGTACGTACCGTGCTCGATGCTGCGCACGCCGGCCTTGACGGCCGCGAGCGCCCCCTCGGCGCCGTGGGCATGCGCCATCACCGGCACCTGCTTCGTCGCGGCCTCCGCGACGATCGCGCGGATCTCGGCCTCGGTGAAGACCTGCTTGCGGGGGTCCGTGTCAGGCAGCCCGGCGCGCTCGGTGCCCGACGTCTTGATCCAGTCCACGCCATGCGCCAGGTTGGCGCGCACGACCTGCCGCAACACGTCGACGCTCGGCGGCGCCCCGAAGAGCGCGGCCGGCAGCGACGGGTCCACGAGGAACGCATCCTCGCCGAGCCCGCCGCGCACGTGATACCCCGTCGCCAGCACATCAGGGCCGATCACCAGCCCCTGCCGCACCATCTCGCGCAGGCCGACGTCCACCCACATCTGCGCGCCCGCGCTCCGCACCGTCGTCACGCCGCTTTCGAGCGCGGTGCGCAGCGCGCGCGCGTTGGCGACATGCACGTGCGCGTCGATCAGACCGGGGAGCAGGTGGCGTCCGCGCAGATCGAACACCGTCGCGCCGGCGGCCGCGGGGGCCCCGGCCTCGAGGGCCGCAATGCGGCCCTCCCGCAGGTGCACGGTCATGTTCCGCTGCAGGCTGCCGTCCCGCACGTTGACGAGGGTCGCGTTCAGGAGGGAGACCGGCGCCTGGGCGGGCGCGCGCTGCGCCCCGAGCGGCAGCGCCGCCACGCCCAGCGCGCCAAGGACCGACACCCATGCCACGACTCTGCGACCCACGCGCCCCTCCTTCCGCCCGCGGTGGCAGGCGTCTCGCGTCCAAGGGTAACCCCAGACCGCACGGGACCCCAAGCCCATCCGTGCCGGCGGGTGGGAATGCCGACCGCATCCCCCTGAGATGACCATCCAGGCCCCGCTCCTGCCCATTCGGCGCCACCCCGCTCCCGTTCTCCGAAACCCTGCAACCGTACGTGTGCCGGTCCGTAAACTGACGTGAACAGGGTTTCCGCCCCACGGGCCCCCTGTATCGCCCGCCCGGGCGATGTCGACAAAGGAGTGTCGCTGATGCATGCGCCCATCAAGTACCTGGAGAAGGGCCTCGCCGTCGCAGCGAATGGCGCCTGGCAGGTGTTCTCGCGGCTGAACCGCGTCCGTCCGAATCCGTCCTTCACCCCGAAGTGGTCGGACCAGCCGGTGCTGAAGTCGCACCAGAAGTCGAAGCCGCCCCTCGGCTGGCCCCGCGAGACCGACTCGCTGTGCCCGGTGTGCGTGCGCGAAGCCCGGCAGGCGATCATCGACGGCCACCAACCGCTGGACATCCTGCTCACCGAGAAGGTCGGCGAGATCAAGGCGACGATTCTCGAGCGCGACGGCCAGATCCTGATGGTGAAGGACTGCCCGCAGCACGGCCACTTCGAGGACGTGATGGCGATCGACACGGCGTTCTTCAAGCACCTCGAGGACGTGTTCCCGGGCCGTGACATCGCGGCGCACAACGACGAGGGCCTGCACAACCACGGCAGCAGCACGATCCGGCACGGCCGCGGCTCGGTGCTGACCGTGGACCTCACCAACCGCTGCAACATGATGTGCGACCCGTGCTTCATGGACGCCAACCAGGTCGGGTTCGTGCACGAGCTGACCTGGGACGACATCACGACGGTGCTCGACAACGCCCTCCAGATCAAGCCGCGCCGCCAGATGTCGGTGCAGTTCTCGGGCGGGGAGCCGACGCTGTCGCCGTACTTCCTCGACGCCGTGCGGTACGCCCGCAAGGTGGGCTACAACTCGGTGCAGGCGGCGACCAACGGCATCGAGTTCGCCAAGAGCGCGGACTTCGCGCGCGCCGCGGCCGACGCGGGCCTGCGGTTCGCCTACCTGCAGTTCGACGGCATCGGCAACGCCGCCAACGCGCACCGCCGGGTCGGCAACCTGTTCGACGTCAAGCTCCAGGCGATCGAGCACCTGCACAGCGCCGGTGTCGACATCGTCCCCGTGGTGACGATCGTCAACGGGGTCAACAACGAACAGGTGGGCCGGATCATCGAGTTCGCGCTCGACAACCCGCGGAAGATCCACTTCGTCTCGTTCCAGCCGGTGAGCTTCACCGGCCGCGACGAGGAGGTGACGCCCGAGCGGCGCGCGGCGCAGCGCTATACGCTCTCGCACCTCGCCCATGACGTGAAGGCCCAGGTAGGGCTCGGCGAGCCGGCGCGCGACTGGTTTCCGATCTCCTTCATGGGGACGTTCACGGACTGGGCCGACGTCGTGAAGGGGCCGGAGCACGACTGGGGCAACCTCAACTGCGGGTGCCACCCGAACTGCGGCATCGGCATGCCGGTCATGGTCGACAAGGAGACCCGGGAGGCGGTCCCGGTCACGGCCTTCCTCAAGGGGGAGCAGCTGGCACGTGACATCGCGGAGGTCAACGACGCCGCGCGCGGCAAGTGGCTGTCGATTGCCGGCATGGCGCTGGCGCTGATGCGCAACTACGATCCGTTCCAGTCGCCGACGCATTTCAAGCTGACGGACCTCTTCCAGAAGTTCGACAAGACGTTCGGCGCCACCGGGAAGGACTACGGCAAGGTCAGCGGCGACCGGACCCTTGCCGACATCGAGAAGCGCCGGGCGGACCGCTGGAACTTCCTCTTCATCGCCGGCATGTGGTTCCAGGACCTGTTCAACTACGACTTCCGGCGCACGGAGATGTGCATCATCCCCTACGCCACCCAGCAGGGCGAGATCTCCTTCTGCGCCTACAACACGGGCATCGGCTGGCGGAACATCATCGAGAAGATGCACATGACGGCCACGCTCACGCAGTGGTACGACGAGCACGGCCGGCACGAGATCTTCGCCGGCAACAAGGCGGTGCCGCTGCCGGAAACGGGGCACTCGCTCGTGCTGAACCCGGAGGCCGTGGCCGCCGGCGCGCAGGACGACCTCGACCAGCTCGGCATCGCGAAGAACGCGCGCGAGGAGAAGCTGCAGGCGCGCAAGAAGGACCAGGCGCCAGACGAGCAGCGCCGGCACGCCGAGATGGAACGGCTCTATCGGCAGCATGTCCTGAAGGAGCCGGCCGTCCCGGTGATTCAGATCCAGGGCCTGCGCAAGGGCTCGGGCGAGCAGCCGACGGTGCACTAGGTTCGCTCTTCGCTCTTCGCGGTTCGCTCTTCGCTCTTCGCGGTTCGCTATTCGCTATTCGCTGTTCGCGGTTCGCTATTCGCTGTTACGACGGGGCGGACGTCCACGGGGCGCCGCCCCGTTTGCCCGTCGCGGGAGGCCTTCCCCCGGCGGGCTTTCCCCGGCTGCGGGGTTCGGCTAAGATCGCGGTTCGTCCCCGGCGTTCCTGCGAGATTCCCATGACCGAGACACGCTACAAGCCCGACGGCTACCGCTCCGTGCAGCCCTACCTGATCGTGACGGGCGCGGCCGAGCTCATGTCGTTCGCCGTGGCGGCGTTCGACGCCGAGGTCATCGAGCACCACCTCACGCCCACCGGGACCGTGCAGCACGGCGCCCTGCGGATCGGCGACTCCATCGTCGAGTTCGCCGACGGCAATGCCCAGTGGCCCATGGCCCCCGCGGCCCTGCACCTGTATGTGCCGGACTGCGATGCCGTGTTTGCGCGGGCCGTCGCGGCGGGCGGCACCGTGGTCTACGAGGTCACGGATCACGAGTACGGCGAGCGCTCGGGCGGCGTGAAGGACCCTTGCGGGAACAGCTGGTTCATCGCGACGCTGACATCGTGACCGGCGCCTCCCGCCCGCTCGCGGGGCTGCGCCTCGTGAGCCTCGCGCTGCACGTCCCCGGCCCCGTCGCCCTGGCGCGCCTGGTCCAGGAGGGCGCGACCGCGTGCAAGATCGAACCGCCCTCCGGCGATCCGCTCGCCGCGTGGTGCCCGTCGTGGTACGCCGCACTCCATCAGGACGTCCGGGTGGTCCGCGTCGACCTGAAGACCGTCGACGGCCGCGGGGAACTCGAGGCCCAGCTCGACACCGCGGACGTGCTCGTCACCAGCCAGCGGCCGTCCGCGCTGGCGCGCCTCAGCCTCTCGCCTGGGGACCTGGCGGCCCGCCACCCCGCCCTCCGCATCGTGAGCATCGTCGGCGACGAAACGGAACCCGAGGTGGCGGGGCACGACCTCACGTATCAAGCGGCGGCCGGGCTCGTCGATGACCGGCTGCCGCGCACGCTGCTCGCGGATCTGGCGGGTGCGGAACGCGTCTGCACGGCGGTCCTGCTGGCGCTCCGCCAGCCGCCGGGGTGGGTGCGTACCGTCGGCCTCTACGACAGCCTCGACATGTTCACCGCGCCGCTGCGCCACGGACTGACCACCACGGGCGCCGCACTTGGCGGAGGGCTTCCGGCCTACGGGGTGTACGCGACACGCGACGGGCACGTCGCGGTCGCCGCGCTCGAGCCGCACTTCCGCGCGCGGTTGTACGAGGCGCTCGGCCTGGCCCTCGACGCCCCGATCGCCGACGCCCTGCGCACGCGGCCGGCCCGCGAGTGGGAGGCCTGGGGGCGGGCGCACGACGTGCCGATCGTCGAGGTCCGGTGACGCCTCACGGCCCCGGCGCGTCCGTCGCGGCCCGCCCCTGACGCAGGTGCGCCTCGAAGAAGGCCGCGACCCGCGTCCAGGCATCGCGCAGCACGTGCGCCCGCGTGAAGTAGTGGAACTCACCGGGATACGACATGAAGGTGGTGAGTTCCCCTTTCCCCTGGCGGAGCAACTCGTCCACCAGGCGCACGGAGTGCAGATAGGGCACGTTGACGTCGGCCGTCCCGTGCAGCGTCAGCAGGGGGCGTGCCAGCCGCCCCACGTTGGACAGCGGTGAGGCCCGGCGGTACACCTCGGGGTTCTCCTCCGGCGTGCCGATCCGGCTCCGCGTCCACCCACCGTGATAGGGGTCCTCGTAGTACATCGCGTAGTCCACGACACCGGCGACGTTGACGCCGGCGCGGAAGAGCGTCGGCTGATCTGTCATGGCGATCAGGGTGAAGAATCCACCATAGGAGAGCCCCCAGACGCCCACCCGGTCCATGTCGACGTAGCCGAGGGTGCGCAGGTAGTCCGCCGCCATCCAGGCGTCTCTGGCATCCTGCCCTCCCACGTCCATATAGACGCCCTGACGCCAGGCCCTGCCGTACCCGATGCTCCCTCGGTAGTCGGGCGCGAACACGACGTAGCCCCTCTCGAGCAGGTACTGGTGGAAACTGTAGTAGACGGCGTAGTTGCGCTGAACGTGCCAGCCGTCGTACCCCTGGTTGACGCCATCGCCGTGAATCCAGACAATCGCGGGGTGCGTGCGCGTCCGGTCGAGGCCGGGCGGCACGAACAGCCATCCCGGCACGAGCTGGCCGTCAGGGCCGGGATAGCGGACGAACTCGGGTTCGACGTAGCGGCCGTCATCGATGGCCGCGGGTAACGACCGGGAGAGACGCACCGCGGACGCACCGGCGTCGGCCGGGACGACGAAGAGGTCGGCGGGATGCTGTGGCGTCGTCCCCTGGTAGACGAGACGGGTGCCATCCGGCGACCACTGCGGCGCCGTATGGGTCCCACGCCCAGATGTGATCATCGGCGCGGCCGCTCCGGCCGGGTCTGCAGAGACCGACACCACTCCAAGATGACGGGTCCCCGGCCGGTCCGGTTCGTTCGCGTCGAACGCGATCCGTGTGCTGTCCGGTGACCAGGCGGGACGCCACACTTCGAACGATCCCCGGGTGAGCTGCGTGGCCTCGCCGCCGTCCACGGGGATGACATACAGATGGTCCCAGCCGTCCCGATCGCTGAGCAGCGCGATCCACCGGCCATCCGGTGACGGCAGTGCAGCCGGCGCCGCGCCGCCGGGAATGCTCCAGAACTTGTCGTCGGTCTCCTCGTGCACCACGCGGACGCCAGCGCCGCGGCGGTCGAGGATCTGGACGGTGCGGCTCTTGAAGTCCGGTGACTGACGATCGAGCACGAGCCGCTCGGCATCCACCCACCGGAGCGTGCCACCGCCAGGGCTGCCAATCGGGACCGGGGTGCCCCCGCCGGCACTCACGACGAAGTGCTGGCCCGGGACGCGCTCGGTCACCGTATAGATGATCTTCGCCCCCGAGTAGGCCGGGGTCTGGTCGTGACGGATCGCGCGAGCGCCGGCCGCATAGGCCAGATGCGCGCCATCCGGGGACCAGCTGATCGCACCGATGCTCTCGGCGTCGCGTGCCAGCACGGTCTCGCGGCCGTCCGCGAGCGAGCGCGTCCGGAGTTCCACGCCACCGCCCGCCGCGGCCGGCCGCACAAAGGCGACGCGCGTCACGTCTCGTGAGGCGACGGTCCCCGTCTCGGCGTCCGGCGTCGACCACACCGCGTCCGCCGCGCCGCCGGCCGCCGGCACGGTCCAGAGGTCGCCGTCGCGCATGAAGTACACGGACGTCCCGTCGGCGCTCCAGAACGTGGCCCCGACGCCCCCCTCGGTGTAGTCCGTCAGGGCGCGTGCGCCTGGGTCCGCACCGGCCGCGCCGGCCACGTAGAGGTTCGCCACGCCGGCGCGATCCACGACGAAGGCGACGCGCGCGCTCTCGGGGGACCAGACGGGTTCGGAGGGGTGGGTGATGTCGATGAGCGCCTCGATCTCCAGGCGTGGACTCACCGTGGACGCCGGCGGCGCCGGCACCCGCTCCATGCACGCCGACAGGACACTCGCCACGCAGAGCAGGGCCACACGTCTCATCACGGCCTCCTTGAATCCGCCCCAGTCTACACGCGCCTGACGTGGCGTCCCGTGCGACGACATGAGCGCCGAGGCCGCGTTCCGGGACTGCACGGAACCGCGTGTGACGCATCGAAGTCCGTGCAACACCCGCCCGCCACGGCCCCCTGCTTGCAGCGGTGCCGGGCACCTGCATCCAAGTGTTGACTACGGTGCGCTTGCCGTCACTGCTGTCCCTAGGTGGCAGTTGCCGCACTGTCTCGTAACGACGGAACGCCCCGCGGGTATTCAGTTTCTTGTCCGACGTGAAACGGCTAATTGGAGAACCGACACATGACTCGAGTACGCTCCTCGCTTCTCGTGCTCTCGGCGGTGCTGGTGGTCGGGCTCGTCCCCGCCGCCGCCCAGGTGCAAACCGGTTCGATCCTCGTCCGGGTCACCGACGAACAACAGGCGGCCGCCCCTGGGGTCACCGTCACGCTGGCGAGCCCGGTGCTCGTCGCGGGGACGATGACGGGGGTCACCGACAGCGGGGGCGTGAATCGCTTTCCCTCGTTGTCACCCGGCATCTACACCGTCACGGTCGAGCTGCAGGGCTTCCGGACGGTGATTCGCGAGAACGTGGTGGTGCAGATCGGCCAGACGACGCCCCTCGAGTTCTCGCTGATCGTGGCCACCGTGGCCGAGACGGTCACCGTCACCGGATCGTCACCGGTAATCGACACGACGAGCGCGAACGTCAGCGTGAATCTGAGCGAGCAACTGCTGCAGTCGACGCCAGGCGGCCGCGACATCTGGTCGCTTGTCGAGTACAAGGTGCCCAGCCTGCTCATCACCCGGCCCGACGTCGGCGGCACCTCAGGCGGCCTGCAGGGCGTCTACAACGCCAGGGGGACGACCAGCACCCAGAACTCGCAGTACCTGAACGGCATCAACGTCGGGGACCCCGCGGCGATTGGCGCCGCCGGCTTCTACTACGACTTCGATGCCTTCGAGGACATCCAGGTCTCGACCGGCGCCCACGACATCACGGTGCCGACGAGCGGCGTGTTCCTCAACATGCTCACCCGGAGCGGCAGCGACGTGTGGCGCGGGCGCACGACCTTCACCTGGCTGGGTGATGCCACCCAGGGACAGAACATCGACGACCACCTGCTGCGTCACGGATTCCGGCCGGAGACCAATGCCGTGGATTTCGTGTCGGACATCAACATCAGCGGCGGCGGCCCGCTCATCGCGCGGAAGCTCCGGATGTTCGCCTCGCTGCGCGACTGGCGCGTCCATGTGAACGTGCCCGCGGCGTTCTCGACGCTCGTCCTCGACAAGACCGACATCTCCTCGGGGCTCATCAACCTCAACTACCAGCTCACCGACAACAACCGGCTGACGGGCTTCTATTCGCGCCAGTACTACAAGAAGCCCAACCGGTTCCTCGCCTCCTCGAACCTGCTCGTCAAGGAGTCGACCAGCAACGAAGACGATGTCTTCGACGTCTACCAGCTCCTCTGGAACTCGGTCCTCAGCTCCAACCTGTTCGTGGACGCCCGCTTCGGGTTGAACAAGATCCTGTTCCCGACCTACCAGAACGGCAACGACCAGACGCTGCTCGACACGGCTACCGGGATCCGCACCCGCAACTTCACGGCGGATACCGAACGCTTCCGCGACCGCTATCAGGCCAACGCGACGTTCCAGTACTACCTGGACCAGGCGCTCGGGGGCCGTCACGAGTTCAAGTTCGGCTTCGATCATGCGCACGCCCCCGTCGAGGTGCGCACGCGCCGCTACGATGATCTCGAGCTCACGTACAACAGCGCGACGGGCCTCTCGCAGAACGTCACGCTCTTCGCCACCCCGTTCTTCACGAAGACCGCGGTGGACATCACGGCCCTGTACCTCCAGGACACGTACTCGGTGGACCGCTTCACCCTGACCGGCGGCGTGCGGTGGGAGCGCGTCGAGGGCTATCTCCCTGAGCAGAGCAGCCCCCCGAGCCAGTACTTCCCGACGCTGCCACGTACGTTCGCGGAGCAGCGCGACATCGTCAAGTGGCACACCCTCGGGCCGCGCCTGAGCGCCGCGTACGACCTGCGCGGCGATGGGCGCACCGCGCTCAAGGCGGGGGTGGGGCGCTACTACTACGTGATCACCACGGGCGGGGTGCTGGATACGGTCAACCCGAACGCCAACTACTCGCAGCAGTTCCGGTGGAACGACCGCAACGGAGACCTGCGCTACCAGCCGGGCGAGGAAGAGGGCACGCCGGTCATCTCCCAGGCCAACCTGAGCGTCGTCTCCTTCGATCCCGACTACCGGCGGCCCTATACCGACGAATTGACCGCGGGCGTGGATCACGAACTGCTGCCGGCGCTCAAGCTGAGCGTCGTCTACACGTACCGTCGCGAGAAGGACCCCCAGGCCACCTCGAATCCGGCCAACCCCTTCGAGACGACCCTGACCACGCGCGTGGATGCGGGGCGCGACGGGGTGCTCGGCACAGCGGACGATGGGACGTTCCAGTTCTACAACCGGGTCTCCACGGCCAACCTGCTCTTCCTGACCAACGACCGGACGAGCCTGCAGACGTACAACGGGATCGAGGTGACCGCGACCAAGCGCATGTCGAACCGCTGGCAGATGCTGGCGGGCTACACGTTCGCGCGCACGCGCATCAGCGGCGTGAGCGTGAACGTCAATCCCAATGCGCTGCTCAACGCCGAAGGGCCGGTCGCCGGGCAGCTCGGCGAGCGGCCGCACCAGTTCAAGCTGACGGGCACCTACGTGCTGCCGTTCTACGACATCGGTGTGGCGGCCAACCTCAACGCGCAAAGCGGCATCGCCGTCACCCGGCAGGTCTCGACCCCCCTGGCGGTCGGGGGCAGCACGACGGTGAACGTGGAGCCGCTCGGCTCGTTCCGGCTCGATCCGCGGGTCGTGGCGGACCTGCGTGGGTTCAAGACCACGCGCATCGGACGGCGTGAGCTCGAGGTCTCCGTGGACTTCAACAACGTCGCCAACGCCAACACCGTGTGGGATGTGCGGACGTTGAGCGGCACCATCAACCTTCGCCAGAACGGCGACCCGGCCGGCGCCATCAATACGGTCCCGCAGTTCGGATCACCTGCGCAGGTCTACGGCCCGCGCAACATCCGCTTCAACATCGCCTTCCGCTTCTGAGCCGTACACCACGAAGGGCATCATCAGCCGGGACCGGCCGGTGATGCCCTTCACCCCGGCGTGCAGTGCGGGTATGATGGCGCCGGCATGGCCACGACATCCGTCCTGCACCACACGCCGGTCCGGCCCAGCCGGCCTCCCCATTCCCCGCGGCCCACCGTGCGCCCCACGACGCTGGTCCGCCACGCGCCGGCCCACGAGGCGCGCCCATGAGCCCGGAGCCCGCCTTCGATCGCCGCCGGTACTGGCGCCGCACCGTGCAGCGGATCCTCGTGCTCGTCGCGATCTGGGCGATCGTCGGACCCGTGATGGGCATCGTCCTGGTCCGGCCGCTCAACCAGTTCAGCCTGGGCGGCGTCCCCTTCGGTTTCTGGATGGCGCAGCAGGGCGCCATCTACCTGTTCGTCGTCCTCATCTTCGTGAACGCGTGGCTCGCCGACCGGCTGGATCACGAGTTCAACGTGCACGAGACGGCGGAGACGACGCAGCACGTGCAGACGCCTCACTGATCACGCATGGGTATCCAAGGCTGGACCTTTCTCATCGTCGGCATCACGTTCGCGGTGTACATCGGCATCGCAATCCGCAGCCGCGTCAAGGACACCGCCGGCTTCTACGTGGCCGGGCAGGGCATTTCCGCCGTCGGGAACGGCATGGCCACGGCGGCCGACTGGATGAGCGCGGCCAGCTTCATCTCGATGGCCGGCCTCATCGCGTTCATGGGCTACGACGGGGCCATCTACCTGATGGGATGGACCGGCGGGTACGTCCTGCTCGCGCTGCTGCTCGCGCCGTTTCTCCGGAAGTTCGGCAAGTACACGGTGCCGGACTTCGTCGGCGACCGCTACGACTCGAACGCGGCGCGCGTCGTGGCGGTGGTGGCGGCCGTCTGGGTGTCGTTCACCTACGTCGCCGGGCAGATGCGCGGCGTCGGGGTCGTGTTCAGCCGGTTCCTCGAGGTCCCGGTGGAGCTCGGCGTGCTGATCGGCATGGTGATCGTCGCCTTCTACGCGGTGCTCGGCGGGATGAAGGGGGTCACGTACACGCAGATCGCGCAGTACTGCGTGCTGATTGTGGCCTACCTGGTGCCGGCCATCGCGATTGCGATCCTGCTCACGGGCCATCCCGTGCCGCAGATCGCCATTGCCGAGATCCTGCCGCGCCTCGACGCCATCTCGGTCGACCTCGGCCTGACCGGCTACTCGTCGCCGTTCACGGACCTCTCCTCGTTGAACGTGCTGCTCATCACGCTCGCGCTGATGACCGGGACGGCGGGGCTGCCGCACGTCATCGTGCGGTTCTATACGGTGAAGAGCGTCCGCGCGGCGCGGTGGAGCGCCGGCTGGGCGCTGCTGTTCATCGCGCTCCTCTACACGACGGCGCCCACGGTGGCGATCTTCGCGAAGTACTACATGCTCAGCACGCTGGCGAATCGCCCGATCGACGTCGTGGCCGCCATCCCGTGGGTGCAGAACTGGATGCAGACCGGGCTCATCACCCTGCGCGACGCCAATGGCGACGGCCTCATGCAGGCCGCCGAGCTTTTCGGCGCCCACGGGCTGCCGGCCAGCATCGATCGTGACATCATCGTGCTGGCGCTGCCCGAGATCGCCAACCTGGCGGCCATCATCATCGCGCTCGTCGCCGCCGGCGGCCTCGCCGCGGCGCTGTCCACGGCCTCGGGCCTGCTCATCGTCATCTCGAGCTCGATCGCGCACGACATCTACGGGCACATCCTGCACCCGGAGGCCTCCGACCGCCGCCGGCTGCTGGTCGGCCGGATCGTGATCTTCTTTGCGGTCGTCGTGGCCGGCTACTTCGGGATCCGGCCCCCGGGGTTCGTCGCGGAGGTCGTCGCGTTCGCCTTCGGCCTCGCGGCCGCCAGCTTCTTCCCGGTGCTGGTCCTCGGGATCTTCTGGAAGCGGGCGAACAAGCAGGGGGCGATCTGCGGCATGCTGGCGGGGCTCGGGTTCACCGCCTTCGCCATTGCCCTGATCCGGTCGCCGCAGATCTTCGGCACGGCCGAGCCGATCATGCCCGACTTCTTCGGCGTCAACGCCCAGGGGGTCGGGACGATCGGCATGCTCATCAACTTCGCCGTCACCCTCATCGTCAGCCTGCTGACGCCGCCGCCGCCGGATCATGTGCAGGAGATGGTGGAAGGGATCCGCTATCCGCGTGTCCGGCGCGTGAGCGAACGTGTCGACGCCGTCACCTGAGTCCCGTCACGCGGACTAGCCCACCTCGACGGCGCTCGGCCCCGGCGCGTCCCGTTCGAGCCGCCGGGCCGGCACGCCGACGTACACCCCGCCGGGCGCGAGCACCGAGTGCTTCGGCACGACGCTGAGCGCGCCGATCTGGCAGCCCGCGCCGGCGTCGACGCCGATGCCGACCATGCTGCCGAGCCCCACCGTGACACCGCGCCCCAGCCGCACGCGGCCCGTCTTGACGAACCCGCCCTCGACGGTATGCCCCGACAGATGGACGTTCTCACCGATGACGACGCCATCGCCGAACTCGAGCATGTTGTGATCGGAGATGGAGAGGCTGTTGATGTAGACCCCCTTGCCGATGCGCGCGCCGTTCAGCCGGAGGTACCAGGTCCACAGAGGCGAGCTGCGGAAGACGGTGCCGACCAGCACGCGTACCATGTGGGTGGACATCATGTAGCGCGACCACTTGAGCAGCGGCCATTCGAGGTCGGCCAGACGCCAGGCGGCGGCGTCCGCCGTCCGCCACCCGAGGATCCGGGTGGACCAGGCCGACAGGAGGATCAGCGCGACGGCAAACACGAGATACGCCGGCACCAGCGACATCGCGATGATGGCCGGCTCGATCACCGACTCCTGGGACCGCGTCAGCGGCCAGTGCTGGATGAACGACCAGAACAGGAACGCGGGCAGCACCGCGAAGCCGAAGACCAGGCTCTGAACGATGAAGATGGACAGGATGGTCCAGACCACGCGCCCGATGCGTGCCATGCGCCGCCTCCCCTCGATGATGGCGCACCGGCTGGTGCGCGCCCACTCACGCTACTGCATTGCGCCTCCGAACGGTAGACCGGCTACCATGAAGGCATGTCCGCACCGGCGTCCGGGACGGCGCCCTCACTGACCCTCACCGGGGACGGTCCGCCGCTGCTCCTGCTCCCCGGCCTCGACGGCACGGGCCTCCTGTTCTACCGCCAGGTCCCGCTGCTCGCCGCGCGCTACCGCGTGGGCACCCTGCGCCTGCCCGACCACGCGTCCTCGATGGGGGCGCTCGTGGCCCTGGTGCGGGAGGCCGTCCGGACGCTCGCGCCCGCCGGCGAGCCCGTCACGCTCGTGGGCGAGTCGTTCGGCGGCGCCCTGGCCCTGAGTTACGCGGTCGAGCATCCGGGCACGGTGGGGCGCCTCGTCATCCTGAACTCGTTCCCGCACTTCGGCCCCCAGGCACGGCTGTGGCTCGGGTATCACGTCCTGCGTGCCACGCCGTGGGGCGTGATGCGGATCGTCCGCCAGCTCACGGCATGGCGGATGCACTCGCGCCACACGGGGCGCGACGAGATCCAGCGGTTCCACGCCCTCATGCGCGCGACGACGCGCGACGGCTATCTCGGACGGCTGGCCCTGCTGCGGACGTACGACGTGCGCGACCGGCTCGGCGCCCTGAACGTGCCCGTGCTCTTCCTGGCCGCCGACCAGGACCATCTCGTGCCGTCGGTGGCGCAGGCGCGGCTCATGGCGAGCCTCACGCCCGGATCGACCGTCCGTGTGCTCGCCGGGCACGGGCACATCTGCCTGATCGCACCCGACCTCAACCTGAGCGACGTCATCGACGAGTGGGTCGCCACGTCCCCGCCGCCCTCCTCCTAGTGGACTGTATCGACCATGTGTTCCCAGTCCGAACTCCCGATCGGACAGGGATTCCGGGCCGTTCCTACGGAACGGCCCCCTTCGATATCGACCATACACTCCACTAGTGGAGTGTTGTTGACGATTTACTACCGGGCCGCCCGTTGGGCGGCCCGCGGAATCGCGGTTGAGCAGAGGCGCCGGTATTACCACTTCAGTCGATACACTCCACTAGGTCCGTCCCATGCATCATGAGCTCCTGACGCGCGCGCGCGATCTCGCGGTGGCCCATCTGGATCAGGCCCCCGGCCGTCACGTGGGCGCGCGCGCCACCCGCGCCTCCCTCGCCGAGGCCCTGGGCGGGCCGCTGCCCGAGACGGGCGCCGCGCCGCTCGACGTGCTGACCGCCCTCGCCCGTTCAGCGGCGCCGGGGCTGGTCGCCACCGTCGGGCCGCGCTACTTCGGGTTCGTCACCGGCGGCGCGCTGCCCGCCACGGTCGCCGCGGACTGGCTCGCCAGCGCCTGGGACCAGAACGGCGCGCTCTACGTGATGTCACCGGCCGTCGCCGTGCTCGAAGACATCGTGCAGGAGTGGCTGGTGACGCTGCTCGGCCTGCCCGCCTCCGCGAGCGTCGGCTTCGTGACGGGCTGCCACATGGCCAACTTCACGTGCCTGGCCGCCGCGCGGCACGAGGTCCTCCGCCGCGCCGGCTGGAACGTCGAGGCCGAGGGCCTGCAGCGCGCGCCCCGCCTCCGCGTGATCGCCGGGGCGCACGCGCACGTCTCGTTGATCGGGGCGCTGCGCCTCCTCGGCATCGGCACCGCCGAGCTGCGTGTGGTGCCGGTGGACGATCAGGGACGGATGCTCGCGAGCGAGGCGCGCGCGGCGCTCGCCGAGGCAGAGGCCCCGACGATCCTCTGCGCCCAGGCCGGCAACGTCAGCAGCGGCGCCAGCGACCCGGTCGCCGATCTCGTCGCCGCCGCGCACGACCGCGGCGCCTGGGTCCACGTGGACGGCGCGTTCGGCCTCTGGGCCGCGGCCGTGCCCGAACTCCGCCAGCAGGTGGCCGGCGTCGAGGAGGCCGACTCCTGGGCCACCGACGCGCACAAGTGGCTCAACGTGCCCTACGACTCCGGCCTGGCGATCGTCGCCGATCCGGCGCCGCACCGTGCGGCGATGAGCCTGCATGCGTCGTACCTCGTGCGGGGCGACGAGGAGGAGCGTGTGGGCATGGACTGGGTGCCCGAGTCGTCGCGGCGCGCGCGGGTGCTGCCGATCTACGCGGCGCTCCGCACGCTCGGCCGCGCGGGCGTGGCGGATCTCGTACGCCGGAACGTCGCCCTGGCGCAGCGCATGGCTGCAGCGCTCGGCGCCGCGGACGGCGTCCGCATCCTGAACGAGGTCGTGCTGAACCAGGTGCTCGTGCAGTTCATCGGGACCGCGTCGCAGTCCGACGATGCGACGACGCGCGCGGTGATCGCGCGCGTCCAGGAGGAGGGCACGTGCTGGGCGGGCGGCGCCTCCTGGCACGGCCGCGAGGTGATGCGGATCTCGGTATCGAACTGGTCCACCACGCCCGACGACATCGACGCCTCGGCGGCCGCCATCCTCGCAGCCTATCGTGACGCCGTCACCGCTACGGACGCTTCGGCGGAGGCGGCCCCGGACGGTACTCGAGCCTGACGTTGCTGATCGTGGCGACGGGACGGCCCGGCGAGCTGTAGAGGTCGGTGCCGTCGGGCCGGATGACGGTGAGCTTCTCGCCGAGGATGCTCACCTCGGTGACGCCGGCCGGCAGGTCCATCGCAATCGACTCGACGCCGCTCGGCGCCACGGCCTTGACGCCGCCGGGACCCGCGCCCCCGCCAATGCGATCGAACAGGTCCCGCTCGCCGCGGAACTCGCTCTCGATCACCGCGCGCCGCACCAGCGTGTTGTCCAGCGTCAGCACGCCGATCGACGCGGTGTAGCGGCGGAAGGCCCTCCCTGCACGCGCCAGGTCCTCCGAGTAGGTGTGCCGGTTGTGGAGGTCGAACATGAGGCGCGCGGTGCCCCGATGCGGCGGCACGGTCACGATGATCCCGTCCTTCGGATCCGCGGCGGTCAGGACATCGCAGAAGACGCGCTGGGTCGTTACGCCCGCACCGAGTTCCGAGGGGCACTGCACGGTGGCCGCCACCGTCGTGAGCCCCTGGGGGGCCGGCGCCTTCTTCGTGGGCGCCGCCTTCTTTGGAGGCGGCCGGCGCGTCTGCGCGTCGAGGGGGAGGCTGGGACCGGCGAGGAGCAGGCCCAGCAGGACCGTCATCAGCACCCGCATGCCCCTGAGATTACAGGACGGCGGCCTATTCGTCGAGGCAGGAGGCGGTGAGCGGCGGCGCCTGCATCGCCAGGTCCACGCCGGGCGCGCGGTGCTTGAGCAGCTCGAGGAACTCCATGCGCGTGCGGCCCTGGTCGCGGAAGGCCCCCAGCATCGCGGACGTGATGGTGTAGGAATTCTGCTTCTCGACCCCGCGCATGGCCATGCAGAGGTGCGTGCCCTCGCAGACCACGGCCACGCCGAGGGGGTTGATCTTCTCGCGGATCGTCTCGGCGATCTGGTTCGTCATGCGCTCCTGGAGCTGGAGCCGCCGCGCGAAGATATCGACGAGTCTCGGGATCTTGCTGAGGCCGATCACCTTGCCGTTCGGGATGTAGGCGACATGGCACTTGCCGAAGAACGGCAGCAGGTGGTGCTCGCACATGCTGTAGAAGTCGATGTCGCGGACGATCACCATCTCGCTATAATCGACGCTGAACAGCGCGCCGTTCAGCACATCGTCGATGTTCGCCCGGTAGCCGCTGGTGAGGAACGCGAGGGCCTTCTCGACGCGCTGGGGCGTCTTCAGGAGCCCCTCGCGCGACGGATCTTCACCCAGTTCGATCAGCAGTCGACCAATGAGATCCTGCATCTGCGTATTGTATATCGCGCTTTCCGGCGCGCTTGCGGGCGTGGCCGATGCGAGCATGACTCCTCCAGCGGTGGCGCCGGCCCTCGTGCGGGTTCCACCGGCTCTCTCCTTGGATGCGCAACCGGCGGCCGAGGATCCCGACGCCCTGTATGCCGACCGCGAAACGCCCGCGAGCGCGACGCGGGCCGTGGCCTTGTGGGAGGCGCGCGTGGCGGCGGCGCCCGCGGATATCGAGGCGGGCTGGAAGCTGGCGCGCGGACGGTACTGGCTGGGCACGAACGGCCCGGGCACGAGCGACGAGAAGAAGCGGATGCTCGAGGCGGGCATGGCCGCCGCGCGGCACGTCATCACCCAGGCGCCGGCGCGGCCTGAAGGCCACTTCTGGCTGGCCGCGAACATGGGTGCGCTCGCCGAGGCGCACGGCCTGCGCCAGGGCATCCGGTATCGCGGGGGAATCAAGAGCGCGCTCGAGACGGTGCTCCGCCTCGATCCCGGCTACCTCGATGGATCCGCGGACCGGGCGCTGGGGCGCTGGTACTTCAAGGTGCCCGGACTCTTCGGTGGCAGCAACCGGCGCTCGGAGGAGCACCTGCGGAAGGCCCTCGCCTACAACCCGGACAGCGTGATCACGCGCCTGTTCCTGGCAGAGACGCTCGTGGACCTCGATCGGCGCGACGAGGCGCGGCGGGAACTGGAGGCGGCGATCGCCGCCCCCCTCGATCCCGACTGGGCTCCGGAAGACCGCGTGTTCAAGGCGCAGGCGGCGGCCCTGCTCACGCGGCTGTCCCGGTAGGCCCTACTTCTTCGCGTAGTCGTAGAAGCCCTTGCCGGACTTCTTGCCCAGATAGCCCGCCAGCACCATGCGCTTCAGCAGCGGCGGCGGCGCGAAGCGGGTCTCGCGGAACTCCTCGAACATGATGTTCGCGATGTAGTACGTCGTGTCCAGCCCGACGAAGTCCAGCAGCGTGAACGGCCCCATCGGGTAGCCGCACCCGAGCTTCATGCCCTGGTCGATGTCCTCGACCGTGCCGAGGCCCTCTTCGAGGCACCGGATCGCGTCGAGCAGGTACGGCACGAGCAGCCGGTTGACGATGAAGCCGCCGCGGTCGGGCGCGGCAATCGGCTCCTTGCCGATCGCGCGCGAGAAGGCGAAGAGCGCATCGTACGTCTCCTGGCTCGTCGGCAGCGCGCGGATCACCTCGACCAGCTTCATCAGCGGCACGGGGTTGAAGAAGTGCAGGCCCGCCACCTTGTCGGGCCGCCCGGTCGCCGCAGCCAGTTCCGTCACGCACAGCGACGAGGTGTTCGAGGCGATCAGGCAGTGGGCCCCGACCACCGCCTCGACCTGCGCGTAGGCCTTCCGCTTCTCCTCGACGTTCTCGATGATGGCTTCGATGACGAGGTCGCACGCCTTCAGGTCCGCGTAGCGGGTCGTCCCGATCAGCTGGCCGAGGATGCGGTCGCGTTCCTCCGCGGTCATCTTGCCCTTCTCGACGCCGCCGGCGAGGAACTTCTCGATGCGGGCCATCCCCTTCTGCAGGAAGGTCTCGTTGACCTCGAGCACGTAGGTCTTGAAGCCCGCGGCCGCCGAGATCTGGGCGATGCCCGATCCCATCAGGCCGCACCCCAGCACACCAACCGTCTTGATCGCCATCAGAGCGCCTCCACAATCATCGCGATGCCCTGGCCGCCGCCGATGCAGGCAGAAGCCACTCCGTACTGCTTGCCGCGCCGCCGCAGCTCCATCAGCAGCGTCAGCACGAGGCGCGCGCCGCTGGCGCCGAGCGGATGCCCGAGCGCGATGGCGCCGCCGTTGACGTTCACCCGGTCGCGGTCGAGCCCGAGTTCCTTCTCGCACGCCAGGTACTGCGCGGCGAACGCCTCGTTGATCTCGATGAGATCGAGCTGCCCGATCGACATCCCGGCCGTGTCGAGCGCCTTGCGGATGGACGGGACCGGCCCCATGCCCATCAGCGAGGGTTCGACGCCCACCGTCGCCCACGACACGATCCGGCCCATCGGCGCGAGGTTCCGCGCCTTCACCGACGCCTCGCCCGCCAGCACCAGCGCCGCGGCACCATCGACGATGCCGCTCGCGTTGCCGGCCGTGACCACGCCGTCCTTCTTGAAGACGGCGGGCAGCTTGGCCAGGATCGCCATCGTCGTGTCGGGCCGCAGGTGATCGTCGCGGTCCACGACGGTCACGCCCTTGCGCGTCTTGATCTCCACCGGTACCACCTCTTCGGCGAGGCGGCCCGACGTCCACGCCGCATCGGCGAGCTGCTGGCTCCGGAGCGCGAAGGCGTCCGACTCCTCGCGCGTGATGCCGTACTTCTCGGCGCAGTTCTCGGCGGTGACGGCCATCGAGCACCCCGAGTACGGGTCGTTGAGGCCTTCCCAGAGCCAGTCCTCGAGCGCGCCCTGCCCGAGCTTGAGCCCCGAGCGGAGGCCGCGGATGATGTGCGGCACCTGGCTCATGTTCTCCATGCCGCCGGCCAGCACCATGCCGGCCTCGTCGAGCCGGATGTGCTGCGCGCCGCTCAGCACGGCCTGGATGCCCGAGCCGCAGAGCCGGTTCAGCGTCAGGGCGGGGACCTCGATCGGGAGCCCCGCCTTCAGGCCCACGTGGCGGGCGCCGTAGTGCGCGTCCACGCTGCTCTGCTGCACGTTGCCGAAGATCACGTGGTCGATCGCGGCCGGGTCCGTCCCGGTACGCGCCAGCGCGCCACGCGAGGCAATGGCCCCCAGTTCGATGGCCGAGAGATCCTTGAGGGCGCCGACATAGTCGGTCATCGGGGTCCGCGCCCCGCCAATGATGAAGACATCGTTCGGCATGTTCAGTCCTTCACTGTTCGCTATTCGCTGTTCGCGGTTCGAGGTCAATCTGCAATCTGCGATCTGCAATTCTTTACAGGCTATTCCTCTACAGGGCGCCGGATCCGGCGTACGATGGCGTCGCCGACCTCGCGTGTGCCGAGCGTGCCCCCGATGTCCGTCGTGGTCTCGCCGGCCATCAGCGCCGCCTTGACGGCGTCTTCGATGGCGCGCGCCTCGTCGAGGCGGCCGAGCGTCTCGAGCATCAGGGCCGACGAGAGAATCGCCCCCATCGGGTTGGCCAGGTTGCGCCCGGCCAGCGGCGGCGCCGACCCGTGCACGGGCTCGAAGAGCGAGGTCTTGCCGGGATGCAGGTTGCCCGACGCGGCCATTCCGAGGCCGCCCTGCAGGGCGCCGCCGATGTCGGTGACGATGTCCCCGAACAGGTTGTTGGTGACGATCACCTCGTACTGCCCCGGATCCTTTACGAGGAACATGGCTAGCGCGTCGATGTACTGGTGGGTGGCGGTGATGCCGGGGTACTCCGCCGCCACCTCCTTGTACACCCGCTGCCAGAGCGCGTGGCCCTGCTGCATGGCGTTGCTCTTGTCGGCCATGCAGACCTTCGTCAGGCCGTGCGCCTTCGCGTACGCGAACGCGTGCCGGATGATCCGGTTGACGCCCTTCCAGGTGTTGATCTCCTCCTGGATGGCGACCTCGTCTTCCGTCCCCGCCTTGAAGCGCCCGCCGATGCTGACGTAGACGCCCTCGGTGTTCTCGCGGAACACGACGAAGTTCACGTCGGCGGTGCCGCGCCCCTTGAGCGGGCAGAGCCGCTCGTCGAGCAGGCGCACGGGGCGGTAGTTCACGTAGAGGTCGAGTTCGAACCGCGTGCCGAGCAGGATGTCCCGGGCGTGCCGGTTGTCGGGCACCCGCGGATCCCCGAGCGCCCCCACGAACACCGCGTCGTACTGCCGGAGCATGTCGTAGCCGTCGGGCGGCAGCGTGACGCCCGTCTGCAGGTAGTGGTCGGCGCTCCAGGGCAGCGGCTCGAGCTCGAGCGGCTCCCCGTACACCTCACCCATGGCCGTGAGCACCTTCACGGCCTCGGCCGTGACATCCTGCCCGATGCCGTCGCCGGCAATGACTGCTATGCGCATGGCTGGTTCTGCATTCTGAGTCGTGCGTTCTGCGTTCTGCGTTGTGAGTTCTGAGTTCTGAGTCGTGACTTCTGAGTGGTGCGTTCTGAGTGGTGCGTTCTGAGTCGTGAGTCGTGACACTCACAACTCATCACGCAGCACTGATCACTCACACCCCGCCAACCGCCTCGACCGCCAGCGCCATCCCCATGCCGCCGCTGATGCAGAGCGTGGCCAGGCCTCGCCGCTTGCCCTGCCGCCGCAGCTCGTGCAGCAGCGTGACGACGATGCGCGCGCCGGTGCAGCCGATGGGGTGCCCGAGCGCGATGGCGCCGCCGTTGACGTTGAGGCGGGCGCGATCGATCGGCAGGTCGCGCAGCACGGCGAGCACCTGCGCCGCGAACGCCTCGTTGATCTCCACCAGGTCGAAGTCCTCGACGCGCAGGCCCGTGCGGGCCTCGAGCCGCTTCACGGCCGGGACCGGGCCGATGCCCATCACCCGCGGATCCACGCCGGCGCTGGCCCACCCGGAGATGCGCGCGAGCGGCGTCAGGCCGCGGGCCGCGGCCCACGAGGCCGAGGCCAGGACGAGCGCCGCGGCGCCGTCCGTGATCCCCGACGACGAGCCGGCCGTGATGATGCCCTCGTGTCCCTCGACCTTCGGGAAGACCAGCGGCAGCTTGCGCAACGACTCGATCGTCGAGCCCGCGCGCGGGTGCTCGTCGGCCTCCACCACGACGGGCGTCCTGCCCTCGACGGTGACCGGCGCCAGTTCGGCCGCGAAGTGGCCGGCGGCCTGCGCGGCCTCGGTGCGCCGCTGGCTCTCGAGCGCGTACTGGTCCGACTCGTCCCGCGTGATCCCGTACTGCCGCGCGAGGATCTCGGCCGTCTCCCCCATGATGAGGTTCGAGAGCGGGCACTGGAATCCGTCGCGGTACATCGCGTCGACGAGCGGGAAGTGGCCCATCTTGTGGCCCCACCGCGCATCGATGCTGTCGATGAGATAGGGCATGCGGCTCATCGACTCGATGCCGCCAGCCACCACGACATCGTACTCGCCGAGCAGGATGCTCTGTGCCCCGGTGACGATCGCCTGCAGCCCTGACGCGCACGCCTTGTTGATCGTCTGGGCCGGCGCCTCGTGGGGAATGCCGGCGCGCTGCCCGACCTGCCGCGCGGGGTTGGGCCCCGAGCCCGCCTGGCGGCCGTGGCCCATCAGCACTTCCTGCACGTCGGTCGCCTGCACCCCAGAGCGCTCGAGCGCGGCGCCGACCGCCACCGCGCCCAGCACGGCCGGATGCACGTCCTTGAACGAGCCACCGTAGCGCCCGATGGGCGTGCGCGCGGCACCAAGAATGACGACGTCTGGTGTGGGCATCAGGACGCCATGATATCAAACGGTTGTTCAAATCACGGCCCCTTTGGCGTGGGATGGTGTGAGTCCGGGCCGCCCGTCGCTAATCCACGTTTATCCATCTGAATGGATAATTAAATCCATGAATTTGTTCGCTGATCACCTGGCTACCGCGCTTCATCCCTGAATGACGAGCTTGAAGGGACTCCAGGACGCAGAAGAGCTGGGCACGGTTCTTTCATAACGGTCACTCGGTTTTAGTGTCTTGTAAGGTTCTTGCGCAGTCCAAGGAGAGTGCTATGAAGCAGTGTTTCGGACTATTCGTCCTCGTGACGGGAGTCCTGTTTGGTCTGGCCAGCCCGGTATCGGCCCAGGTGTCGAGCACCGGCTCAATCGAGGTGATCGTTGAGGATGCGGATGGGGGACGCCTTCCCGGCGTCGTGGTCACGGCGGAAGCCGTTGACGCCATCACGCGCCGCACTGGGGTGACCGACGGCCAGGGGGTGGCGGTTCTCGACGCTCTGGCCCCCTCGGCCCAGTACGTCGTGAAGGTCGAGCTGCCCGGCTTCCAGGAGCAGACGCTCGGGCAGGTGCTGGTCCGCACGGGCCAGACCGCGAGACTTCGGTTCAGCCTGTCCCTGGCGGGCGTCGCCGAGGCCGTGACGGTCACCGCCTCGGCGCCGATCGTGGACGTCCGGACGGCGACCACCGGCCAGGACATCACACTGCAGCTCACCGAGTCGCTGCCGACCGGCCGCAGCTACCAGAGCTACCTGCAGCTGGTGCCGGGCGTCATGCCCGACGATCCGACGACCAGCGGCAACCCCGCGGCCCGCGGCGGGATCAACTACAGCGACATCGCCGGCAACCTCGGCGTCTCGAGTGACAATGCCTACTACTTCGACGGCATCAACGTCACCGACCCGGTGACCGGCACCTTCGGCGCCAACCTGAATACCGAGATCATCCAGGAGCAGAAGGTGATCACGGGCGCCATCCCGGCCGAGTACATCGGCACGCCCGGGCTCATCTCGAACGTCGTCACGAAGTCCGGCTCGAACATGTTCACCGGATCGGTGAACTACTTCTTCCAGAACTCGAACCTCATGTCCGAGAACAAGAACGGCCCTGACGACGAGTTCTCGACCAAGGACAACGGCTACACGATCGGCGGGCCGCTCATGCGCAACAAGGCCTGGTTCTTCGGGAGCTACCGCTACACGAACCGGGAAGACGACGTCTCGACGCTCGATACGCGGCAGTTTCTCCGGACGGTCGGCAATACGCAGCACCAGGGCTTCGCGAAGGCATCCTGGGCGCCGACCACGGCCGATCTGTTGAGCTTCACGTATCTGAGCGATCCGACCGAGATCACGGGCCGGCGCGAGCGCGACATCACCAACGCGCGCGACCGCGGCGTCGACCAGGGCGGGCATCGCTTCGGCGGCCTCTTCACACGGGTGTGGGGCAGCACGCTGCTCGAGGTCGGGGCCAACAAGCACAACGGAGAACTGTCGCAGAAGGCCGCCATCCGTGAGCCCTTCAACGACATCGTCTTCCAGCGGACCGACGCACGGACGCTGGCCGACGAGCAGCTCGGCGGCTTCGGCCAGGATCTGATCAACGAGCGCGATACCCAGGGGATCCGTGCGTCGTTGTCGCAGACGGTGGGCCGGCACACGCTCAAGGCCGGCGTGGACTGGTCCAAGAACACGAACTTCCGCGACACCCTGTACGTGGGCGACGCGCTCTACCGGTCGCTCGCGGCGAAGTATGCCGGCGCCGGGGTCACGGCCGCCGGGGTGGTGGACGGCAGCTGGACGCTGCTGCGCTTCGATCACTCGAACCCGAGCGACTACGGCGGGTTCCTCCGCTCGATTGACGCCCGGGCGGACCGCGCGCGGTTCTACGCCCTGTACGACCTGAACGGGGACGGCACGATCTCGCAGGCGGAACTCGGCCAGTCGCTCGTGTTCGCCAGCACCGCCGGCAACCCGAACGGCGCCGTCAACTACGACCGCACGCTGCAGTCGGCGACGGGCCCCCAGGAGACCTACTCGAAGGGGCTCAGCTTCTTCGCGCAGGACATCATCACGCTGAACCGCCTGACGCTCAACGTGGGTGTCCGGGCCGAACGCTGGGAGCACTTCGCGACCACGGGCGAGAACATCTACACGTTCCCGTGGGCGTTCGCGCCGCGCCTGAGCGCCATCTACGATGTGCGTGGCGACGGGCGCCACAAGGCCTCGGCGTACTGGGGCCGCTACTACGACCCGATCCGCAACAACATGACCAACTTCGCGGGCACGCTCACGGGCTCCGTGCTCGAGGAGCAGGTGTACGCGGGCGGGGAGTGGATCACGTACCGCACGCGCGGCGGGGCGACGCAGCAGGATGCGTTCTTCGCCCCGACCACGAAGACCCCCTACACGGACGACCTCACGATCGGCTACGCCGTGGACCTCGGCCGCAACACCAGCTTCGAGGCGTCGTACATCAACCGCCGGACGCGGGACATCCTGGAGGACTACGACCTCGAGCTGTACGCCACGGCGCAGGACGGCCAGATCCACTACCCGGGCCCGATCGATCACCCGGACTCGCTGTTCCTCGGCCTCGGGTACTTCGGCTACTCCCAGAACCCCGGGTCCAACTTCGTGATTGCCACCCTCGCCGGCGGCAAGCGTGACTACCAGGGCGTGGAGCTCGTCTTCCGGAAGCGCTTCTCGGACCGGTGGCAGATGCTCACCTCCTACAACTGGAGCGATCAGGAGGGGAACACCAACTCCGATTCGAACGCCGACTTCCAGGGCGACGTGGACTTCCTCGACCCGCGGGCGCCGAACCAGTTCGGGCGCCAGCCCGGCAACGTCGTCCATCTGTTGAAGGGCGGCGGCTCCTACACCTTCGACTTCGGTCTGCAGGTGGGCGGCACGTTCAACTGGAACTCGGGCACGGTGGCCAGCCGGACGTTCCGGGCCTCGGGCCGCAATCTCCCGATCCGGGTGCTGCCGGGGGAGGCGTTCGAGTTCGCGGGCTACACCACGCGCTGGCTCGCACCCGACTCAGTCGGATCGCTCACCAACCCGTCGTGGGGCACGGTGGACGTGCGCGTGCAGTACAACCGTACGCTCGCCGGCCGCACCTCGGCCGAGGTGTTCGTCGACGTGTTCAACGTCGCGAACAACCAGAACGCGATGCGGAACCAGGACCTCGTCGCGGGTCTCGGCACCACCGCGTTCGGCGACCCGATCCAGTGGATCACCGCGCGTCGTGCCTTCCTGGGCGCGCGCCTCAGGTTCTAAGCGCTCATCACATCGCGCGGCGGGGACTGGCTCAGCGCCAGTCCCC
>JAUXWO010000070.1 GCA_030680175.1 Vicinamibacterales bacterium
ACGGCGGACGGTGGACGGCGGACGGCGGACGGCGGACGGCGGACGGCGGACGGCGGACGGCGGACGGCGGACGGCGGACGGCGGACGGCGAATAGCGAACGGCGAACAGCGAATCGCGAACGGCTAATAGCGAATAGCGAATAGCGAACGGCGAACCGCGAACCGCGAATCGCGAACCGCGCCCTACGGAAATGCGGGCGGGGGCACGCGGCGCCTGGTGGCCTGCTCGAACGCGTACGCCAGGCCGATGAGCCGCGGCTCGCTGCACGCGAGGCCGGTGAAGCTGACGCCGTAGGGCGCGGGCTTCGCGTCGAAGCCGTCCGGGAACGCCGGCGTCGGCGCGTTCGGCACCGTCGCAAACGGCGACATCACGGTCGGGTAGCCCGGGCGCGCGGCGAAGCCGGCGCCGCTCGAGGCCGGGAACAGCAGCGCGTCGAGGTTGTGTTCGGCCATCACCGCGTCGATCCCGCGCGTCGTCGTCAGCTCGAGATCGCGCGCGCGGTCCGCCTCGTAGCGGGGCCGGTCGCGTTCGAGGTCGACCTCGTCCGAGATGTCGAGGCGCGCCTGGCCGTAGCGCATGGCGCCGGCCTTCTCGTTCGCGCGGTTCCACGCGCGCAGTTCGGTGAGCGTCTTGACGGGCGCGGTCTCGCCCAGGGAGTCGAGCCACAGGTTGAAGTCGCGCTTCATGCCGTACTTCACGACGGCCGTGCAGTCCGCGTCACCGCCGCGCCCCTCCGTCGCGCTGCCGCAGAAGCTCCACTGCGTGATGTGCCGGTCGGGATTGGGATCCACGACGCTCGGGAGGTCCACCGGATCGACGATCTCGGCGCCCTGCGCCCGCAGCACCTCGATGGCCTCGGCCATGGCCGCGCGCTGCGCCTCGTTGAGCCCGCCGCGCGATTCCCCGCCGAGCGTGATCGGATCGTAGTAGAACGCGCGGGGAATGCCGATGCGCGCGCCCTTCAGCGCCGCGGCGTCCAGAAACGGCGTGTAGTCGCGGTTCGGCGGCGGCTCGCAGCGCGTCGTCGCCGGATCGTTCGGGTCGGGCGAGGCGCCCTCCATGGCGCCGAAGAGGATCACCGCGTCGGTGACCGTGCGCGCCATCGGACCGGCCGTGTCCTGGTCGGCCGTGATCGGAATCACGCCCCAACGGCTGACGCGGCCGACGGTGGGCTTCACGGCGGCGAGCATCGAGATGTTGCTCGGTCCAAGGATGGAGCCGGCCGTCTCGGTGCCGACGCTCGCCGCCCAGAGGTTGGCCGCCGTGCCCGACCCCGAGCTCGATCCCGCCGGCGTCAGCGCCCCGCGCCCGTCGAACGTGTCGGGGCGCGGATCGGGCCGCGGGTCGTACGGGTTGAAGGCGTGCCCCACGGCCCCGTTGTAGTTGCCGGGGCCGGCCATGTAGCCCGCCAGCTCCGACAGCGTCGTCTTCGCGATGATGATGGCGCCGGCCGCCTCCAGATTCACGGTGAGCGTCGCCGCGTACGGCGGGACGTACCCCTTGAAACGCAGCGTGCCGCCGGAGGTCGGCATGTTGGTCGTATGGATGTTGTCCTTGAGCGCGAGGGGAATGCCGTGCAGCGGTCCGCGCACCTGGCCCGCGGCCCGCTCGCGGTCGCGCGCGTCGGCCTCGGCCAGCGCGTTCGCATTGATCGCGATTGCCGCATTCAGGTCGTTCTCGTAGAGCCCAATCCGCACCAGGTACTGCTCGACGAGCTGCCGGGAGGTCACGCGGCCCTCGGCCATGGCCGCCTGCATCTCGGGGATGGTCGCCTCCACCACGGTGAACGGTGGCGGCGTCGGCGGCGGCGCGGGGGCGCACTGCCCGACGGCGAGGGCGGCAGCGAGGGTGGCGGCGGCGGCACGCAGGGCGGCTGGCGTCATGCGCGCCATTCTATGCGAAGCGGGGCACGCCATTCGCCATTCGCCATTCGCCGTTCGCTATTCGCTATTCGCTATTCCCGCCTTCGCTCGCCTGTCAGTGCGTGCGAGCTTCGGCGGGTCTCGCCGAAGCGGCCTCTCGGCCGCGGAGGCGGACGCTATTCGCGGTTCGCCGGTCGTGTCCGTCCCCGATCGCGTAAGATGCCCCGCAACCAAGGAGTTCGCTCGATGACTACGCACCGTCTGCTCAGGAACCAGCCCGTCCGTGCGGTCGCGGCGCTCAGCCTGGCGATTGCCGCCGGCCTCTGGCTCCACGCCAGTCCGGGCGCGGGCGCCCGCCAGGCCGAGGGCCCGCGCCCGGGCCTGCCGATCGACGCGCTGGCCGCGACCGTCTGGGTCGAGGAGTTCGACATCTCACCCGATGGCCGCTCGGTGGCCTACAAGTCGGCGAAGGCCGGCACGTACGACATCTGGATCGCGCCGCTCGCGGGAGGCGGCGAGCCGCGCCAGCTCACCACGCTCCCCGGCCGGGAGATGGCGCCGAAGTTCAGCCCGGACGGCCGCTGGATCGCCTTCGAAGCCGATCATGGCGGCACGGCCATCTCCGATCTCTACATCGTTCCCGCGGAAGGCGGCGACCTCGTGCGCCTGACCGACCACCCGCTGAACGACGGCAGCGCGATGTGGGCGCCAGACAGCCGGACGATCTACTTCCAGACCGCCATGCACTGGGACGGCGCCATCGCCGCCGTCGACATCACGACGCGCCAGATTCGCCGCGTGCGCGGCGGCGGCGGCGGCCAGATCGCGCTTTCGCCCGACGGCACGCAGTTCGTCTACACCGGCAATGCCAAGCCGAACGACGATGACCAGAGCAATCGCGACATCTATGTCGCGCCGGTCGGCGAGGGCGAGGCGCGCCTGCTGACGCCAGACACGCTCGACTGGCTCGACGCGGCGCCCGCGTGGTCACCCGACGGGACGCGTCTCGCATTCGTCTCCGACCGCGGCGGCTTCAACAACCTCGGCGTCATCGACGTGGCGACAGGCGCCGTGCGCATGCTCCTCACCGAGGAGGTCGAGCACAGCGAGCCTCGCTGGTCGCCCGACGGCCAGTGGATCTCGTTCACGAAGAACCTCGACTACCACTACCACCTCTTCAAGATCCCCGCCGCCGGTGGCGAGGCCGTCCAGTTGACGACGCGCGGCGGCGTGAACGGCGGCTCGTCCGCCACGGGCCAGACGCGCGGCATGCATCAGTGGCTGCCCGATGGCTCGGGCTTCGCCTACTACCACTCGGATCCGACGATGACGGGGGATGTCTGGGTGATGGGCGCCGACGGCGCAAACGCGCGGCAGGTCACGAACCATCAGCACGCCGCACTCCGTGATCCCGGCGCCTTCGTCTGGCCCGAGTTCATGGAGTACCGCAGCTTCGACGGGCGCGAGGTCGCGGGCCTGGTCTACAAGCCGAAGGGCGCGCAGGCCGGCGACCGCCTCCCCGCCCTGTTCTTCTTCCGCGCCAACTCGAATGGCCAGCATCCGGTGCAGTGGAACCCCTATATCCAGTACTTCGTGAGCCGCGGCTATCTCGTATTCGCGCCGAACTTCCGCGGCAGCACGGGGCGCGGCAAGGAGTACCGCCAGGCCGTCCACACGTGGGGCGGTGATCACGACCTGCGCGACGCGTTCCTCGGGATGGACCGGCTCGCGGCGGAGGGCTGGGTGGATCCGGCGCGGGTCGGGTCGTTCGGCGGCTCGACGGGCGGGTACTTCGTCACGGCCGCGGCCGTGAAGGATCCCCACCGCTTCAAGGCCGGCGTCGTCTGGTACGGCGCGACGGATCTGGTCACGCTCTCCACCTATGCGGGGATGGAGGGATGGAACCGCTTCCTGATCGGCAAGACGCCGGTGGAGAATCCGTCGAACTACTACGGCCGCTCGATCATCTACCACGCCAACCGCGTGAAGGTGCCGCTGCTGTTCCTCTACGCGCAAGGCGATTCCGCAGCGCGCTTCCAGCAGATCGAGCAGTACGCCGTGCAGGCGGAGATGCACGGCAACTGGTATGACTGGGCCGTCTACAAGGACGAGCCGCACGGCTGGTACCACTGGCGGCCCGACAGCGTCCGCCAGTCGCTCGAGGCGATGAGCCGCACGTTCGATCACTTCGTGCTGGGCCAGGCGCACGACATCAAGGGGTTGATGACGGCGCAGCGCGACGGGATCCGCTTCCAGCGCAACCCGAACATCGAGTTGTGGAACGGCCTGGTCAACGGCCGCGCGCGGTAACAGCGAACGACGCCCTCGCGTCCGTGGTCGCCGGGTAGAAGTTACACGGGAGGCCGCAAGGAGTGCGGGGTGTGCGGCTCAGCACATCCCGAACGCGGACGCGCGGGCGGAGGCGTCGCTCACACGCAATAACCCGCTGAAGATCAACAGCTTCTGACGCTCCCTTCGATACCTCTTCTCCACCGTGACCGGCCGCGCCGCCATCTGGCACCGAGCTTGCCCCGTACGGGGCAGGCGGTGACGCGGCGTCACCGCGCCACTTCAAGGGAGGCGTCAGATGAGGAAGTCAGCAGCATTCGCAGTCGTGTTGGCGTCGTTCGTGACGGGCGCGTGTTCGAACATGCCGTCGCCGACCTCCCCGTCCACCACCATGCCTGCGATGGAGGCCTCTGTGGGCGGCGGCGCCACCACGAACGCCGCCATGGACTGGAACCGCACAGCGCCTGGCTGCGCTCCCATCCGCCCGACGCCCGAGGTCGCGGGGCCGCCCACGCACTCCCGCACGCTGCACGAAGGCGAGCTGTACTTCCGGCCCGGCGCCATCGCTGCCGAGTGGATGCGCGAGAACGACACCGTCTGGGCCGTGTTCTACGAAAGCCCGGCCGGCCACGAACTGTGCCTGTGGGATACGGCGGGGATCTGATGGCGTGTCGTTGACGTTCCACGACCGGGCCGCCCGTTGGGCAGCCCGCAGAGTCGCGGGCTGAGCAGAGACGCTGGTAGTACCACTTCAGTCGAGACACTCCGCGAGTGTCGCGTGTCGTTGACGATCCACAACGGGAGCGCCGCCTCTCGAGGCATCCCCGCCGTGGAGCGCGAGGCGCCAGACGCGAGCGTCAGCGAAGGTCGCGGTAGGCGGCCATGACGCGGGCGAACAGGCGCGACAGGCGCGCGTGTTCGTCCGGACTCGCCCCGGGGTGGCGATCGGGATGGACGAGCCGCGCCAGCGTGCGGAAGGCGCGGCGCAGTTCCTCGTCGGTGAAGTCGGCGGGCACGCCGGCGCCGAGTTCCGCAAACAGGTGCAGCGCCGCCTGCGCGCGCGCGGTCAGCACGCGACGCGGCCGGATCGGTACGGCCGCCGAAGCCGGCCCGGGACTCACGGGCGCGGGCGGACGCGGGACGCCCGCCATCCGCGCATACGCCGTGGCACGAAAGGGAATGGCGCCGCCATCGATGCGGGGCGGGAACGGAAGGACGCGGCCACGCGGAGGCCGGCCGGTGCCGCCCGTCATCCGCGCCGGGTCCTCGTCCAGCGCACGGTCGAGGACCTCCGCGAACGTGGCACCGGCTGGCATGCCCCCGTAATCGGCCTCGCCACCCCGGCCATGAATCGCTATTCGCTTGCTGTTTCTGCAATCTGCAATCTGCAATCTGCAATCTGCAATCTGCAATTCTTCTACGGCCGGTTGTAGGCGACCTCGTCGAGCTCGAACTCGATATACGCGAAGGCGCCGGCGGCCGGATGCCAGCGGGCCTCTCCGCGTGCGGCGAGGCGGAACGGCCCGAACGTGCCGTAGTCGCTGACGGGCGTGGTCCACGGCATGCGGGTCAGCGTCGAGCCGTCCGGTGAGGCCTGCTGGCGATCCTCGGAACGGAAGTCGGCAAGGTCCCCGGTCTCGCCGAACGTCAGCACGGCGCGGATGGTATGTCCGGCGTTGGTGAAGGCGGCCCGCACGGTGCGGCCCTCTTCCCCCTCCCACGTGATCGCCGGGCTGATGAGCGTGGCCGGCGCGAGCAGGCACATGTCGTTGAACAGCGTGACGGTCTCGGCGCGCGTCATCTCCGCGCCGGCGACGTCGATGACGGTGGCGAGTCCGGCCACCTTCACGCGCATGCTGGCCGACGCGCCCGCGTACCGGTGGAACGCCTGCATCGGGATCGGCCCGCGCATGGCCGTCATGTAGAAGAACCGCGACGGCTCGTCGAAGGCGTTGTGCTGCTCGGCCGCAAACGGCATCCACGGCGCATCCGCACCGTTGCGGAAGCGCCCGTGCATGCGGACGTAGAGGTGCGTGACGCGCGGCCGGCCGACGACCCCGGCGCCGCGCAGATAGCCCTGCACCAGTGCGGGGAGCGGCACGAGGTCGGCCTCCGTCACCACGGCCGGTGCGAGCGCGCGCGCGTCCCCCTGCGCGACCTCGCGGGCGTAGGCGGCCTCGAGGCTGAACGGCCCATGGGTCGCGAACCCCACGATCACGGCGACGAGGACGATCGCGTTCGGGATCATCCCGAACCTGGCGTCGGCCCACGACGGCACGATCGCCACGGTCGAGACGACGACGGCGGCCGCGCCCACCACCCACCACCACTGCGGCCAGGCGTACAGGGCCACCGCCGTCATCAGGCACAGCAGCGCCGCCATGAGCCACACGCCGCCCATGACCGGGGCGATGGGGAGCGTGAGCGCCGGCAGGTCCGCGAGCCCGAGGGCTTTGGCGACACCGAGCAGGTGAATCAGGCCGTGCACCACCAGCACGACGGCGAGGGCGATGGCCATGGCATCCTCCGGGATTGCGGGGACAGTCCCCCACACTCGGCGACGCACATAGCCTGCCAGCGTCAGGGCGGGGGGTTCACCGGCCTTTCCGTGGTGAGTGCCGGACCTCCGGCAACGAGACCCTCCCGGGCATCTGCGCTACCATTGCAGGCAGGCGCCCGTAGCTCAGTTGGATAGAGCACCGGCCTTCTAAGCCGGTGGTCGCAGGTTCGAGCCCTGCCGGGCGCGCCACCTCGCTGTGCGAGGTGGCCACGCCCGCCAGTCCGCGGGAAGCGCCGCGACGCGCCTCCGCGCGTCGCGAGCGGTTCCGAGCCCCGCCACCCACGCGCCAACGCGCACCCCGGTGGCCACGCCCGCCCGCCCTCGGGAAGCGCCGTGCGGCGTCACGCGGGGGCGTCGCCGCCGCCGACCTTGGTGCGACCCTCCAGCAGCACGGCCACCCAGCGCAGCTCCGGTGAGTGCTCCGCGAGAATCCGGATGACCATGGTGATCGGCACGGCCAACACCATCCCCACCGGTCCCCACATCCAGCCCCAGAAGCTGAGCGACAGCACCACCACGAGCGGCGAAATCTGAAGCTGGCGTCCCGTCAGCGAGGGTTCGACCACGTAGCCGAACACCAGATTGATCGTCATGAGCCCCGCCGCGAGGCCGGCGGCGTGTCCGGCCCCCGCTTGCACCAGCGCCAGCAGCACCGGCGGCACGGCGGCCATGATCGACCCGAAGTTCGGGATGTAGTTGAGCAGGAACGCCAGGAGCCCCCACAGCACGGCGAAGTCGATGTCGAGGAAAGCCGCCCAGAGGCCGACCAGCAACCCGGTGACCAGGCTGACGGCCGTCTTGATCCGCAGGTACCCCTGCACCTCGCCTGTCACGCGGCGAAAGCGATCGAGGGCGGCGTGATCGATCTGAAACGCGTCGCACAGATGGTCGGGAAGCCCGGCGGCCTCCATCAGGACGAATGCCACGATGAACAGCACGAGCAAGGCGTTCGACAGCAGGAAGGCGACGCTGGTGAACAGCCCTCCGGCGAAATCCAGCACGGCGGCCCAGTTCAGGATCTCCGCGATCTGCGACGTGTCGACGCCCTGCGCCTCCAGCCACTCGAACCAGCCGATCGTCATCGCGCCCAGGCGCGCGCGATAGCGTGGCACCGCGGCGGCGAACTGCGTGGCGGCGCCGTACACCACGAGCCCGGGGCCGATCAGGATCGTCCCCAGGGCCGCCAGCGTCACGCTGACGGCGGCCCACTTCGGCAGACGATGCCGTTCAAGCCAGGAGACCATCGGATACGAGACCAGCGCCACGAAACCCGCGAGCACCAGGGGCACCAGCAGCGTGGAGGCGACGCTCAAGCCCGCCGTGACCACGACCAGCGCGGCGACGGCCACGAGCATGCGCAGCATGCCGTCCGACGGCCCGGTCCCGGTCACGCGCACCACCCCGCGATGCCGTCCCGAGGCGGCGCCTCACACTGGGTCCTGGCCATCATCGCGCCCCCGCCGGCTCCTGCGGCCCGAGGGGGCTCAGCGTCTCGATGGCCCCGGCCAGCGCCAGCACGCGCTCCTCGCCCATCGGCGGCCCGATGATCTGCAGCCCGACCGGCAGGCCGCGGGCGTCGCGGCCGCAGGGCACCGAGGCCACCGGCAACCCCGTCAGGCTCCAGATGAACGTCGGGGCAATCCAGTCGATGTACGTCTCCATGGGCGTGCCCGCGATCGTCTCCGGGTAGTTCTGCTCCACCGGAAACGGCGGCACCGCCATGGTGGGTGTGACGATGAGATCGGTGTGCGCGAACAGGTCTTCGCAGATCCGCCAGAGGCGGTTGCGGGCCTGCTCGGCCGCGCCGACGGCCTCCAGCGGGGTCTCGAGGCCACGCGTGATGTTGCCGGCCACGTTCGCGCCGAATCGCTCACGGTGCGCGAAGCGCGGGTGCATCTGGGCCACGAACCACAGGCCGCGCAGCGCGAGGAACGCCGGGCGCGCGAACGCGAGGTCGAGATCGATCTCCTCCACCAGATGGCCCGACGCTTCGAGTCCGAAGGCGGCCCGCCGGCAGATCCCCTCGAGTTCGACATCCACGCCGATCCGCGCCGGGTCTGCGGCGTAGCGCACGCGCGTGCCGCGCGGCAGTCCCGCGGCGACCGCCGCCGGCAGGTCGCGGCCGGCGAACGGCGCCGTGATCGGCGTCCGCGCACTGGGCCCCGCCATCACCTGCAACGCCAGCGCGACATCCGCCGCGGTGCGTGCCATCGGCCCCGTCACCTGCAGCGTGTCCCACAGCCAGTCGGTCGGCACCGTGGGCACGAGCCCCACCGAGGGACGGATGCCGACCACGCCGCAGAAGGATGCGGGGATGCGCAACGAGCCGCCGAGGTCCGTGCCTTCGGCCAGGGCGATCATCCCGGCCGCCAGCGCCGCGGCCCCGCCGCCCGTCGACCCCCCGGCGCTCTTCGATGGGTCCCACGGATTGCGCGTCCGCCCGAACACGTCATTGAAGGTGTTGCCGCCGGCGGCAAACTCCGGGCAGTTGGTCTTGCCGAGGATCACGGCGCCCGCCTCGCGCAGGCGCGTCACGACGAGCGCGTCCTCCGTCGCCACGTGGTCGGCGTACACGGCCGATCCGTACGTCGTCCGCAGGCCCGCGACGGGCGTGATGTCCTTGATGCCCACGGGCAGCCCGCACAGGACGCCCGGCGCGCCGCCGCGCGCCCGCGCCGCGTCCACGGCGCGGGCCTCGTCGAGGGCCCGCGGGTTCAGCGTGACGACGGCATTCAGGGCGGGGTTGCGTTCGGTGACACGCGCGAGGGTGGCCTCGACGACCTCGACCGCCGACAGGCGCCGGTCCCGGACGAGATCGCGGAGGGCCGTGGCCGAGCCATCAAGAAACGCGGTGTCGCGCATGTCGGCCCCTAGCCTACAGGATCGACACGGGTGAGGCGACCACCGCGGGAACCGTCACGAGGATCTGGCGGGGCGTGGCGACCACGGGGCGGCGCGACAGGATCGAGCCGGTCGCCCCCTACTTGAAGTCGCGCCCCTCGACCCACAGCGCGCGGGTCGTTGCGCCGGGCGTGGTCTCCACCAGCTGGCGCCAGGCCCCGGCGGCACGGGCCGAGGCATCGACGATTCGCCCCCCGCACACGACCGTCCGGTCGACCGGCCGCACCCACGCGCGACGGACCGTGCTGGCCACGCCGAACTCGACCACGCGCAGCGTGAGCTGCGGGGGCAACGTCCCCGGCTGGATGCCGCTGACCTCGAAGCGCACGCCGTCGATGCTGACGTCCAGCACACGCGAGGCCACGCCGTCCACCGCCGCCGCGATGGGACGAATGTGCCTGCGCGGCGACCGCCGCGCCGGGCGCCCCTCGCCGAGCGCCAGCGCGACAGCCAGGGCCAGCGCCTCCGGGGTGAAGGGCCGCGCCAGCCAGCCCACGTGACGGCGCAGCGCATCGGGCAGGACACGGCGCTCGCCGAGGAGGATGAGCGGCCGGTTCGGACCGAGCGTCCGCAGGAGCACCGGGAGGCCCGCGTCTGAGACGAGGGCGGCATCGGCGATGAGCGCCTCCATCGGAGCGGCATGGAGGGCGGCGGGCAATGAGGCCAGATCGAACATGGGGACGGGTTCGCAGCCCGCGGCCTCGAGCGCGTCAATCAGGGCCGCGCGTTCGCTGATGGCAGGCGCCGCGGCGCCAATCCGTGGGAACTGTTTCATGGCGACCGGTGGCATTGCAAGGCGCCTGCCGACCGACGACACCTGGCGCGTGGCCCGAATTCCGCGGAATTGACACCGCCGCCGTGGCGGTCCCTCTCCCGGGAACGACGCATCCGTCACCCCTCGTACAGGACTGGTCGTCTCGCCTCCCGTTCAGGGGCTACGGCGTCCACTCCCCTGTGAACGCCACGGCGCGCGCGAAGGCGGCCTCGCCGCCACGGCGCCATGTCCAGGGGCCGGGAGCGCGCGAACGCGGCGGGTGTCACCGGCCGCCGCCGGCCAGACGGGTGTCGAGCTCGCGCTGGAGGGCCTCGAGCCCTTTCTCGGTCATCGTCCGCACGGCCGAGTCGAGGATGCGCTGTCCGACGGCAGCAATCCGTCCGCCGATCTGCATGTCCGACCGATAGGTCATCGTCGTCTGGTTGTCAGGCGCCTCGGCGAGCGTCACCTGCGCCGTGCCGCGCACGAAGCCGAGCGCGCCAGTGCCGTCGATGCGCATGGCCAACCGTTCGGGGGCCACCTTGTCCTCGAGGTCCACGATCATCTGGACCTCGCCGGCGCTCATGAACCCCACCGAGACCTTCATCACGCCCTCGAAGTGGTCCTCGCCCGTGCGGACGAGCCGCTGGGCGCCGGGCATCGCCGTGCCCAACACGTCCGGGTTCTGGAGCAGGTCCCACACCGCGTCACGCGGCGCCTTGAATGTGTATGTCCCCTCGACAATCATGCGCGTCGGGCCTCCCTCACGTCGAACAGGCGCTGGGGCTGCGCGGGCTTTCCGCGGGCAGGTCGCCCCTCGGCGACGCGTGCAGCCTCGAACGCCAGCAGGTCCTCGCCGCCGCCGTACACGCGCGGGCCGACGTCCTGGAAGATGGCCCCGCGATCAGCCGGTGATGGGCGGCTCGGCCAGGCGCGCGGTGACGATGCGCTGCACCTCGTCGAGGGCGTGCGCCAGGGCGGCGGTGACGGCCGCGCGTTCGCCGGCGTCGAGCGCGGTCAGCGCACTGTGGGCCTCGTTGGTGCGGCTGCGCAGCACCAGCGTGAGGTGCTGCTGCGAGGTGTCGTCCAGATACCGTTCAAGTGCGAACTCCATAGCGGTCAGTGTCCCTCGCCCGTCCGCAGCCGGATGGCATCGTCCACGACGGTCACCGTCACGGTGGCGCCGCTCTTCAGATCGTCGAACAACAGCAGCTCCGAGAGCGGCTTCTTCACGACCTGCTCGATCAACCGCGCCATCGGGCGTGCGCCGAAGGCGCGATCGAAGCCCCGCGTCGCCAGCCACGCCCGGGCCTCGTCGGTGAGCGCGATGGCGATGTTGCGGTCGGCCACGAGCGCGCGCAGTTCATCGACGTGCTTGTCCACGACGCGCTCGACGGCGGCCGGGTCGAGCGGGTTGAAGTTGACCACCGCATCGAGCCGGTTGCGGAACTCGGGGGCGAACAGGCGCTCGAGCGCGCCGGTGGCCTTGCTGCCCTCGCCCGGCTCGCGGAAGCCCATGTGCCGGCCCGACAGATCGCGCGCCCCGGCATTGGTCGTCATGATCAGGACGATGTGCCGGAAGTCGGCCTTCCGTCCGTGCGTGTCGGTGAGCGTGGCGTGGTCCATCACCTGCAGCAGGATGCTGAACAGATCCGGGTGCGCCTTCTCGATCTCGTCGAGCAGCAGCACCGCGTGCGGCGCCTTGCGGATGGCGTCGATCAGCAGCCCGCCCTCCTCGTAGCCCACGTAGCCGGGCGGCGCCCCGATCAGCCGCGAGACGGCGTGCTTCTCCATGTACTCGGACATGTCGAAGCGCAGGAAGTCGATGTTGAGCACGCGCGCGAGCTGCCGCGCCAGCTCCGTCTTGCCGACGCCCGTCGGCCCGGCAAACAGGAAGCTGCCGATCGGCTTGTCGGGCGCACGCAGGCCCGAACGCGCGAGCTTGATGGCCGACGCCACATCGTCAATCGCCTGAGGCTGTCCGTAGATGACCCGCTTCAGCTCGGCATCGAGATGCCGGAGCGCGGTGCGGTCATCGGTCGACACCGCCTGGATCGGCGCGCGCGCCATGCGCGCGACGATGTGCTCGATCTCGGGGATGCCGATCGACTCGTGCCGCAGGTCGGCGGGCCGGAGCTTCTCGGCGGCGCCGGCCTCGTCGAGGACGTCGATGGCCTTGTCGGGCAGGTGCAGGTCCTTCAGGTGCCGCGCCGACAGCGTCACCGCCGCCTGCAGCGCCTCGTCGGTGTACTTCACGCCGTGGTGCGTCTCGTAGTGCTCGCGCAGGCCCTTCAGGATGGCCACCGTCTCGATCTCGCTCGGCTCGAGCACCTCGATCTTCTGGAAGCGGCGGGCCAGCGCGCGGTCGCGGTCGAACGACTGCTTCACGTCCGCGAACGTCGTGGACCCGATGCAGCGGAGCGCGCCTGACGCGAGCGCGGGCTTCAGCAGGTTGCCCGCGTCCATCGTGCCGCCCGAGGCCGAACCCGCGCCGACGAGCGTGTGGATCTCGTCGATGAAGAGAATCGCGTTCGGCACCTCGGCCAGCCGGTCGAGAATCTGCTTCACGCGTTCCTCGAAGTCGCCGCGGTAGCGTGTGCCGGCCACGAGCGATCCCAGTTCCACCGCGAAGATGCGCGCGTCCTTCAGCGGCTCGGGCACGCGGCCCTCGTGGACGCGCAGCGCGAGGCCCTCGGCCAGCGCCGTCTTGCCGACGCCGGGCTCGCCGACGAGCAGCGGGTTGTTCTTGCGGCGGCGGCAGAGCACCTGCACCATCCGCTCGACCTCGAGCTCGCGCCCGATCAACGGATCGATCTCGCCCTTCGCCGCGCGGGCCACCAGGTCCGTCGCAAACTCCTCGAGCGGGTCCTTCGGGCCGGCGTGGGTGTCGGCATCCGGCGCGCTCACGCCGGGATCGCCGGCGCCGTGCGCGATCACCCGCAACAGGGTCAGGCGGTCGAGCCCCTGCTTGCGCAGGAAGTAGGCCGCGTGCGAGTCCTCTTCCTCGAGCAGGAACGCCAGCACCGCGCCGCTCTCCACCTGCTGCGCGCTCGACGAGGCCGCATGCACCACGGCACGCTCGACGACGCGATCGAAGCCGAGCGTGGACTCGGGCTTGACCGCCTTGGATCCGGGCACGGGCGAGAAGGCCTTGACGAACACCTCCTCGAGATCGCGGCCGACCTGGTCGACGTCCACCCGGCACGTCATCAACAGGCGCCGGGCCTGCGAATCTTCGAGCAGGGCATGCAGCAGATGCTCGAGGCCCACGACGTCGTGCCGGCGTTCGGCGGCGAAGCGGAACGCGCGGCGAATCGTCTCGAGCGTCTCGGGCGCGAAGGGGACCGGCGTGCGGCTCATCGGCGTGCGTCCTCGGGGGCGGGCTCGGGCTCCATGGTGACGAGCAGCGGGAACTCGTGCTGCTCGGCCAGCTGGCGGGTGGCGTTCACCTTGGTGTCCGCCACGTCGCGCGTGAAGATGCCGGCGACGCCGACGCCGGACTGGTGCACGTGCATCATGATCGCGAAGGCGTCGGTCGAGGGCTTCTGGAACACGGTCTCGAGCACCCAGACCACGAACTCCTGCGTGGTGAAGTCGTCGTTGTGGAGCAGCACGCGCCAGTAGCGGGGCGTCTCGAGGCGCGTCTCGGACCGCGCGTCGGTCATCACGTTCTCGCGGCGGTCGTCGTCGGGCACCGAAGCCATGATCCGATTCTACCCCGCCCGATGGACGCCGCCGGGAGCGGCGCCTACCAGGACAGGTCCGCGTCGAACCGCCAGGGCCCAGGCACCGGGTCGAGTGCGGTCAACCGGCGCACGTCGCGCAGGAACCCGGCCCGGGGCACCTGTACGGCCCCGAGGCTGGCCAGGTGGGCGGTCGGCAGCTGGCAGTCGATCATCTCGAACCCCCACCGGCCCAGCTGCGCCGTGAGCCAGGCGAGCGCCGCCTTGGAGGCGTCGGTGCGGCGCGAGAACATCGACTCGCCGAAGAACATGCGGCCGAGCGCCACCCCGTAGAGGCCGCCCACGAGCGTGCCGTCCGCGTGCACCTCGACGGCATGCGCGAGGCCGGCGGCGTAGAGCGCCTCGTAGGCGGCGATCATTTCAGGAGCGAGCCACGTCCCCCCCTCGTCGTCGCGTGGCGCGGCGCAGGCGCGGATCACGGCGGCAAAGGCCGTGTCGCACGTGACCGTGAACTCGCCGCGGGCGAGCCGCCGCCGCAGCGAGCGCGATACGCGCATCTGCCCCACCGGCAGCACCATGCGCGGGTCCGGCGACCACCAGAGCACCGGATCGCCCTCGGCGTACCAGGGGAACGTCCCCTGGCGGTAGGCCTCGACGAGCCGCGCGACGGAGAGGCCGCCCCCCGCGGCCAGAAGCCCGTTCGGCCGGCGCCGCGCGCGCTCGGGAGGCGGCAGGGGATCGGAATCGGCGAGCACGGGAATCACCGAGCGCCCCTTGACCCACGCCGGAGGGCGAACTCATCTCTTCTGGTGATGAGTGCAGATGTGCTCATTGCCGAAATGCGGGGGGTTTGCTACGCTCCACCTCGACGCGTCGACCAGTCGACGCGGACGGCGTCACCGTAAGATCATATGCGACGGCGGGTACTTCTTCATGGTTTGGTTCTACGAACGACAGGGCGCCTTCATCCGCTGTGAGGCCCGCCCCGCCCCTGATGGGAGCGGCTACGAACTCGAGGTCACCCATCCCGACGGCACCGAGCGGCTCGAGCGCTTCGAGGACTCGGAATCCCTGATGCGACGCCAGCACGAGATCGAAACCACCTTCAGCACCGAGGGGTGGACGGGCCCGCACGGGCGCATCATCTGACGCAGCGGGCGGCCGTGCGACGGCCCGAGATAGCCCGGGTCCGCGCACTTCTGGTAGAATCAGGATTCGCGCCTCTGTGGTGGGTGTAGCTCAGGGGTAGAGCTCCGGACTGTGGCTCCGGCTGTCGCGGGTTCGAATCCCGTCATCCACCCCAATTCAACAAAGCATCTCGGGCCGTTGGCCCTCGCTGGGGGCGGTCGGCTGTCGGCGCTCAGCGCCCGGCTGTCGGCGCTCAGCTGTCAGCGATCAGCTCCCCCCTTCCGCTGAACGCGTCCGGCGTTCGGTGCGCGGCCAGCACACCGAGCTACCGTCCGCGGAGCGTGCGGCCGAGTTCGATGCCGAATTTCGGGTCGCGGCGCGTGCCGTCGACCCTGATCGCCACGCGGGTGCCGGCGCCGTGCTTGCGGAACAAGGGGTCGAACGGCTTCAGCAGCCACGACCGCACGCCCGTCGTCAGGCGCGAGACCGGCGCGTCGAGCCGCACGTCGCCGCGGAAGGCGATCTGCTCGCTCCGCAGCCCGTAGGTCCCCGCCATCTGCACCGCCGCGCCGCGCACCCCGAACGTGAGGAGCGGCAGCGTCAGCACGTTGTCCTTCAGTGCGAACCTCCCCGTCATGTTCGATACGGCGTCGTCGACGGCCTCGTCACCGGGCCGGCCCTGCGCGCGCTGGCTGAGTTCGTCGATCTTGGCCTGCAGGGCGGGACTCTGAAACCGCGCCTCGCGCAGCGTGAACGTCCCGTCGATCCAGAGCTTGTCGACCAGGTCCGCCTCGCCCGGCGCGATGTCGAGCCGCGCCTTCCCCGCCATCATGCCGGTGAGCGGTGGACGGCCGCCATCGACGAGCAGCCGCAGGACGTCGTCGATGCGCGCGCTGGTGGCGGTGACGTCGACGGTCAGGTGGCGGCCGGGGCCTTCGGCGGTGCGCACGATGGCGCCGGTCACCTCGAAGGCGGAGCCCCCAAGCCGGGCGCCCACCCTGGTCAGATAGACATCGCCATTGGTGCCGTCCACGACCGCGTCGAAGGCCGTCTCGAGCGGCACCGGCGTGTTGGTCAGGGTCGGGAGCCGGAAGTCGGGCGTGCGGGTCGACCCGGTGGCGGTGATGCGCTCGATGACGCCGGCGAAGGATCCCCCGGACTCGAGGGTCCCGGCGATGCCCGTGATCGTCGCGAGGTCCGCGTTGAACGTGAACGCGCCATCAAGCGGGGTGAGGCTCGGTTCGTCGGTCTGCCACGGCCCGAAGCGTCCCCGGCCCTCGACGATCCCGGTGGGCGTGGGCACCGTAAGCGCAGCCGTGAAGTCGGCCGGCCCATCGAGGCGGACATCGGTCAACTCCAGGGTGTGGATGTCGAAGACACGCGGCTTCTTCCCGGGGTCGCGCGAGAGCACCGTCAGGCGGGTATTGGCGGCCACGAGGCGCCCGATGACCGGCGGCGCCGAATCGTCCTCGAGATCGGCGGGGGCGCCCCCGCCCCCGAGGTGCGGCATCTCCTCGCGGCGGCGGGGCGGGATCGTGATCTCGAGGCCGTCGAGCGTGACCTCCTCGATGCGTCGGGCGAAGAAGCCGCGGAACCCGGCCGTGCCAGCGAACTGCCGCACGGCGATCACGGGCGGGATGTCGGTGCGTCCCTGGTAGCGCAACACCAGGCCATGCCCGGCGAGCCGCGGCGACGGCCAGAGCGACACCTCCACCCCGTCGAGTTGCACCTCGCTGTCGAAGCGCGCCTCGAGTCCACGGACGATGGCGGCGCGCAACTCGGGCTCGGCGCGGCGCACGACCACCACGGCCGCCACGGTGAGGCCAACGGCCACGGTCGCGACGGCCACCGCCACGATGGTCCAAAGGCGCCTCGGTCGCTCAAGGAAATGCATCTGTGCGCCGTCCGGCGCCGGGGCCACGCGTGCAGCGGCACCGCGGTCATTGTACCGTGAAGGGGTGACCCCGCCGTCCTCGCCCGTCTTCGACGCCTGGCTCGCCGCCCTCGAAGCGCGCCACCTGGCCGACCTGCGCTTCCCCGAGGTGGTGCGGGCGCTGCGCGCGCTGTCCTCCACCTACGTGGAACGCCGCGCGCGGCTGGCCTCGCGCGGTTCGCTCGACACCGACGGCAAGCGCGCCGCCTTCGCGCTCTATTACGGCCCCGTGCACTGGCTGCTGGTGCAGGCGATCGCACGCGCCCTCCCGGGGGCCCTGGCCCCGGCGCGGCGGCTGCTCGACCTCGGCTGCGGATCCGGCGCGGCCGGGGCGGCGTGGGCCACGCTGCTGACACCGCCGCCCGCGATCGCCGGACTCGACCTGCACCCGTGGGCGGTCCGCGAAGCGACGCTGACCTACCGTCACGTGGGACTCGATGGCGAGGCGCGGCGCGGGCACGCCGAACGCGCGCGCTGGCCTCGCGCCGATGCGGTGCTGGCGGCGTTCCTCGCCAACGAACTCGGCGAGGCGGATCGCGAGGCGCTGCTGGCCCGGCTGCTGGAGCAGGCGCACGGCGGCGCGCGCGTCCTGGTGATCGAACCGCTCTCCACCTCGGTCGCCCCCTGGTGGCCGATGTGGGCCGACGCCATCGTCCGCGCCGGCGGCCGCGCCGACGAGTGGCGTCACGACGTGCCGTTGCCGCCCATCGTCACGCGCCTGGCCGACGCCGCGGGGCTGCGGCCGAAGGGCGTGGCGGGGCGGAGCCTCTGGCTCCCGGGGCGCGGCTAGTGGCGTGTGTCGACTGAAGAGGTACTACCAGCGCCTCTGCGCAGCCGCGTTCCTGCGGGCCGCCCAACGGGCGGCCCGGTCGTGAATCGTCAACAACACGCCACTAGACCGGCTCGATCGGCAGCGCGAGCTCGCCGCGGGCGTGCAGCGCCACCGCCGCCGCGACGACGGCCGGATCGAAGGCGCGGCCCGACTGCTCCTGGATCATCCCGACCACCTCGTCGAGGGAGAGCCCCGAGCGGTAGGCGCGCTCGGAGGTGAGCGCGTCGATGAAGTCCGCGACGCCCAGGACCCGCCCGAGCAGCGGAATCGCGTCACCGGCGATCCCTTCGGGATAGCCCGCGCCGTCCCACCGTTCGTGGTGGCACTTCACCCCCGGGAGCAGCGCCGTGATGCGCGCGCTCTGGATATGCCCGAGGATGCGGACGCCGTGCAGGGGATGCCGCTGGATCTCCTTGAACTCCTCGTCGGTGAGGCGCCCCGGCTTGTTCAGGATGGCGTCGGGCACGCCGATCTTGCCGACATCGTGCAGCAACCCCGACAGCTCGACGATGGTGCGGAACTCGGTGTCGCAGCCGAGTTCGCGCGCCAGGCGGACACCGAAGGCCGCCACGCGCTCCGAATGCCGGTGCGTGTAGCCGTCCTTGGCGTCGATGGTGGCGGCAATCGCCTTCATCACGTCGAGGAACAGCCGCTCCATCTCGTCCATCAACCGCGCGCGGTGCACGGCCACGCCGGCCTGGTTGCCGATGGCCGCCAGCAGCTCCAGGTCCGCCTCGCTGAACTCGTGCGCGCTCTGGCTGTCGACGTAGAGCACGCCCAGCACGCGCTCGGTCGTCCGCATCGGCGCGCACATCACGGACCGGATGCGTTGCCGCACGATGCTCTCGCCCGCCCCGTAGCGCGCATCCGCCAGCGCGTCGTTGGTGAACGCCGACATGCCGCGCTCGATCACATCGTTGATCACGGTGCGCGACAGCACCATGCCGGCCGTGCTCGACTGCTGGTCCCGCGCGCGGACCGCGGCGACGGCCACCGCGGGCGCCTCCGGGTCCGTGCCCTTGAGCAGAATCGCGGCGCGATCGCCGCCGCTGGCCTCGATCACGGCGCCGAGCACCACGTCGTACAAGCCCTCGAGCGTCGAGGCCCGTGCGAGTTCCTCGCTCACCCGGTGCACGGTCGCGAGGTACCGCTGCGCGTCCTCGAGGGCCGCGCGGTCCTGCCGGCTGAACATCGCCGTCAGGAACTCGGGCCGCGCCGGGTCGAGCGCCCGCCGGACGATCGTCTGCCCGTGATCGTCGCCCACGACCGACAGCATCGTGCTCATCGGGTCGCGCCCGGCGGCCGCGCCCCCGCCCGCGCCGAGGCACTCGAACACCGTACCGCCGATGCGAATCCGGTCGCCGGGCTGGACCTCAACCGTCGAGACGCGCTGGTCGTTCACGAACGTGCCGTTGGCCGACTGCAGGTCGGCCACCACGCACGCGTCCTCGCGCCCATGCAGCGCGCAATGCCGCCGCGACGCCGCCTCGTCGTCGAGCGGCACGTCGCAGGTCGTCAGCCGGCCGATCGTGACGGTCTGCCCCGGCGCCACGACCACCGATTTCCCCGCATCGGCGCCCGTGCGGATGACGAAGGAGAAGAGCATGGGGGATGCTAGCATCCCTGTGATGTTCTCCGCGCGGGATCTGCGCCCGATGCTGGCGGTGCTGGGCGAACCTCCGCTGACGGGCGCCGGACTCGTCTACGAGCCCAAGTACGACGGCATCCGCGCCATCGTGCTCATCGAGCCGGCCGAGCCCGGCCCGCGCGTGCAGCTCTGGTCGCGGCAGGGCAACGACAAGACCGGCCAGTTCCCCGACGTCGCCGGCGGGCTGGCCGCCTGGGCCGCCGATCTCCCCGGGCCGCTCGTGCTCGACGGCGAGCTCGTCGCACTCGACGCCGACGGCCAGCCGGCCGGCTTCCAGCAGCTCCAGCAACGCATGCACGTCAAGGCGCCGGGGTACCAGTCGCCGGCCCCCACCCGCACGCCCGCCGGGCAGCCCGCGGCCTTCATCGCCTTCGACCTTCTGCGTCACGACGACCACGACCTGCGCGCGCGGCCGCTCCGCGAGCGCCGCCAGGCCCTCGAGGCGCTCTTCGGCGTCTCCCCGCCCTCCCCCACCGTCCGCCTGGCCCCCCAGGTGGCCGAGGACGGACGGGCGCTGTACGCGCAGGCAGAGGCGGAAGGCTGGGAAGGATTGATCGTGAAGCACGCGCGGTCGCCGTACCGCGCCGGCACGCGCAGCGCCGAGTGGCGCAAGCTGAAGCTCCTCCAGGAGGGCACCTTCATCATCGGCGGCTGGACCGAGCCGAAGGGATCCCGCGTGCGCTTCGGGGCGCTCATCCTCGGCGTCCGTGACGAGGGCGCGCTGCGCTACGTGGGCGATGTGGGAACCGGCTTCACCGATGCCGAGATCGACCGCGTCTGGCGCGCGCTGGACGAGCGCCGGACCGCGGGGTGCCCCTTCGACACGCCACCGAAGACCCGGGAGCGCGCCCACTGGGTCACGCCGGACCTCGCCGCCAGCGTCCGCTTCACCGAGATGACGAACGAGGGACGGCTCAGGCATCCCGTCTACATGCACATCCGGAATGCCGAGGGTGCCGGGGACGCCACGGCGCCGGAGACGAAGGCGGGGCCGCGCAAGAGCGCCACGAAGGCGGGCACGACGAGCCGCGGGACGATGCGCGCGGACGCGGGCGCGGCGCTCGGAGTGGAGGCGCGTGCGCTCATCGCGCAGATTGACGACCTCGAGTCGCGGCGGAAGAACGGGCGGCTCACCCTGCCCGATGGCGGCACGCTCGACGTCACCAACCTCCACAAGGTCTTCTGGCCTGCTGCCGGGCGCACGAAGGGCGACCTGCTGCGCCACTACGTGCGGGTCGCTCCATACATCCTCCCGGTCGTCGCCGACCGGCCGCTCGTGATGAAGCGCCTCCCGAACGGCGTCACCGGCCAGGCGTTCTACCAGCATCGCGCGCCCGAGCCCGTGCCCGACGGCATCCGCATCGAGACGCTGCCCGACGATGATGTGCCGGCGCGGCTGGTGGGGGGCTCGCTCAAGACGCTGCTGTACATGGCGCAGCTCGCCTCGATCTCCATGGACCCCTGGTTCTCGACGATGGACGCGCTCGACCACCCGGATCAGGTGGCGATCGATCTCGACCCGCAGCCGGGCTGCACGTTCGAGCGCCTCCTCGACGTGGCGCGCTCGGTGCACGAGGCGCTCGCGCGCGCCGGCGTCGAGGCGTACCCGAAGACGTCGGGCTCCGAGGGGCTGCACATCTTCATCCCGCTGCCGCCCGGCACGCCGTACGAGGCGGGGATGCTCTTCTGCCAGATCGTGGCCACGCTGGTCGCCACCCGCCACCCGAAGGCGGCGACGGTGGAACGGACGGTCCGCCGCCGGAAGGCGGGGACGGTGTATGTGGACTACCTGCAGAACATCCAGGGCAAGACCCTGGCCTGCGCCTACAGCGCACGGGCCAGCCCGTTCGCCGGGGTGTCGGCGCCGCTCCGGTGGGAGGAACTCGACGCCGGCATCCGGCCGCAGGACTTCACCATCGACACGATGCCCGCGCGGCTGGCGGCGGTCGGCGACCTCTGGGCCGGCGTCCGCGCCTCGGCCGGCGCCGACCTGATCCACGCGATCGAGCGCCTGCGCTGATCACGTACAAAACACGAAGGTCACGAAGGCCACGAAGGCGACACGAAGTATTCACTTCAGGGATCTCAGCTCGGAACCGGATCCATGAGTTGACTTCGTGCGTCCTTCGTTTCTTCGTGACCTTCGTGTTTGTGATCGTCCTGCCTAGAAGCTGATCCGCACCTCGCCGATCACCTGGCGCTTCAGGATGTCGCCGAAGATGTGCGACTGGATGTTCTCGTCCATCAGGTTGATCGCCTTGATGGTCGTCACGATCCGGCCGCCGGCGAAGCGCATGCCGAGCGCGCCGTTGACCTGCGTGTAGGACCGCGTCGGGCCGTGGAAGCGGGCGTCCAGCACGTCCTGCCACCGTGCTTCGCCGACGTAGGACACCACGGCGTTGCCGAGGAAGCGGCCCTCGGTGAAGTTGAAGCCCACGTTGAAGCGGTTCTGCGGCGGGAGGTTGACCTCCGAGAGGTCGAAGTCCGGCTCGGGCTCGAACTGATACGAGTAGTTGACGAACACGTTGAGCGCCTCGCTCACCGCCCCGTCCACGCCGAGTTCGACGCCCTTGTTCTTCACCTCGCCGAGGTTCAGGTAGGTGAACTGGGACGGCAGGCCGCCGGTGTTGCAGTTCGGGCCGAGCGGCGGGTTGCACGCGGGCGGCAGGACCTCGAGCACGCCGAGCGCCGTGGCCGCCGGCAGCGGCGCGAGGGCGTTGGTCCACCCCGGGGGCGGCGCGAACGCGCGGTAGCGGCCGTTCTGCGTGAAGAAGATCTCGTCGGACCCCTTCGTGTAGTAGTAGGCCGCCGTGACCGTCGCGCGCTTGGCGATCACGCCGGTGTAGGCGATCTCGTACGACTCGGTCGACTCTTCCTTCAGCGCCTCGTTGCCGACCGCGTTGACCGGGAAGTTGAAGACCCGGCCGGCGAACAGCGGGTTGATGAGCCCCAGGTTCAGCTGGTTGATGATCGTCGTCTCGAGGTAGTTGTTGATGAGCGACGGCGCGCGGAACGCCTTGTTGAACGAGAAGCGCACCGAGTGGTCGGCGGCCGGCTTGAGGATGAGCGCCGTGCGGGGCGAGAAGACCGCGCTGTCGAGCACGCTGAACTTGTCGACGCGCGCGCCGACGTTCAGCCGCACATGGTCGTTCAGGAAGAACTCGTCCTGCACGTAGGCGCCGTACTCGCTGCGGTTGTCGCCGCGGGGCGCAATCGACAGGTCGAACTTGTTGTAGCGGAAGTTGCCGCCGTAGGTGAGCACCTGGCGGGAGCCGAGCGTGTTGACGTTGCCGAACTCGACGTCGACCGTCTTCGTGTCGAACACGAACGGAATGGGCTGGCCCGTCGGGCCGACCGCCAGCAACGCCGAGGCGTCGCCGCTCAGGATGTTGGTGAACACGCTGAAGCGCATGGCGCCGCGCGTGTACTTCATGCTGCCGTACCCGAGCCCGATCCGCTCCATGTCGAACGGCCCGATCCCGGTGTGGATGATGCCGTCGGTGCCGGCGTAGCCGCCGGAGAACGTCAGGCGGTAGCGGCCGTCCGGGTCGTCATAGTCGAGGCGGCCATCGACCTTCGGCTGCCGCGTGCCCTGATTCTGGAACGCGGGATACTGCGTGCCGGTGCCGTTCGGGATCGTCCCGGCCGGCCGGATGAACGCGTCCGACGAGTAGCCGCCGGCCGAGATCTTGTACGCCCACCGATCGTTCACCGCCCGTGCGTGCGTGCCGTTCACCCCGAACAGCGCCCCCGCATCGTCGCCCCGGTTGCCGACCTTGCGTCCGAACATCCCGGCGCTGATGGTGAGGCTGTCGCCGTGCAGTTCGCGCGGCGTCTTCGAGATGAAGTTGATGACACCGTTCAGGGCGTTGGCGCCCCACACCGCCGACGCCGGCCCGCGGATGACCTCGATCTGGCGCAGTTCGTTCGGGTTGACGGGGAGCAGGTCCCACGCCACGAAACCGAAGAAATCCAGGTAGAGGCTGCGGCCGTCGAGCAGGGCCAGCTGCGAGGTGGCGAGCGTCGACGTGGCCCCGCGCATCGTGATGTTGAAATCACGCGCCGAGATCTGCGTGATGTTCATCCCGGGGACGGACCGCAGGAGTTCGGCGTAGTTGGTGGCGGGCGAACTCGCGATGACGTCCGCCGTGACGACGCTCACCGTGGCCGGGGCGTTGACGAGCTGCTGCTCGACACGCGAGGCGGTGACGACCACCTGCTCGGCGTAGATGGGCGGTGCTTCTTCCTCGGGCGGCGGCTGCTCCGCCGGGGGCTGGGGAGGGGGCGGCTGATCCGCGGGGAACGCGCCCGCCCACGACGGCAGCGGGGAGGCAAGCACGAGAACCAGACAGAACGCCAAGCTGCGCGCTTTCATGGACCCTCCTTGGGGGGTTCACCGCATACGTTGCCGCATTGTAACGCTGGAACGGGGATCGGGGATCGGGGATCGGGGACCGGGGGAAGGGGGGGAGGGTGAACGGTGGACCGTGGGACAGCGGGACCGTTCACCGTCCACCGTCCACCGTCCACCGTTCACCACCGCCGTCACGGCGCGCAGAGCGCCAGGTAGTCTGGCCGGTCGGCCGGTGACTCGTGACGGTAGGCGCGGAGGATCTCGCCCCGGTGCATCAGGAAGGCGCCCGGAAGCTGCCGGACGGCCGCAGGGGTCTGCATGCCGAATCCGTGCCCTTCCAGAATGGCGCACTGAAACCCGCGCGCCCAGAGGGCCGGGGCCGCCAGGGTCGCCGCCGCCACCGACCCGAGCCCCACCGTGCGGTACAGGGCCCCGGTGGGATCGCTCAGCCTCGGCACGTCAGCCAGCCCCGCTTTCGCAAACCACGGATCGGCGTCCGCCTTCGTCCCCATGTGCACGAACGCCAACGGCGTCCCCGTCGCGCGGATGGCCGGCCGAGCCTTCGCGACATCGGCCAGCGCCTCGCGACAGAACGTTCAACCGAAGTGGCGCAGGAAGACGACGAGCGTCGGCCGGTCGGCGGTCAGGTCGACGAGGGGGGTCGGTGGCGGCATCGGGTCCTCACGCGCGGGTCGCGGCGGCCTGCGCCCACTGCTCCAGCTTCCGCGCATCCTGATAGAAGCGGCGGATGCCGTCGGCCAGTTTGTCCACGGCCATGGCGTCCTGGTTGTGCTCCCAGCGGTAGGTCTTCTCGTCCAGGTGCACGCGGGGCTCCCCCGCCGCCTTCGCACCGGCCAGCGTCAGCCGCGGCTCGAGCGTGCCGGCCGCCTGATCGAGTTCCTGAAGCAGCTCCGGGCTGATCGTGAGCAGGTCGCAGCCGGCGAGGTGCGTGATCTGCTCGAGGCGGCGGAAGCTGGCGCCCATCACCTGCGTCTGGTAGCCGTGCTTCTTGTAGTAGTTGTAGATCCGCGTCACCGACTGCACGCCCGGGTCCTCGTCGACCGGCAGCTCGGCGCCGCGCTCCTTCTTGTAGTAGTCGTAGATGCGGCCGACAAACGGCGAGATCAGCGTGACGCCGGCCTCGGCGCACGCCACGGCCTGCGCGAAGCTGAACAGGAGCGTCAGGTTGCAGTGAACCCCCTCGCGCTCGAGCTGCTCGGCGGCGCGGATGCCTTCCCAGGTGCTCCCCACCTTGATCAGAATCCGGTCGGACTGGACACCGGCGCGCGCGTAGAGGCTGATGAGCTCCCGGGCCTTGGCCACGGTGGCCTCGGTATCGAAGCTCAGCCGTGCATCCACTTCGGTCGAGACACGGCCGGGGATGATCTTCAGGATCTCGCAGCCGAAGCCGACGGCCAGATGATCCATGAAGGCCTCGGTGCGCGCGGCCGCATCGCCGTCCGTGCCGTCGGCGGCCTCGCGCGCCCGGTCGACGATCGCGCGGTACTGCGGCTGCTGCGCCGCCTTGAGGAGCAGTGACGGGTTCGTGGTGGCATCCTGCGGCGTGTGCCGCGCGATGGCCTCGATGTCGCCCGTATCGGCCACAACGACGGTGTGCTGTTTCAGGGAGTCGAGCAAGGACATGCCTCAAGGATAGTGCCTTGAGGGCCGGAGTGCACATACGGAGGTGCCGCGGCACTTCGGCACCCCGGCACTTCGGCACTTCGGCACTTCGGCCCCCCGGCACCCCGGCACTTCGGCACCCAGGCCCCCCGGCACCCCCGACGTGCCTGTTACACTCTCGGCCATGGCACTGAAGGGCACCGGCATCTGGCGACGGCTCGAGGCGCATCGGGACCATCTGGCCGGGGTGCATCTGCGCACGCTGTTCGCGGACGACCCGGACCGGGCGCGGCGCTTCTCGCACCAGTCCGGCTGGGTCCACGTCGACTACTCCAAGCACGTCATCACCGACGAGACGCTGGCGCTGCTGCGGGAGCTGGCCACGGCACAGGGCATCGAGGCCTGGCGCGACCGGATGTTCGCGGGCGAGGCGATCAATACGACGGAGGGCCGCGCCGTCCTGCACGTCGCGCTCCGCAACCGATCGTCGCGGCCGATGGTGGTCGACGGCCGTGATGTCATGCCGGACGTGCGCGCCGCGCTCAACCATATCCGCACGTTCAGCGAGGCGGTGCGCAGCGGCGGCTGGACCGGGTACACCGATCAGCGGATCACCGACGTCGTGAACATCGGCATCGGAGGGTCCGACCTGGGTCCGGCGATGGTGACCGCGGCGCTCGCGCCCTACCATCGCCAGGGTCCGCGCGTGCACTTCGTCTCGAACGTCGACCCCACCCACCTCTCGCGCGAGCTGCAGCGCCTTCATCCGGCCACGACGCTCTTCACCGTCGCCTCGAAGACCTTCACGACGGCGGAGACGATGGCGAATGCGCGGGCGGCGCGGGCGTGGTTCCTCGCGCAGGCGCGCGACGAAACGCACATCGCGAAGCACTTCGTCGCCCTCTCGACCAACGAGGCCGAGGTGCGCCGGTTCGGCATCGCGCCCGAGCAGATGTTCGTCTTCTGGGACTGGGTGGGCGGCCGCTACTCGCTGTGGTCGTCAATCGGCCTCCCCATCGCGCTCGCCGCCGGCTACGGCCGGTTCGAGATGCTGCTCGACGGCGCGCACGAGATGGACGAGCACTTCCGCACGGCGCCGCTCGCCGACAACCTGCCGGTGACGCTCGGCCTGCTCGGCGTGTGGTACGCGAGCGTGCTCGGCCTCGAGTCGCAGGCCGTGCTGCCCTACGACCAGCTGCTCGCGCGGCTGCCGGCCTACCTGCAGCAGCTCGCCATGGACAGCAACGGCAAGCGCGTGACGCGCGACGGCCAGCCCGTCGACGTCGGGACCGGCCCCCTCGTCTGGGGCGAGCCGGGGACGAACGGACAGCACGCCTTCTACCAGCTGCTGCATCAGGGCACGCGGCTCGTGCCGTGCGATTTCCTGGTCGGCGCCGAGTCGCACTACCCGCTCGGCGATCAGCACGCGCTGCTCGTGGCCAACTGCCTGGCGCAGAGCGAGGCGCTGGCGTTCGGCAGGACGGCGGAGGAAGCGCGCGCCGAACTCGAGGCGCAGGGCCTGACGGGTGACGCGCTCGAGGCGCTGGTGCCGCACAAAGTGTTCCCCGGCAACCGGCCGTCGACGACGATCCTCTACGAGAAGCTGGGACCGCGGACGCTCGGCAAGCTCCTGGCGCTGTACGAGCACAAGGTGTTCGTGATGGGTGCGGTCTGGGGCGTGAACTCGTTCGATCAGTGGGGCGTGGAACTCGGCAAGCAGCTGGCGACGCGCCTCCGTCCGGAACTGGACGGCCCCGCGCCCGTCACGTCGCACGACAGCTCGACCAACGCGCTGATCAACGAATACAAGCGGCTGCGTGGGGGATCGGTGAGCGGGGATCAGGGATCGGGGAACGGGAGACGGTGAACGGTTCCGCGAGGGGGAACCGCTGGACGGAGGTCAGAGACTGACAGGTGGTGCGCCCGGCAGGATTCGAACCTGCGACCTTTGGCTCCGGAGGCCAACGCTCTATCCAGCTGAGCTACGGGCGCGCGCGAGGGGGGTGTCTACGACTCCGGTTGATGGCTCGCGAGGTGGCGAACGGCGACAACCAGGGCGCAAACGACGAACCCTCAGTGTAGTCGAAGCCCAGCCGCAGCCGCAACCACCTGACGGCTCCGCCACCGTCACCACCCACCACCCACCACCCACCACCCACTACCCACCACCCACCACCCACTACCCACCACCCACTACCCACCACCCACTACCCACTACCCACCGTCCCCCACACCCACGCGAGGGCGGCGCAGATCGCCACGCCCAGCCACTGCATCGGCCACGGCACGAACACCACCGTCGCGTTGACGATCATGACGGCGTAGAAGGCGCGGCGCAGCCATACGCCACGCGACGGTGGCCGCACGGCCGCGTGCGGGTCGCGTGCCCAGCCGGCGGCGTCCGCGATCCAGACCGCGAGGAACAGGTAGTTGAACCAGATGCTGCCGCCCCAGCCTGTGCCGAAGACCTCCGCCATCTGGCGTGCGGTCGCGATCGCGGCGTCCGCGTGGCTCCATCCGTGATGCCAGTGGAAGACGGCGGCGAAGTGCAGGGCGCAGAGCAGCGCGCCCGCGACGAAGGCCGGGAGCGCCCAGGGCGCCGGGGCCGTGCGGCCACGCCGGCGACCCGCTTCGCCGGCGACGAAGAGCACGAGCGCGGCCCAGATCGTGCCGCGGACGAAGAGATTTGGTCCATCAAGCATCTGGTGATCTCGTGATGTGATGATCTGGCGATCGGATGTGGTCACGTGAGATCTGCAGATCTACCTGCCGATCTGGGAATCTGCCGACCTCGCGATCTTGGGATCTTGGAATCTTGAGATCTCGCGATCCGGGACCGGCATCGCGACGAGCAGGGCGGCGACCGCATTGAGGCTCACGACCCCGGCAAGCAGCGTGAACATCGACGCGTACGAGCCGGTCCACGCGACCCACTGCGCGAGCAGCAGCGGCCCGACGGCCGACGCAAGCACGGTGAGTGCCTGCGCGGCCCCCTGAATGCGCCCCAGTTCCCGTCGTCCGAACGCGCGCGGCCAGAAGCCGAAGAACAGCACCATCACCACGCCCCCGCCAAGCCCCATCAGCACGGCCCAGCCCATCACCTGCGTGACCGTGGCGACAGACGGCAGCACGGCGAGGCCCGCCGCCAGGATCGCCATCGCGATCGCCATCAGCCACGGCATGTGCCAGTGGGAGGCCAGCCACCCGCCTGCGAAGTTGCCCGCGAGCGCCGTCATCGCCGTGACGACCAGCGTCTGATAGTAGACGCCGGGACCGAAGCCGCGCTCGGCGAGGATGGACTCGTTGAAGAGGCCGATGCCCGACGCAACGAGGCCGTAGAGCGCCGAGCCCAGCGCGAAGACCCAGAACGACGGCGTGGCCACCGCGTCGCGCCAGGCCCAGCCCGCCGGCGTCTGGTCGATGATTGCCGCGGTCGTCACGGCCCCACCATCGGGCACGAGGCCCAGCGCTTCGGGCCCGCGGCGGACGAGCCACCAGGCCAGCGGGGCGAGCCCCGCGACGAGCGCGAGGCCCAGCGCGGCCCACGCCGTCCGCCAGCCGCGCGCCTGCACAAGGGCCCCGACCGCGGGAAACGCGATCATGAACCCGAGGCTCATCACCACCGAGTAGACGCCCATCGCGAGCGACACCCGGCGCACGAACCACTGCCCGACCATCGTGAGGCTGATCACGGAAAGCGCGCTCTGGCCGACGCCGCGCGTAAGGGTGACGAGCACCGCCATCGCCAGAAGACCGGACGCCGCGCTCATGGCGAGGACGATGACGCCGAGGGCGAGGGCGGTGAGGGTGAGGACGAGACGGGCGCCGGCGCGGTCGAGGATCCGGCCGATGCCGAGCGCGAAGCCCGACCCGATGAGCGTGGCCCAGAAGTTGATCTGGGCCCAGCCCACGCGGTCGAGGCCGAGGTCGGCAAGGAGCGGCTCGGTGACGAGGCCGAGCCCCTGGGTGCGGCCGGGCAGCGTGCCGACCATCGCCGCGGCGGCAACGGCAAGCACGGTCCAGCCGTAGTAGGGACGAGCGGACACGCCCAATACGATACCCGGACTCGCAGGGTGGCCTGCGAGTCCGGGCGCGTTCAGGACGGAGGGCTGTCAGCGATCAGCTGTCGGCTGTCGGCTGTCAGCTACCAGCTATCGGCGAACAGCGAACAGCGAATCGCGAATAGCGAACGGCGAATAGCGAGCGCCTACCGTCGCGCGTTGGTCATCGCCGGCACGCGGCCGAAGCGCGAGCCGGGGAGCGTCACGTCGGCGCGTGCCCACGCGTCGGTGAGCCGGCCCTCGACGAGGACGGCCTCGTCGGTCTTGCCCTGGGCGCGGAGCGCCGTGGCCAGGCCCTGGAGCGCCCATCCGCTGTTGCGGTTGCGCTTCAGATCCTCCCAGTAGACGGTCTCCGCCTCGGCGGCGCGGCCGGCCTCCAGCAGGATGGCCCCGAGCGTCAGCCGCGGCGGCGACTGCCACTCGGCCGGCTCGGTGTAGACGAACGCGTCCTCGAGGCGCACGGCGCGTTCGAGGTGCGCGATGGCGCGGTCGTAGTCGCCGCGCGCGGCCGCGATCTCACCGGCCAGCACCTCCGGTCCGGGGCCGAGCACGATGCGGCCCGTGTTCGGCGAGAAGAGCGGCGCGTCGAGCGACGGGTCCGGCATCACGGCGCGGAGCTTCGCCAGTTCCTGCTCGGCCTGGTCGACCCGGCCGAGCGCGACGAGCGAGAGCCCGCGCGCGAAGTGCCAGCCGCCGCGCAGGAACGCGTTCGAGGCGGGCGGCGCGGGCTCGCGCAGCATGTCGTCCCAGCGGCCGAAGCGCGTCATCGCCCAGTACGGCACCACCCGGAACGCCGCCAGCATCGGCATCGCCGCCAGCGTCTCATCGTCGATCCGAGAGGCGACCTTGCGGGCGGACTCGAGCGCCAGCGCGCTCTGGCCATCCGCCGTCGCCGCGAACCAGAGGAAGTGGATGTTGTGCGGGTAGTACCCCATCGGGTACAGCCCCTGCGCGCGGCACTGCGTGATGTAGTCCTCGTCGGCGACGATCGCGAGCTGATTGCTCTTGATCGCATCGGCGTAGCGGCCCACGCGCTGATAGATATGCGCGGGCATGTGCACCATGTGGCCCGCCGCCGGCATCAGCGTCAGCAGCGTGTCGGCGGCCTGCTCGGCGCGCTCCGGCGTGCTGGTGGCCTCGACGAGATGGATGTAGAGGTGCAGCGCGCCCGGGTGCTTCGGGTTGCGCGCGAGGACGCGCTCGACGAGCGCGACGGCTTCCGCGGTGCCGGCGTTCGGCGTGCCGTCGGGCATCCAGTAGCCCCAGGGCCGCAGGTCCATCAACGACTCGACGTAGAGCGTCGCGACGTCGAGGTCGTCGGGAAACTGCTGGTGCACGCCGCGCATCGCGTCGGCGTACGCCTTGTCGTTCGTCGTGCGGTCACCGGCCTGACCGCTGTAGCGCGCCTCGAGCGCGCGGATGAGCGCCTGCTCCTTCGGCGAGGCGTGGGCCATCAGCGACGTGGCCTTCTGGACGAGCTCGTACGCCTCGGGCTCCTCGTTCGGCTCCATCATCGCGTTGATGTTCGGACCGAGGACGAGCGCCTGGCCCCAGTACGCCATCGCCAGGTTCGGGTCGAGCCGTGCGGCCTCGCGGAACGCGCGGCGTGATTCCGCGTGGTTGAACGCGAACGACAGGTTCAGGCCCTGGTTCATGAAGCGCTGTGCGTCCGCGTGCCTGGTGCTCACCGGAAAGGTGTGCGACCCCAGGTTCTGCAGGCGCGGCGCGAGCTGGCCATCCGGCCCCGGCTGTGTGGCCAGGTCCGAGTGCTCGTAGTGCTTGTGCGTGGGCCCGGCGTTCGATGCCTCGGGCTGTGCGCCGGCCAGCGACGGGCCGGCGAGAAGGATCGAGAGTGACAGGACGACGGGAAGACTGCGGGTATGCATGGAACGTTCTCCTTAACTTGTCCCTAGATACGTCCAAACCCTCCGGCGCGATCTATCCGATTGGTAACGAAGTGGTAAGGAAGGAGGCCATCCGCTGTTCGCAGTTCGCCATTCGCTTGTTCGCTTCCGGTTCCGCTGCTTCTTGGGCCGGGGCGGTCGGTCGCCCGCGCGAATAGCGAATAGCGAACGGCGAAGAGCGAACGGCGAACGGCGAACGGCGAAGAGCAAAGAGCGAACAGCGAAGAGCGAACGGCGAACGGCGAACGGCGAACAGCTACTGCGGCAGCGCGAACGCGACGAGTTCCGCCGGCATCTTGCGATCCTGGTCTCCCACCGTGAAGGCGACATACTGCTGGCCTTCATGCAGATAGGTCATCGGCGGCCCGGTCTGCATGCCGGGAATCTCGATTTCCCAGAGCGTCTCGCCCGTCGCCTTGTCGAGCGCGCGGAAGAACGGCAGCCCGCCCCATCCCTCCCCCGCAAACAGCAGCGTCTTCGTCGCCAGTAGCCCGGCCCGCGAGCGGCTCCCCATCGGCGGCAGGTCGAGCCCCGCCAGCAGCGCGTGGTTCCGGATCGCCGGCGGCGTCTCCCCGTTCACGCGCTGCCAGGCGATCGTGCCCGTCTTCAGGTCGATCGCCGTGATCCGCCCGTACGGCGGCTTCACGATCGGCAACCCCTGCACGTTCGGCACCCCCATGCCGCCCGCCACCCAGTCGAGGTCCGACTGATCGCTCTTCGCCAGCGCGCCGAGTGACGGGTTCGTCGCCGATCCCACATAGATGAGCCCCGTCTCGGGATCGGCCGCGCCGTGCTCCCACTGCGCCCCGCCCGTGAATCCCGGCACGACGATCGTCCCGCGGGTGCCGTCCGGCGCCGCCGCCAGCGACGGCGGGGTGTAGAGCGGTCCCATGCGGTAACCCTTCACGGCCTCGAGCGCCAGGCGCCGGATCTCCGGCGTGAAGTCGATGAGGTCCCCTTCCGAGATGCCCTGCCGATCGAACGCGGGCGGCTTCGTCGGAAACGGCTGCGTCGCGGCCGTCCGCTCGCCCGGCACATCGCTCTGCGGCACCGCGCGGTCCTCGATGGGCCAGATCGGCCGTCCCGTCACACGGTCGAACACGTAGGTGAACGACTGCTTCGTGAAGAGCGCCACCATCTTCACCGTGCGCCCCTCGACGTCGACATCGATCAGCATCGGCGCCGTGGTGTTGTCGTAGTCCCAGATGTCGTGGCGAATCAGCTGGTAGTGCCACACCACGCGGCCGGTCCGCGCATCCAGGCACACAAGGCTGCTTGAGTAGACGTTGTCGCCGAGCCGGTGCCCGCCGTAGAGATCGCTCGTGCCGGCTTCGACCGGCAGATACACGTAGCCGAGTTCCGCATCGGCCGAGAACGGCGCCCACACCCCGGCGTTGCCGGTATAGCGCCACGATTCCTGCTCCCAGGTCTCCGCGAACGGCTCGTCGCCCTGCGGGATCGTGTGGAAGCGCCACAACGCCTTCCCCGTCCTGACGTCGAAGCCCCGCACGAACCCCGCCACGTTCTTCATCGTCGGGGGCCGGAACCCGAGTTCGAGCGCGGGCCCGACGATGATCACGCCGTTGACGATGACGGCCGGGGAGCTGCTGCCGATGGGCGCGAGGGGATCGTCGGGATCGCGGCCCATGTCGCGCTTCATGTCGACGATGCCGCCGGCGCCGAAGGTGGGGATTTGGCGGCCCGTCTTTGCGTCGAGCGCGACGAGTTGGAAGCCCGGCGTCACGACGATGATCCGCTCATCGCCCTTGTCGTCGGTCCAGTAGGCGACGCCGCGGCCGGAGTTGCGGCGCGGCGACTTCTCTCCCCGCTCTCCTTCGTCGAGCGTCCACGTCCACTTGATGCGTCCGGTCGCCGGGTCGAGCGCGACGACATCGCGGCGGTTGCCGGCGGTCATGTAGAGCGTGCCGTTGGCGTAGAGCGGCGCCGCGGAGTTCTTGAACTCGGCCGGGCTGCCGAAGTTCTCGGTCCGGAAGCGCCACCTCATCTGGAGGCTGGCGACGTTCTCGCGTGTGATCTGATCGAGCGGCGAGTAGCGCAGGCTGCCGAGATCGCCGTGGTAGTGCCGCCACTCCCCCGCCGGATTCCCCTGCTGCGCCACGACGGCACCACTGGGCAGCCACAACACGGCCATCACCACGGCCAGAAAGCCGAACAGTCTCGCCCACATGGCCGAACAGGGTAACAGACTCTCTAGCACCCCGGGCACCTTGGGCACCCCGGGCACCTTGGGCACCTTGGGCACCTTGGGCACCTTGGGCACCTTGGGCACCTTGGGCACCTTGGGCACCCCGGGCACCGTGGGCACCCCGGGCACCGTGGGCACCTCGGGCACCTTGGGCACCCCGGGCACCGTGAGCACCGTGAGCACCCCGAGCACCCCGGGCACCGTGAGCACTCCGGCACCCCCTATCTCTTGTCTCTGCGGCCCCGGTGAGGCAGGATGGGCGGCACCCACAGCTTTTCAACAGGATGGAGTGCAGGAACTGCGCCGTTTTCGATGTCACGGTGCCAGACCCCTGCCCGCGGAGGACCGGATGAGACGCACGGTTGTCACCCTGATTGCCCTTCTCGCGATCGCCGCCAGTGCGACCGCCCAGCCTGCTGCCTCCCTCGCCGAGCGGACGAAGGGCCTGACGCGCACCGACGGGTTCGTCCCCTTCTACTGGGACGCCGCCCGCGGGCGGCTGCTGCTCGAGGTGCCGGCGTTCGACACCGACGTCCTCTACTACGTCTCCATCGCCCAGGGCGCCGGGTCCGTCGAGATGTCGCTCGACCGCGGCATCGTCGGCACGGCCGTGATTCATTTCGTACGCGCGGGCGGGCGCGTGCTCGTCGAGCAGCAGAACCTGGACTACCGCGTCATCAACGGCACGCCGGCGATGCAGGAGAACGTGCGCGACTCGTTCGCCACGTCCGTGCTGGCCGCGCTGCCCGTCGAAGCCGAGGAGGGCGGGCGCGTGCTGGTGGATGGCACGCCGCTCTTCATGCGCGACGCGGCGGGCGTGGAAGGCCGCCTGCGGCAGGCGAACCAGGGGGCGTTCCGGCTCGACGTGGGGCGCAGCGCGTTCCACCTGGCACGGACCGGGGCGTTTCCCCGCAACACGGAGGTCGAGACCGTCGTGACGTTCGGCGCCGAGCAGGCGGGCCTGCTCGTCAACAACGTCACGCCCGACGGCCGGTCGTTCACGATCCGCATTCATCACTCGTTCCTGCAGGCGCCGGAGGGGTACACCCCGCGGCCCGCCGACCCGCGCATCGGCGTGAGCGCCGTGCGCTTCCGCGACTACGGCCGGCCGTTCAACGAGAGCACCGAGGTGGCGTGGGTCTCGCGGTTCCGGCTGCAGAAGAAGGACCCCGGCGCGGCGATGAGCGAGCCGGTGGCGCCGATCGTGTTCTATCTGGACCTCGGCATCCCGGAGCCCACGCGCACGGCGATGCGCGAGGGTGCGCTCTGGTGGAACCGCGCGTTCGAGGCCGCGGGCTACCGCAACGCGGTGCAGGTGCGCGACCCGACGCCCGACATGGATCCGATGGACATCCGCTATCCGTGGATCCTGTGGATCAACCGTGACGAGCGCGGGTTCTCGAGCGGCGGCACGTATCGCGACCCGCGCACGGGCGAGATCCTGGGATCGAAGACGCGCATGGACTCGCACCGCATCCGCACGATCGGCAACTACTGGGAGTCGTACACGCCGACGACCGAGGGCGCGGGCGGCGACGAGTGCGCGCTGTTCCTGCCGGTGCCCGACTTCCTGGTCGACCAGGCGCAGCCGCCGGACCATGCGGGGGCAAGTCCCGGGGGGCTGAACGAGATGGTGCTGCTCCGCCAGGCGTTGCTGACGGCGCACGAACTCGGCCACGTGTTCGGCTTCGGCCACAACTGGGCGTCGAGCGCCAACGACCGCGCGTCGGTGATGGAGTATCCGACGCCGCGCGTGAAGGTGCGGGCCGACGGCACGCTCGACTTGAGCGAGTCGTTCGAGGAGGGCACGGGTGTCTACGACGCGTTCATGGCGCGCTATGCCTACACGGAGTTTCCGGCCGGCCAGGAGGCCGCGGGGCTGGACGCGATCATCCGCGAGATGCGCGCGAAGAACGTGCTCTACACGCCGTCCACCGACCCGCGCTGGGCATGGTACGACGACCGCAACGGCCCCACCGAGTACCTGCGCGAGACAATGGCGGCGCGGCGGATCATGCTGAACCGGTATGGCCCGGCGATCCTGCAGCCGGGGGAGCCGATCGGCGCGCTGCGCGACCTCCGGCTGTGGATGGTCTATCTGCACCACCGGTGGGCGATCGAAGCCGGCGCCCGCTACGTCGGCGGGCAGTACCACAACATCGCGGTGAAGGGCGAGAGCCTGCCGCCGACCGCGCCGGTCCCGGCGGCGCTGCAGCGCGAGGTGCTGGGGCTGCTGATGGAGGCGCTCGATCCGGCGAACCTGGCGATGCCGGAGGCGCTGCTGGCACAGCTCACGCCGGACCCGGGCAGCAACCGGGAAGACATGTCGGAGGACTACCTGTTCGATCATCTGCGCGCGGCGCGCATTCTCTCGGCGCTCGTGCTCGGCGACCTGCTGGAGCCGGCGCGGGCGGCGCGGCTCGTCGCGCTCAGCGACCGCGACCCGTCGACGGTGTCGCTCCAGGAGGTGGTGGCGGCCGTCGTCGATCGGACGTGGAGCGCACCGCCGGACGCGGACGCACGGCACAGGGCACTGCGGCGCGTCACCGAGCGCGTCGCGCTGGATGCGCTGATGATGCTCGGCGCGCACCGGGACGCGACGCCGGAGGTGCGGGCGTTCGTGCTCGACCGGCTGTCGCAGCTCGAGGCGCAGCTCCGCGCGGGGCCGCATGACCCCGAGCCGCTGACGGCGGCGCACCAGCGCCAGGCCGCACGCGATCTGGCGCGGTATCTCGAGAATCCCTCGGCGAACGCCCCGACGGCGCTCGCGCCGAACTGGGGCGCACGTCCGCGGTCGCGGTTCCCGCTGCATCCGGGACCGCCGCTTGGGGGGGACATTCAGTAGGCGACAGGCGATCGGCTGTCGGCCTTCAGCTTTCGGCTTCCGGCTGTCGGCTGTCGGCGGTCGGCTTCGGCTTTTTCCGAGAGCTGAGAGCCGGCCGCTGAGAGCCGAGAGCTGATCGCCGCCGGCCGACAGCTCCCATCGGCCGGCGTTTCGCTCTTGTCGCCGGCTCGTGCGGTTGTGTATAGTGAAGGACTGCCGTCTGGCGCGCACGGGAAACCGTGCGCGCCTGCACTCCTCACGAGTGGGCCCGTAGCTCAACTGGCAGAGCAGCAGACTCTTAATCTGTTGGTTGTAGGTTCGATTCCTACCGGGCTCACCACTTCTCGCCCCAGCTCGAACGGGTTCGCCCGGAACTCATCAGACACGCGGCATCGGCCTCCGGCCTCGCCTTCCCGCGGTCGGCACGCCACTAAGATTGCGCGGTCGGCCCATACTATCGTGGGTTGTGTGCCGAGTTGGCTCGCGAACCCGGCCGGGGAGATCAAGTGATGACCAGGGTATCCATGGCAGCGGTGAGCCTGCTTCTCCTGACGGCGGCGTGCACGAAGAGCAGCTCGTCCCCGACCAGCCCGACCTCGGGCTCGTCGAGTTCCCCGAGTAGCTGGACGCTCGCCGGCGAAGTCGTCGCGACCTCGGGGAGCGCGGTTGGCGGCGCCGCGGTGAGCTTCGCCGGCCAGCAGGCGTCCACCGACGCCGCGGGCCGCTTCATGATCCAGCATCAGTCCGCGAGTAGCGGACAACTCCTGCTCTCGCACCCGAGCCTCCTCGACCGACGCATCTGGCTGCGCGGCGGAACGAGCCGCACCGATCTCACGCTCGACCCGATCGCCCTCGTGGCGCCGTTCGACCTGGCGTTCTACCGGCAGATGGTCCGCAATGCGTTCGAGGGCACCGGCCAGGAGCCCGTACGCCGCTGGACTGTGGCGCCGAAGTTCTACGTCCGCACCACAGAGGACAGCGGAACCGCCATCGACAGCGACACGCTCGCGCGCGTCCGCGATGGACTCATCGAGGGCGTCGCGCACTACTCGCCGCTCGACCCACCGCACATTGAGATGGGCGCCGAAGACCGTCCGGAGTCGAACGGCTGGATCATCGTCCGGCTCCACCGCCGCTGGCAATCGGGCGACCCGTGCGGGCAGGCGACGGTCGGCGGGAACCAGGGGTGGATCTCGCTCTACATGGACAACTGCCGATGCCCGGGTGAGCGCAGCCGGATGGCAGTGGGCACCGTGATGCACGAAGTCGGGCACTCGATGGGCTTCTGGCACGTCTCGGAGCGTCCGCACATCCTATCGGTGCCCTACGCGTGTGGGCGGGTCGCGACCGAAAAGGAACGCTTCCACACCCGCATCGCGTACCGCCGCCCCGTTGGGAACACCGACCCGGACAACGACCCGAGCACGGCGTTCGCCTCCACGGCGGAAGCGGCGCCGGTCGTCGTGTCGTGTCATCCCTAGCAGCCGGACCGTCGGGCATGGTTTGTGGGCCCACCTCGGGGCCTGCACCACAGGCCCGGCGCGCGAGGATGTCACGCGGCCTACCGGCGCCGCCGGAACGGGTACAGCAGCTGCGCGGTCCAGCGAGCGGGCATGTCGCCCCGGCTGTGAAGGCCGTACGCGGACGGCCAGCGGTCGGGATAGTAGTAGGTGCCGAAGAGGATGTCCCAGATGGGCGTGTGCACCGCGAAGTTCTTGTCGATCGCGTCGCGCTCGGCGGCGTGGTGCCAGTGGTGGAAGCCGGGCGTCGCCAGCACCTTGTGCAACGGACGGAACGTCCAGCGCACGTTGGCGTGGATGAACGTGGCCTGCGCGGCGACGATGAAGACGTAGAGGGCCAGCGCCGTGCGCGAGAAGCCGAGCACGAAGATCGGCACGTACACGAGCCCGCGCGTCACGACGACGTCCACGAGATGCAGCCGCGAGCCGGCCAGCCAGTCCATCTCCTCAGCCGAATGATGGATGGCGTGGAACGGCCAGAGCCACGGCACCGCATGAAACATGCGATGGATCCAGTACTGCGTGAAGTCGGCGGCGAGCAGCAGCGCCGGCACCGCCAGGATCAGCGGCAGCGAGGCGACCGTCGCGCTCACCCACGGCACCCGCGCCCAGTCGAAGAAGATCAGCGCTGGCGTCAGCGTGAGAATGGCCAGCACCTCGATCAGCAGTGAGTTCACGAAGAAGTAGGTGAGATCGACCAGCCACTGACGCCGGAAGACGTGCTGCGAGGCACGCAGCGCGAACAGCCGTTCGAGCGGAATGAAGACCGCGGAGTACAACAGCAGGTTCAACACGAAGAAATCGAGCCCAAGCCACGAGCGCCGGCTCACGGCGCCCTCCACCGGCACGCCCGAACCGCCGAGCAGCGCGGCCGCCAGCGTGAAGCCGATGCCGATGAGCGCCAGCATCTTGTTGGCGCGAAGAAACGCGCTGACGGTGCCCAGCAGGAACGACGCCACCAGCGTGACGTGGATGGCGGCGCGCAGGTAGCCGAGCGAGTACATCGCGCGCAGGTCGGCCTGCGTCAGGTACTCGGGGAAGTGCAGGCAGAGCACGGCGCCCAGGCCCGCAATGCCGAGGATGGCCGACAGCAGGCCGCTGACGAAGCCGTGCCCGAACGACGTGGGCTCCGACGTCTGCATCGACAGGTGCGGCGTCATCGTGCCGCTCCATACCGCCGTCCGTACCGCGCGCCGTCCTCCCGCACCGCGTCTGTTGAAGCCACGCGCTCCCCCCCCGAATTCCATCGACATCGACGACACGACGGCCCCGCTGCCGTCCAGCTCGCTCACGATTCCCGTCGGGTAGTTGTACAGGGACACGCCGTCATCCAACAGCGCGGCCACAGGGACACCAGGCGCGGAGAACGTCCGGAGCGGTGGCCATGTCGCGAGGCGCGTGCCATTGGTGTCAACATTACGCCACCCCCGCTTCACCGCCATCATGGCAGCTCCTGCGACCAGCCCTTCCCCGAAATCCGTTGGCTGCAGGGTCGCCTCACCGTCATCACACGCCGCCTCGCGTGAGGCTTGTCGCCTGAGGCGACGCACCGATGCGCCGCCGTCGCCTTGCCGTGCGGACCCGACTCCCTTATCGTAGGCGTGCATTCACGCACACATCCCAGGCGGATGACACGCCACCAAGGAGAGGGAATCCACATGATCGGGACGTATCGAGTGCTCATGCTGCTGAGCGGGCTGCTGCTCGCGGCCTGTGCGCCCCAGGCGGTCGAATATCCCACCGAGATGGAGATGACCACCTGGTCCATCGTCGGGGTCGATCCGAAGACAGGCGACGTGGGCGTGGCGGTGGCGTCCTGCGTCGAATCGTTTGGCGATGCCGTGGCCGCGCTCGTGCCCGGCAAGGGCGCCGCGGCCACGCAGGCGGGCTTCGACGTCAAGAACCGGAACATCGTGTTCGAGGCGATCAAGGAGGGCCTGACGGCTGAAGCCGTGATCGCCCGGGTCACTGACCCTGCGTCGGACGCGCAGACCGATCGGCGGCAGTACGGCGTGCTCACCATGCACGACGGGTTCGTGCGCGCGGCCGGGTTCACCACGCCCACGCGCCAGGGGGTGACCCTCGGCGAGGACGGCGTCGCCCGCTTCGCCGGCGTGATGGCCGACCCCAGCCGAGGCGTGAGTGCCCAGGGCAACACGCTGGCAAGCGCCGAGGTGGTCCAGGGGCCGCTCGACGCCTACCGCTATGAGGACCCGGCAGGATTCAACACGCTGCCCGACCGGCTCATGCGCGCGCTCGAAGCCGGGGCCATTGCCGGCGGCGACGTCCGCTGCAACATCGGAAGCGTCAGACAGACGACGTCGATGGCGGCCATCCTCGTCGCGCGCGGCACCGACCCGCCCTATGCCACCGAGAACATCGGGATGACCGATGCCGGCACCGACAAGGCGCCATGGCTCAACCTGTCGGTCAAGACCGAGCGCGGCAAGGAGAACCCGCTGCTCGACCTGCGCCGGCAGTACGATCAGTGGCGGCGCAACCAACCGAAGTAGGCCGGTGCGGTTCACGGTGGGGCACGCGGCCCGGCCCTGGCCCCGCCGGGGTCGCGTGTCCATGCCGTCGTGGCGTCTCGGCCGCTGATCAGGCGGACTTCAGCGCCTCCGTCGGCTGAATCCGGAGCGCGCGGCGCACCGGTGGCACGCACGCGAGCGCCGTGATGCCCGCGACGGCCAGCGCTACCAGCGGCCCCGCGATGAGCGCCACCTGTGCGCCGTCACGCGTCGAGACCTCGGGCGCCAGGTTGGCGACCAGCAGCATGGCCGGCACACTGCCCACCACCACGCCGGCCGCCACCTGCGCGAGCGCGCGCGCGAACGTGCCGAACACCACCCGCCGCGGCCCCGCCCCGAGCGCCAGCCGGATCCCGATCTCCATCGTCCGCCGCGACACGGTGAAGGACATCAGCGCGTAGACGCCCGCGCAGGCGAGGAATAGCGCGACGAGGCCGATGCCCGTCAGCAGGCGGCCGAAGAAGTCGATGGCGACCCGATCGGCGGCGCGCACCTCGTGGAGCGGCTGCAGATCGTTCAGGCGCAGGTCGGCATCGATGCCCGCCGCCACGACGCGCAGACGCGAGAGCAGTGCCGTCGTGTCGGCGCCGGCGCGCACGGCAAGATGGAGCGGCATCGTCTGGTGCGGCGGCGCGGGGATGAACACGATGCCGTCGCTCGCCCGCTTGCCGTCAGGCACCGTCAGGTCGCGGACGACGCCGACGATCTCGATCCAGTCCGCCCGCGGCTGACCGGCGACCGGCGCTTCGCGGAGGTGGCGGCCCACGGCCGGGCCCCCGCCGAGGATGAGCCGCGCGAACGTCTGGTCGACGATCGCCACCCGGCGGCCGGGGGCCAGATCCGCCTCGGTGAATCCACGTCCTGAGACCATCGACGCCTGGAACGACGGCAGGTAGTCCACGGCCACGGACGCCGTGCGCACCCACGGCGGCTCCGCCGGACTCGACGCGTGCTGGCCGTCCACCTCGATCGGCATCACGCCGAAGTCCATGCCCGGCAGCCGGGATCCGTAGGTCACGGCCGTGACGCCGGGCTCGGCGGCGAGCTGCCGGGCGAACTCTTCGTAACGCGCGCCGAGCCGGCGGCCGCGCGCGTCGTCACCGGTCGTGCCCCCCTCCTCCGCGCCCTGTGCATCGAGCGTCAGCCGCATCGCGACGTAGTCATCAGCGGGGATCGTCAGCGCGCGCTCGCCGGCGTTGGCGAAGTGCAGCCCCCATCCGAGCGTCCCGGCCACCGCGAGGAACACCACGGTGAGGGCAATCTGGGCGACGATGACCGCCGTCCAGACGCCGCCGAACCGCAGGCCCGGCGCTGACGCGCCCCGGGCCACGCGCAGCCTGTCCTGGACCTGCGCGCCGGTCGCCTTGAGCGCGGGCACGACGCCGATCACCACCGCCGCCAGCAGCGCCAGCGCGGCCGCATAGAGATAGGTGGCGGGCGAGAGATCGTCGTTCCACCAGTACATCAGCCGCGATCCCTGGCCAGCCCAGATGACCTGTTTCACCCAGAGCAGCGAGGCCCGGGCGGTCAGGAGGCCGATGGCCGCGGCGAGGATCGAGAGCACCGCGGCTTCGGTGAACATCTGGCCCACGATGCGCGCCCGGCTGGCGCCGAGCGCCGTGCGGATGCCGAACTCCGTCTCGCGCGTGACCGTGCGGGCGAACACGAGCGTGGCAATATTGGCGCCGCACACGAGCAGCAGGCCAATGAAGAACAGGTTCGCCCCATACAGGATCGCCGTCTGGATCGCCGAGTCCTGCACGGTCGACCAGAGCGACACCACGTAGGGCTGCACCACCGGACGCAGGTGGCGGTGCGTCTCGGGGAACGCCGCGGCGAGGCGCTCGCCTGCCGCGGACACCTCGGCCTGCGCCGCCTCGAGTGGGACCCCGTCGCGCAACCGGCCCACCATCCGCGTGGCCTCGCCCTCGCGGCGGGGGTAGCCGGGCGCGTGCAGCGACAGCGGCACCCAGAAGCTCTGGCTGACCGGAAAGCCGAAGCCCTCCGGCATCACGCCGACGATCTCGTGCGGCTGGGCGCCCACGCGCACGCGCTGCCCGAGCACACCCGGGTGGCTGCCGAATCGGGCCGTCCACACGTCGTGCCCGATCACGATGACGGGCGGCGCTCCGGGCTGCTCGTCGGCGGCCTGCAGGGTGCGTCCGAGGTGCGGCGGCACGGCGAGAATCCCGAACGCCTGCGACGTGAGCGCCGCGCCGCGCGCCGGCTCCGCGCGCCCGTCCTCCGTCACGAGGTTTCGTTCGAGGTTGCGGTACGCCGCCAGGCCGTCGAGCGTCGTCAACGTGTCGCGCCAGGAGACGTAGTCGAACGTGACCCGGTCCTCGGGCCGGCCGGTCTGCTGATCCCACTGCACGATGCCAACGATGCGTCGGCCGGGATCGGAGGGGAGCCGGCCGTGCATGAGATCGGCGGTGAATTCGAGATAGGCCGCGCCGGCGCCTATGGCGAGCGCGAGCGCGAAGACCGCCGTTGCCGTCAGGCCCGGGTAGCGGCCGAGTATGCGGAGGCTGAGCTTGACGTCGACCGACAGGCCGCGCGCCCAGGTGAGGTGCAGCGCATCGCGAGCCGCGCCGCGATACTTCTCGACGCCACCGAAGCGCAGCGCCGCCTGTCGGCGCGCCTCGACCGCGTCGAGCCCGTGTTCACGCATCAGGCGCTCGGCATCCTGTTCGAGGTGGAATTGCATCTCGTCCGCCATGCCGGCGTCGAGCGTGTCTGGGTGGCGGAGGCCGCGCCAGAGCGAGGCCACGCGCGCGAAGATGCCGCGCATGGATCAGATCTCCTGGGTGGTGGCGCGCAGCGCGGTGGCCATGGCCTCGGCCAGGCGCTTCCATCCCGCGGCCTGGTCCTTGAGGCGCGCCCGGCCGAGCGGGGTCAGGGTGTAGTACTTGGCGCGCCGGTTGTTGTCCGACACGCCCCATTCGCTCGCGAGGAGGCCCTGCTGCTCGAGCCGGTACAGCGCCGGATAGAGCGCGCCCTGCTGGATGTGCAGTGCGCCGCCGGTGATCTGCTCGATGCGCAGCAGCACGGCGTAGCCGTGGAGTGTGCCGAGCGAGACGGACTTCAGGATCAGCAGGTCGAGCGTGCCGGGCAGCAACTCGGCGGACTGGGTCATCGCACTCTCCTAACACACATAGGAGAAGGTATCGCGCTCTCTCCTAAGCTGTCAAGGGGAGGAACACAGAGGCGCGGACCCGCGATCCCCCCACATGAACTGTGACCTCCTACGTCTCGCCTCTCCCCTACTGTGCAGGGAGCACTCGCCCGCCCCCCAAACGGGATCGGCGTTCACCGTACAAGGAGACCCACGTCATGCGTCACTCGCCACTGCAGCGCGCCATCAGCGCCATGCTCATCGTCCCGTTCGTGCTCGCGACCACGCTTCCCGCCAACGCCCAGACCGCGGGGCAGGCGCCCGCGGCGGCGCCTGCCACCACGTCCGCGGATCAGGGAGACACGCTCGCCGCCGGACTCGTCGACGGAGAGATGCTCGCCGAGCGCGTCGGGACGGGCAGCAAGCTCGGGACGGGACTCGCGGTCGGCGTCTTCACGGGCTTCATCGGCACCGGCATCGGCTACTTCGCGATGGGTCCGGAGGGGATGACGCCGGAAGCGTACCAGCGCTACGCGAATCGCGGGCCCGAGTATCAGATGGGCTTCAAGACGGGGTGGGAACGCAAGACGCGCGCGCGCAAGCGCAACGCGTTCCTCGCTGGCGGGCTGCTCGGGACGGCGGCGTTTCTCGCGATCGTCCTCTCGGCCAACGCGGGCGAGTAGCCCCCGGACGCGGTCGGGGCCCTGGCATGCGCCACTGGAGCGGCGTCGTGCCGGGCCCGGCCGCGGGTCACATCGCGTGACGTCGGGTCGGCCGGAAAGAGCGTGGCTTGCGCGCATCGATGAGGGTGTGGCCGCCGCGCAGAAGGTCATCGCGAACCCGTGGCGTGATACGCGCGCAGGAGGGCCGCGCCCGCAGCCTCAACGCGCGCCAGCGTCCGATCAGCCCGTCGTCACCGTCAACCGCCGGCGGTACGCGCTGAACGACACCGCGAAGGCGGCCGGCTTCTCGGAGATCACGCCGGTCCTGCGGCGGTCGCCCGACCCGCAGCTGGCCGCCCTCAACGTGAAGGCCGAGATCGCGCCGCTCCGCGCACGCGCGCTGCAGCTCTGCACGCCCGCGCCGTAGCCGGGACGGCTACACACGCGGCAGGTCCAGCCGCAGGTGCCCCTGGATCTGCTCGCGCCACGCGTCGGGCACGGCGGCCGCCGCCGCGAACGCCGGCCACTGCGCGACCGCCGCTCGGACCTCATCCACGATCGCCTCGGCGCGTCCGCGCTTCATCCCCGCACCCTTCGCGCACGCGCGGAAATCCGCCACCGTGCACCCATCACGCTTGCCCTGCAGCGTCATCTGGTGGCTGGCCGTCCAGCGGCCGGATGGGTTGTAGCTGTAGGAGACGTCGAAGGCCGGCGAGAGCGACCACGCGCCCGCCTTGTCCATCAGGAAGGCGATGTTCTTGACGTGGTCGTCCTGGTTGCGCGCGACGATGTTGAAGGCCATGCGGCGGAACTGCTCCTCGACGTCGCGCATCGGGAGACCGAGTTGGCGCATGATGAGCAGCGCCTGCTCGTAGCCGTACGCGCCCGGGCGGTTGAAGTCGAAGTGCGCCAGTGCGCCGAGCGACTGCATGTGCCGCTTCTCCCCGCCCTCGAGGCGGTCGAACCGGCGCGTCATGAAGTGCCGCCGTCCCTGCTCCTCGAGCAGCCGGCACTCCGTCATCGTGAGGCCCGCGGCCTTCGCCATCAGCGAGTACGCGTACTCGATGGCGCCGTAGCCCTGCGGATCCTCCAGCTCCTTGTCACGGTTGCCCGTCACGCCGTCGAACTTCAGCAGCCAGTGCTCGAAGCCCTGGTCCACCGGCACCTGCCCCGACCGCACCTCGCCGGTCGCCGGGTTCCAGGCGATCACCGCCTTCGCGCGTGCGCCGCCCGCCGAGGTGCCGACACGCAGGATGTCGCGCAGCGCATCGGCCTTGTCCCCGTCGCGCGCAAACGACGCGTGCAGGGTGTCGCGGTGGCTCAACACCTCGGAGGCGAGCCGCACGAGCGCGTCGATGGCGATGGGCTTCGACTCGCGCTGGCGCGGGCCGGTGGACGGCACGAACTCGAGCGCGCCCAGGCCGCGTGCGCCGATGTAGCACAGCCGCTCGACGACGTTGAAGCTGGCGGGGGTGCGGCCCTGGGTGGCGAGCCACGCGTCGATCAGGGTGTGGCCGAACTGATCCGGCAGGGAATCGGCCAGCAGGCCGGGAAGGCCATGAAAGGTGCGGTGCGGGAGTTCGGGGAAGGTGTAGACGCGGTCGCTGAGCGGCATGACGAGCGGCGATACCTCGATGGCGCTCGCCGCGAAGGCCGGGTCGTACTGAAACCGCGCGTCCTCCTCATCGTCCTCGAGCGAGACGGCGCCGATCGTCCGTCCCCACAGACGCACGCTCGCGAGCGTCGCCATCAGCGATCCCCCCACTCCCACTTCTTCGGCGACGGCACGGGCGCACGGGTGGACGAGGCGCGCTGACGCTGCCGTCCGCGCAGCTTCACCTGCGCGATGGGGCTTGGCAGCGGTTCGGGAATGAGCGCGTCGATGCGGGCCAGGAGGCCGAGCGCGCCGCAGACGCGGAGAAAGCCGGAGAGATGCGTGGCCGCGGCACCGGACTCGAGCCGCTCGACCGTTCGCTTGGAGACGCCCGCCTGCTCGGCAAGTTCCGCCTGGGTGAGATTGCGATCGAGCCGAATCCGGGCGAGCCGCCCCCCCAGCTGCTGGAGCAGGGCCTCGGGAGCGAGCACACTAGACTTCGCCATAACACGTCTATTATGGCGAATTAAATCTACTCAGTCAATTAAATCGCCTTATTAGGCGACTACACTATCGCCCTTGGGGGCGTGCCGCAGATTTCACGCGATACTGCGGAGTCCATTGTGGGCGTCGTTAGTGAATCGGGGGCCGCGCGATGCGGCCCCCGGTTCCGCTCTACTCCGCGCAGATGGCGTACACCCACATGGTGGTTGACCCGCCCGGGTTGTTCAGAGTGACGGTCCACTGTGACATGGGGTAGTAGGGATCAGGGTAGTACTGCGGGAACGACCCCGCGATGTGCACGGCCGTGCCGTTGATGGTGTTCGTCTGCCAGCCGCCGCCGACGGGCTTCTTGCCGATGGGGCATTCCGCGCTGATCCCAAAGCCGTTGCCGGTCGGGAGGGTCCACTGTCTGGTCACAACCTCGTGGCCTTCGAGGGCACCCGCCGGGCCGGCAGGCCCGATCGGCCCCGCCTCCCCCTGCGTGCCCTGCGGACCTGCCGGACCGGCCGGACCTGCCGGACCTTCCGGACCTGTCGCACCCTCCGGACCTGTCGCACCCGTCGCACCTGCCGGACCCATCGGACCTGTCTCACCGGTCTCGCCCTGCGGACCGACGACATTCCACTCGACGAAGACTTCGGGGTTGCGGCACTGCGCGGCGCTCGCGGCCAGGCGCATGTTGCCGTTGCTGCGATTGACGCAGGCACCGAGCGTCGAGGAGGAGGGCTGTGCGAACGCCGACGGCGCCGCGAACGCGAGGCACACGGCGGCCATAAGGAACAGTCTGGAGGTTGAATTCAAGGGTGGATTCTCCGCGGTTGAGTCAAGACAGCCCGCGTCGCTGAGGAGCGCGGGCGCCAGCGCGCACACGTGGCACGCTCGGCAGCGGCATCGTATCCCACAGGACACGTGGCGAGACAGAGAATCCGAAGCTCATCAGGTGCGACGACACCGCACGCGCGGGCGATAATATTCGGGTCACCGCCGCGGCGGGCCGTCACGACACGGCCCCCGCGCCAGAAGGAGATCCGTTCATCGTGCTGACCCGCGCTGCCTTCGTCCTGATCATCGCCGCGCCCCTCGTCCTCACTGCCTGCGCCCCGGACGGCCTCGCCGTCACCGCCGCGGAGTTCGGCGACGACTGGCCGCTCATCACGGCCACCGCCGCCCTCAGCTGCCCCGCGTCCGATCAGCCCGTCGTCACCGTCAACCGCCGGCGGTACGCGCTGAACGACACCGCGAAGGCGGCCGGCTTCTCGGAGATCACGCCGGTCCTGCGGCGGTCACCCGACCCGCAGCTGGCCGCCCTCAACGTGAAGGCCGAGATCGCGCCGCTCCGCGCACGCGCGCTGCAGCTCTGCACCCCCGCGCCGTAGCCGGCACGGCGACGCGCGCGGCAGGTCCAGCGCAGGTGCCCCTGGATCTGCTCGCGCCACGTGTCGGGCACGGCGGCCACCGCGCGACGGGACGAGACGACGCCCACGCGTCGTGGCGCGTGCGGTATTCCCCGCACACCGGCGGAAATTCGGCACCTCACCGCGACCCCGCCGCCGGGCCAGAGAGAGTCGCGCGCGGAACCTGCTGTTTCGCAGGGGTTTGGAGCCCTGTCCCCGGAGCGTGCTCGCTGGCAGCAGGCTTGTATGTCCTTCTGCTGGGGGGCGGGTCGTTCCTGTCGAGCGGCGGCGCTCCCCCCCTTGCGAGCGTCACCATGAAAGACATCCTTGTCGCCATCGATTTCGGCGCCGCGTCGGAGCGAGCCCTCAGCGAGGCTCGACGCCTGGCCAAGGCGTTTGACAGCGCGCTCCACCTGGTGTGCGTCGTGCAGGACCCCTTCTGGTTGCCGTGGGCGCCGTCCGCGCGGCCGGAGATGCTGGCAGCCCTGCTCGCACGGATGCAGCAGGAGACCCAGGCGCACCTGGAACAAGTCGCCAAGGACGTGCCCACGCGGCATGCGCCGCAGGTCGCGACGCGGGTTGGCAAGCCGGCCGGCGAGATCCTGGCCTACGCGGGTGAGCACGGGATCGACCTGATCGTCGTCGGCAAGGACGGACACGGCGGCCCGGCCGCCGCCACCGGTATGGGTTCGGTCGCCGAAGCCGTCGCCCGGGACGCCCGCTGCCCCGTGCTCGTCGTTCCGACCACCTGACGGCCGCACGAAGAGGACGGCCATGATCCGCTGGTTCGACGACATCGGCATCAACGACGTCGCCGCCGTCGGCGGCAAGAACGCGTCGCTCGGCGAGATGCGGCGCGCGCTGACGCCACTGGGCATTCACACGCCCGACGGCTTCGCCACGACGGCAGGCGCCTACCGGGCGTTTCTACGCGCCGGGGACCTCGACCGTGTGATTGCCGCGGCCATGGACGGCCTCGACGTCTCCGACCTCGAGCGCCTCCAGGCGGCCGGCGCACGCGTGCGGTCGGCGATGCTCGCGGCCCGCCTGCCGGACGAGCTCGCGGCGGGCATTGCCGAGGCGTACCGCCGGCTCGAGGCGACCTACGGCCCGCACTGTGACGTGGCCGTGCGGAGCAGCGCCACGGCAGAAGACCTGCCCGAAGCGAGCTTCGCCGGCCAGCAGGAGACCTACCTGAACATCCACGGCGAGGCCATGCTGCTCGACGCCGTGAAGCGCTGCTTCGCATCGCTCTTCACCGACCGGGCGATTTCGTACCGCGCGCACCACGGCTTCGATCATGCGGACGTGGCGCTCTCGGTCGGCGTCCAGAAGATGGTGCGGTCGGATCTGGCGTGCGCGGGCGTGATGTTCTCCATCGACACGGAAACCGGCTTCGCCAACGCCGTCCTCATCAACGGCGCCTACGGCCTGGGCGAGAGCGTCGTGCAGGGCACGGTCAACCCCGACGAGTGTTACGTCTTCAAGCCGACGCTCGCCTCGGGCTGCCGGCCGATCCTGCAGAAGAAGCTCGGCACCAAGGAGTTCAAGCTCGTCTACGAGGTGGGCGGCACGCGCCAGACCCGCAGCGTGCCGGTGCCCGCGGAGGATCGCGAACGGTTCGTACTGTCGGATGATGAGCTGCTGACGCTGGCACGCTGGGCAGTCCTCGTGGAAACGCACTATTCGCAACACCATGGCGTCCCGACGCCGATGGACATCGAATGGGCGAAGGACGGGCAGACCGGGGAGCTGTTCCTCGTGCAGGCACGGCCCGAGACCGTCCATGCGCGCCGGGACCCGCTCGTGCTCGAGCGCTTTCACCTCGAGGCCCGCGGCGAGGTGCTCGCCACCGGCCGGAGCGTGGGGGGGAAGATCGGACAGGGCCCGGCACGCGTCATCCGCTCGGTGGCCGACCTCGAGCAGCTTCGGGAGGGTGACGTGCTCGTCACCGAGATGACCGACCCCGACTGGGAGCCGGTGATGAAGCGCGCCTCGGCCGTCGTCACCGACCGGGGCGGACGCACGTGTCACGCCGCCATCGTGAGCCGCGAACTGGGTCTGCCCGCGATCGTCGGTACCGGCACCGGGACGTCCGACGTGCCGGCTGGTGAGGACGTGACGGTGTCCTGCGCGGAGGGGGAAGAAGGCACCGTCTATCGGGGACGGCTGCCCGTGCGCGTCGAACGGACGAATCTGGCGGAGCTGCCACGTCCGCGCACACAGATGATGATGAACGTGGCCAACCCCGGCGAGGCGTTCTCGCTGTCGTTCCTCCCGAACGACGGCGTCGGCCTGGCCCGCCTGGAGTTCATCATCAGCACGCACGTGCGCGCGCACCCGATGGCGCTCGTCCGGCCCGATCGCGTCACGGACGTGAAGGCGCGCCGGGAGATCGACCGCCTGACGCGGGGCTATGCCGACAAGGGGCAGTACTTCGTCGACCGGCTGGCCGAGGGCGCCGCCATGATCGCCGCCGCGTTCTGGCCCCGGGACGTCATCGTCCGGCTGTCGGACTTCAAGACGAACGAGTACGCCAACCTCGTGGGCGGCGCCGCGTTCGAACCGAAGGAGGAGAACCCGATGATCGGGTTCCGCGGGGCCTCGCGCTACTACGACGACCGCTACCGGGACGGGTTCGCGCTGGAGTGCCGCGCCATGCGCAAGGTCCGTGAGGACATGGGACTGGAGAACGTCAAGCTGATGATCCCGTTCTGCCGGACGGTCGACGAGGGCCGCCGCGTCATCACGGAGCTGGCCCGCCACGGCCTCGTGCGGGGCGAGCGTGGCCTCGAGATCTACGTGATGTGCGAGATCCCGAGCAACGTCGTGCTGGCCCGGGAGTTCGCGGAGATCTTCGACGGCTTCTCGATCGGCAGCAACGATCTCACGCAGCTCGTCCTCGGCGTGGACCGCGATTCGGAGCTCGTCGCGCACCTGTTCGACGAGCGCAACGAGGCCGTCACGCGCACCATCGCCGAGGTGATCCGCGCCGCGCACGCCGCCGGGCGGAAGATCGGCATCTGCGGCCAGGCGCCGAGCGACTATCCGGAGTTCGCCAGGTTCCTTGTCAGGGCCGGCATCGACAGTCTCTCGCTCAACCCCGATTCGCTGCTCGAAACGACGCTGGAGATCGCGGCGCTCGAAGCGACGCTGGCCCCGGCGCCACAGACAGGCACCGAACCATGAAGCCACTTCCCCATCTCTATGAGGTCTCGCTCACCGGCGGTCCGAACGGTTACGCGCAGGTCTCCACGCCCGGCGTTCCGTCCCTGCGGACGGCGCCGCCGGCCGACTACGACGGCCCCGGAGACGCCTGGAGCCCTGAGCACCTCCTGCTGGCGTCCGTGCAGGCGTGCTTCCTCTTCACCCTGCGGGCGGTCGCACGCGTCTCGCAGGTCGAGTTCGTCGCGCTCGAGGTCGGTGCCGCCGGCACCGTCGACCGCGAGGAGGGCGCGGTCCGCTTCACCGAGATCGTCCTGCGCCCACGGATCACCGTGGTCCCCGGCACCGATCCCGCCCGGGCACGGCGGGTGCTCGAGAAGAGCGAGACGGCATGCCTGGTGTCGGCGTCGCTGCGGACGCCGATTCGACTCGAGCCGGAGATTGTTGAAGCCTGACCGCATCCCCGCCGGGCACGGCGGGCGCCGCCGCGAACGCCGGCCACCGTGCGACCGCCGCGCGGACCTCATCCACGATCGCCTCGGCACGTCCGCGCTTCATCCACGATCGCCTCGGCGCGTCCGCGCTTGATCCCCGCGCCCCTCGCGCACGCGCACGGACCTCCCGGACCTGTCGGACCTGCCGGACCTGTGGTCATCTCCGGGTCTCACCCTCGTTCAGGTACCGGCGCAGCCACTCCGCCCACCGGCGATCGATGTCGCCCTGGCGCATCGGGTCCGCCGGCGAGTGGCCGCCGATCGGATACGCGATGAACTGCACCGGCACGCCGTTGGCCCGCAGCGCCTGCATCAGCTTGTAGGAGCCGGTGACGACGACACGCACGTCGGCGGTGTTGGAGAGCAGAAGCGTCGGCGTGCGGATCTTCGGGAGGTGGACAATCGGCGACATCGCGAATGCGGCCGTCAGGTTGTCCCCCACCCAGGGCGATTCGGTGATCGCATGGCGGATCATCGCGTTCAGGTCCGTCAGGCTCGACATGTCGGTCACGTCCACCGGCGCGGCGCCCGCCACCGCGGCGCGCCAGCGCTCCGGGTACTTGCCGATCAGCCACGCCGTCATGTAGCCGCCGTACGACCAGCCCGACACCGCCACGCGATCCGCATCCACGCCGCCGCGACGGATCACGGCGTCGAGTCCGGCCATGATGTCGCGCCCGGGGCCGTCGGCGGCGTCGTTCGCGATGGCGCGCTGGTAGGCGTTACCGAGGTTGTTGCTGCCGCGGTAGTTCGGCTGGAACACCACCCAGCCCTCGGCGGCGAGCTGCTGCGCCCGCAGGGAGAAGCCCTCGTTCGACGCGGCCGTGGGACCGCCGTGCACGAGGAGCACGAGCGGACGGCGATCGCCGTCACGGAAGTCCGGCGGGAACGTGAGGACACCGTCGCCGGGGAGCCCGTCGGGGCCGTCCCACGTGATGGCCTCCGTGCGGCCGAGCCGGAGCGCGGCGATCGCGCGATTGAAATCCGTCAGGCGGCGGGGCGCGGCCTCGGCCGACGCCTTCACATAGAGTTCCGCGGGGCGATCGGACTCGCTGCCCACCAGCGCGATCGTGCCGCCCGTGGCGAGCGACACGCCGCCGATCGAGGCCAGCGACCCGACATCCAGCCGTCGGGCCTCGCCCTCGATCGGCTGCTGCCACAGCGACACACGCGTGCCGTCCGCGCCGGTGAGCAGCAGCGACTGCGCATCCGCGCTCCACGCCGCCACCGACACGTCGCGATCGAGCGCCGCCGTCAGCACGCGGCCCTGGCCGCCGGTGGCCGGCGCCACCCAGGCCTGCGAGAGGTTCGCGGGGTCGCCGTCCTTCGCGAACGTGTAGGCCACGCCCGCGCCTGACGGCGCGAACGTCGCGTCGCCTTCGCGCGCGGTGCGGCCGGTGAGCGATCGCAGGGCGCCGGAGCGCGCGTCGACGAGCTGCACCGTGCCCTGATCGGAATCGCCGGGCGAGGCCGACGGGAAGCGGACGATCGAGATCCACCGGCCATCCGCGGACCAGGAGATCGCCGGCGATCGCAGCGCCGTGCGCACACTCCACGCCCCGTTGGTGAGACGCCGCGACTCGCCGCCCGCGAGGTCCGCGACCCACAGGTGCGACGGCTCCGGCGGCGCGGTCGTCAGGAAGTGGTCATTCCCCACCTCGAACGCATCATCGAATCTGGCGAGGCCGGACGTCTCCGGCGCGCGGTCGACGCTGACGAACGCGAGTGCCTGGCCATCGGGGCGCCACGCGAACTGGACCACGCCGCTCGGAGCCGTCGTGACGACGCGGGCGTCGCCGCCGGCGGCGGGGAGGATCCAGACCTGGCGGCCGGAGGCGCCCGCGGGCGCGTTCGCGAGGACGGCGACCCGATCGCCCGACGGCGACCACCGCGCGTGGCCCACGTTGCGGAGCTCCGGCGCGACCGGGCGCTCGGCGCCTGACGCGACATCCACCGCGACGAGCGTGCTGCGCCACTCGTTGACGTCGAAGTCGGCGCGCGAGACCGTGACGAGCACCGTCCGCCCATCCGGCGCGATGCGCGGGTCGCTCACGCGCACGACGTCCCGTGCATCGTCGAGCGTCATCACACGAGGCGCCTGCGCGGCGGCGGGGGCGGCCACGAGTGCGAGGAGCACGACGAGGACCGTTCGAATGGTGCGACGCATGGGTGTCACTCCTCTGCGGCTGGCAGCGACGCCTTGATGTCGGCCAGCAGGGTTGCCGTTTCCGTCCCCTACATTGCCCGGTATTCTAGCAACGAACCCCAGGCGTCCGTGGGCGGCTTTTCTGGTGCAGTTCACCCCATCCCGCCGGCACCGCGGGTTGGTGCCGCCGTAGAACAGGCCCCTGCCCGGCCGCACCTGTATGATTGGCGCAGCCGGCCATCACGACCGGAGGGGGGGCTCATGCCGCTGATGCGCAAGGCGCTGCTCTGGGCGTCGACCAATACCTGGCTCCGCGAGAAGGCCATGCGCACGGCCTTCGTGAAGCGGTCGGTCTCGGCCTTCATGCCTGGCGAGCACATCGACGCGGCCATCGACGCCGCGATGTCGCTGCGATCCCAGGGACTGACGACGATCCTGACCAGGCTCGGCGAGAACATCACCCACTCAAGCGAAGCCGACGAGGTCTGCGCGCACTACCTCGACGTGATCGACCGCGTGCAGGCGGCCGGGCTCGACGCGGAGATCTCGGTGAAGCCGACACAGCTCGGGTACGACCAGGACCCGGAGGCGTGCGTCCGGCATTGCCTCAGGCTCGTCGAGCGGTGCGAGCAGGCCGGAACGTTCCTCTGGCTCGACATGGAGAGCTCGCCCTACGTGGACGGCACGCTCGCGCTCTTCACGCGGCTGCGCGCGCGGACGGCCCGCATCGGCGTCGCCGTGCAGGCCTACCTCCATCGCACCGCACACGATGTCGAGGCATTGGTCGCGCTCGGCTCCGCCATCCGCGTCGTCAAGGGCGCGTACCTCGAGCCGGCCGACATCGCGTATCCGGCGAAGGCCGATGTCGACGAAAGCTTCTTCCGCCTCTGCGCGCGCCTGCTGCAGGACGACAACACCCGCCCCGGCGCGCTCACGCACATCGCCACCCACGACATCCAGTTGCAGGAGCGGCTGCTGGCGCTGGCGGCGCAGCGCCGCGTGGCGCCAGAGCGCTACGAGATCGCGATGCTCTACGGGATCCAGACCGGGCGGCAGCGGCAGCTGTCGGCGAAGGGGATCCGCACCCGCTGCCTCATCAGTTACGGCGAGCACTGGTTCCCGTGGTACATGCGGCGGCTGGCAGAGCGGCCCGCCAACGTGTGGTTCGTCCTCCGCAACATCATCCGCTGACACGGACCGGCGGCCGCGTCATCCGCAGAAGCCGCGGACCGCGCGGCCCTCCGGCCTCGCCGCATCCCGCCGTGTCCCAGACCAGAGCCGTGCGGGTCCGTCACCCGCCGATCGCCGCGCGGATACCGTCGCGGTAGTCGGTCGCGGCCAGGCCGAACGCCTGCTCGAACTTCGTGCTGTCGAAGCGGTAGTCGTGCTCGAACTGGTAGAGCATCTCCATGTTCTCGCGCAGCACCGGAACGAAGAGCCCCATCAGCCCCAGCAGCCAGCGCGGCGCGACCTGCAACGCGAACGGCCGGCCCGCGCACTCGCAGGCGAGGCGCACGTACTCCTCGCCGGTGATGGGCGCCTTGCTCGTGAGCGCGTGCCACACCTGACCGTACGCCGAGGGCGTGTTGCCCAGCAGGGCGACGCTCCGGCCGGCGTCGGGCGTGTAGGTGAAGGTGTGGACGGCCCTGGGATCGCCCACCCACTGGGGCGTCTTGCCCAGCCGCAGCCGCTCGTGGACCGTCGCGTGGGTGAGGCTCAGCGCGGCGCCGGGGCCGTAGAAGTCGGCCGCGCGCACGATCATGGCCTGGAGCTCGCCTCGCCCCACCTCCTCCATCAAGGTGGTGGCGATGCGCGCGCGCACCTCGCCCTTCCGGCTGCACGGGGCGTAGGGCGTGGCCTCCGTCATCACCCCCTCGACACGGCCGTAGGCGTACACGTTGTCGAAGAACACGAGCTTGCTGCCGTGCCGCTTGCAGGCGTCGATGGCGTGGCGCATCACGCGCGGCCACTCGTCCTGCCACACCCTGTGGTCGTACTTCAGGCCGGCCACCAGGTACGTGACCTCGCTCCCGGCGACTGCATCGGCCGTGGCCTTTGGATCCAGCAGATCGGCGCGCACCACCTCATCGGTGTCATGCACCTTCCGCGGATGGCGGCTCACCTGGCGGATCCGGTTGGTGTGCGGCAGCAGGCATCGGGACAACTCCCGGCCGATGACGCCATTGGCACCGAGGATGGTGTGCATGTGGTGGACAGCGGCTCCTGCGGTGGAAAATAGCATGCGCGGGGACACATCCGGACCGCGCCGTGATCCCTACCGGGGCGGCCGTTCTTTCTGCTACAGTGCGCCTGATCGGGCGCCGTGCGGGCGCGGACGGCGCTCGGCTGTCAGCGTTCGGCGTTCGGCCCGCGGCAGGAGGCGGATTCGTGGGACAGGCACCGGCGCCAGCGCTTCTCGTCGTGGCATCCCTGGTGTGGCTCGGCGCCGCCTCGCACGCCGGTTCGAGCACCGCCGTCCTGCCGGCTTTCCCAGACGCCGCCACTGCCGGCAGCGCGGTGATGCCTGCGGACACCGCGACGGCCGTCCACGCCGTCACCGCGCCCGTATCGGTGCAGAGCCGGGCCGCCGATCCTTCTCCGGGCGCCTTCGTCGAGACCTACTGCCTCACCTGCCACAACGACCGTGCGCGCGCCGGCGGGCTGACGCTGGCCGGCGTTGACCTGCTGGATGTCGAGACGCACGCCGCCCTTGCGGAGAAGGCCCTGCACAAGGTGCGCACGCACCAGATGCCACCGGCCGCGGCACGGCAGCCCGCCCCGGACGCCACGCGGGCCGTCCTGGCCACGATCGAACGCGCGCTGGACACGGCGGCGGCGGCGCGCCCGCAGCCGGGCCGCATCGGCGTCCACCGGCTGAACCGCGCGGAGTACGCCAACGCCATCCGCGACTTGCTGGCGCTCGAAGTCGACACGCACGCGCTGCTGCTGCCCGACGAAGCCGACGAGGGCTTCGACAACGTCGCGGTGAGCCTCGCGCTGTCGCCGGCGCACCTCGAGCGGTACCTCGACGCCGCGCGGCACATCAGCCGGCTCGCCGTCGGGGATCCCGCGCTCGGCGTCTCGCCGGGCTCGACCGCCTACACCGTGCCGAAGCTGCTCGAGCAGGACCGGCGGGTCGACGAGGCGCTGCCCTTCGGATCCCGCGGCGGGCTGAGCGTCCGGCATCACTTCCCGTTGAGCGGCGAGTACACGTTCAAGGTGCGCCTGCGCCGGCAGGTCTACGACTACATCATCGGGATGGGCGTGCCGCAGGCGCTCGACCTCCGCATCGACGGCCGGCGGGTCGAGCGCTTCACCGTCGGCGGCGACGCGCCCGGGATGCCGGGGCCGCTCACGTGGAACGGCGAGATCGTCGGCGAGACGCCGTGGGAGCTCTTCATGCACGCCGCCGACGCGGGCCTCGAGGTTCGCCTACCCGTCGAGGCCGGCACGCGGACGGTGAGCGCGTCGTTCGTCGACACGCCGTGGGAGTTCGAAGGGGTGGCGCAGCCGCCGGCCGTGGACTTCGGCCGCGGATCGGACGAGCGCTACGACGGCCACGCCGCCGTGGACACGCTCGCGATTGCGGGGCCGTACCGTGCCGCCGGCGCCGGCGACACCGCGAGCCGCCGCGCCATCTTCACCTGCACCCCGGCGACGGCCCGCGCCGAGGACGCATGCGCCACCGAGATCCTCTCGCGCCTGGCCCGCCGGGCCTACCGCCGTCCCGTGACCACGGACGACGTGCAGACGCTGCTCGCCTTCTACGATCGCGCGCGGTCGACGGGCGGGTTCGAGACCGGCATCCAGACCGCGATCGAGCGGATGCTCGTCAGCTTCCACTTCCTGTTCCGTGTCGAGACCGATCCGGCGCGCGCGGCGGATGGGGCGCCCTACCGGCTGAGCGACCTCGACCTCGCCTCGCGTCTCTCGTTCTTCCTCTGGAGCAGCATCCCCGACGAGGAGCTGTTGGGCCTGGCCGAGGGCGGACGGCTCAGGGATCCGGCGGTGCTCGAGGCGCAGGTGCGGCGGCTGCTGACGGACCCGCGGTCGCGGGCGCTCGTCGAGAACTTCGGACGCCAGTGGCTGGGCCTGCGCAAGGCGATCAACTGGGCGCCGGATCCGAACGTCTTCCCCGAGTTCGACGAGAACCTGCGCCGCGCGTTCCTGCAGGAGACGGCGCTCCTGATGGAGGACCAGCTCCGCGCCGACCGCAGCGTGCTGGACCTGCTGACCGCCGACTACTCGTTCCTGAACGAACGGCTCGCGCGGCACTATGCGATCGACGGCGTCCGCGGGGAACGCTATCGCCGCGTGAGGTTCGACGACGACACGCGCGGCGGGCTGCTGGGCCAGGGCGGGATCCTGATGGTGACGTCGTACCCGGACCGCACGGCGCCGGTGCTGCGCGGCATGTGGGTGCTCGACACACTCCTCGGGATGCCGCCGCCCCCGCCGCCGCCCGACATCCCCACGCTCGAGGCCCGGGCGCCGGACGGCCGCGCGCTGTCGATGCGCGCGCAGATGGAACAGCACCGGCGGAATCCCGCGTGTGCGACGTGCCACGTGCGCATGGACCCGCTCGGCTTCGCCCTCGAACACTACGACGCAGTCGGCCGCTGGCGGGCGCAGGCCGAGGGGCAGCCGGTCGATGCCACGGCCGTCTTCGCCGACGGCACGCCGCTCGATGGCGCGCGCGGTCTCCGCGCCTTCATCCTGCGCCACGAGGACGACTACATCCACACGTTCACGGCCAAGCTGCTCACCTATGCGCTCGGCCGCCATGTCGACTACCGCGACCAGCCCGCGCTGCGCGCGATCACCCGCCAGACCGCCGCCGGCGGCCACCGCTGGTCCGCCATCATCCTCGCCATCGTCCAGAGTCCGCCGTTCCAGATGAGGAGTCCCGCATCATGATGATCGCCAGGAGGGCGCTGTCGCGCCGCACGATGCTGAAGGCGCTCGGGACGGCCGTGCCACTGCCGCTGCTCGACGCGATGGTGCCGGCGATGACCGCCCTCCGTCAGACGGCCGCCGCGCCGAAGCTCCGCTTCGGGACGGTGTACGTGCCGAACGGCGTCATCCCGGCGCAGTGGTTTCCGACGGGCGAGGGGGCGGCGTTCGAGTTCTCGCCGTCGCTCGCGCCGCTCTCGGCCTATCGCGATCGCCTGCTCGTGCTGAGCGGCCTCGACAGCGAGCCGCCGCCGCCGCCCGGCGAGCGCCAGTTCAACAACCACGCCGACGCCAGCACGCGCTTCCTGACCTCCGTGACGCCGAGCCGGACGCTGCGCGCCGGCGTCTCGATCGATCAGATCGCCGCCGGCGTGCTCGGCGAGGACACACCGATGCGGTCGATGGAGCTGGCGCTCGAGTCGGTCGACTCCGGGACGTCGTGCGACTTCGGCCGGAGCTGCGTCTACACCGGCACGATCGCCTGGGCGGGCGAGACGTCGCCGCTGCCGATGGAGCACGACCCGAGCGCGGCGTTCGTCCGGCTGTTCGGCGATGGCGACCTGAGCGACGGTGCGGCGCGGCGGCGGCGCATGCAGCAGCGCGGCAGCATCCTCGACTCCCTGGCCGACGAGGTCGCGCACCTGCGCACACGACTGGCCGCCGCCGACCGTACACGGATCGCCGGCTACCTCGAGGCCGTGCGCGACGTGGAGCGGCGCATCCAGAAGACCATCGCGCACAACGCGGAGCTGCCGGCCTTCGATCGTCCGTCGGGCGTGCCCGAGTCGTTCGCCGAGCACGCACGGCTGATGTTCGACCTGCAGCTGCTGGCCTACCAGGGCGACGTGACGCGCGTGACGACGTTCATGATCGGGCGGGAGTTCAGCGGACGCACGTATCCGGAGATCGGCGTCCCCGATGCGCATCACCCCATCTCGCATCATCAGCGCGACCCGGTGCGCATGGAGAAGTGCGCGAAGATCAATCACTACCACGTGTCGCTCTTCGCCGAGTACGTCGAGAAGCTGCGGACGACGCCCGACGGCGACGGCTCGCTGCTGGACCACTCGGTGATCCTGTACGGCGCGGGGATGAACGAAGGCAACGGCCACGTGCCGCGCAACCTGCCGATCCTGCTCGTCGGCGGTGGCAGCGGACGCCTGCGGCCCGGGCGGCACATCACGTACGCCGACCGCACCCCGCTCGCCAACATGCAGCTCGGCCTGCTCGACAAGCTGGGCGTGCGCGTCGACGAGCACGGCAACAGCACGGGACCGGTCAGCCTGGACTGACGCTGAAAGCGTCAGTCCAGGGAGCGATCAGCTGTCAGCGATCGGCTGTCAGCGGCGATCAGCTGTCAGCTCTCGGCTATCGGCGCTTCATCGCTGAACGCTGATCGCCGACAGCCGATCGCCGACAGCCAACCAGGAGTTCGAACTTGTGATGGCGTTGATACTCGCGATGTTGCTCGCGCTGTCTCCCCTGATCGAAGCAATCAGATCGGGCGACGTGGAGGGCGTGCGTGCGCTGGTCGCCTCCGGGACCGACGTGAACGCCGCCGAGGGTGATGGCGCCACGGCGCTGCATTGGGCCGCGTACGAAAACGACGAGGCCCTGGTCGAGACGCTCCTCGCCGCGGGCGCTCGGGTCGCGGCCGCCAACGACCTCGGCATCACCCCTCTGCATCTGGCCAGCGCCAACGGCCACCTCGCCATCGTGTCGCGGCTCCTCGCGCGCGGCGCTGCCGTGGAGGCGGCCTCCGAGGCCGGCGTCACGCCGCTGATGGAAGCGGCCCGCAGCGGGAACGCGGACGTCGTGCGGGCGCTGCTGGCACGCGGCGCCAACCCGAATACGCGCGAGTCGGCGCGCCAGCAGACCGCCCTCATGTGGGCGGCGGGGCGCCGGCACCATGAGGCGGTCACGGCGCTCGTCGAGGGAGGCGCGGACGTGGACGCGCGCACCAGCGTCCGAACGCTCACGGTCATGCTCGACCGCGGGCCGCGGCGCACCGTGAAGACGTCGATGCAGGATGCCCATCCGCTCGGCACGGGCGGCGGCACCGCGCTCCATTTCGCCGCGCAGTCGGGCGATACGCCGTCCGCACGGACGCTCCTCGCCGCCGGCGCCGGCGTGAACGTGGCGGCCGCGGATGGCCGCACCCCGCTCGTGCTGGCCGCCTTCTCGGGGCACGGCGAGATCGCGCGCGCGCTCATCGAGGCCGGCGCCGACGTGCACGCGGACGCGGCCGGCTACACGGCGCTTCACGCCGCCACGCTGCGCGGGGACCTGGCGACCGTCCGGGCGCTCCTGGCGCGGGGCGCGAGCCCGAACGCCCGGCTCACGCGCGGGAGCCCGGTGCGGCGGTTCGGGTCGCAGTGGGCGTTCACGACGCCCATGACCGGCGGCACGCCGCTGCTCGTCGCGGCCACCTACCTGGAAGTGGAGATTCTCACCGCGCTGCTCGCGGCGGGCGCCGATCCGGATGTCCCGCTCGACGACGGCACGACGCCGCTGCTGGCCGCGGCCGGCATCCCCGTCGAGAAGGAGGCGCGCCCCACGGACCTGGAGCGCTGGCAGATGGTGGACTCCGACAACCCGCCCGTGCCGCGCGACGAGGCCGACGCGCTCGAGGCCGTGCGCCAGCTCATCGCCGCGGGCGCCGACGTGACCCGCGCCAACGAAGCCGGCGACACTGCGCTCCACGCCGCCGCCGGCGCCGGACTCGTGCCGCTCATCCGGATCCTGGCGGAGGCCGGTGCCGTGCTGGACGCCACAAACGCCAACGGCCAGACGCCGCTCGACCTGACCCTCCCACGGCCGCCCGCCCCCGGCCGCGGCCCCGGCGCGCCGGGACATCCCGAGGCCGCAGAGCTACTCCGCACGCTGGCGGCACCTCGCCTGTAGTCACGTCGCGCGAGTCGCCGTAGCTGTCGGCTTTCGGCTGTCGGCTTTCAGCAGCTCTCAGCTTTCAGCATTTCGCATTCTGCATCTTGCATTCGCCTGAGATCTACTGCCGGTAGCGCTGCGGGACGAGCTCCGGGCCTGGCGCGTGGACGAGGTCGCCGTTCGGCAGGACGTCCATGCCGTGATTGCCGAGCGCGTCCACCACGCCGATCAGCGCACCCGTCGCCGGGTTGATCTTGATCAGCCAGCCCGGCACGTTGTTCGGGCCGCGCGGGATGCTCGACAGCCACATCGCATCGCCCGCGAGCGTGATTCCGAACGTCTTGCCGTACTGCGACCACTCGCCCAGGTACGTCCCGTCCGACGTGAAGCGCTGGATGCGCCCGTTCTCGCGATCCGCGACGTAGACGATGCCCTGGGCGTCGACCTGGATGGAGTGCGGCAGACGGAACTCACCGGGGCCTGTGCCCGCCGTCCCCCACTCGCGGATCTTCGTCCCGTCGGCCGTGTACTCGAGGATGCGCGCGTTGCGATAGCCGTCGGCAATGAACAGGTGCCCGTTCGGTGCGAAGGCGATGTCGGTCGTGCTGCAGAAGGCGCCGCACGGGTCAGGCTGCCCCCCGACTTCGATCTGCATCAGCAGCTCGCCCTGCGGCGAGAACTTGTACACCATCGAACTCGCCGAGTCGGTCGTCCAGACATTGCCCTGGGGGTCGAGGCGAATCGCATGTGGCGTCGTGTACAAGCCCTTCCCCCACGAGCGCACGATCCGCCCCTCCGCGTCGAGGACGATGACGGGGTCGGCCTTGTCGCCACGCTGGAGCAGGTACACGAGTCCATCGCGGCCGGCCGCCACCCAGGACACCATGCCGAGGCCCCACCCCTCGGCGGCGGGCGCCTGCACCGGGATCGGTGACGGCGCCAGCGGCAGGCGCGGCGCCGTCCGCATGGTGTCGGCCAGCGCCGCGTTCTGCGCCTCCATGCGCGCACGCTCGTCCGGCGTCAGGCTGTTCGGGTTCTGCAGCCCCAGCGGGGCCAGGAGGAGGAGCGCAACCAGTCGGCTGACCATGGCGCGAACGCTATCACACCCGGCGGCGCGCCACGGAGCGCCCGCCGCGCTCATGCCCGGGTCCCGTTGTGCCGATGTCTCTCAGGCGATACACCACTCACCACACGACCCGATTCGACTACACTGGTGCGCTGCGATTGCTGGACATCAGCAGGCCGCCCCATGGAGCTCTCGATGCGATCTGACGCGCGCCCGTGCCGGTTGAACACCGTCCTGTCATGGACGCTTGCCGTCGTTCTGCTGCTGTCGGTGCTCTCCACCGGGGCTGCGGCGCAGGACCGTCCAGGCGTCCACGTCACCCCGAAGGGCTACCGTGTCCCGGTCTACGGCATGTCCGTGGTCCGCGACGCCGACGGACGCGTCGACGTGCTCTGCGCGCGGCTGACCGACGCCGAACTCGCCAGCACGCCGCTCGCGCGGTCGATGAGCCGTTCGATGCTCGCGCGTTCGCCGCAGGTCCTCGTGCAGGAAGGCGAGGACCGGCTGGCCTTCACGGTGATCTATGGCGATGCCCCCGGGACCGGCTTCTTCGACGGGGACGTGGGCGAGCAGCGCCGCGCCGCCTTCGAGGCCAGCCTGGCGACCTGGTCCGCGGCCCTCCGCGGGCGCGCCCCCGTCACGGTGCACGTCCGGATGGAGGAGATGGACGAAGACAGCCAGGTGCTGGCGCACGCGGGGCCCGTGGACTTCATCGAGATCGACGGCGTGGCCGTCCCGTACGCCCTCGCGGCCCAGCTCCGGGAGGAGCCGGTCGGCGACGGGGGGGCGCATATCGAGGCGGTCTTCAACAGCCGCATGGCCTGGGACTACTCGCTCGAGGGGACGACATCGAACGAGGAGCAGACGAGCTTCCTCTACACGGCCCTCCACGAGGTCGGCCATGGCCTGGGCTTTCTCGACACCTTCGACCCCGACGAGGGCGCGCTGCTGAACGGCGTGCCCACGCCATACGACACCTTCGTCAACCGCGGTCACGGCGAGGACGGCCGCCTCACCGGGAGGGGGTCCGGCGACGTCCGGGGCGATCTGGTCAGCGATGACCTGTTCTTCGCCGGCCCCGCCGCCACCGATGCGAGCCAGGCGTCGGTCGTGCCGCTCCCGCTCGTGAAGCTGCACGCCCCCGATCCGTACGAGCAGGGGTCGAGCGTGTCGCACGTGGATCAGGAGACGTACTCCCAGGTCGAGGTTGGCCTGATGACGCCAGGCGCCTTCGGCGCGAGCGCCAACATGATCGACATCCTGACACTCGGCATCCTTGCCGATCTCGGCTACCAGGTCGCGCCCCGCGAAGAGACCGTCACGACCACACGGCGGCAGTAGCGCGCACCGGATCACCCTCAGTCGCCGGTGCCCCCGCGGCGGACGATGTGCTCGGGATCGTGCCAGTCGGTCCCGCAGAAGCGGCACTGCCGGGCCTCGGCCGTCCGCAGGGGCTCCCCGCAGTACGGGCAGGGCGGTCCTGGCGCGCCTTCGACGCCGAAGCACGCCGAGATGTCGAAGTAGATCTCCTGCAGCGCCCCGGAGGGCAACTGCAGGGTCAGAATGTCGAACGGGCGATCGCCCCGCCGGCCCATCGCCTGCGACACCAGGCGCGCGCCAGGCAGATGCGCCGCCACCCAGGCGTACTCGTCCGACACGGCGGCGACGGCGATCCCCGTCTCGGGCGACGTGCCGTCCACTCCATTCCAGGAGGGGGATGCCGCATCGCGTGTGTGCTCGTCGTCCATCACGCCCTCACCGCTTGAAGACGCTCTGGAGCGTCGTGACCACGACCGCCACGCCCGGGATGTTCGTATAGGTGGCGTTGAAGGTGAAGTAGCCATCCATCGCGTTGCCGATCGCCCGCGTATCCCAGTAGGTGATTTCGGCCGTCGTCGTGCCGCCGCGTGCGGTGCCGCTCAGCGTGAGCAGGCCGTTCGACCGCACGACGCCGCTGACCACGCCGGTCACGGCGCCCAGTTCGATGCGGCCGGTCACCGTGCTCCCCGTCTGCGTCAGGTCGATGCGAAGGGGCAGCGTCGTCCCCGGCGGGTAGATCCCGCGCTGCGGGCTGCAGAGCAGATCCTGAATGGAGCCGGTCCCGTCGCACCTCTCGATCCGGTAGCGGCCCTCCCACACGCCGCTGTACGGCGTGGCCGGCACGGCGGGCGGCGGCGCCGCGGTGACCGCCGGGGGCGGCGCGGACGATGTCGGAGCGGTGGGCGACGGGGACTTGCCGTTGCATGCGGCGCTGACACACGCCATCACGCCGATCATCACGAGCGCTCGAATCTGCATGGATGTCCTCCCGCGGGACATCATCCAGCCCGTGTGCGACACGCGGGGTCACAGTTCCCGCGTGCCCGCCGTGCGCCTCAGCCGCCGCAGGACAGCAGCACGGGGGGCGCGGCGAAGTCCGCGGTGGACGCGAAGACGTGGCTCGGGTCGTGATCGGGATCCTGGTTGCCGACGGGACGCCGGTAGGCGATGGCGGCGTGGAATCGCTCTTCGGGAGAGGCGATCACGTCAACCGCTCCGCACGCCACGATCGGCTGCATCACATGCCGTCCGTCGACATGCCAGAACCCGAGAGCGTGGCCCACCTCGTGGACGACGAGCCCCTGGCCAATACGGCTGTGCTCGCCGGGACACCGGCATCGATCCAGCCACAGCCGAATCTCGCCGGGGTCCGCGCCGACAAAGGCCTGGCCACACGTCCCGCCTGCGGTAAAGGAGGCCGTCCACTGCTTGATCAAGACGCGAATCCACCCGCGTTCGGCCTCGCGCGGCTCAGGCCCCTGCTCAATCAGCGGCACCCCGTACGGCGTGAACTGCGTCACGCCGAGGACGATGCTCGCCCGAATGGACTGCAGTGTGTCACCGTCGACCGCCTGGCCGAAGTCATCGTTCGTCTGGATGTAGAACTTCGGCGCCGCCGCCAGGCGGCTCACGGGGCGCAAGCTCCCGGGCGCGTCGAGCGCATTCCTCACGAACTTCCGGTAGAACGTCAGGTCGAACGGCGGCGCGAGCGCAATGGGATCGACCGCCAGGTCGCTGCGTGACGCGCCGCCTCGCACCCAGAGACGCCGCTCGAGCAGCCCCGGGTGCGTCAGGGTCATCGACGACGCGCCGCTCGCGTGCTGATGCGTCAGGGTGAAGCGGCCGTTGCCGTCCGTCTGCGTGCTGAGGCTCGCGTAGTCGATCGCCACCCCCGGCAACACCGGGCCATGCGTGGGCACCACCTGCCCGGCGAGCGTCCATGACGACGCGGCCGGCGTGGACACTGTCACGCTGGTCGAGGCGCCCGATGGCGACGTCGGGCTCGACGAACAGGCCGCCGTCGCCGCCAGCACGATCACTCCGACCCAGCGGTTGGTCCGCATCCTGCTCCCCCCTCCGGGCGTCCCGTCGCCTCCCGGCACCCGCGTGGCCATCATAGTCCTGACATGAGACGCGGAAGGTCACAGTTCCCGTGTCGAGAGAATGCGCCGGGATCCCGCGCGTCCGGGATAAGATGACGGCCCGATGCCGCGCAACGCTGAAGTCATCCGCCAATGGAAGCTCCTGCTGGCACTCGAGCCGGCGCGCTACGGGAAGACCGTGGACGAGCTGGCCGAGGCCCTCGGCTCGCACAAGCGGACGATCTGGCGGGACCTGAAGGCGCTGCAGGAGGCGGGCTTCCCGCTGACGGCCGACCGGCGCGATCGCAAGAGCATCTACCGGCTCACGGGCCTGCCGCTCAAGGCGCTGCACGAGGCGGGCCTGTCGACCAGCGAGGCCTGCGCGCTGTACGCCGGACGCGCGCTGCTGCTCACGCTCACCGGGTCTCCCTTCGAACGCGCGATGACGAGCCTCGTCCGGAAGATCGAGCGTGCGCTGCCCGCAGCGACGAAGGCGTTCCTCGACCAGCTGCCCGGCGTGATCAAGGTGAAGCCGGCGCCGCGCAAGTCCGCGCCGGCGGGTGACTACGGCGAGGTGGTGGCGCGCATCATCGAGGCGTGCGCCGACCGGCGCGTCGTGCGGATGACGTATTTCTCGGCCGGCCGCAACCGCGAGAAGGACTACGAGATTCACCCGTATCACGTGGCATACCACGACGGCGGCCTGTACCTGTCCGCCTACGTGCCCGAGTACCACGGCCTGCGGACGTTCGCGCTCGAGCGCATCCTGCGCTTCACGCCGCAGCGCGGCACGTTCACGCCCACCGCCGATCTCGGCGACGATGCCTTCGGCAACTCGCTCGGGGTGAACCAGGGCGCCGCCGAACGCATCGTGATCGACTTCTCGCCGCGCGTCGCGCGCTACGTGCACGAGCGGACATGGCATCCCACACAGTCGCTCGTCGATCGCCCCGGCGGCGGCGTGCGCTGCACGCTGAAGGTCTGCCGCGACTACGCGCTCGAGCACTGGATCCTCGGCTGGGGCCCGCACGCGCGCGTGGTGTCGCCGTCGGCGCTGGCCGAACAGATCCTCGAGCAGCTGAGCGCCGCGCGTGACGGCTACGTGCCCCGTCTCGATCTCGAGGCCGTGGTCGCCCCCGCGCGGGCCGCACGCCAGCCGCGCCTGCGGCTCTGACGAGCGCACGGCACACCGGCGCCCCGCGCCGCCGCCCGATCGTCTCCGGATGTCTTTCGCTGCGACATCGTGACGCAGTGACTTCCCGCCGCTCGCCTTCCTACACTGGAGGCAGTTGTCCCGGGAGGTTACCGTGTCCATGCGCCGTGTCCTGCTCGCTCTTGTCCTCGTCCTCGGTGGCCTGTGGCCGTCACCCGGAGACGCCCAGACGCCCGTCGCCTCGGTTGCCGGGACCGTCGCCACGCACGACGGCGCGCGCATCCCCTTCGCCACGCTCACGCTCACGGACACGGCCACCGGGCGCACGTGGCGCGGGGCGACCGACGGGCGCGGGCTGTTCCTGTTCGATCAGATTCCCGCGGGCACCTACGATCTCACGATCGACGCGGCGGGCTACGCGCCGCGCGCGGTGCCGGCCCTCGAGGTCCCGGCGGGCGCGACCCACCGCCTCTCCGTCACGCTGGCGCCGGCCTCGCTCTCGGAGCACGTCACCGTCTCGGCGGCCATGCCGCGCGACAGCCTCGAACAGACCGCCGTGCGCGAGAGCGGGGCGCGCGATGTCGGCGAGGCCCTGGCCGGGACCGCTGGCGTCTGGCGGGTGCGGCGCGGCGCCATCGCGAGCGACGTCGTGGTCCGCGGGCTCCCGAGCCGCGACCTCAACGTGCTCATCGACGGCCAGCGCGTCTACGGCGCCTGCCCGAACCGCATGGACCCGCCCGCCTTTCACGTCGACTTCTCGGAGGTCGAGCGTGTCGAGGTCGGGAAGGGCCCCTTCGATGTCCGCTACCAGGGCAGCATGGGCGGACTCGTCAACATCGTCACCCGCCGTCCGCCAGACGGCTGGCATGCGTCGCCCACGCTGTCGGTCGGGTCCTTCGGCTTCGTGAATCCCTCGGCCTCGGTCTCGTACGGCGGTGAACGGATGGCGCTGCTCGCCGGCTACTCGTTCCGCCGGTCGGCGCCGTACACCGATGGCCGCGGCGCGCTCTTCACGGCCACCGCCAACTACGCGGACGCCCACGTCGACGCCGAGGCGTTCCGCGCGACGACGGCCTGGGGGCGCGCGGCGTGGCGGCTGGCGGGCGGCGGCCAGATCGAGGCCAGCTACACCCGGCAGCAGGCCGACCAGATGCTCTATCCCTACCTGCAGATGGACGCGGTCTACGACAACGCCGACCGCGTCGCCGTACGCCTCGAGCAGCCCCGGAGCGGCGCGCGCCTCTCTGCGATCCGCGCCGACCTCACCTGGTCGCGCGTCGACCACTGGATGACCGACGCGCTCCGCCGATCGGCCGCCAACGCCCCGCGCGGCTACTCGATGGGCACCGACGCCGAGACGCGCACGCTCGGTGGGCGCGCCGAGGCGCAGCTGGGCGCCGGGCTGACGTTCGGCGCCGAAGCCTACCGCCGGACGTGGGATACCACCACCGTCATGGCCGGCATGGGCTACGCGGTCCAGCACTCCATCCCCGACGCCACGATCGACACCGCCGGCGTCTTCGCCGAGTACCGCCGCGCGCTCGGGTCGAAGACCACGCTCGATGCCGGCGGGCGGCTCGACCGCATCCGCTCGGCCGCCGAGGCCGGGGCCCCCACCCTCGCGCTCTATCGCGCCTATCACGCCACGAGCACGACCGCCCGGATCGACGTCCTGCCGGCCGGCCGCCTGAAGCTCACGCGGCAGATCGCCCCCGCACTGCTCGTCAGCGCGGGGCTCGGACACAACGCCCGCGTCGCCGAACCGAACGAACGGTTCTTCGCGCTGCGGCGGATGGGCACCGACTGGGTCGGCAACCCGGACCTGGCGCCGTCACGCAACACCGGGATCGATCTCACGGCCGCGCTCGATGGCGGCGGACGCGCGCTCACCGTGAACGTGTTCGCCAACCGCCTGCACGATTACGTCGCCCTCTACTCGGCCCGCCGCGTGGCGATGGTGCCCGGCGTCATGAACACGAGCGCGCGCTCGTACACCAACGTGGACGGCTGGCTCCGCGGCGTGGAGATCACCGGCTCCACCCAGCTCTGGCCGGCCGTCTCGCTGGCGGCCGACGTCTCGTATACCCGCGGCACCTTCGAGGCCAACGGCCTCCCCGGCGTCGCGGGCGGCGATCTCGCCGAGATGCCGCCGCTCCGGGCGCAGGCGCGCCTCCGCGTGGACAACGGCCGCGCCTTCGGCGAACTGGGCGGGATCGCCAGCGCGGCGCAGCGCCGCGTGGATACGGCGCTCGGCGAGGCGGAGACGCCCGCCTACGCGCTCCTGAACCTCCACGGCGGCCTTCGGGCCGGCGCGTTCGCCGTCAGCGTGGGCGTGGCCAACCTGCTCGACCACTACTACGTGGAGCACCTGTCCTACCAGCGCGACCCGTTCCGCTCGGGGGTGCGCGTGGCGGAGCCGGGCCGCAACCTGTTCATGAACGCGAGCTGGAAGTTCTAGCGGAGTGTCATTGACGATCCACTACCGGGCCTCGGGGCCGAGCCCCTCGAGGCGCGCCTTGGCGGCATCCGCTTCCTCGGTTGGCGGACTGGCGCATCCCACGCCGAACGTCGCAACCAACAAGGTCATCAGTACCATCGTGATGCGCGTGCGCATGGTGTCCCTCCTGATCTCACCTTGCCTGTGGGAGGGATCAGGACCAGACAGCATTTTGGCGTCGCCGAGGAACAGCACGCCCGTCAGGAAGCCCTTCTTGTCGGGGAACCACTTCGCCCCGGTGGACACGGACGTCACGTAGTCCACTCCGTTCCCGATCCCGGGGCCGTGCGCGCGACGAGAGGATCGCAGCCACGCGGCGCCAGCTGGCGGCGTCCACGCGGGTTGTGGACGCCTCCGACTGCAGGGGTGACCGGCCTCAGCGTCGCTCGCGCGGCGGCTTGGTGACTTTGTTCACCACCTCTTCGGTCTTTCGCTTCACGGTCCCGACGGTCTCGCGTACCTTGCCGGCCACCTGGTCCCCCACCCCTTCGGCTTCGAGGTCGGGATCGCTAATCAACGCCCCGGTCTTCTGCTTGACCTTCCCCTTCAACTGTTCGGCCTTGCCGGCCACTTCATCCTTGTTCACCATGTCGCTGCCTCCTGTTTGGCGCGCTTGTCACGTTCCGCTCGTAGGGACGCTCATGGATGAGCATGAAGCGTACCGGCACGGGATGCGCGTGGCACGGCCCATGCACCGTCTTCCAGCAGAATAGGTTACGGTGCGGACACGAGGTGTACTCGATGGAACAGCGGAAAGACACGACGAAGGCCGGCCCGGATCCCACGCGGCCGCACGATCCAACACCCACGGGACCCCCGTCCCCGACACCGCCCGTCGTGCCGCCAGACGACCCGCACGCGCCGGACGTCGAGCGTGAGCCGAGCATCGATCCGCCGCCGATCGAACCGCCGCTCCAGGCCCCGTCTGAAACGCCCGGCGACGGCGAGCCTCCAGCGCCACGGGCGTAGCCCCTCGCGCTAGCGGCGCGCGTCGCGCACGGCCGCGAGTTCCTTCTCGAGGCTCGCCACGTCGGGGTGGCCGTCGCCGAGACGCTCGCGGCGGATGGCCAGCGCCTCGGCGAGGTGCTGCGCCGCCTCCGCGGGCCGGCCCTGGTCCCGAAGCACACGGCCCAGCACGACCAGGCTCGACGAGATCTCCAGGCCCCCGGCCTCGACGAGCGTCCGGTGCTCGAGCACCTGCCGCGCCAATACCTCGGCTTCGGCGAGGCGGCCCTGACGACGGAGGGTCTCGCTCAGGTTCGAGCGATACATCACCAGTTCTGGATCGTCGGTCTGGCCGCGCGCTTCCTTTCCCGCAATGAGCTCGCGAAACATCGCCTCGCTCTCCCGGTTGCGGTCGAGGCGCATCAGGACGGTCGCCAGGTTGTTGACGGCGCGCGTCACGGCCGGGTGGTCCGGCGCGAAGAGCTGGCGGCGCATCTCGAGCGTCTCGCGGAACAGCCCTTCGGCGGCCACCAGGTTGCCCTGCCGCGCCCTGAGGTTCGCGAGGTTGTTGATGGTGATCGCGAGGCTCGGATGGCGCTCGCCGTAGACGGCGCGGTAGACCTCCAGCGCCCGCTCGTAGTGCTGTGCCGCGTCGTCGTACTCCCCGAGGTCGCTCAGGTTGACCGCCAGGTTCTGATGCGAGCGGGCCACCTGCGGATGCCGCGACCCGAGGCGCTGGCGGTGAATCGCGAGCGCCTCCTCGTAGAGCGGCACGGCGTCGCGCGGAAAGCCCTGCCGTGAGCGCGCGTATGCCACACCGCTCAGGCTTTCGGCCACGTCCACATGACCCGGCCCGAGGTGTGCCTGCCGCATCGCCAGCGCCTCTCGGAAGAGCTGCTCGCCGTCCGCGAAGCGGCCCTGCTCGACGTAGACGTGCCCCAGCTCATGCAGGCTCGCCGCGTAGGCCCGTCCGCCCTCTGGCGACAGGACCCGTTCGGTGGCCAGGGCACGGTCGAACTCGCGCTCCGCGCCCTCGAAGTCGCCCAGGAAGCGCAGCACGACGCCGAGGTGGCGGTGGCTCTGCGCCACGTCGGCATGCGTCTCGCCATGGGCGGCGCGCCGCGCCTCGAGCGCCCGCTCGATGAGCGGCCGCGCCCGCGCGTACTCCCCGAGGCTGCGGTAGACGCCACCGATCGTGTCGAGCAGCTGCGCCTGCAGCACCGGTTCGTCCGACAGCTCCGCCGCGCGTGCGACGCCCCGGTCGAGCAGCTCGCGCCCGGTAATCTCCGCGCCCTGCGCGTTGTCCGGGTCGTTGCCCTCGAACATGCGCACCATGAAGGCCGACACCTGCTCGGCCTTGGCCGCCTCCTGCTGCGCGCGCGCCAGCGCCGCCTGCAGCTCGGCCGCGTGCTGCAGGCTCACGAGGATGTAGCCGGCCAGCATCACGACGAGGGCCGCGGCCGCCGTCACGAGCACGCGGTGGCGCCCCACGAACTTCGAGGCCCGGTAGCCGATCGAGTGGCCCCGGGCATGGACGGGTTGCCCCGTCAGGAAGCGATCGATGTCCTCGGCGAGCAGCCCGACCGAGGCATAGCGCAGTTCCGGCTCCTTGCGGAGCGCCATCGCGACGATGCGATCGAGGTCGCCGCGCAGGCGCCGCGCCAGCCTCGGCGGCGTCGTGCGCCGGGACACGGCGATCTGGTCCGAGGAGATCTCGGTGCGGCCGCTGCCGCTGAGCGACGTCTCGACCGCCAGGCTCGGGCGCGGCGCCTCGTCGCGCACGACCACGCGCTCGATCTCGCCCGGCACCCGCTTCTCGAGCCGCTGGGCGCGCCGGCCGCACAGCAACTCGTAGAGCAGCAGGCCCAGCCCGTAGATGTCGGTGGCCGTCGTAATACGGCCGCCGGTCACCTGCTCCGGGCTGGCATACTCGGGCGTCATCAGGTGCACACCCGTCCGCGTGGCTTCGGTGTCGGCGTAGGTGGCCGCCATCAGCGGTTTCGCGATGCCGAAGTCCACCAGCTTCACCTCGCCCGCCTCGGTGACGAGGATGTTGCGGGGCTTGATGTCGCGGTGGACGATGAGCTGCCGGTGCGCGTAGGCCACCGCGTCGAGGACGTCGACGAACAGCCGGAGGCGGTCCGGGATGGTCAGCTGGCGCCGATCGCAGTAGGCGTCAATCGCCTCGCCCGCCACGAACTCCATCACGAGGTAGGGACGGCCATCGGGCGCCGTGCCCCCGTCGAGGAACCGGGCCACCCCGGGGTGGTCCAGCGACGCGAGCAGCCGCTGCTCGGTCAGGAAGCGCGCGGAGTGCTCCGCATGGAGCGCATCGCGCAGGACCTTGATCGCCACCTCGCGCCGCGGCTCCGCGGTCTCGTCCACCGCGAGATAGACGGTGCCCATCCCGCCGCGCCCAATCTCGCGCAGCAGCCGGTATCGTCCGATCGTGGTGCCTTCCATCGCCGTTCGCCCCCCGTACGATCGCCCAGTGTACCCCGGCCGGGGCGGCGCTCTGCACAGCCCCCCCGCGCGCGCGGTCAGCATGCGGTAAGGAAATGGTGTCGGCCTCCTTACCCCCCGTGACGCACGGGCGGCGACGTGGCAGCGCCCGCCCGCAGGTAGCGGCCGTACCACGCCAGGTACCGTTCCAGCCGGTCGCGCTGGAAGCTCAGCTTCGTCAGCCCGTGGTTCTGGCCGGGATAGACCACGAGCTCTGTCGGCACCTTCAGCGTCTTGAGCGCCTGGTACATCTGTTCGCTGCCGAGGATCGGCACGTTCCAGTCGTCCTCGCCGCCCATGTAGAGGGTCGGCGTGGTGATGCGGTTGGCATTGAAGAACGCGTACGACGACGTGATCCAGAGCGCCGTGTTCTCCCACGGCGGGCCGAACTCGTTGTCGTAGAGAAACGTGTACTGCTCGTGCCCGTAGAGCGCGGTGCGGTTGGCGCTGCCCGCGCCGCTGATCCCGGCCTTGAAGCGCGTGTCGCTGGCGATGATGAAGTTGGTCATCAGGCCGCCGTAGCTCCAGCCGCCGAGGCCGAGCCGGTCGGGATCGGCGACACCCTGCGCCACCAGATAGTCCACGCCGGCCAGCACGTCGGCCACCTCGAGGCGGCCCCAGTCGGCGAAGATCGCCTCGCTGAACGCCGCGCCGCGGCCTGAACTGCCGCGGTAGTTGATGTTCACCACGGCGTAGCCATGGGCGGCGAAGAGCTGCCGCTCGAAGTTGAACCCGTGGGTGTCCTGCGCGGTGGGCCCGCCATGGATGCGCACGAGCAGCGGCACACGCGTGCCGGCGCGGTGCCCCGCCGGCCTGGTCAGCAGCGCCCCGACGCGCGTGCCGTCCGCGCTCGGAAAGTCGATCGCCTCGGCCGGCTGCAGCACGAGCTCCGCCACCAGGGCGTCGTTGTGCATCGTCAGCCGGCGCGGCCCCGAGGGTTCGATCGCGTAGATCTCTCCAGGCTGGGTATCCGACGTGATCAGCGCCGCCAGCCGCCGCGCCACGAGGGACGGCTGACTGACGACGCGGGGGCCGTCGAGGACGCGCTCGACCTCGCCCCCCGCGACGGGCACGCGCGCGAGGTAGACCGTGCGGTCGTCCGCCACCGTGACGACGATCGCGCGGCCATCCGCGGTGAACGCCGGCGACGAGACACCGCGGTCGAGGGCCTCGGTGAGGACCCGCGTCTCCCCGCCGGCCGCCGGCACGACGCCGAGGCGCAGCAGGTTGTGGAAGTCGAACTTCCGCGCGCTGCCCCGCTGGTACGCAATCAGCGTGCTGTCGGGGCTCCACGCGAGCGTGCCGCCATCCATCCCCTCCCAGGTCGTCAACCGCCGCGAGCGCGCCCCGGCGCGCGCATCGACGACGAAGACGTCGTTGTTGCGCACGCGGTCCCAGTCGTCCTCGTGATTGCTGACAAACGCGATGCGCGTCCCGTCGGGCGCCCACTGCGGGTCGCTCTCCTCGTAGTCGCCATCCGCCGTCAGCGCCTCGAGGCGGGCCGAGGCGATGTCGTACAGGTAGAGCCGCGTCCGCACGTCGCCGGTCAGGTACTTCACCCCGTCGCGCTTGAACTGGTAGCGGTTGACGACGATCGGCGCGGCATTGCGGTTCTCCGCCGGGGGCTCGTCCCGATAGACGAGCACCAGCCGCGTCGCGTCGGGCGACCATTCGTAGCTGCTGATGCGTCCAGGCAGCGCCGTGAGCGGCCGCGCTTCGCCACCCGCGCGGCTGAGCACCCAGACTTGCGAGCCTTTCGCCGGGCCCGGCCGCGACGACAGGAAGCTGATGTACCTGCCGTCGGGACTCCAGCGCGGCGCACTCTCGCTCTCCGGTGAGTGCGTCAGGCGCACCCGCTCGGATCCGTCCCACTTCACCATCCAGAGGTCGGTGTCGCGCCGGTCCGCGACCAGGTCGGCGCTCGACACGGTGTAGAGCACCCACTCGCCGTCCGGCGACACCTGCGGCGCCCCGACGTCGTGGACGCGGGAGAAGTCGTCCAGGACCACCGCCCGCGGCAGCGTCTGGGCCGTGGCCCCGGCTGGCGCCGCCAGTCCGAGGCCCACGATGATGGCCGCGCGAAGGAACGTCGTGATGTGCGTACGCATGACCTCTCCCCTAGAAACCGAACCGGACACCGAGTTCCACCTGCCGCGGCGTCGCACCGGTGGCAAGCCCCGTGGGCCGCCCGAACGCCGATGACGTGAGCGTGCCGACGGGCAGGCCGAGATTCGCCCGGTTCAGCAGATTGAAGGCCTCAACGAAGCCCTCGACCGAGTACCGGCCCGCGCGGACGAACTTCGACAGCCGTGCGTCCACCTGGACGAAGCCCGGCCCCGTGTTCGTGTTACGGCCCAGACTACCCGAACGCCCGCGGAAGGCGCTGCCGTACGTGGCCCGGTCCCGTGGGTCGCCGCCCGGCACCAGCAGATCAGGGCGGTCGTTCAGGTTCTGATCGTTGTTGTTGTCAATCCCCGTGGTCACCGTCCAGGGGAGGCCGCGCCGTGCCTGCACCAGACCGGCGGCCTGCAGGCCGTACGGCAACGCCCACACGACCGACGCGACGATTTGGTGGCGCCGGTCGTTGCTGGCCAACGCCCACTCGGCCTCGGGGTCGAAGGCGTCCTGCGCCGTGAAGCCGAAGTCCTCGACGTTGCGCCGCTGCGTCGACCACGTATACGCCAGATTGAAGTGCGGCCCGCGGCCCGCCCGGCGCTCGAACGACACGAGCAGCGAGTCCGACCGGCTCTCCCCCGTCGTCTGGTACTGGACGACACGCTGATAGGCCGCGTCCGGCCTGACCCCGGTGCCCGGCAACGGCGCGTTGATGTCCACCGCATTGAACAGGTTGTAGCCGAGCGCGCGCACGACGTCGACGCCAAGCGCGAGCCCCGGCCGGAGTTCGCGGCGCACGCCGGCGCTGAACGTCCGCGTGGACGGCGTGTCGATCTCGGGCGCCGCAATGGTCCGATTCGGCCGTGGCACGGCGATCGTTCCGCCATCGAACGGGTCGGGATAGCCCGGATTGACCACCGTGATCGCCGTCGAGCGCGCCGAGTTGCTGATGTTGCCCGAGATGTTGTTGAAACCCTGATCGTAGTAGATGCCGAACCCGCCACGCACCACGGTCCGCCCGTCGCCGGTGGGCGTGAACACCACGCCGATCCTCGGGCCGACGTTGTCGAGGTCCTGCGCCACATCAATCGCCGCCGCCTTCGCGAAGATCGTCTCGGTGTCATACCGGAGGCCCAGGTTGAGCGTCAGCCGATCGTGCGCGCGCCACGTGGTCTGGGCGAACGCGGAGTAGATCTCGTTCGAGCGGCGGTCGTACCAGTCGCCGATGGTCTGCGTGAACTGGAACGGATAGGTCGACCGGTCGTTCGGATCGAATGGGGCATCCGTGCGGAACGTGAACGTGCCGTCCTTGTTGCCGAGGAAGTACGTATCCTGTCCGTCCGTCTGGACGTCCACGCCGATCTTGATGTCGTGGCGCCCGAAGGTATGCGAGAGCGTGTTGACGGCCTGGTAGCGGACCGACGACCAGCCTTGCGGCATGTTGCTGGCCTTGCCCAGGTTGATCGAGGGCCGGCTGATGCTCACACCCGACGGATCGGAGTACCGATCCACCGTCCAGAACGTCGACAGCGAGCCGCGCAGCAGTCGCAGTTCGTTGACCGTCCGCGACGTCAGCACCGACGTCAGGGTGACGATGGCATCCGCGTATTCGTTCGCCTGGTCGTGGCCGCGCTCGTACGGATTGAGCCCGCCGATCCCGCCGCCCTCGGTCGTGCTCTGGTCGAAGCGGTAGCGGACGCCGATTTGATGAGCCTGGCTGGCCTGGAACTCTGACCGCGCGAAGATCTGGTCGCGGGCGCCGGTCCGGGGAAACTCGCGCCGGTCCACCGGGACGAGCGGCGAGGTGACGACGCTGGTCGTCTCGTCGCGGAGCAGCTCGACCGTCCCGAAGTAGTGCCACCGGTTCTTCAGGATCGGGCCGCCGAGGAAGCCGCCGGCCCGTTGTTCGCTGAACGGCGCCTCCCCCGACCCCTGCGCCTTCGAGAACGGATTCTGCGCGTCGAAGGCGTCGTCACGGTGAAACGCGAACAGGCGGCCGCTCAGGCGGTTGGTGCCCGACCGCGTGACCACGTTGATGAGCGCGCCCGAGGCGAGACCGTGCTCGGCCGCGAACTGGTTCGTGTAGACGACGAACTCGCGCACCGCTTCGAGCGAGAGGCTGCCGCGCTGGCCGGCCACGCCCTGTTCGTCGTTGCTGACGCCGTCGATGACGACGCTGTTGTTGCGGCTCAACTGGCCGCCGGCGTTGATGCCGCCGCCGCCGACGCCCGTCACGCCTGGCGCCAGGTTGGCGAGGCCGGCGAAGTTCCGGCCGGCCAGCGGCAGGTGGTCCAACTGGGTGGAGGTCACCGTCGTGCCGAGCGCGCTCGACGCGGTGTCGACGAGCGGGGCGCGCGCCTCGACGGTCACCACCTCGGAGATGGACGCCACGTGCAGCGCCACGTCCACCGTGGCCGTCTGGCCGACGGTGAGCACGAGCCCGGTCCGCTCGTGGGGCACGAAGCCATCGAGGCTCGCACGCAGCACGTACGCCCCTGGCGGCAGGGCCGTCACACGATAGAAGCCGGCGCCATCCGCGGGCGCTTCGCGCACGAGGCCGGTCTCGACGTTCGTGATCACCACCGTGACACCAGGCAAGACCCCGCCTTCGCTGTCGGCCACGACGCCCTGCAGTGCGGCGCTCGTGACCTGCGCGGAGGCGGCGCCCGCCAACGCGAGCCACGCCAATGCAACCCCTACCCCTCGAATCAGTCTCTTCATGGTTCCTTCTCCTCGACTGGCGGCCGGCCACCCGCGGAGCACGGAACACTTCAGGCGCTGCCGAACGCAGCGAAGGGCCGTCATCCACGGATGACGGCCCTTCAACGATCCGCCCGGACTACCCGGACGGACACTCCTGCTGTTGAGACACCCTCATCCACTCGCCTCGACGTGACAGCGCATTCGACAACGGAGGATGTGGGCAGTGATGAACATGGCGGCGATCAGTCGGCTCTCAGCTCTCGGCTCTCGGCTCTCGGCTCTCGGCTCTCAGCAATCGGCTATCGGCTATCGGCTCTCGGCGATCAGTTCCAGAACGCAAAAAGGCCCGGACGGCGGTGACGCCATCCGGGCCAGTGTGCAGTTCCTGTGGTCGTGCGGTTACGCGGGCACGATGGACGACACAGCATGGCGCACGGAGGCGTGGCCCCCGAAGTCGCAACACATGCAGGTCATCATCATCAACACGATGGAGGACTATCCCACGTGACGCCCGTACGTGTCAACGGGGTGGCCGACGATCCGCGGCACGGCGACGCAGACGCGCGCCGGCCGGGTCCGCGTGCTGACGGCGATCCCAGCTCCGGTTGGCCCAGCCGCGCCAGCGACACGAGACGCAGCGGTATGGCCACTGCTGGGTGAGCCAGTGGCGCAGGCGATCCCACGCGCCATGGAGGTGCGACGGCCGCAGCGGATAGCGCCCGCAGTGTGGGCACCCCTGGAGCACGCGGTACGACACGTGGCGTCTCCTGGCGCAGGCGTTCCCAGCACGGCAGGGGGGCCAGCGCTGGCGCGAAGCCTGACTGACCCGCATTGTGCCACCTGGGGCGCCGCCCGTGGCGGCGGCGTCGTGGTTTTCGTGCAGGGGACTCCCGCCCCTCCGCGCGCGGCGGTGCCTGGGCGGGACGCGCGGCGCCGGCATAGAATCAGACGACCACCATGACGCTCTCCCGCCAGTATCGCGCCGGTCAATCGGTCGAAGACCACTGCCGTTCGTGCCACGAGGATCGCACGCACACCGTCATCGTCGTGGATGCGCAGGCGCAGCCGCTGCGCGTCTCCTGCGATCTCTGCCGATCCGAACACAACTACCGCGGCGGCCCCCGTTTCGGGGGGCCGCGTTCCCCATCCACGGGCGCGCCGCCGGCGCGCGCGCCCCAGACGCCCCCCGCGGCATTTCCGCTCGTCAGCCCGCGCGAGCGACAGGCCCCGCCCATGCCTCACGACGCCCCGACCGACGACCTCGAACTGCTGATCCGCCGCATCATCCGCGAGGAGACCGGGTTGACGCCCGTGGCCCCTGCCGAGAAGTGGCGCGGCGGCGCACTCGTCCTGCAGCCCGGCAAGCCCGGCGTGCAGGAGAAGCGCTGGCCGATCGAGTCGTTCTTCCACAAGGTCGTGATGCTGCGGAACCGGCTGCGGACGCTCGAGCAGCAGGTGAACGCATCGGACCTGCCCGACGACCAGAAGCTGAAGATCCAGAGCTACATCACCGGCTGCTACGGTTCGCTCACGAGCTTCAACGTGCTGTTCGCGGATGAGGACGACCGTTTCGTCGGCGCTGCCCAGGACTAGTGAAGGGTCGGTCAGGAATCGCCTTCGCCGGTCAGTCTGGTGGAGCGAGCCCGGCCGGGGATTGACGCTTCACGGCCGCGCGATCGCGTCGCCAGAGCACGGTCTTCCAGACCAGAAGCGCTGACGGGAACAGGTGCCAGACCACATCGAAGAGGTCGAGGGGGCGGGTGAGCGTGCCGTCCATCGCCATGCGCGCCTTTTCGACGAGGTGCGGCTCGGGAACGAAGGGCGCGCCAAGCATCAGCACGGCGACGACGATCAGGATCGAAAACGGAAGCTCGCGGATGATACGCATGGTGGGTTCAATCAGCTGGTGAACGGGCCGGCACGCGGCAGGCTCCCTGCATCGGGATGGTCAACAGGGGGCGCTCCGGCTCGACCTGCGAGGGCGCGCCGTCCATGACAAAGGGCCTGGAAGGCATCTGCCTTCCAGGCCCTTTGCGTGTGTCGGTCGACCCGGCTTGCCTAGCGCAGCCGCGCGGTGCGGGCGGCGAGGTTCTCGGCCAGGGCGCGCAGACGCGCCTGGTCGCGGCCGCTCGCCGAGGCGGCGGTGCGTTCGAGGTCCGCCGCCAGCGTATCGACCTCCTTCATGACCGCGGCCGCATTCGCCTCGCGGCCCGTGCGCAGCTGGTCGAGGCGATCGAGCGCGGCGTTCACGGCCTCGGCGCGTGAGGCCGGCACGGCGTCGGTTCGCCGCAGCTGATCGAGGTACGCCCGCGCCACCTGCGAGGTGGCCGGCCACTCGATAGCCGGCTGCTCCTGCGCGTTGAAGGTCGACAGCCGGATCTGCGACGCGGCGTCGATTTCGTTCTGCGTCAGGTGCGCGCTCGGCAGCAGGCGGAAGATGTCCATCCCGCGCGCGATCTCCGAGCCGTAGACGTGGCCGTTGTACCAGTAGGTCGACCAGTAGCCGCCCGACATCAGGTGGACGGGGTCCACGGGGCCGCGGTCGAAGTACGCGATCTCGACCGGCTTGGCGGAATCGGTGAAGTCGAACACCGAGAGCCCGCCCTGGTACCACGCCTGCACCATGATGTCGCGGCCCGGCACCGGGATGAGCGACCCGTTGTGCGCGACGCAGTTCTCCTGCTCGGACTGCGGCGCCGGCAGCTTGTAGTAGCCCTTGAACACCAGCTTCCGATCGACGATGTCGAAGATGGCGTTGGCGCCCCACTCCATCGGATCGGTCGCGCGGCAGCGCGGACGCGAGCCGCCGCCCCACTCGTCGGTGAAGACGACCTTGGTGCCGTCGTTGTTGAACGTGGCCGAGTGCCAGTACGCGAAGCTCTTGTCGACGACCGCGTCGAGGCGCTTCGGGTGCACCGGGTCCGAGATATCCATCAGGATGCCGTTGCCTGAACAGGCGCCGGCGGCCAGGCCGATGGCCGGGTAGACCGTGATGTCGTGGCACTGGTTGGTCATGCGCGAGCTCTGCGTGCCCTCGCCGTGGTTGCCGCCCTGCCAGAGGCCGGCGATGTTGCCCTGCTCGTCGGCGAAGATGCGCGGACGGTTGACGATGCGCGCCTTCTCGGGGGCCGCCACCGGCACGTGGATCACGTCGATGCTGAAGAGCGACGAGTTCTGATCCTCGGGGCCGGCGTCGGTGCAGCCCTCGAGCTCCTCGCCGGCGCGCGGCGCGCCGGTGCCCGAGCCATACACATAGATGTTGGCCGGGTCCTTCGGGTTCGTCACCACCGTGTGCGTGTGCGAGCCGCGGCAGGTCTGGATCGCCGCCAGCTGGCGCGGACGGCTGATGTCGGTGACGTCGAAGATGCGGATGCCGCGGAAGCGCTCGGCGCTCACGGGCTCGGCCACGCCCTGCACGCCGCAGTCGAGGCGGCCGCGCGTCTGCTCCACCGACATGAACAGGAGGTTGCCGACCACCGACACGTCCCCCTGGCCGCCGGGGCACACCACCGAGGCGATGAGCCGCGGGTTGCGGGCGTTCTCGATGTCGTAGGTCACGAACCCGTGGTAGTTCCCCACGATCACGTTGTTGCCCTTGAAGGCCAGGTCGCTGTTGGTGAAGCCGAGCACGTTCGGCACGGGCGGCGGCGGCTCGCCGGCCGCGACGCGGCGCGCCTCCTCTTCCTTGGCCTTGGCGGCGCGCTCGGCGAACTCCTCGGGCGTGAGCTCGGGCCCGGCGGGGTTGCCGGCCGGCTTCTCGGGATCGAAGAAGCCGTCGGGCTTGGGCAGGCCCGCGACCCGCTCCATGTTCCAGGCGGCCTCGCCCGCATCGTGCAGGCCCGCCTTGAGGCCCACGCGCGGGTCGTTCATGGCACGCTCCTGCGCCACGCCGGCCCCCGCCATCGCGACCGAAAGGGCCGCCGCCCACAGCATTCTGCTGGTCACCGACGTCATCACTGCAACTCCCTGAGCATCGCGCCCATGCGCTCGATTTCCATCCGCTGATCGGAATCCACGTCCGAGGCAAACGCGTAGATCTCGCCGTCCTGGCCGGCGCGCGGCGTCTTGAAGAGGGCCTCGACCATGACGAGCGCCCCCATGTGGTGCTTGATCATGCCCTCGAGGAAGAGCCGGTCGAACTCGACGCCCCGGGCGGCCGCGAGCCGTGCCATCTCGTCCTGCGTCAGCATGCCCGGCATCAGCGTGGCGCCGTGCATGTGATGCGCGTGCGGGTTCGGCAGCGTCTGGCCGCGCGCGCGCAGCCAGCCCTGCATCATCCCGATCTCATCCTCCTGCGAGATCTGGATGCGCTGCGAGAGCTTCCGCATGGCGTCGCTCGTGGTGCGCTCGTTGACGAGCGCGCTCATCTCGAGCGCCTGCTGGTGGTGGCCGATCATGCCCTGCATGAACTCGACGTCGGCCTCGGTGAACTGCACGCCCGACTGGTCGGTCGACTGGCTGGGCGTGATGGCCCGCGTATCCTGCCCGGGCGCGCCGGGTTGGACGAGCGGCGGCGGATCCTGCGGCGCCGGCGCAGGCGCGGGCGGCTGGGCCTGGGCGCCCGCCACGGCGGCGCCCAGGAGGCACAGGGCGAGAAACAGGTGGGTCACGGTCATCCGTCCTTTCGTCATCACCGCAGGCGCGCGGTGCGCGCGGCGAGGTTCTCCGCCAGGGCGCGCAGGCGCAGCTGATCGCGGCCGCTCGCCGAGGCGGCGGCGCGCTCCATGTCGGCCGCGAGCGTGTCAACGTCCTTCAGGACTGCGGCGGCGTTCGCCTCCTGGCCCGTGCGCAGCTGGTCGAGCCGATCGAGCGCGGTGTTCACCGCCTCGGCGCGCGCCGCCGGCACGGCGTTGGCCCGCCGCAGCTGGTCGAGGTACGCCCGCGCCACCTGCGACGTCGCCGGGTAGGTGATCCGCGGCTGCTCCTGCGCGTTGAACTCCGTCATGCGGATCTGCGACGCGGCGTCGATCTCGTTCTGCGTCAGGTGCGCGCTCGGCACCAGGCGGAAGATGTCCATCCCCCGCGCGATCTCCGAGCCGTAGATGTGGCCGTTGTACCAGTAGGTCGACCAGTAGCCGCCGGTGATCAGGTGCTCGGCGTCGATCGGGCCGCGATCGAAGAACGCAACCTCGACCGGGTTGGCCGAGTCGGTGAAGTCGAACACCGACAGCCCGCCCTGATACCAGGCCTGCACCATCAGGTCACGGCCAGGCACCGGGATGATTGACCCGTTGTGCGCGACGCAGTTCTCCTGCTCGGTCTGCGGCGCCGGCAGCTTGAAGTAGCTCTTGAACACCAGCTTGCCGTCGACGATGTCGAAGATGGCGTTGGCGCCCCACTCCTTCGGGTCGGTCGCGCGGCAGCGCGGACGCGTGCCGCCGCCCCACTCGTCGGTGAAGACGACCTTGGTGCCGTCGTTGTTGAACGTGGCCGAGTGCCAGTACGCGAAGCTCTTGTCGACGACCGCGTCGAGGCGCTTCGGGTGCACGGGGTCCTTGATGTCGAGCAGGATGCCGTTGCCCGAGCACGCGCCGGCCGCGAGCCCCACTTCGGGGAACACGGTGATGTCGTGGCACTGGTTGGTCATGCGCGAGCTCTGCGTGCCCGGCCCGTGATCGCCGCCCTGCCAGAGCCCCCCGACCCGCCCCGTCTCATCCGCGAAGATGCGCGGGCTGCTCACGATGCGCGCGGTCTCGGGCGCGGCGAGCGGCACCTCGATGACGTCGATGCTGAAGAGCGACGAGGAGGGATCCTCGGGGCCGGCCTCGTTGCAGCCCTCGAGCTCCTCGCCCGAGCGCGGGCTGCCGGTGCCCGAGTTGTAGACGTAGACCTTCGTGGTGTCGCGCGGGTTGGTCACGAGCGTGTGCGTGTGCGACCCGCGGCACGTCTGCACGGCCGCGATCTGCCGCGGACGCGCCACGTCGGTGATGTCGAAGATGCGGATGCCGCGGAAGCGCTCCGCGCTCACCGGCTCCGCCACGCCGCCGCCGCCGCAATCGACACGGCCGCGCGTCGCCTCGACCGACATGAAGAGCAGGTTGCCATGCACCGACACGTCGTTCTGACCGCCGGGACAGACGACCGAGGCGATCAGCCGCGGGCTGCGCGTGTTCTCGATGTCGTAGGCCGTGTAGCCGTGGAAGTTCCCGATGACCATCTGGTTGCCACGGAAGGCAAGGTCCGAGTTGGCGAAGTCGAGGCCGCCGCCGCGGGGCGGGGCCGGCGGCGCGCCGCTGGCCGCGGCCTTGGCGGCCGCTTCCTTGGCGGCCTCCGCCGCGGCCGCCGCCTCTTCTGGCGTGCGTTCAGGCGGCGAGGGCAGCCCGGCCGGGAGTTCGGGATCGAAGAATCCGTCGGGACGCGGCATCGAGGAGACGCGCTCCATGTTCCACGCGGCCTCGCCGGCATCGAACAGGCCCGCCTTCAGGCCGACGCGCGGATCCGGGCGTTCCTGCGCCACGCCCGCGACCACCACGGCCAGCCACACGATGGCCGACATCCCCACCAACCGCTTCGTGACGGATCTCATGTCCTGCTGCTCCTTGACGATCCCACCGATCAGGCCCACGCCGGGGGCCGTGCCAAACCCCAAAAGAATACACGGGAGGCGAGGACAGGTCGAGCCGGTTCGGACGGGCGCGTGGTATCGTGGCCCGGTCTTTCGCCCGAAGGAGTTCGCGCCGTATGAAGTCAGTCCGCCTCACCGCCCTGTCGCTCGTCCTGCTGCCCCTGCTGTTGACCGCCTGCAGCCAGCCGTCTGCCCCCGCGGACGCCCCGTCCACACCGGCCGCCGGCGCCACGCCGACGTTCGCCGTGGACCCGTCCTGGCCGAGGGAACTGCCGAACAACTGGATTCTCGGCGCCATCACCGGCGTCTTCGTCGACGCGCAGGATCACGTGTGGGTCACGCACCTGCCCGAGGTGCTGACGCCCGAGGAAACGTCGGCCGTCCAGGAGCCGCCGATCGGCACCTGCTGCGCGCCGGCGCCGATGGTGATCGAGTTCAACCCCCAGGGGGAGGTCGTCCAGGCGTGGGGCGACTGGCAGGACGCCCCCCGCTGGCCCCGGAACCCGCACGGGATCTTCGTCGATCACAACAACTTCGTCTGGATTGGCAGCTACCAGCACCACCGCGTGATGAAGTTCACGCGCGACGGCACGCTCGTCCTGACCATCGGGGAGTACGACAAGACGGCCGGCAGCAACGACGAGACGCTGCTCGGCGGCCCGGCCGGTATCTACGTGGAGCCCACCACCAACGAGGTGTTCATCGCCGACGGCTACCGCAACCGCCGCGTCACCGTGCACGACGGGGAGACCGGCAAGTACCTCCGCCACTGGGGCGCCTACGGCGAGCCGCCGGTCGACGACTACGACTTCGGCGATCGCGACCCCGACGGCCCGCCGGCGCGCGCGTTCCAGACGGTGCACGGGCTGGCCGGCTCGCACGACGGGCTGATCTACGTGGCCGATCGCCGCGGCAACCGCATCCAGGTGTTCAAGCAGGACGGGTCGTTCGTCGAGGAGCGGATCATCGCGCCGCGCACGCTCTCGTCAGGTTCGGCGTTCGTGATCGCGTTCTCGCCCGACGAGGCGCAGGAGTGGCTGTACCTGGCCGACGGCACGAACCACAAGGTGTGGGTGCTGAAGCGCGAGGGGCTCGAGGTGGTCGGCGAGTTCGGGCGCGGCGGACGCCAGGTCGGCCAGTTCCTCCGCCCGCACGGCATGAGCGTCGACTCGCAGGGCGCCATCTACGTGGGCGAAGCGTCCACGGGCCGCCGGATCCAGAAGTTCACCCGGCAGTAGGGGCTGTTCACGTACAAACACGGGGGCGGGAGGGGTCTGGCACCGTGACATCGATTTCGTGGCAGTTCCTGCCATGGCCTGTGGATGGCTGTGGACGGCCGCGCAATTAGTGCCACGAAATCGATGTCACGGTGCCAGACCCCTCCCCGGCCGGTTTCGCAACCGGATCCTTGGAGAGGCGTTCTTTCGTGCGTCTTCGTGGCCTTCTTCGTGACCTTCGTGTTTGTCCGTGGGCGCCTCACCGCACGCGCAGGTCGAAGACGGCCATCTCCGCCAGGTTCCGCACCAGCAACCGCCCATCGTCGATGACCGGGTGGTTCCAGGTCTTGCCGTTCAGCACCGGGAAGCGCGCGCGCTCGTCGTGGCGGTCGGGCGTCGCGCGCACGAGCGCGAGGTCGCCGTCCTCGGTCAGCACGATGAGGTGGCCGCTCGCCAGCACGAGCTGTCCATGCCCGTAGCGCCCCGCCTTCCACCGCACCTCGCCCGTCTCAAGATCCAGGCACGTCAGAATCGTCTCGTCGAGGCCGTAGACATGGCCCTCGTGCACGAGCGAACTCGAGAAGCGGTTCTTCAGCCGGTTGTGCTTCCACACCTCGCGCGTCTCGAACCCGCCGCCCGCCGCCCGCACCTCGATGAGCGCCGCGCCCGTCCCATAGCCGGACGAGAGCAGGATGCGGTCGCGGCCGGCGAGCACGGGCTGTGACGCGTTGATGTCGTTCGGCGCCGGCCAGGGGTGGCTCCACCGCAGCGCCCCGGTCTCGGGCGTGAGCGCCGCGATCCGCGCGGCCGTGATGACCAGGATCTGCCGCTCGCCGGCGATCGTCGCGAGGAGCGGCGACGAATACGCCGCCTTGTCGTCGAGCGCCGACCAGCGCCGCACCCCGGTGTGGCGGTCGTACGCCACCACCGACCGCCCCCCGGGGCCGCCGGGATGCACGACGACGAGGTCGTCGAACACGAGCGGCGACGCCGCCATGCCCCACGTGAGGTTGGACACGCCGTTGTCCTCGAGGATGTTCACGCGCCAGATCTGCGCGCCCGTCTCGGCATCGAGCGCGCGCAACTCGCCCTCGGCGCCAAGCGCGTAGAGGCGGCCGTCGACCCAGGTGGGCGTTGCGCGCGGGCCATCGCCGCCCATCCACTCCTTGAAGTCACCGTCCCAGGCATGGGTCCACAGCTCGAGCCCCGTGGCCACGTCGTACGCCGCCACCACCTCCTCGGTCCGCCGCTGCTCGATGGTGAACGCGCGCCCCTCCGCAACGGCAAACGATGCATACCCGCCGCCGATCGGCTGCTTCCAGAGCGGCGTCAGGCCCGCCGCCGGCCAGTCCGTGCGCACCGGCCCCTCCTGATAGTGGCCATCGCGCAACGGCCCGCGGAAGCCCGTCCAGTAGAGGCGCCGTGATGGTGTCGCCGGGCGCGAAGCCTCCGGCGCGGCTGGGGCCGGCTCGCCGACCGACACTGCGGCGGCCTCAGGGGATACGCTCGCGGAAGGCAACGGTTCGGCCGCCGCGACCGGGTCCGGCGTCTCACGACGCTGGCTCTGTCGATGCGCCTCCACCGATTCGGCGAGCTGCGCGGCCGGCAGGCGCAGGGCCAGTCGCGGCGTCCCGGATCCGTCGAGCTGGACGCGGTAGCCCGCCACCCAGATCGCTCCCGCCGCGGCCGCCGCAAGCACCACGACGACGCCGACGCCTGCCGCGACGAATTTCAGAATGCGCATGAAGAGGTAATACGCACCGGTACCCGTCGCTGTTTCAAGCGCCTCATGGGAAGTCCGTTCACCCCAGGGAGTGCAGGAACTGCACCGTTTTCGATGTCACGGTGCCAGACCCCTCGTGTGGCCGACACGCGCCAGGACGAGCACGGGGATGAGGCCGACGATCACGATCAGCAGCGCGGCAATCGCCGCGTCCTCGTAGGTGCCGCGGATCGCCTCGCCATAGAGATGCGTGGCCAGGGTCTCGAACCCGATCGGCCGCAGGAGCAGCGTCGCCGGCAGTTCCTTCATGCAGTCGACGAAGACGAGCAGCGCCGCCGTCGCAAGCGCCGGGCGCATCAGCGGCAGGTGAATCCGCCGCAGCCGCTGCCCCGCCGTCTCCCCCATCGTCCTCGCCGCGTCATCGAGCGAGGGCGAGATGCGGCTGAAGCCGGATTCGATGCCGCCGGACGCCACGGCCATGAACCGCACGACGTAGGCGTAGAGCAGCGCCGCGCCCGAGCCGAGGAGCAGCAATCCGGTCGACACGCCGAAGACCCGGGTGGCGGCGGCATCGATCGCGTGGTCCAGCCCGGTCACGACGGGCAGCAGCCCAATCGCGAGGACGGTGCCTGGCACGGCGTAGCCGAGCGCCGCGATGCGGCCGCACACCTCCGGCCACCAGCCGCGGTTGAGTCGCGCGGCGTAGACCACGACCACGCCGAGCACCACCGTCACGACCGTGGCCGCGAGGGACCAGGCCACGGTGGCGGCGGCCTCCGTCACGATGTTCGACGACAGGCCCGCGAACCGCAGGCGGACGATGGCGGCGTGCACGAGATAGGCCGACGGCACGAGGAAGCCCACGGCCACGGGGACGGCGCCGAGCGCGAACGCGGCGGCCCCCGCCGCCCCGCGCAAGCGGTACGGTGTCAACGGGCGCGGTTGCTGCGCGTCGTTCGCGTAGCGGCGCTGCCGCCGGGCCGCCCGTTCGAACACGACGAGCCCGACGATGATGACCAGCATGGCGAGCGCGATCTGCGCGGCGCCTGCCAGATCAGAGCGCGTGACCCACGTCGTGTAGATCGACACGGTCAGGGTGCGTACCCCGAGGAACTCCGACGCGCCGATGTCGTTGAGCGCCTCCATCAGCGCGAGGCTGGCCCCCACGGCGACCGCCGGGCGCGCCAGCGGCAAGGCCACGCGCCAGAACAACGCCCGACGGCCGACCCCGAGCGTCCGCGCGACATCCATCAGGTTCGCCGCCTGCATCAGGAACATCGCGCGCGTCGTCAGGTAGACGTAGGGGTACAGCACGAAGCCGAGCAGGACGATGCAGCCCGTCATCGACCGGATATCGGGGAGACGGAAGTCGCGGGGGCTGTCGTAGCCCAGCAGCGCACGGAGTGCCGTCTGCAGCGGGCCAACGGGATGGAGGATGTCGAGGTACGCGTACGCGATGATGTAGGTCGGTACCGCGAGCGGGAGCAGCAACGCCCAGTCGAGCACGCGCCGCCCGCGGAAGTCGTAGGCGGTGACGAGCCACGCCGTTGTCGTCCCGAGCGCGACGGCGAGCAGGCCGACCCCGGTCAGCAGGATCGCCGTGGTCCGGATGGCGGCCGGCAGGACGAAGTCGAGCAGGTGCGCCCAGTGGCCCGCCTCCCCGCGCGAGGCGGCCAGGGCCAGCGCCGCGAGGGGCGCGAGCACCGCGAGGGCGACGAGGCCGGCGCCGGCGCTCCATCCGTCGGGAGGCGCCAGGCGCCGTGCGGCAGGCATTATTCGTCCAGGCCGACCTTGTCGATGAGCCGGCTGGCGGCGGCGCGGTGGCGCGCGATCTCGGCCAGCGACAGCGTGTCGACCTTGAGCGTGCCGAGCGCGGCGATGATCGGGTGGACGGCGGCGCCGGCCTTCACCGGGTACTCGAAGTTCGCCTCGGCGTAGATCTTCTGCGCCGCGTCGGACACGAGGTACTCCAGGAAGCGGACGGCCGCGGCCCGGTTCGGGGCGTGACGGGCGACGGACGCGCCGGAGACGTTCACCTGCGTGCCGCCGCCCTCGAACGTCGGGAGGATCACCTTGATGGCCGCACCCCACTTCTGCTGGTCGGGCCCGCCGGCCCCGCTCCGCATCAGGCCGACGTAGTACGAGTTGGCGATCCCGATGTCGCAGATGCCGCCCATGATGTCGCGGGCGACATCGCGGTCCCCGCCGGTGGCCTTGCGCGCCAGGTTGGCCTTGAGGCCGCGCAGCCACGCCTCGGTGCGCGCTTCGCCGTGCCGCGCCAGGTAGGCGGCCACCAGCGCGGTGTTGTAGGGGTGCTGGCCCGAACGGATGCAGACCTTGCCCTTCCACTGCGGATCCGCGAGCTGCTCGTAGGTGAAGGCGCTGATGCCGAGATCCTTGTCCGCATAGAGCACGCGCGCGCGGAGCGACAGCGCGAACCAGTCGCCCTTGTCCCCGCGCAGGTGCGCGGGAATCGCCTGCGCCAGGGTGGACGACTGCACGGGCTGCGTCAGCCCGCGGTCGACGAGGAGGATCAGCTCGCCGAAGTCCACCGTCATCAGGATGTCGGCCGGCGACCGGGTCCCCTCGGCGGCCACGCGCTCGGCGAGGCCGTCACGGACGAAGATGCTGTTCACCTTCACGCCCGTCTCCTTGGTGAACGCGTCGATGAACGGCTGCACCAGCCCCGGCTCGCGCGTGGTGTAGAGGTTCAGCTCCTGCGCCGCCGCGGGCGTGGCGAGGCAGACGGCCGCGGCGCACAGCACGGCACGCGAGAGGCGGGACGGGAACAGGGTGATCATCGTTGGCTCCGTGACAGAGGCAGGTGACGGTCAGCGGCCGTCATGCGCCACGACGAGCGCGTCGCGCGCGGGGACTTCGAGATAGACGAGATCGTCGGCGTCGAGGCCCGTGCGCCCGAAGGCGCGCACGGTGAGCCGCGTGTCGAGACCCGGCACGGCCACCACGACATGATCGATCTCGCCGAGGAACGCCGTCCGCACCACGCGGGCGGCGATGCCGGCGGGGCCGGCGACCAGGCGGACGTGCTCGGGCCGCAGGCACACGGAGGCGGCGGCGCCCTCGGGCAGCGCGGGGGCCGCGAAGGCGCCGAGCGGCGTCTCGACGCGGCCCGACCGGCAGGTGCCCGGCAGTTCGTTGATGTCACTGAAGAAGCGCGCGGCGAAGAGCGTGGCCGGCCGTGTGTAGAGGTCCTCGGCCTCGCCGCACTGGACGAGCCGCCCCTCGTGCAGCAGGGCGATCCGGTCGGCGGCGCGCATCGCCTCGTCCGGGTCATGCGTCACGAAGATCGTCGTGGTCGCCGTCTCGCGCAGCAGGTCGAGCGTCTCCTCGCGCACCTGATCGCGCAGCCGGCCGTCGAGGCTCGAGAACGGCTCATCCATGAGCAGGACGCGGGGCGCGGGGGCCAGCGCACGCGCCAGCGCGACGCGCTGCCGCTCGCCGCCGGAGAGCGTGTGCGGATACTGGCCGGCGTAGCGCGCCAGGCCCACGCGCTCGAGCAGGCCGGCGACGATGCGCCCCGCCTCGGCAGGCGGGCGGCCGCGCAGGCCGAACCGGACGTTGTCGGCAATGGTGAGGTGCGGGAACAGGGCGTAGTCCTGGAAGACCATCCCCACCTGCCGCGCCTCGGGCTCGACGAACCGGCCGGGGCCGGCCACCTCGACGCCGTCGATCAGGATCCGGCCCTCGGAGGGGCGCTCGATGCCGGCGACCAGGCGCAGCAGGGTGGACTTGCCCGACCCCGACGGCCCCAGCAGGCAGACGATCTCGCCCTCGGCCACCGCGAGCGACACCCCGGACAGGGCGGCGGTGCGGCCGTAATGCAGGCTGACGCCCTCGAGGGCGACGCGCGTGGGTGCGGCCACGGGGCGGGCGGCTACGGCCGCCGCCGTATTGAGATCCAGTCTCATTATTGCGATAGTATGACGGAAGGCCTCCTTCGGGGAAGAGGCAATTCCGGGAGCCTCGAATGATCTGGCTACTCCTTGCCGCCCTCACCGCGGTGTTCCTGACCCACACCGCCCCCTTCCCGTTTCTGCTCGAGCGGTTCGCGCCGGCGGACTCCATCTGGCGCATGCCGGACACCGACCCGCCCCGCGTCTACCTGACGTACGACGACGGGCCGAATCCGGCGGCGACGCCGGCGCTGCTCGATGCCCTCGCCGAGGACGGGGCGCGCGCCACCTTCTTCCTGATCGACGACCACCTCACCGCGGCCACCGCCCCGATCGTCCGCCGCATGTTCGAGGAGGGCCACGCCGTGGCGCTCCATGCCGGCACACGCGCGCTGATGCTCGCGGCCCCCGAGGACCTCGCCGCCCACCTGCTCGGCAACGCCTCGCGGATCGAAGAGCTGGCCGGTCACCGGCCGTGCGCGCTCTTCCGCCCCCATGCCGGGTGGCGCAGCGGCACGATGTACGAAGGACTCGCCGAGATCGACCACCGGCTTGTCGGCTGGAGCTGGGGCCTGTGGGACTGGCACTGGTACCGCACGCCCGACGGCCAGGAGATCGCGCGGCGGCTCGCCCGCGGCGTCGACCCCGGCGACATCATCGTCATGCACGATGGCGACCACGCGCGCCAGGGTGCGGCGCGCGACTACACGGTCGAGGCCACCCGCGCGCTCGTGCCGGCGCTCGCACGGCGGGGCTACGTGTTCGACGTGCTGTGCACGACGACGGCGATGCCTGCCGATGAAGGGCCCGCCGCCGGCATGGGAACTCCGTAGACGCCGAGCGCGGCACCCCCGGCGGGCGTCGGCGCGGCCCCACGACCGTGACGGCACCGACGAGGTGCTGTCCGGCCTCCCCGTCATGGCCGAGGCGCGCGTCCGGTCGGCGGGCACCCGGCCGGCTGTGAGAGAATTCGCGGGTCGTGCCGCGCAGCCCTGCCCTAGTCGCCCTCGCGGCCGGAGTCCGGGCGCGCGCGCGGATCACGCCAGCGCACGCCCCCCTCGCACTCCTCCTGGCCATCGCCACCACCGTCGTCGCGGTCTCACAGAACGAATGGACCGCCGCCGGCTCAGACGCGTACGCGTATGTCACGCAGGCGGACCTGCTGCGGCAGGGGCGTCTGAGCGTCCCCGCGGGTATCCCCGATCACATGCCGTGGCCGAATGCGCTGGCCACGCTGACGCCGCTCGGGCATGGCCCCGCGCACGGCGGCACGGCGCTGGCGCCGATCACCTCGCCCGGTTTCCCGCTCCTGATGGCGAGCGCCGCGATGGTGGCCGGGCACTGCGCGCAGTTCGTCGTCGCACCGCTCGCGGCGGGCGTGCTCATCTGGACGACGGTCCTCATCGGCCGGCGCGCGGGCGGCGCGGGCCTCGGCCTTGGCGCGGCGTGGCTCGTGGCGACGAGCCCCGTGCTGCTCCTGATGGCGAAGTCGGTGATGAGCGACGTGCCGGCGGCGGCGGCCTGGGCGACGGTCGTGGCGGCAGCGCTCGCGGCAGCGGCGCCCCCC
>JAUXWO010000071.1 GCA_030680175.1 Vicinamibacterales bacterium
GGCGGCGGGGGTGGCGGGGGCGGCGCTGGCTCAGCCGGCGGGGGCGGTGGAGGCGCAGGCGCAGGCGCCTGCTTGGCACACGCGGCCGCCCCAAGGCTCAACATCAGGCAGAGGGACACAACCCCCGCGTAACGTCCAAGCAAACTCATCGTGGCTCTCTCCTGGTGAAAAAGGACTGTAGCGGCAGTGGCGACTCGCGGAGATTACCCGCTTGAGTTAGGGCCTGTCAACGCAAACAGGAAGGAATCGACCCGCAATTGCGCGATTCTGCGCCCCGTCAGCGAACGGAGACGGCGAGGATGCGGAGGCCGAGCGCACGCTGATCCGGCGGGCCGCCGCGATCGGCGGGCACGAAGACCTGATCGGTCTCGAGCGTGATGCGCCCGCGGGCCTCGGCCAGCACGTCGCCGGGTACGCGCACCGTGCGCTCGAACGCGGCCTCGATCGTCCACCGCGCCAGCTCCCGATCACCCGCGCGCACAACGAGCGTCGACGCGCGTTCGAAGTCGGGACGCGGCGACGCGCCGCGCACCATCAGATCGCGATCGCCAGCCGCGTTCCGGATCTCGATGTCCGCGCGCGCGCTCATCCAGCGCCACTGCTCCCCGCGCACGGGGTTCAGTTCGGCCTCGTGCCAGCCCTCACCGTAGCCCCACACGAGGGTACCGGGCGACTGCAGGTCGAACTGTTCGATGGCGGTGGGCACGCCCGCCGGCGTGGACCGAATCGACAGGGTCGCGAAGCCGTCCGTGCCGTCCAGCACGCCGGCCGGGACCTCGATGAACTGCAGGAACGCGCCCGCCGACGACGACCACTGCGCCCGCACGGCGCCGTCGAGATCGATCGTGAACTCCGCCGCGGGATCACCGGCCGCTCCGAGATGGCGCCCGCCCACCATCACCGTCACGGCGCCAGGACGATGGGCGATGTCGGCGGTGATGGGCGCGAGGTGCGGAGCGCGGCCCGCGAGCTGCGCCATGCCGGCCGTCTCCGGCGTGAGCGCCCAGCCCTCCCCGAGCATCCAGCCCGGCCGGCGCATGCGATACCAGGAGACGTCCTCCGGCCGCATCCCGCCGACGCTCGACGGGCTCCCCATGTCCCACCGAAACTGCGTCACGTCGTCGAGCGCGCGCGGGTCGATGAGCGCCAGGTCCGTGCGGCGCGGGTCGCCGAGAAACCAGAGAGGCGCGCGGTGGCCTTCGGTCCAATAGCGGCGCACCTCCAGCCACTCGCGGCGTGGCGTGATGGGCCGGAGCGGCGCGAAGTCCGGCGGGTCGGCTTCGAACGGACGCCTGAACGGATGATGGCCCGTCACCGCCCCCGGCGGGCTGTTGACGGCCTGTGCGCGCATCGCGGTGAACGCCTCGGCCGTGGGGCCTTCGCCATCGCCGTAGGCCACGAGCACCGGCTGTGCGATGGTCAGGGCCCACGCCGCGAGACCCACCACTGCCAGCGGCGTCGCGCGCCGCGCCACGACCTCCAGCCCGCACACAGCCAGGTAGGCCACGACCGGCACGAGCGGCAGCGCATAGCGCACGAACGCCGTGTCGTGGAACAGGAGATGGAACACCGCGTAGGGCCCGCCGATCGCGACGACCGCTGCCGCCGAGCGGCGATCGCGGACGAGCAGGGCCAGGAACCCGGCCGCGGCCAGGGCCATCACGACGGCCGCCAGCGGCACGGCCTCCCATGGCAGCACGAACGAGCGCTGCAGGGCCAGCAGCAGCAACCGGGGAGACGGCTGCTGGTACAACATGGCCACGCCGGCGAAGTCCTCGCCGCCCTGATCGCCGAGCGCCGCGAGGTACGCGCCGAGGCCGCCCGTGGCGGCCAGCATGGGCACCGCCCAGAGCAGGACGCCCGTGCCGAACGCGACGGTGCCGCCGAGCAGCGCGCCGGCCACGCCGCGGCCGATGCGGTCGACGAGCACCAGCGCCAGCAGCGGCAGCGTCATCCACGCCACCTGCGACCGCACGCCGATCGCGACGCCGGCGACCAGTGCGCCGAGCACGATCATCCGGCCGGACGCGGCGAGCGCCTCCGGCGACAGCCGCTGGTCGCCGTCGGTCGACGGCCGCTGACGCCACCACGCCAACGCGAGCAACGCCTGCGCGGCGGTCGCGGCGGCCAGCCCCGGCAGATCGCTCATGGGACGCGCCGCCATGTACCAGTACAGCGGCGTCGCCACCGTCAGCAGCGTGGCCGCCAGCGCGCGCGGCTGCACGACGGCCCACGGCACACGCTCCGCGGCGCCGTCGCCGCGTCGATCGAGGCTGCAGAACAGCCGGTACAACAGCGGCACCCCGAGCAGCCCGGCCAGCAGGGACAGCACGGCCAGCGCCCGCGCCTCGACGCGGGACGCAGCCGTTTCGGGCGCGACGGCCGCGACCACCGCGGACGCGGCCTTGCCGGCGGCGATGTAGACGGGATACCCGGGCGGGTGCGGCTGGTGGCGCGCGGGGTCGTAGTCGCGGATCCCCATCGCGAAGTTGATCGAGTCGATGTCCTCGAGTCCGCGCGAGAGATACGGCGCGTGCGACACGGCCAGCAGCAGGGCGATCGCGCCGAGCCAGACCGCGGCGCCGCCGGGGCGCCCACCGCCGCCGTGCGCGCTCACGAGATCGGGCGCAGCGTGAGGGCGTCGTTGAGGCTGCCCAGCCGGTAGCCCTGCAGGTCGAGGCAGACGTGCCGGTACCCGAGCGCCTTGAGCGCCGTCACGAGGCGCGCATTGATGTCGGGGTCGAGCGCGCGCGCCATCTCGTCCTTCGCGATCTCGAGGCGCGCGGTCTCGTCGTGATGCCGCACGCGGCACACGCGGAACCCGAGGTCGCGGAGCACGGTCTCCGCGCGCTCGATCGTGCGCAGCTTCTCCGGCGTGACTTCGTTCCCGTACGGGATCCGGGACGACAGGCACGCCGATGCGGGTTCATCCCAGGTGGGCAGCCCCGCCTCGCGCGAGAGCGCACGGATCTCGTCCTTCGCGAGCGCGGCCTCGTCGAGGGGGCTCAGCACGCCGAACTCGCGGGCCGCCTGCCGGCCCGGACGGTAGTCGCCGCGGTCGTCGGCGTTGCTGCCATCCACGACCGCCGCGAAGCCGCGCGCGCGGGCGAGCGCGGTCAGGTCCGCATAGAGGGTGTGCTTGCAGTAGTAGCACCGGTTGGCCGGGTTCGACCGGTACTCCGGGCGTTCGATCTCGGCGGTCGCGATGAACTCGTGCGCCAGGCCGAACTCGCGCGCGACGCGACGCGCCAGTTGCCGGTGGGTATCGGGATAGCTGGGGCTGTCGGCGGTGACCGCCAGCGCCCGGGCGCCGAGCACCCGCCCCGCCGCCCAGGCCAGGTAGGCGCTGTCGACCCCGCCACTGAAGGCGACGATGACGGACCCCAGGCCGGCGAGGCGGTCGTCGAGGCCCTGCGCCTTGGCGCGCAGGGACGCGGGGACGAGGAGGGAAGGTGCGCCCGTCATGGCGCCGTGCTACTCATCCTCGTCGTCGTCATCCTCGTCGTCGTCCTCCTCCTCTTCGTCCTCGTCCTCTTCCTCGTCGTCGAGGTCTTCGTCCTCGTCGTCGGAGAGTTCGAGTTCGAGCGGGGAGTCGTTGGCGACGCGGAGGAGCGCGCCGCACTCGGAGCAGGACAACTCGTCGCCGATTTCGACGTCGAGTTCGTCGATGTCGATGGCGGAATCACATTCGGGGCAAATGGCGGCCATGCGCAGGGTCCTCTCCGGTCCGACTGAGGCGCGGTACGCACGTGGCGCCCGAAGGGCTGCCTGTGCGGGCGCGCGTCAGCAAAGTTCTTCGGAATTATAGCGAGAACCTGATACATTCTGCAACGAAGGGCCAGGCACGACGTCGGCATGTCTTCGAACTCCACGAGCGCGAAAACCGTCGTCATCGCGGATGACACCGCCTTCGTCCGTGACCGGTTCCGCGCGGCCCTCGAGGGCGCCGGGCACCGGGCCGTCACGGTCAAGAGCGCGGCCGAACTGCTCGCCCGCGTGCGCGCCGACCTCGACCACATCGACCTGCTGGTCATCGACCTGCGGCTCCCGCACGCCGCGGGCGTCGAGATGATCCGGAGCGTCCGCAAGCTGGACGACGGGCAGCTGCCCATCCTGGTGTTCAGCGGCACGATCTCGAACGCCGAGGAGGTCCGGGAGCTCGCCGCGCTGGGCGTCTCGGGATACGTCAACGAGTACAGCGCGGTGCAGCACATCCTGCCCTCGCTGGCCCCTCACCTCTTCCCCGACAACTTCAACCGGCGCACGAGCCCGCGCGTCGTGCTCGGCATCCCCATCGCGTGCCGGTTCGGCAACACGATCGCGGCCGCGCTCACGCTGAACCTGAGCCGGGGCGGCATCGCCATCCGGACGACGAGCCCACTGGACCGGGACGCCAAGGCGCGCCTGCGCTTCCGGCTGCCGGGATCGAAGGTCGACATCGATGCCGACGCCCGGGTGTGCTGGAGCGATCAGCGCGTCGGCATGGGCCTGCAGTTCGAGCGGGTCGACCCGGTCGATCAGGCCGCGATCGACGACTTCGTCGACGCCCACTTCTTCCAGGCCCGCAAGAGCTGAGACGTACAAACACGAAGGTCACGAAGGCCACGAAGACGCACGAAGGATTCCATGGATCCGGTAGCGCAACCGGATCCCCGAGACACTTCGTGCGTCCTTCGTTCCCTCGTGGCCTTCGTGTTTATGCGTAAACCCGTCAAAGGTCACGAAGACGCACGAAGGTCATTCATGGATCCGGTTACCCAGCCGGATCCCAAGGGTTCTTCGTGCGTCCTCGTGACCTTCGTGATCTTCGTGTTTGTGCGTGAACTCGTCAGTCGTAGCGCAGCAGGCGCAGCGCGTTGGCGACGACGATGAGGGAGGCGCCGGTGTCGGCGAGCACCGCCATCCAGAGCGTGGCCGTGCCGGCCACGGCCATCGCCAGGAACGCGGCCTTCAGCCCCAGCGAGATCGCGATGTTCGCCTTGATGTTGCGCAGCGTGGCGCGGCTCAGGCGCAGCGCGTAGGGCACCTTCTGGAGTTCGTCCGACATCAGGGCCACGTCGGCGGTCTCGAGCGCGGCATCGCTGCCGATGGCCCCCATCACCATGCCGACATCGGCGGCCGCGAGCGCGGGGGCATCGTTGACGCCGTCGCCCACCATCACCACGGCGCCGCCCCCGGCGCGGAGGGCCTTGACGGCCTCGACCTTGTCAGCCGGCAGCAGCTGCGCGCGCCACTCGGTGATGCCGGTGGTCTCGGCGACCGTGCGCGCGGTGGCCTCGATGTCGCCGGTGAGCATCACGACGCGGGCGCCATGGTCGCGCTGCAGCATCTGCATCACGTCGCGCGCGACGGGCCGGACCGCGTCCGCCACGGCGAGGACACCGACGGTGACGCCATCTCTCGCGATGAGGACGGCCGTGCGGCCTTCCGCGGCCAGACGGGCGACGACCGCGGCGGCGGCGGCGTCGAGCAGCCCCCGCGCCTCGAAGAGCCGCGCATTCCCCGCCACAACGGCGCGCCCCGCCACCGTCCCCTCCGCGCCAAGCCCCGGGATCGCCCGCACGTCTGACGCCGCGGACCGCTCGAGGCCGCGTGCCGAGGCCAGCGCCACGATCGCCGCCCCGATGGGATGCTCGGAGCGGGCCTCGACGGCCGCGGCGTCAGCGATCAGATCGGCCTCGGCCGTGCCCCGGAGCCCCACGACCTCGTCGACGACGAGCACGCCGCGCGTCAGGGTGCCCGTCTTGTCGAACGCGAACGTCCGGGCCCCGGCGAGCCGTTCGAGATGCGCGCCGCCCTTGATGAGCACGCCCCGCCGCGCCGCACCGGCCAGTGCCGCCACGATCGAGACGGGCGTGGAGATCACGAGGGCGCAGGGACACGAGACGACCAGCAGCACGAGCGCGCGATAGATCCACACCGCGAGCGGGTCCCCCGTCACGAGCGGCCCCACCACCGCCGCGGACGCCGCCAGCACGATCACGCCCGGTGTGTACCAGCGCGCGAAGCGATCGACGAACTGCTGCGCGGGCGCGCGTTCCGCCTGCGCCGCCTCGACCATGTGGATGATGCGCGCGATCGTGGTGTCGCGCACCTGCCGCGTCACCGTGACGTCCAGCGCGCCATGCCCGTTGATCGTGCCCGCGAACACCTCGTCACCGGGCCCCTTCTCGAGGGGCAGCGACTCGCCGGTGATCGGCGCCTGGTTGACCTCGGATCGGCCCGCCGCGACGACGCCGTCGAGCGGGATCTTCTCCCCGGGCCGCACGACGATGGTGGCGCCGGGCACGACCGTGTCGACCGCCACGCGGTGCTCGTGGCCGCCGTGCCGGACAAGCGCCTCGACCGGGGCGAGTTCCATCAGCGCCCGAATCGACTCGCGCGCCCGTTCCATCGTCCGGGACTCGAGCCACTGCGCGATCGAGAAGAGGAAGACGACGGTGCCGGCCTCGGCCCACTCCCCCAGCGCGAGCGCCCCGGCCACGGCAACGAGCATGAGGACGTGGATGTCGAGCGACCGCATGCGGAGCGACGCCGCCGCGCGCCGGAACGGATACACGCCGCCGGCCACGGCGGCGACGACGAACGCCGCGATCGACCACGACTCGGGCAGCCCCGCGAAGCCGCCCCCGAACCCGGCGAGGAGCGCCGCGCCTGAGGCCGCCACAAGCGCGCCGCGCGCGCGCGAGGTCGGCGCAGCCACGGGGCGCTCGTGCTCGAGCCACGCGCGCATGCCCGTGCCCCCCACGGCCTCCACGATCGCCGCCGCCGACAGGACCGCCGCGTCGTACTTCACGTGCAGGCGCTGGCCGACGATGTCGGCGGTGAGGTCCTCGACGCCGGCGAGCGGCCGGAGCCGGCGCTCGAGAATGGCGACCTCTTCCCCGCAGTCGAGGCCCTCGATGCGGAACACGGATTCGGCATGCACCTGGCAGCGCGTGCACGCCACCCCGCGCGCGACGGTCGCGGCGGTGCTCATCGGGCGCGCCTCGCGGCCGGCCGCGCCGGCGTCTCCTGCACGTGACGCAGGCCCTGGCGGAACAGGGTCAGGATGTGCCGGTCGTCGAGCGCGTAGTACACCATGCGCCCGTCACGCCGGGGACGGACCAGCCGCAGGCCGCGCAGGAGGCGCAGTTGATGCGAGACGGCCGACTCCGACAACCCGAGCAGCCGCGCCAGATCGCAGACGCAGAGCTCGCCGTGGGACAGGGCGTCGAGCAGGCGCACGCGCGTCGGGTCGCCCAGCGCGCGGAACGTCTCGGCGAGATCGACCACCGTGGGCGGGGCAATCAGCGCGCCGCGCAGGCGCGACACGCGTGCGGGATCGATATGGAAGACGTCGCAGGCCTCGGGGGCCGCGGGGGCCACGGCCGGGACGGCGCGCGCGGGACGGGGGGCGGACATGGATGATGATCCCTGAATACCTGAGCAACTGCTCAGATGTTTCAGCCTACCACGGCCGCCGGTCCCGCGCGCCATCCGTGCGCCCGGCGCGGCGTCAGAGCGCGGCGAGCGCCGCCTGGACGGCGGCGTAGTCGGGCTCGTTCCGCGCGTCCTCGAGCACCTCCCGGTGCCGCACGACCCGCTGGCGGTCAACGACGAACACCGAGCGCTTGGCGATGCCCTTCAGGCCAATCATGTCGGGGTTGAAGACGCCGTAGTCGCGGATGACCTCCTTGTTGAAGTCGCTCAGCAGCGGAAAACCGAACCCCTGCGCGTCGGCGAAGCCCTTGAGTGCGAAGAACGTGTCCACGCTGATCCCCACGACCTGGGCGTTGACGGCCGTGAGCGCCGGCAGCGAATCGCGGAACGTGCACAACTCCGCCGTGCAGGTGCCGCTGAACGCGGCCGGGAAGAAGGCGATCACGACCGGCCCGGCCTGCACCAGCGTGCTCAGCGTGACGGGCTCGTGGTCCTGGTTCATCAACGTGAAATCCGGGGCCTTGCGGCCAACCTCGACGGACATGCATTCCTCCAGCGGGCGCGCGGCCCGGGCCACGCGCCAGTGACGTGGGGCTCTCGGCTGTCGGCGCTCAGCGAGCAGCGCTCGGCTTACCTGGGCACCAGCAGCAGCCGCGCCGTGGCGGCCGCCTCCACCGCACCGCGCGAGAACGGCGCCGTGCGGTACTGGCCCTCGCGCCATAGGACGTTCTGATCGAAGTAGTGGTTGCTCAGGGGATGGCCGGACTGGCCGGCGGGAAGGACCAGTCGCGCCTCGTCCCACGCACCCACGTCGAGCACCTGACGGAACGAGGGGTACTCCCAGACGCCGAACGGCCGGAGACGATGGACGCTGGTCCGCATCACCGTGCTGGTGTCTCCGCTGACGGGCACGGGCCCGCGGTTGAACAGCCACCCGAGCGGCATGGCGGCCTCGCCGAGAATGTGAGGGAAGCGGGCGGCATGCACGCGGCTCCAGGCCCAACGATCCTCGCTCCCGAACCGCGCGCCCAGCGTCTCGATGGCGTCGGCGGCGGCCAGCAGGAAGATGTCGTCCCGCGTCTCGCGGCGCTCGACCGTGCCGATATCATCGAACCAGCGGCTCCGCGGCTCGTCGAGGATCGCGTAGAGCCCGGCCGGGCGCTCGGCGCCCGCCACCTCGACGAAGCGCCGGAACAGGGGCTCGTCCATTTCGTCAAGGAACGTCCGCCGCCAGAGCGCCTCCTCGAACGCCTGATAGATCGTCACCACGGGACGGCCGTCCACGCGGCGATCCCAGTCGCGCAGGCGCTCGAGCGTGGTGACGACGCCAGCATCCGCGCCCTGTGACCGTGCCAGGGCCAGAGCCTCGTCAATCCCCGCGAGGACCTCCGCGGCCGCCTCGCTCGTCACGTCGTTCTGCAGGGCCATGACGGCCGCCACGTCCAACCGCGACTCCACCGACAGCGCCGCGGCCAGCCGACGGGCGCGATACGGCGCCACCCAGTCCCGGGTGATCAGCCCGGGCCACCGCCGATCGATCTCGTTGTTCGAGGTCGCGATCATCCCGGCCGGCGGGTCGAGCGCGCGCGGCAGCCGCGATCCCGACACGGCGCCCGTCCACAGCGCGCCCCCCGACCAGCCCTCGACGGGCATCGTCCCGTCTCCGCTCGCGCGCACCGGCACCGATCCCGACATCGCGTACCCGATATGTCCGTCGACATCGGCGTAGACGACGTTCTGAGACAGCGCGGTCAGGCGCGAGACGGCGGCCTCGAACGCCACCCACGACGACGCCGTGTTGATCTGCGCGAACGCCTCGGCGAGATCGCCCTCGTCGAGTCCATGCCAGGCGAGCACGAGCGCGCGACGCTCGCCGCCCTCCGTGGGCACATCCGCGGAGGGCGACAGCCACGCGGGCGGGGCATCCCACTCGAGGCCCTCGTCGGCGAACACGGTGCCGCGGGCGGTCCGCCAGATCTCGAAGGGCTCGGGCCGGCGGCCGCGGACCTGGATCTCGCGGGCCTCCACGTCGACGGGCACCTGGCGGCCGCGGTCGAGGTACCGCCGCGCGGCCACGTCGAACCGCTCCACGACGAAGTCCTGCACGTCGGCCCCGGAGTTGGTCAGACCCCACGCGATCCGGCTGTTGTGCCCAATCACGACAAAGGGGACGCCGGGAATTGCCATGCCGCGCACGTCGAGTCCGGCCGCCACGACGTGTTGTTCGTACCAGACGGATGGCAGTTCGATCTGCAGATGCGGGTCGTTGGCCAGCAGCGGACGGCCGCTCGCCGTCTTCGTGCCCGCGATCACCCAGCTGTTGCTGCTGCCCCGCGGCGAGGACGAGCCGAGCCATTCGAGGCCGGCCGGCCACCGCACGGGCCGCGACCGCTCGGCGGCGGATGACGCAGGGGGGCGCTCGACGGCGGCGGCGGCCGATGACGGTGCGGCGCGGCCCGCGCCGTCGAGAATCGCGGGGTCGCCGGCGGGATACGAGCCGAGCAGCCGTTGCGCGTCAGCGCGGCCGATGCGCCGGGCCAGGGCATGGCGCAGCAGCTCCGCGCGATGGTTCTCCGCGAGACGCCAGCCCATCAGGCGTCCGATGGCCAGGGAATCCACGGGCGTCCACGCCGCGGGCGTGACCCCGAGCATCTGGAACTCGAGCGGGCGCGCCCGGCCGGTGTGGGTGGCGAACACGGCGTTGACGCCCTCGGCGTACCGCGTCAGCGCGTGCTGGACGTCCGGCGACAGCCGCGTCCACTCGGCGTCCGCCGCGCGGGCCAGCCCCAGGGTCAGGAGCCGTTTGTCGACGTCGAGCGCCTCCTCCCCCAGGATCTCGGCCAGCCGGCCGGACGCCGCGCGCCGGTAGAGCTCCATCTGCCACGCGCGGTCGCGCGCGTGGAGCACCCCGACGGCCCACCACGCATCGCCGGGGTCGCGCGCGTAGACGTGCGACACCAGGTGCGCGTCCGCGAGGACCTCGACCGGCGCCGACACCCCGGCCAGCGCCCAGGTACCCTCGACACGCGGCAGCGATCCGCGCGCCCACCACCAGCCCGCCCCGGCCAGCAGCAGGAGTCCCGCCGTCAGAATGAGCACTCGCCGTCTGATCATGAAGTCGGGCCTCGTGCCGGCCGGCTTGCCCGGCGTCGCCGCTTCGAATAGGATGGGGGGCTGGGGAACCCTAACTAGAACCGCGCCTACAGCTTACAGGCTGCACGTTCAAAGATCCACTTCTGAACCGCCGCCTGGGCCCGGTGTCCCCCTGACTCTGAACTGACTTGGAGGTTCCGTTGATCGAGGTGCAGCACCTCACCAAACGCTACGGTCCATTCACCGCCGTCGACGATGTGACCTTCCGCGTCGAAGCGGGCGAGATCCTCGGCTTCCTGGGACCGAACGGCGCCGGCAAGACCACGACCATGCGCATCATCACCGGCTACATGCCGGCGACCGAAGGCAAGGTGATCGTGGCCGGGCACGACGTCTTCGAGGCGCCCATCGAGGCGAAGAAGCGCACGGGCTACCTGCCGGAAACGCCGCCGCTCTACCCCGACATGACCGTCCGGGACTACCTGACGTTCGTCGCGCGCATCAAGGGCGTGGCCGGACGCGAGGTCCGCGGGCGCGTCGACGACGTGATGAAGCGCACGCATGTGGCGGACATGGCGAGCCGCCACTGCGCGAAGCTGTCGAAGGGGTACAGGCAGCGCGTGGGTCTGGCGCAGGCGCTCATCAACAACCCCGACGTGCTCATCCTCGACGAGCCGACGGCGGGACTCGACCCGAAGCAGATCATCGAGACCCGGCAGTTGATCAAGGAACTGGGCGGCTCGCACACGACGGTGCTGAGCACGCACATCCTCCCCGAGGTCTCCCAGACCTGCCACCGCGTCGTCATCATCAGCAAGGGCCGCGTCGTGGCCGTGGACACGCCGGAGAACCTCACGGCGCGGCTGCGCGGCAGCGAGACGATGTTCCTGCAGGTGGCGGCGACCGGCGGCGAGATCGAGCCCGCGCTGGCGGGCATCCCGGGCGTGACGCGCGTCGCCGTGACGCCGTCGGGCGACGGCACGCTCGGGGTCGAGGTGGACAGCGCACGCGGACACGACGTCCGGCGGGACCTGGCCGCCGCGATCGTCGGCCGCGGCTGGGGCCTGCTGGAGCTGCGGCCGATGCGCATGAGCCTCGAGGACATCTTCCTGCACCTGACGACCGACGAGTCGACGGTCGAGGCGCAGCCCGAACCGGAGGCCGTCGATGCGTAACGTCATCACCCTGGCGCGCAAGGAGCTCTCGAGCTACTTCGCCTCGCCCATCGCGAGCATCGTGATGGGCTTCTACGCGCTGCTCTTCGGCTACTTTTTTTACGCGCTGCTGGCGTTCTTCGAGCGCCAGAGCATGCAGATGAGCATGGGCATGGGGCCGATGACGATGAACATCAACCAGATGCTCATCGCGCCGCTCTTCATGAATGCGACGGTGATTGCGCTCTTCGTGCTCCCGATGATCACGATGCGCACGTACTCGGAGGAGAAGCGGTCGGGCACGATCGAGCTCCTGCTGACCGCGCCGCTGACCGACGTCCAGATCATCCTGGGCAAGTTCCTGGGCGCGATGGGGCTCTACGCCGCGATGCTGGCGGTGACGCTGCTCCACATGGCGGTGCTCTTCTACTACGGGGATCCCGAGTGGCGGCCGGTCGCGACGGGCTACCTCGGCATGCTGCTGCTCGGCGGCTGCTTCATCTCGGTGGGGCTGCTCATCTCGAGCCTGACGAAGAACCAGATTGTCGCCGGCATGGTCACCTTCGCGGTGTTCCTCATGCTGTGGGTCATCAACTGGATCGGGAGCTTCGCGGGACCAACGGCGCAGGCGGTGCTGTCGCACCTGTCGATCGTCGAGCACTTCGATGACTTCGCGAAGGGCGTGATCGACACCAACCACCTGGTCTACTACGTGAGCTTTATCGTGTTCGGGCTGTTCCTGACGGCGAAGTCCGTGGACACCGAACGGTGGCGGGGCTGATGGTGAACCAACTCGTGGGCGTAATCGGCTGGGTCGGGACGGCGCTGGTGTTCGGCGCGGTCGGCATCCGCTTCCTCAGACCCGAATGGAACCAGTACGCCACCTACGGCGCGTGGGCCGGGCTGGTGTGCGTGCTCATCTACATGCTGGGCCAGTGGCGCGACGTGAAGTCCGTCTACGGATCGCGGCAGGCGCGCTACGGCACGCTGTCGCTCGTCAGCATCGTCGCCGTGCTCGGCATCCTCGTCGCGGTGAACTACCTGTCGGCGCGGCAGAACAAGCGCTGGGACCTCACGGCGAACCAGGTGTTCAGCCTGTCGGACCAGACGATCCGCGTGCTGCGCGAGCTCGAGGCGCCGGTCCGGCTGACCGTGTTCGATCAGGAAGTGAACTTCCAGCGCTTCCGTGCGCAGCTCACCGAGTACGAGTACCACGGCCGCAATCTGGTGGTGGAGTACGTGGATGTGGACCGCCAGCCCGGGCGCGCGCGCCAGGCCGGCGTCCAGACGTATGGCACGCTGCTCGTCGAGTACGAGGGCCGCATCGAGCGGGTGACGACCCCCGCCGAGCAGGACATCACCAACGCGATCATCAAGGCCATCACGGGCGACGAGCGCCGCGTCTACTTCACGCAGGGACACGGCGAAAAGGACACCGCCAGCAGCGAGCGCACCGGGTACGGCAGCATCGCGCAGGCGCTCGGCCGCGACAACTACGGCGTGGACGGACTGGTCCTCGCGCAGGTGGCCGACGTCCCCGCGGATGCGACGGTCGTGGTCGTGGCGGGGCCGACGATTGACTTCCTGCCGCAGGAGATCGAGGCGCTCGAGCGCTACCTCGCGCGCGGCGGCAAGCTCCTGATGCTCGTGGACCCGGCCGAGGGCGCCGGGGGCGGCGACCTCCCGAACCTGCGCGCGTTCCTGCGCGGCTGGGCCGTCGAGATCGGCGACAACGTCGTCGTCGATGCGAGCGGCATCGGACAGCTGTTCGGCACCGACGCGTCCACGCCGGTGGCGGCCAGCTATCCGAGCCATCCGATCAGCGAGCGCTTCACGCTGATGACGGGCTATCCGTTCGCCCGCTCCGTGAGCCCGGTGGCCGGCGGTGTGGACGGACGCTTCGCCCAGACCATTATCGAGACCGGCGCGCAGAGCTGGGCCGAGGCCAACCTCGCCGGACTGCTCGCCGACGGCCGCGTGGCGCTCGAGCCTGAACAGGGGGACGTCCCCGGGCCCGTGTCGCTCGGCGTCGCCGTGGCGGCGCCGGCGACGGACGTGCCCGCGCCTCCGGCCACGGCGGGCGAGGACGCCGCGGCGGACCCGCCGCCCACGCCGGAGTCCCGCCTCGTCGCCATCGGCGATTCGGACTTCGCCGCCAACTTCGGCCTCGGCATCCAGGGCAACCGTGATCTGTTCATGAACGCCGTGAACTGGCTCGCGCAGCAGGAGAACCTGATCGCGATCCGGCCGCGTGAGCCGGAGGACCGGCGCATCACGCTGACCGCCGATCAGTCCCAGCGGATCTTCCTGCTGTCGCTCATCGTGATCCCGGGCCTGATCTTCGGCGCCGGGGTGCGTTCGTGGTGGCGGAGGCGCTAGCATGCGTGGGCTTCCTTCGACGATTGCGCTCGTGGTCATCGCCGCGGCGCTCGTGAGCTACATCTACTTCGTCGACGCGCCCGCGCCGGGCGAGACGCGCGAGAAGGTCTTCGCCGTCGAGGCCGCGGCCATCGAGGCGCTGACCATCACGTCGGCCGGCGAGACGTCCGTGCTGCGCAAGGTCGAGGGGACGTGGCGGATGGTGGAGCCCGTCGAGACCGAGGCGGACGAGGCCGAGGTGACGAGCGTGACGGGCCAGCTGGCGGGGCTCGAGATCACGCGGATCGTCGACGCGGAGGCCACCGACCTCGCGCAGTACGGCCTCGCCTCGCCGAAGGCGGCGGTGGGGTTCACGGCGGGCAGCACCACGGCGCGGCTGCTCCTCGGCGACACGACGCCGACGACGACCGACATGTATGCGGCGCTCGAGGGCGACGCCCGCGTGTTCCTGGTCCCGGCCTTTCTCGAGAGCACGTTCGCGCGCACGCCGTTCAACCTCCGCGACAAGCGGGTGCTCCGCGTGACGCGCCCCGAGGTCGACGCCGTCGAGATCGCGGGGGGCGGCTCGACGATCCGGCTGACACGCACCGGCAGCGACTGGCAGATCGCGCAGCCGTATCCGGCGCGCGGCGACTACGGCGCCATCGAGGGCCTCGTGACGCGGCTGTCGAGCGCGCCCATGGCGTCGATTGTGGCGGAGCCGTCCGGCGCGCTGGCCAGCTACGGCCTCGACGCCCCCTCGCTCACCGTCACGCTGCACGCCGGCAGCACGAGCGCCGTCCTCCTCGTGGGCCGCGAGGCCGATGGCCGCATGTTCGCCCGCGACCAGTCGCGCCCGATCGTCTTCACCATCGACAAGACGCTGGCCGACGATCTGGCCAAGCCGGTCGAGGAGTACCGCACCAGGGAGCTGTTCGCATTCCGGCTGTTCAACGCCGAGCGCGTGGCCGTCACGCGGGACGGGACGCGCGTGGAGTTCGAGCGGCGTGCCGGCGAGGGCGAGGGCGCGGCCGAGACCTGGCACCGTGCCGACGGCACCGACACCCACACGTCGCTCATCGAAGACCTCGTGTCGAAGCTCCTCAACCTCCGCGCCGAGTCGTTCGCGGGCACGACCGCGTCCACGGGCCTGGCGGCGCCGGTCTTCGTCGTCGACGTCACGTTCGACGAGGGCAAGACCGAGCGCGTCTCGTTCGGCCGTTCCGCGAGCGAGGCCTTCGCGGCCCGATCCGACGAGCCCGGCGCCGCACGTCTCGACACGACCGCCTTTGAGGAGGCGCTGAACGCGCTCACGGTGGCCACGGCGCCGGCACCCGACGCGCAGGGGGCCTCGCGGTAGCGTCGTGCCGGCCACACCCCTGAGCGCCGCGCGTCGCGTGCCGTCCGGGGAGCCGGGGCAGATCCTCGCCGCCCTCCTCGCGGGCGCCCTGGTGCTCGTCGGCAGCGCGGGGTGCGCCGTGCGCGGCGCCCCTGCGGGCGTGCCGACGCTCGCGGAAGCGCACGCGCACCCCTCACACGCCGAGCAGCTCCGCCGCGACATCCGCGCCATCGTCACGGCGCCGGCCACGAATCAGGCAATCTGGGCCGTGGTCGTCAACTCGCTCCAGACGGGCGAGAGCCTCTACAACCTGAACGCCTTCACGTTCCTGCTGCCCGCATCGAACCAGAAGCTGGTCACGACAGCCGTCGCGGCCGAACGGCTCGGATGGCGGCATCGCTTCGAGACGCGGCTGGTCGCGATGGGACCGATTGTGGACGGCCGCCTGCAGGGCGACCTCGTCGTCGTCGGCAACGGCGATCCGACGATCAACCCGCGGCACCCCGAGCGGTGGCTGGCGTTCGACGACTGGGCGCGCCAGCTGCGCAAGGCGGGCGTGCGGCTGATCGAGGGCGACCTCATCGGCGACGACCGCGCGTTCGCCCAGCCGGGATGGGGCATGGGCTGGGAGCTCGAGGACGTCCGCCTCGGCTTTGCCGCTCCGATCGGCGCGCTGCAGTTCAACGAGAACCAGGTCGAGATCACGGCGGGCCCTGGCATGACCCCCGGCGCGGCCGCCATCGTCACGGTGGGGCCGGCCACCAGCGGCCTGCGGGTCGCCAACCACGCCATCACCGGCGGCGTGGGGACGCCGGCCTCGCTCAGACTGGAGCGGCTGCCCGGCTCGCAGATCGTTGACCTGTACGGTTCGATCCCGCTCGAGGGCGCCCCGGTGACGGTCACCGCCTCGGTGGAGAACCCGACCGAGGCGTACCTCGGGGCGCTCGAGTCCGCGCTGGCGCGCAACGACGTGCTCGTGAAGGGACGCGCGCTGGATATCGACACGCTGGCCGCGCCGCCCGATCCGGCGGCCGGGCAGACGCTGGTGGTGGATCTGTCGCCCCCCCTGCGCGACATCATCGACGTCACGAACAAGGTGAGCCGCAATGGCTACGCGGAGACCCTGCTGCGCGCGCTGGACCAGTCCGGCCGGCCGGCCACGGCCGACGAGGGGCTGGCGCGGGTGCGCGAGACGCTGGCGCGCTGGGGCATCGACCCGCACCGCTACATGGCACGCGACGGGTCCGGGCTCTCCCGCTACAACTTCCTGACGGCGGACATGCTGACGGCGCTGCTGACGTACACGTGGATCGATCCGGCAATCGCGGACCTGTTCTTCGACTCGCTGCCTGAATCGGGTCGGAGCGGCACGCTCGAGCGGCGGATGCGGGGCACACCCGCGGAAGGCCGGATCCGCGCCAAGACCGGCACGCTGTCGCACGCGCGCAGCCTGTCGGGCTACCTGCGCACGCTCGAGGGCGAGCCGCTCGTCTTCTCGATCCTCGTCAACAACTACCGGCAATCGGCGGCCGAGATCGATCAGCAGATCGACGCCGTGCTGCAGCGGCTCGTCGTCTACACCCGGGCCACGCCGCCGTAGCCGCACCGTACAAACACGAAGGACACGTCCGCCGTAGCGGCCCCCGGCCGCAGAGGCGGACGTGTCCTTCGTGTTTGTACGTGCTCACCCGTGGCGCCTAGGCCGCGGCGGCGCCCAGGCCGCGCTCGATCGCGGCCCGCAGACGCGGCAGCTCGATTGGCTTGCTGACGTGGTCGTCCATGCCGGCGTCGAAGCAGCGCTCGCGATCCTCGGTCATCGCCCCCGCGGTCAGGGCAATCACGGGCAGGCGCCGCTGCCCCGGCCCTTCGGCGGCACGAATCGCCCGCGTGGCCTCGAACCCGTCCATCTCCGGCATGTGGCAGTCCATCAGCACGAGATCGTATGGCACGTGCTCGATCGCCTCGAGCGCCTCGAGCCCGTTGGCCGCGACATCCGCCTGGTACCCCAGCTTCTGCACCATCTTCACGGCGACGCGCAGGTTGACCGCATTGTCGTCCACGATCAGGATGCGATGGCGGAGGGCGCGCGCCACCACCGGCCCCGGCGGGGCGACGGCGCGCAACGGCACGCGGCCCGTCGCCGTGAGCGCGGTGATGTGCTCGGCGAGCGCCTGGAGCTTCGTCGGCTTGGTCGTGACGGCGATCCCCTGCAGGCCGCGGAGCTGCGGCAGACGCTTGTGGGCGTGCACCGGCGCGAGGAGCAGGATCGGCAGGCCCGTGAGGCGCGGGGCCTGGCGGAGACGGCGTGCGAGGGTTTCGCCATCGGTGTCCGGCATCCGCTGATCGAGCACGGCGAGGTCGAACGGCCGCCCCGCCGCGGCGGCCTGCTCCAGCACGCCGAGCGCCGCATCGCCGCCACCCGCCACCTCGGCCTGGGCCCCGAGCCGCGCCAGCTGCTGCTGCAGCATCGCCAGGCACGTGCGGTTGTCGTCCACGCAGAGCACGCGCAGCCGGCGCGACAGCGCGGGCGGGGCCGCCGCGCGTGGCGGCACGATGCCGACCGGCAGGTGGAACCAGAAGGTGCTGCCGCCGCCGGCGCGGCTGTCGACGCCGATGTCGCCGCCCATCATCGCGACGAGGCCCCGCGAGATGCTCAAGCCCAGGCCCGTGCCGCCGAACCGGCGCGTGGTCGACGCATCAGCCTGCTGGAACGGCTGAAACAGCCGCCCGGCCGTGGCGGCATCGATGCCGATGCCCGTGTCGGAGACGGTGAACGAGAGGCGGATCTGATCGCCCAGGGCGGCGGAGGGCGGCGCCGACACACGAATCACGACCTCGCCGTGGTCCGTGAACTTGACAGCGTTCGAGACGAGGTTGAGCAGCACCTGCCGGGCGCGCCGCGCGTCGGTCACCACCCCTGGCGGCACGTCGTCGTCGATGAAGCAGACGAGCTCGAGGCCCTTGGTGTGCGCGCTCTCGGCCACGACATCGAGGACCCCCTCCACGAGGTCGCGCGGATGGCACTCCACGGGCTCGAGCAGGAGCTTGCCGGCCTCGAGCTTCGTCAGGTCGAGGATGTCGTTGATCACGCCAAGCAGGCTTTCGCCGGCGCTCCGGGCGATCGCGGAGTACTCGCGCTGCTCGCGTGACAGCGTGGTGTCGAGCAGCAGGCTCGTCATGCCGATCACGGCATTGAGCGGCGTGCGGATCTCGTGGCTCATGTTGGCCAGGAACGCCGACTTCAGAGAAGCGAGCTCGATCGCGCGGTCGCGGGCGGCCTGAAACTCGGCCGTGCGCTGCGCGACCTGCCGTTCGATCTCGGCGTGGCTCAACTCGAGCGTGGCCGTGCGTTCGGCGATCTCGCGCATCTCGTGCCGGCTCTGCCGGATGGCGACCGCCAGCACCACGTCCTCGAAGAGCATCCAGCCGGCATGCTCCGCCCAGCGCCAGCCGCTGACCATGTGCTCGCCAAACACCGAGAACGGCAGGTACACGCCGCGCGCGATGTGGTCGAGCGTCACAATCGCCGTCGCCACCGCGAGCAGGCGCCAGTCGCGGTAGAAGGAGAGGAACGCCAGCGAACCGAAGATATGGAAGTGCGCTTCGATGCGGCCGCCGCTCAGGTGGATGAGCAGCGCCGAGATCGACGCCTGCGCCACCGCCACGACGACACGGGTGGAGGGGGCTCCGGCGCGCCGCCACGCCAGCAGCGCCGCCGGCAGCGCCAGGGCGCCGCCGAGCCAGATGGCCACCACCGCCTGGCCGTCTGCATGCGCGGTGCCGGCCCACGCGAGGGGCGCCCAGACGAGCGCCACCAGGATGCCGACGACCCACTGCCCGGCCAGCAGGATCGCGAACAGACGATCCGTGCGTTCGGCGATCGCGGCATCCTGCGCGGCCACGAGTGCAGCCACGCGCGCAGGGCACCAGACGACGTTGGGATCGTTGGACATGCGGACGCCATCGGACCGGTCGGCCGACAGCGGTCGGGCGATCCGGCTTCACCCCTCAATCGGCCCGGGCACACGCCGGCTTGAGCGCGAGGGCGCCTGTCAGGGGAATCGTGGCGTGGGGTTGACGGCCGACGACGCGGCCGCCTCCGTGGAGGATCCGGTCGGACCTCTTCGGTCGAGGTAAGGCCCGAGGCTAGAGCGTCACGAACCGGCCGAGGGCGAGGGCCATGGCCAGGCCGGCCATCCCCACGACGAGCGCCCCGGCCAGCCCCACGACGAAGGGCTTCAGCCCGACGCCGCGGAAGACCGCCATGCTGGTGTTGAGCCCCACGGCCGCCATGGCCGTGCCGAGCAGGAACCGTGCGCCCCAGACATCGCCCACCTGCCGTGTCAGCCAGCTCCACGTCGCGGCATCGAAGACGCCGAACGCATGACCCGAGACCAGCGTGGCGTCCCCGATCGATCGCACCACCACCATCGCGATGAACCCCAGCACGAAACCGGGCACGAGCGCCGTCCACGACATGCGTCGTCCCGTGCTGCCCTCGATACGGGTGCTCCGGAAGTGCCACCAGGTGAGAAGGGGAATCACGCCGGCCAGGCAGAGGTTGCGCGTGAGCTTGGTGACCGTCGCGACACGCAGGACGAGATCGTCGCCGTAGACCTGCGAATAGGTGAGCGCGGCGCCCACGACCTGCGACGTGTCGTGAATGGCGGTGCCGAGAAACAGCCCGATCGTCTCCGGCCGCTCCAGCAGCCAGTGTGCGAGATAGGGATACGCGAGCATCCCGACGAGACCGAACAGCACGACGTTGGCTACGGCATACGCGACCTCGCGCTCGTCGGCTTCGATGGCCGGCGCCGTGGATACGATCGCCGTCACGCCGCAGATGCTGGTGCCGGCCGCGATCAGGGTCCCGAGCCTCGGGGGCAGCCCCATCCACCGGTTGAACCATGTCACGAACACGAGACCCGTGGTGATGGCCGTCAACACCACGGGGATGCCCGCGAGGCCGAGCGACAGCATCTCGCCGAGACTCAGCTTGATCCCGACACAGACAATGCCCAGCCGGAGGATCGTCGTGACGGCGAACCTCAACCCGGGGCCGAGCGCCGTGGGCAGGGACAGCGTATTCCGCAGGAGCAGCCCGAGCACGATGGCCACCGGCACCCCCGAGATGGGGCTGCTGCCGCTGATGCCCTGCGCACCGAGCAGCGCCGCCCCAAGCACGTCGGCCAGCCATCCGCCAACCAGCATCACGACCACGGCGGCGGCAATGCCGGGAACCATCAATAAACGAGAGGACATCGCCGTCAATCTTGAACGAGGAATGTTGAATGCTGAACTGGCGCGCTCACGTCGACAGCCACGCCGCGCCCACCACAATGGCCCCGAATGAGCACGCATAGAGCAGGCCCTGATAGGCCACGACAGACCGGCGGCCGGCGCCGGACGCGACCACGCCGACGAGCGCGGCAAACGCGGTCATCGCGATGATGGCGCCCACGCCGAAGCCCGCCAGATACCCAGCCGCCTCGAGCGCCGTCGGAAAGGCCAGGGCCGGCAGGATGCCGAAGAGATGGGAGCTGCCGGCGAGGCCGTGCAGCGTGCCCATCGCGAGCGACGCACGCGCCCGTGCCAGGCCGTGGCCATGCAGATGCACGTGCTGATGGCGGTGCGCCGCGTGATCCTGCTCGATCGAGGCGCCCTCGCCCGGCCGCACGTGCGCGTGGATGGCACCGTCCTCGTGGCGATGCACCTGCAGGCGGCGGGCGCGACGCGCGCCCCAGAGCCCCACGACGATCAGGGCCGCGCCGACGATGCGCTCGCTCCAGGCGGAGATCGCCTCGACCGGCAGCAGTTCGCGGAACGCGAGCAGGAGAACGCCGACGAGCGCCACGCCGGTGGTGTGCCCGAGTCCCCAGAGCAGGCCCGCCTTCCACTGCGGGGTGCGCTGGTCGGCCGCCAGCGGCGCCACGGCCGCCAGATGGTCCGGACCGGCGAGCACGTGCACGAGACCCGACGCAAGACCCGCCAGCGGCGCAAACATGACGCCTGTCCTTTCACCCGGCGCGCCGGAATCCCGGCGCGCTACCTCTGGATCGCCTTGAACTGCAAGAAGTCCTCCAGCGCGAGGGGGCCGATCTCGCGCCCGATGCCAGACTTCTTGTAGCCGCCAAACGGCGCGAGCGGATTGAACCGGCCGCCGTTGATGTCCACCTGCCCCGTCCGAATCCGGCGCGCCACCGCGAGCGCCCGCTCCGGTGTGCCCGCCCAGACCCCGCCCGACAGGCCGTACGGCGAGTCGTTCGCCATCGCGACGGCCTCGTCCTCGGTATCGTAAGGGATGATGACCAGCACCGGCCCGAAGATCTCTTCCTGCGCGATGGTCATGCGGTTGTCGACGTTGGCGAAGATCGTCGGCTCCACGTAGTAGCCCGTAGGGAACGCCGCCGGGCGGCCGCCGCCGGCCACGAGCGTCGCGCCCTCAGCCTTGCCCTGCTCGATGTACGCCAGGACCGAGTCGCGCGCCTGCGCCGAGGCCAGCGGCCCGAGCCGCGTCTTCCCATCCGTCGGGTCCCCGAGCGTCAGCTTCGCGAGCTGCGCCGTGGCCAGCGCCACCGCCTCGTCGTGACGGCTCCGCGGCACGAGCATCCGCGTCCATGCCGAGCACGTCTGCCCGGAGTTCTGCATGCAGTGGTTCACGCCCGCCGGCACCGCCTTCTCGAACGGGGCGTCGTCGAGCACGATGAAGGCCGACTTGCCGCCGAGTTCGAGGCACACGCGCTTGATGCCGTCGCCCGCAAGCGCGCCGACGCGGCGTCCGGCCTGCAGCGACCCGGTGAAGCTCACCATGTCGGCCTCGGGATGCGCGACGATGGCCTCGCCGACGACGCGGCCGCTGCCGGACACGATGTTGAGGACACCGGCGGGGAGCCCGATCTCATGCGCGGCCTCCGCGAGGAAGAACGCGCTGAGCGGCGCCACTTCAGCCGGCTTCAGCACGACCGTGCAGCCCGCGGCCAGCGCGGGCGCGATCTTCACCACGATCTGGTGCAGCGGGTAGTTCCAGGGCGTGATGGCGCCCACCACGCCGACCGGCTCCCGCACGATGAGCGAGTTGCCCAGCTCCTCTTCGAGCGTGGCCTCGCGGATGAACGTGGCATTCAGGCCGATCATCGTCGCGGGGAACTCGGCCTGCACCTTGGTGGCAAAGCCGAGCGCCGTGCCCACCTCGTGCACGATCGCCTCGGCGATCTGCGGGACGCGCGCCTTGACGGCGGCCGAGAGCTTCTCGAGCCACACCGCGCGCTCCTCGACGGAGGTCTGCCCCCAGACGCCCTCGAACGCGCGGCGCGCCGAGGCCATTGCGCGGTCGACGTCCTCCGGGGTGCCGCGGGGCACACGCGCGAACGGCGCCTCCGTGACCGACGAGAGGACCTCGAGGACCTCGGTGCCCGTGGACGCCTGCCAGGCGCCGTCGTAGTAGATCTGGTCGTAGACGGTCATGAACGCCTCTGTCGTCGTGAGAATGCCGGCCGTATGGGTATCTGGTCGATCATACGCGATCCGTGCGGGGGGCCGGGAGTTCCGGGTAGACTGAAGGGTCGCGATTCGCGATTCGCGATTCGCTATTCGCTATTCGCTCCAGGGAGACCGACATCATGCGTATCGAGGGGAAGACATTCATCGTGACCGGGGGCGCCTCAGGCCTCGGGCGCGCGTGCGCCGAAGCGCTGCTCGCCGCCGGCGGACACGCCGTGCTGCTCGACGTCAACGCGGAGGCCGGACAGGCCGCCGAACAGGCCCTCGGCGCGAAGGCCGCCTTCGCGAAGGCCGACGTCACGAGCGAGTCGGAGGTGCAGGCCGCCGTGGATCTGGCGGTCTCGCGGTTCGGCGGGCTCCACGGCGTCGTCAACGCGGCGGGCATCGGACCGGCGGCCAAGGTGCTCGGCAGGAACGGCCCGCACGCGCTCGACCTGTTCGAGAAGACGATCAAGGTGAACCTCGTCGGCACGTTCAACGTGATCCGCCTGGCCGCTGCCGTGATGGCGAAGAACGAGCCCGAGGAGAGCGGCGAGCGTGGCGTGATCATCAACACGGCCTCGATCGCCGCCTACGACGGCCAGATTGGCCAGCCCGCGTACGCCGCGTCGAAGGGCGGCATCGTCGGCATGACGCTCCCCATCGCGCGCGAGTTCGCGCAGATTGGGATCCGCGTCGTGACGATTGCGCCGGGGATCTTCGACACGCCGCTGCTGGCGGGGCTGCCGGAAGCCGCGCGTGTCTCGCTCGGCCAGCAGGTGCCCTTCCCGTCGCGTCTCGGACGGCCCGCCGAGTACGGCGCCCTCGCCCGTCACATCGTCGAGAACGAGATGCTGAACGGCGAGGTCATCCGCCTCGACGGATCGCTGCGGATGGCGCCAAAGTAGGCGGGGGACCCCTCACAGATCTGCAGGTCTAGAGATAGATCTGCAGATCACCAGATAGATCTGCAGATCACTAGATAGATCTGCAGATCACCACATCGCCGCATCCAGATCACCAGATCACCACGTCACCACGTCACGAGATGTTGCCCCCAATCAACCCTCGCGCCTCGGCGAGGAGGGCTTCCATGGGGGCCTCCAACCCTCCGCCCTGGGCGAGGTCGGGCTTGCCGCCGCCGCGCCCGCCGAACGCGGACACCAGCGCCTTCAGGACCGCGCCAGCGTCAAGGGAGACGTCGCTGGCGCGGGCCACGACCACCAGCGCCGGCCTCGCCGCGCTGAAGAGGGCCACGGCCACGCCGGGCGTGGCCGACGCCGCCGAGGCCAGTGCTTTGAGACCCGCCGCATCCCATCCGTCGAGTGCCTCGACGATCACAACCCCGCCTCCGAGCGGCGTGCCGCGGGCCACCAGCGCCTTTGCCTCGTGCGAGGCCAGCTGCTCCTGCAGCCGCCGAATCGTCCGCCCAGCGGCCTTGCTCTCGCCCTGGAGACGATCGATCGCGTCCGCCATCTCGTGCGGCGCGACCGACAGCAGCCGCTGCGAGGCCGCCAGCGCATCCCGCCAGTAGCGGAAGCGCCCGAGCGCGCGCCGGCCGCACCGGAACTCGACTCGGGTGCCGGCCCGGAACTTCTCCCAGCCGGACACGCCGATGATGCCGATGCCCCCGGTCCGCGCGACGTGGGTGCCGCCACACGCCGACAGGTCGAAGTCCTCGACCTCGATGATCCGCAGGGGGCCCTGCCTGGCCGGTTCCTTCCGGAGCGGCATCGCGGCGGCTTCCTCGGCGCTGGCAAACCGCACGTGCACCGGGCGATCCTCCCAGACGATCCGATTCGCGTCGTCCTCGGCCGCGGCGATCTCGGCGGGCGAGACCTCGCGCGAGAGATCGATGGTCGCGTGCTCCGCGCCGAGGTGGAAACTCTCCGTGCGCGCCCCGTGCAGGCGATCGAACGCCGCGGACAGGATGTGCTGGCCGGTGTGCTGCTGCATGTGATCGAAGCGGCGGCCCCAGTCGACCCAGCCCTCCACCGCCTCGCCCGGCGTCAGCGCCTTCGCCAGCACGTGCACCACCGTGCCGTCGTCGCGATCCAGGACGTCCCGGACCGCGATGCCGTTCAGCGTGCCCGTGTCGAAGGGCTGCCCGCCCGAGGTCGGATAGAACGCCGTCTGGTCGAGCACCACGGCGTGGCCACCGTCGGCGGGCTCACACGACACGACGTGCGCGGTGAAGTCGGTGCGGTAGGCGTCGGTGTAGTAGAGGCGTGTCATAGGATATCGGGGATCAGGGGGAGACGAGTGGGTCCGGGAGGCCGGCCTCGGCGAACCCCGTGGCCCGCAGCTGGCAGCTGTCGCAGTGACCGCAGGCACGGCCGTCCTCCGCGGGGTCGTAGCAGCTGTGCGTCAGGCCGTAGTCGAGGCCGAGTGACACGCCGAGCCGGATGATGTCCGCCTTCGAGAGATCGATGAGCGGGGTGTGGACCGTGAGCGCGCGGCCCTCGACACCGGCGCGCGTGGCCAGGCGCGCCAGCGCCTCGAACGCACGGATGAACTCGGGGCGGCAGTCCGGGTAGCCGGAGTAGTCGAGCGCGTTCACGCCGATGTAGATGTCGGACGCCCCGACCACCTCGGCCCATCCGAGCGCAATGGACAGGAAGATGGTGTTGCGCGCCGGCACGTACGTCACCGGGATCTCGTGCGGGTCGATCGCACGATCCTTCGGCACCGCCATCGTCGTCGTCAGCGCGGAGCCGCCGATCCTCGACAGGTCGAGTTCCAGCTCGAGATGCCGCGCGACGCCGAGGGCCGCGGCCACGCGGCGCGCCGCTTCGAGCTCACGCACGTGGCGCTGACCGTAGCGCAGGCTGAGCGCGTAGAGCGCGCACCCGTCGCGTGCGGCCACCGCCGCGGCGGTGTACGAGTCGAGGCCGCCGCTGAGCAGCACGACGGCCGGGCGACGGGGTGCGTCAGACGCCACGAACGTCGGCGCCCCAGATGTACTTGTGCGCCTGCAACTGCAGCCGCACGGACAGGCGGTCGGCGAGCATCCATTCCGCCAGGGTCTTCGGCTCGAGCACGCCATGCACGGGCGAGAACAGCACCGCCGCCGTCCGCCTGTGCAGCGCCTCGCGCAGGACGATGTCGCGGGCGAACTCGTAGTCGGTGCGATCCTTGATGACGAACTTCACCTGATCGGCCGGGCGGAGGCGCGCCAGATTCGACCAATCGTTCTGTGCCGACTCCCCGCTGCCCGGACACTTGACGTCCATGATGGTGACAACACCCTCGGGCACGCCCTCGAGGCTGCGGTGCCCGCCGGTTTCGAGCAGGACGCGGTGCCCCGTCGCCAGCAGACGGTCCATGAGCGGGTAGACCTCCTTCTGCAGCAGCGGCTCCCCGCCCGTCACCTCCACCGTGTCACAGCCAAAGGCGTCCACGGCCGCGATCACCTCGTCCACCGACATCTTCCGCCCCTCGTGGAACGAGTAGGGCGTGTCACACCAGGTGCACCGGAGATCGCAGGCCGTGAGCCGCACGAACACGCACGGCCGGCCGGCCTCGGTGGACTCGCCCTGGATGGAGTGGAAGATCTCGTTGACGGTCAGCATGGAGTACCCTCATTTTCTCATGGACCTGCGGATTGGCACGTCCGGCTGGAGCTACCCGAAAGGACGGGGCACCTGGAACGGGGTGTTCTACCCCTCCCCGCGTCCCCGGGGCTTCGACGAGCTCGCCTTCTACGCCGAACGCTTCAATACGGTCGAGGTCAACAGCACGTTCTACGGCATGCCGAAGCCGGAGACGGCGCGGCGCTGGATCGAGCGGACGCCGGCCACCTTCGAGTTCTCGGTGAAGCTCTTTCAGAAGTTCACGCATCCCACGATGTTCCGCGACGCGGTGCGCGCGCAGACGCCGGAGGCCGGCGCCGCGTGGCTCGATGACCTGGCCGCCATCACCCAGGGTGACGTCGACCTCTTCAAGGCCGGCATCGACCCGCTGTGGTCGGGCGGGCGCGCGGGGGCGCTGCTCGCCCAGTTCCCCCCGAGCTTCACGGCCACGCCCGGCGCGCTGGAGTACCTGGCGTGGCTGCTGCAAACGTTCGAGGGCTACGGCGTCGCGGTGGAACTGCGTCACAAGAGCTGGAGCGACCGGTTCGATGAGACGGCCGCACTCCTCGGCGCGCACGGCGCGGCCTGGGTGCAGATCGACGAACCGAAGTTCCGGTTTTCGATCCGCCAGGACCAGCTGCCGGGCGTCGGCCCCTTCTGCTACACGCGGCTCCATGGCCGCAACGCGGCGCAGTGGTGGCGCCATGACGCCGCGGAGGACCGCTACAACTACTGCTATTCGGAGGAGGAACTGCGGCCGTTTGCCGACACGGCCAGAATGGCCCGTGCCCTCGGGAAGAAGGTCTACCTGTACATGAACAACCACTTCGCCGCGCAGGCGGTGGTCAACGCCGGGATGGTGCGAACGCTGGCGGGGGGTCTGGCACCGTG
>JAUXWO010000082.1 GCA_030680175.1 Vicinamibacterales bacterium
GGCCCGGCGTCCCGCGCCGCGCCCGGCCGCACCGGCGGCCCCGGCCCCGGCGCCGAGCGCGACCCTGGCCACGCTCACCGTCGAGAGCGATGTCCCCGGCGCCTCGGTGTTCCTCGACCGCGAGTACATCGGCGAGACGCCGGTGACCGTGCCGAACCTGCCCCCGGGCGCGCGCCAGCTGAACGTGTCGGCCACGGGCTTCGAGGCCATCGCGCGATCGGTCACGCTCGAGGCGGGGGCGCAGACCGTGTCGATGCGCTTCAAGGAGGTGCGGCTCGATCAGCGGATGCCGGTCGTGCACCGCCACGGGATGGGGTCCTGCGAGGGGCAGCTCATCGGGACGCTCGACGGCCTGCGCTACGAGACGGCGAACCGCAACGACGGATTCACGCTGGCGTACGACGCGCTCGAGACGTTCGAGATCAACTACCTCGACAAGAACCTGCGGGTGAAGCAGCGCGGCGGTCGCACCTGGAACTTCACCGAGCGCAACGCGGAGAATGCCGACGCCCTGTTCGTGTTCCACCGCGAGGTGATGGCCGCCCGCGACAAGCTCGCGAAGGGCTACGCCCCGGTGCAGTAGGGCGGAAGGGGAGCGCGCGCTACTGCAGCTGCCGGATGACGTTGGCGTTGTTCGCCACCACCGCGCCAAGGACGACGTTGGTCGCCACCATCAGCGCGAGCGCGCCGGCTCTGTTCTTCTTCCACATCTTCTCCGCGATGAAGATGGTCGTCGCCGCAGAGGCCATCTTGAGCGCGGTGGTCGTGCCCGCGTTGCCGTTGCGGATGAGCCCGTTCGTCTCGTGCGCGCCGAGCGCCATCCCTTGCCTGGTCGTGTGGAAGTCCATCCCCTGAAGCAGGACGAGCGCACCGTAGAGCACCGGTAGCGCGGCAGGCCGGCCCGCGGTGCCGGCGAAGGCCTCCGGAGAGGCTGGCGTCGGCCACTGCAGCGCAGACGCGACATCCGGGGTCACGGCGGCGTCGGTCACTGACGCCGCCGATTTGGCCGTGAGGGTCTCATTCGCCATCGTCGCGCGCGCCAGCAGATAGGCCGGCACTGCCGTCCGGTTGTCACCGAAGTCCTGGGCACTGGCGGGCACCGTCAGGAGGAGGAGGGCGGCGGCGAAGCAGGCGATGGATACCGTGCGGACCATGAAGAACCTCTCTTTCTTCCGAAGGAGAGGGCAAGCGGCGTACCACACCACGCCGCCTGTAAGTCATTGCAAACACAGGATCGGGATCACGCACGCGGGGTGTGCGCCTCTGTGCGCCCGGCGTGCCCGTGCGCGCGCCGCACACGTCGCACTTCTGCGCACGAGCTCAAGATAAGAAGGTCAGCAATGGGGTTTCGATTTTTCGAGACATCGAGCGTTCCATGAGGTATTTCTTACCAAAATCTCTACCGCTAATGCGGCCGGCTGGACCCCCATTGCCGTCGCGGCTGGGATGGAGGTCAGAACTATGCAGAGCGCTATTCAGGCCTTGTTCGTTGAGGATTCCGAAGACGACTGCTTCCTGATCGCCCGCGAGCTGACGCGTGCGGGCCTGGTACTGGAGTGGCAGCGGGTCGAGACCGAGCCGCAGTTTCGCGACGCGCTGGCCCGCCAGACGTGGGACGTGGTCCTGAGCGACCACTCGATGCCACACTTCAGCTCGCTCGACGCCCTCCGGATCGTGCGCGAACATGAGCCCGGCATGCCGTTCGTGATCGTGTCTGGCACGATCGGCGAAGAGCGGGCCGTGGCGGCGATGCGGGCCGGTGCCAGCGACTACGTCCTGAAGGGCAACCTGACCCGCCTGCCGCAGGTCGTCGTGCGGGAGCTGCGGGAGGCGGAGAACCGGCGCAGGCAATGGAACGCCGAGGTGGCCCTCCGTGAGTCTCAGGAGCAACTGCAGCACGCCCAGAAGATGGAGGCGATGGGGCGCCTGGCGGGCGGGATCGCCCACGACTTCAACAACCTGCTGACCGCCATTCTCGGCTTCAGCGAGCTGGCTCTGGACAGCCTCACGCACCAGGACCCGCTCCGGCGGGACCTGGATCAGATCGTGCTGGCGGCCGAGCGTGCGTCGCGGCTGACCAGCCAGCTCCTGGCCTTCTGCCGGCGCGAGCCGCATCGGCCGACGGCCGTGAATCTGAACGAGATGGTTCGGCTGCTGGTGCCCATGCTGCAGCGCCTCATCGGTGCCGACATCGACGTCGTCTCGGAGCCCGATCCGTCGATGCCGACGATCGTCGTCGACCAGGGGCAGCTCGAGCAGGTGTTGATGAACCTCGCCGTGAACGCGCGCGACGCCATGCCCGATGGTGGCACGCTCACCATCACGACGCGGGCCGTGCAGCTTGACGCGGCTTCCGCCGCACCGCTGGGCATTCGCGCTGGCGATTACGGGATGATCGCCGTGGGCGACACGGGTCATGGGATGGACGAGATGACGCGCGCGCGCGTTTTCGAGCCGTTCTTCACCACGAAGGACTCCGGCAAGGGCACGGGTCTTGGCCTGTCGACCGTGTTCGGCATCGTGCAGCAGAGTGGCGGGGCCGTCGACCTCAAGACCGCGACGGGTGAGGGCACCACGTTCACCCTCTATTTCCCGAGGCCGGATGACGCGCGCACGACGGAGGACGCGTCGGAAGAGCGGGCGGGGACCCGGACCGGCACGGAGGCCGTTCTGATTGTCGAGAACGACCCGATCGTCCGTCGAATGGCCGTGGCGGTGCTCGGCAACGCGGGGTACACCGTGCTGGAAGCGACGAGTGGCGAGGACGCCTCGAGGCTGGCGCAGACGGCGGACCACGTGCACCTGCTCGTCACCAATCTTGTGATGCCCGGGGGCACGGGACGCGATCTGGCTCGCCGGTTGTCCGCTCGCCATCCGGCGCTGCGGGTGTTGTATCTGTCGGGGTACGCGAGCCACGACGCCATGCCCGCGGACCTCCTGGCGAACCCAGGCGCGCTGCTGCGCAAGCCGTTCCGCCCGTCCGGGTTGCTGACGGCCGTGCGCGCGCGGCTGGATGCCACTGATGGACGCGTCCCATGATGCACCGGCGTCCCCTGCGGATCCGGCTTCGGGTGTCCGGCGCCCGTGTCGCGCGCTGGTGGGCGGACCGTCCTGTCGCCACGAAGGGTCTCTTCGTGGTGGCGCTGCCGCTGGTCAGCCTGCTCGGCCTCCTGCTGTGCGTCGCCGCGCTGATCCTGGTGGAACGCCGTGTGGACACGGCCAGCACCCGCATGAACGCGGCGGCGGAGGCCACCGAGGCCCTGCTCGTCGGGCTGCTCAACGCGGAGACCGGCGTTCGAGGCTACCTGCTCACCGGCGATCCAGGGTTCCTTCAGCCCTACCATCTCTCGGCACGGGTGGTCTCTCAATCGCTCACCGCGCTGCAGATCCTGGTGGACGATGAGGCGCTGGCCGTGCCGTTCGGGAACGTGCAGCGGCTCGTGTCGGCCAGGCAGGCGCAGTGGGCCGAGCAGGTCGAGTCCAGGCGCGACAGCCCGGCGTGGAGCGCAGCGATACGCCAGCATCTCGACGAAGGCAGGCCCATCATGGACGAGCTGCGGCTGTCGCTCGCGGACATGCGCTCGCTCGAGAGCAGGCGCGTCTCGGATTTGCTTGCACGCCGGGCACAGCTTCGATCGCTTCAGTGGGTGTTGCTGCTCGTCGGCCTCTTCGCCGGGCTCGCCGGGGGCACGGCCTCGGCGACGCTCTTTCTGACCGGCATCGCGCGCCGCATCAAGGGTCTCGAGGCGGCCGCACGCGATGTCGAGGCGGGGCGTCTCCCGGCGACCACGGACGCCCGCGGCAGCGACGAGATCGGCCGCGTGGCGCTCGCCCTGCGCCGCGCCAACCGCCTCCTTCGTCGCCGCGAGGAGGCCCTCCGGCAGTCGGCCGCTCGCGTGCAGGACCTCTACGACCGTGCGCCGTGTGGCTACCACTCGCTCGATGCGCAGGGCACATTCATCGAGGTCAACCAGACCGAGCTGGCGTGGCTCGGCCGCTCGCACGACGACCTCGTCGGGCGCCTGAAGTTTCCGGACATCCTGACACCGGCCAGCCGCGCACTCTTCGCCGAACGCTTTCCGAGGTTCCTCCGAGAGGGGCACATCGATGACGTCGAGTTCGATCTCATGCCGGCCAACGGCGTGCCGCGGCCCGTCAGTCTGACCGCGACGGCGATCCGCGACGCCGAAGGGCGCTACATCGCGAGCCGATCGACGATGTTCGACATCACCGAGCGAAGGCGGGCCGACGAGGCGCGCCAGGTGCTGAGCCAGCGGGTGGCCGCCGCGCTGGCCGAACAGCAGGCCCTCAACCGCGAGCTCGAGGCCTTCAGCTACTCCGTGTCGCACGACCTTCGGGCGCCGCTCCGCAGCCTCGATGGCTTCTCGCAGGTGCTGCTCGAAGACTATGGCGACCGGCTCGACGACGAGGGCCGGCACTACCTGGCGCGCATCCGTGCCGGGGCCCAGCGTCTTGGGATGCTGATCGACGACCTGCTCGAGCTGGCGCGCGTGACGCGCGCGACGCTGGAGCCCAGGCCGGTGGACCTGACGGGCCTTGCCCGGGGTGTCATCGATGAGCTGACCGCGCCGAACGACTCCCGCCGCGTGGACTGGATCGTCGCCGAACATCTTCACGCCAACGGCGACCGGGTCCTGCTTCGCATGCTGCTGCAGAACCTCCTGGGCAACGCCTGGAAGTTCACGGCGCCGGCCGCGAACGCCCGGATCGAGTTCGGCGCGCAGCGACACGGCGATGCGCAGACCTTCTTCGTGCGCGACAATGGCGCCGGGTTCGACATGCAGTACGCGGAGAAGCTCTTCGGCGTCTTCCAGCGCCTGCACACCACGCAGGAGTTCCCGGGCACGGGCGTCGGCCTCGCCACCGTGCAGCGCATCGTGCACAAGCACGGCGGGAAGGTGTGGGCGGAGGGCGCGCCTGGCGCCGGGGCCACCTTCTGGTTCACCCTTTCACGCGACGAGACCGCACACGGTCAGGAGCATCCGTCATGATCAACGCCGCCGCAAGCGACAAAGCCATCCTCCTCGTCGAGGACAACCCGGACGACGAGGCCCTCACCTTGCGGGCGCTCCGGCGCAATAACATCGCGAACGCGGTGGTGGTGGCTCGCGACGGAGCGGAAGCGCTCGACTGGCTGTTCGGCACGGGCGCGTACCTGGGACGCGACGTGACCGTGTCACCCGCCCTCGTCCTGCTCGACTTGAAACTGCCAAAGGTGGACGGCCTCGAGGTGCTCCGGCGCCTGCGTGCGCACCCGGCCACGCGGCTGGTCCCGGTCGTCATCCTGACCACGTCTCGCGAAGAACAGGACCGGTTGCAGGGCTACGCGCACGGCACCAATTCGTATGTCCAGAAGCCTGTCGACTTCGGGGAGTTCGTCGAGGCCGTCAAGCAGGTCGGCCTGTACTGGCTCGTCCTGAATGAGCCGCCGCCGTCCACGAATTGACTGCGGACGACATCGATGACGCCAGGCATGCCTGGCTCGTGCCGCGTCGCGAAGATGCCAGCACTGCTGCGGGACATGACACCGTCGACGCCGTCCCGCTCGACGTGTTGCGCCACACCGGCAGTACTCATATGCTGAGAGCACAGGAGTCACGGTCGCTATGAGACGCATTCTGCTCTTCGTCGCCACCAACCTCGCCATCATGGTGACGTTGTCGGTCGTCTTCTCGCTGCTCGGGATCGGCGGCTACATTCAGCCCGGCGGCGGCCTCAACTACACCGCCCTGATGGTGTTCTCGCTCGTCTGGGGCATGGGCGGCGCGTTCATCTCGCTGCAGATCTCGCGCTGGATGGCCAAGCGCGCCATGGGCGTCCAGCTCATCGATGGCCGGACCGGCCGCGAGGAGCTCGACTGGGTGTATCGCACCGTCGAGCAGCTCGCCCAGAAGGCGCGGCTGCCGATGCCGGAGGTCGGCGTCTACGACTCGCCCGAGGTGAACGCCTTCGCCACCGGGCCGAGCAAGCGCCGCAGCCTCGTTGCCGTCTCGACCGGGCTGCTCCGCGGCATGCGCCGGGAGGAAGTCGAGGGCGTGCTCGCCCACGAGGTGGCGCACATTCAGAACGGCGACATGGTCACGCTCACCCTGATCCAGGGCGTCGTCAACGCCTTCGTGATCTTCTTCGCGCGGATCATCGCCAACGTCATCCGGAACATGGTCGACGAGCGCAACGCGGCCATGGTGGGCTTCGTCGCGACGATCGTCTTCGACATCCTGCTCGGCATCCTCGGGGCGATGGTCGTCGCGTGGTTCTCCCGCGCCCGCGAGTTCCGGGCCGATGCCGGCGCCGCCGCGCTCTCGAGCCGTGACAACATGATCGGCGCCCTGCAGCGCCTCCTGCAGAAGCAGGAGCTGGTGGACGACAGCCAGCCCGCCATGGCCACGATGAAGATCAACGGCGGCCGCGGCCGCTGGATGGCGTTCTTCTCGACGCACCCCCCGCTCGAGGCGCGGATCGCCGCGCTGCAGGCGCGGCGCTAACCGTCCGCCGTCCGCCGTCCACCGTTCCTGGCCACCCGAGGGGGCGGCCGGTGCCACGCGCACCGGCCGCCCCCTTCCTGTTAGACTCTCTCCCACGACCGTGACCATTGAACGCGCAACGTTGAACTCTTGATCCCATGCCCACCGAGACCATCCAGGCCGAGGGCCACCTCATCGACTCGGGCAACCTGCAGGCCATCCTGACGACGATCGTCGAGCATGGCGCCGACTACGAGATCGTCACGCTCGACGTGGGGCGCACGAACACCGACCAGTCGCGTCTCGCGATGACGGTCACCGACGCCACGAGCGACGGGCTGGACCGCCTGCTCGCCAAGCTGTCCGGTTTCGGCTGCTACGTCCGGGGCAACCCCGACGCCGTCATCCGCGACAACGATATCGACGGCGCCGCGCCCGAGGATTTCTACTCCACGACGAACCACCGCACCGAGGTCCGCCTCGCCGGGCAGTGGGTGCCCGTCGACCACCAGCGCATGGACGCGGCCATCGTCATCGACGGCGGCCGCGCGCGCTGCGTCAAGCTGCGCGACCTCCGCGCCGGCGACCGCATCATCTGCGGCATGCAGGGCGTGCGCGTCCATCCGGACGTGCAGCAACGCGACAAGCCGTCGTTCGGCTTCATGAGCAACGAGGTGTCGTCGGAACGCCGCGTCGAGGTGGCCGTCGGCCGCATCGCCGCGATGATGCGCGAGGTGAAGGCCGCGGGCGGCCGCATCGCGTTTGTCGCGGGGCCGGTCGTCATCCACACGGGCGGCACCGACTACTTCTGCCAGCTGGTGCGCCTCGGCTACGTGGACGCGATCCTCTCGGGGAACGCGCTGGCCGTGCACGACATCGAGCATGCGCTGACGGGGACGTCGCTCGGCATCGACCTCAACACCGGCCACCCCGTCGAGCACGGCCACCGCAACCACATGCGCGCGATCAACGCCGTCCGGCGCGCCGGGGGGATCGCCCGCGCCGTCGACACGGGCGTGCTCACGCGCGGCCTGATGCACGCCTGTCACGTGCACGGCGTGCCGTGCCTGCTCGCCGGCTCGATCAGGGACGACGGACCGCTGCCGGAGACGATGATGGACCTGGTGGCGGCGCAGGAGGCGTACGCCGCCGCGCTCGAGGGCGTGAGCATGGTCGTCATGCTGTCGTCGATGCTGCACAGCATCGGCGTCGGCAACATGCTGCCCTCCTGGGTCAAGGTCATCTGCGTCGACATCAACCCGGCCGTCGTGACGAAGCTCGCCGACCGCGGCTCCACACAGACCGTCGGCGTCGTCACCGACGTCGGGTTGTTCCTCCACCAACTGGCCCGCGCGCTGGCCGACACGCCCGGTGCGCTGTGACGACGGATAAACACGAAGGACACGAAGGCCACGAAGACCTCCATTCTCGAGGAGCCGGTGCGGCGGAGATCGCAAAGAGACATGGACCACCAGTCCGGCGACGTGGCAGATTCAGGTAGCACCATGGTCGTCGAGACAGGTGGCGGTGATCCGTGAGTTGAGTGTCTTTGTCGTGCGTCTTCGTGGCCTTCGTGGCCTTCGTGTTTGTTCGTACGTCCCAGCCTGAGCCCATCCCATGCACACCACACTGATTGATCCCGCCACGCTTGCCGCCCACCTCGAGGATCCCGCGTGGGTGGTCGTCGACTGCCGGTACGATCTCGCCGACGAGACCAAGGGCCCGCTGCAGTACCGGGAGGGGCACATCCCCGGCGCCCGGTATGCGCATCTCGGGCACGACCTCGCCGGGCCCAGGACCGGGACGAACGGGCGGCATCCGCTGGCCTCGCCCGAGGAGATCGCGGCGCGCTTCGGCGCCCTGGGGATCACGCGTGGCACGCAGGTGGTGGCCTACGACGCCGACACGAGCATGTACGCCGTGCGGCTCTGGTGGATGCTGCGCTGGCTCGGACACGACGCCGTGGCCGTGCTCGACGGTGGCCTCGCGCGGTGGGCCGCCGACGGACGGCCCGTGCGCGACGGTGAGGAGTCGTGGGCGCCGGCGGCGTTTACGGGCCAGCCGCGCGAGGGCTGGAGGCTCACGGCCGCCGACGTGGCGGCGCGCCTCGGTGCGGCGGACATGCGCCTTGTCGATGCGCGCTCGCCCGAGCGCTATCGCGGCGAGAACGAGACCATCGATCCGGTGGGCGGCCACATCCCCGGGGCGGCGAACCGCTATTACCTCGACAACCTCGCGGGCGACAAGACGTTCAAGTCGCCCGAGGTGCTGCGGGCCGAGTGGACCGAGGTCCTCGCCGGGCGCGACCCGAAGGACGTGGTGATGTACTGCGGTTCCGGCGTGACGGCGTGCCACAATCTGCTCGCCCTCGAGCACGCGGGCCTGCCTGGCGCCCGGATCTTCCCCGGCTCGTGGAGCGAATGGTGCGCCGACCCCTCCCGGCCGGTCGAGACAGGCGGCTAGCCGGGGGCTGTCGGCGATCGGCGATCGGCGATCGGCGATCGGCTGTCGGGAATCTGGAAGCTACACTCTGCAATTCTGCTGAGCCAACCCCTGGGGTGCACCTCTCGTCCAAGTCTTCGGACGCTCACAGGAGACTGGACCCATGCGTGTTTGCCTGACCTTCGCCCTCGCACTCGCCCTGCTGACCCCCACGGCCCCGGCCGCCGCGCAGTCGTGGGCGGACGACGACCTCCGGATCCAACTGCGTGACACGGTGCGGGACGCGGTGCGCGACGCCCGAACCGTCGTGCGCATCGAAACCCGCGATGCCGGCCGCCTGGTCCGTGACGTGATGCGTGACGTGCGGCATGCCATGCGCGATGTGCGGCACGACATGCGCGATGTGCGGCACGACGTGCGCGACCTCCGTCGCGACCTGCGGCACTTGGATGGCCTCGCCCTTTGGGAGGCGCACGATGGACAGCGGCAGACCGATCGGGCCACCTCGCCCACCGACGACCCATGCGGCGACCGCGGCGACTGGGGTCGCGGCGAGCGGCACTGCGAGGTCCGGGACGAGCGCCTCGCGGCGTTCGCCGGCACGCTGTCGGTCAACGCCGCGCCGAACGGCGGGATCAGCGTCCAGGCCTGGGATCAGGACGAGATCCTGGTACGCGCCATCGTGAACGCGCAGGCCGAGACCGAGGCCGACGCGAAGCGGATCGCCTCGGAGGTGCAGGTCCAGACGGGCGGCGGCCGCATCGCGGCCACCGGTCCCGATCTGGGGAACCGCCGGCGTGAGTCGTGGCACGTCAGCTACCGCGTCTTCGTGCCGGCCCGCACCAACCTCGACCTGAATTCCCGCAACGGCGGCATCGCCATTCGCGGCGTGCAGGGCAGCATCCGCTTCGAGACGACCAACGGCGGCGTCACGCTGGCCGACCTGGGCGGCGACGTGCGCGGCGCCACGCGCAACGGGGGCCTCAACGTGACGCTCGGCGGCGCGCAGTGGGACGGCGCGGGGCTCGATGTCGAGACCTCCAACGGCGGTGTGAACCTGAGGGTGCCCGACGGCTACTCGGCGGAGCTCACCGCGCGGACGGTGAACGGCGGCCTCCGGTCGGAGGTGCCGCTCACCGTGCAGGGCCGCATCGACCGCGAGATCAACAGCACGCTCGGCAGCGGCGGCGCCCCCGTGCGCGTGCGCACGACCAACGGCGGCCTGCGCATCACCCGCCGCTAGCCTTTCGGCCCCTTCCCCGCCGGCGGGCCCGCGCCTGCCGGCGGCCCCTTCCCTTCAGGCGGACCCGCCCCCTCGGGCGGCCCCTTCCCTTCCGGCGGGCCCTTCCCCTCGGGCGGGCCGGTCATCGTGCCGGCCCCAGTCAGCGTCACCACCACCGGCGGCACGGGCGCATCGACGGCACTGATGGTCAGCGTGGCCGCGTACGTCGCGTTGGCCTCGGGCGCGAACCGCACCTCGGCCATCCGCGTCTCCCCCGGCGCCAGGGGGCCCTCGATCGAGGTGGCCGTGAACGCCGCCTCTCCGTCCCCGCTGAGCACCGCCTCGGTGAGGACGAGTGCGTCGCCGCCGGTGTTGGTGATCGAGACCGTGACGGGCGCGCTCGTGCCAGGCACGCGGATGGTGCCGAAGTCGATCGACAGCGGCGTGCCCGACAGCAGGCCCGAGACGCCCACGCCGGTGAGGCCCACGGTGGCCTCGACCGCAGTGAGGCCCTCGGCCCCCACCCGCAGCGTCGCGGCAAACTCACCGGTCGTGGCCGGCAGGAACGCCACCTCGATGACGAGGCTGTGGCCGGGCGCGAGCGTGACGGGACCATCGGGCACGCCCACCAGGAAGGCCGTCGCGTCGCCCTCGAGCGCATAGGCGCCCGTGAGCGTGAGCGCGCTCGTCCCGGTATTGGTGATGGCCAGCGTCCGCGCCATGGAGGCACGTCCGACCAGCTGCCCGCCGAACTCCACCGCGAGCGGTGCGATGGCGAGCTCCATCGTCGCGCCGGCGCCGGAGAGCGGGACTTCGAGCCGCGTCTCGGCCGGCGCCTCGCTCAGGAGCGTCAGGACGCCCGCGTGCGCACCGACGGTCAGCGGCGCGAATGCGACCGCCACTTCGAGGCTCGCCCCAGGGGGGTGAAGGCAAGCGTGAGCGCCACCTGGTCGCCCGGCGCCACCACGACGGGCGGCACGTCGACCGCGGCGAAGTCCGAGGCGTGTGCGCCGGAGGTGACGAGGCCGGAGACCACGAGGTCGCGCCAGCCGTCGTTGGCCACGACGAGGGGCGCCGTGGCCGGCTGACCGATGTTCGTCGGCGTGAACATGACGGCCGCCTCGACCACCCGAATGCGCGGCGCGAGCTGGTACGTCACCGGCACGCTGTTCGAGGCCTGCCCGGCGACGCTGACGATGACCGCCACCGTCGGGTCGTCACCGGCGTACGGAGGCGTCGTGCAGCGCACCGATGTGTGGGACCACCCGCCGGCGGTCACCACACACGCCTGCCCGCCCAGTGTCACCTGCCCCGACGTGCCGAGGCTCGTACCGAAGAGCTCCAACTCCTGCCCGCCCTCCGGGGCGAGCTCAGCGGGGAACACCGAGGCGGGACGACCCCCAGCAGCGGTCTATTGATGTCGCTACGGGTTGGGCACGGCAGAGGAAGGCGGCGCGGTGACGCGGCGCAGTTCCGCCGCCAGCGGCTCCATGGCGATGGGCTTGGTGAGGTAGCCGTCCATCCCGGCGTCGAGGCAGCGCTGCCGGTCGTCCATCATCGCGTTGGCCGTCAGCGCGATGATGGGCAGGCGCGCGCCGGTGCCGGCTTCGCGCTGGCGGATCCGGCGCGTCACCTCGAGCCCATCGAGGTCGGACATCTGGACGTCCATCAGCACGGCGTCGGCGTGCCCACGGGCGACGGCGTCGAGCGCCGCGAGGCCGCTGTCGGCGCCTTCGACCTCGCAACCGAGCTTCTGGAGCATGCGGGCGACGACCCGCGTGTTGATGACGTTGTCTTCGACCACCAGCACCCGCAACCCTAGTGGCACAAGTGGACCCGGCGATGGCGCGGAGACCACCCGGTTCATCGCGGCCACCGTGGTCGCGTTGGCCGGCGCCACCGGCAACGGCACGGCCAGATAGAAGGCAGACCCGGCGCCGGGCGTGCTCTCGACCCACACGCGACCGCCCATCAAGCCGGCGAGCTGGCGGGCGATGCTGAGCCCCAGCCCGGTCCCGCCATGACGCCGGGTGATGGAGCTGTCGGCCTGCGCGAACGGCTCGAAGATGCGTGTCTGCTCTTCGGGGCTGATCCCGGCTCCGGTGTCCGCCACCTCGAACCGCACGAGACCAGGCTCATCGTCCGGCGTGACCCGGACGGCCACGCTGCCCGTGTCGGTGAACTTCACCGCATTCGAGAAGAAGTTGCGCAGGATCTGGCCGAGCCGCAAGGGGTCGCCGATGAGGCGCTCGGGCACCGCGGGGTCCAGGTCCACGCTGACCGCCAGGCTCTTTTCGATCGCGCGCGGCATCAGCAGGCCGACGGCCTCGTTCACGACGTGGCGCAGCTTGAAGGGGACCTGCTCGATGGTGACGTGGCGCGCCTCGATCTTCGACAGGTCGAGGATGTCGTTGAGGATGCCGAGCAGCGTCTCTCCCGACTGCCGCACGGCTTCCAGGTACTCGCGTTGCTCCTCGGTGAGCGTCGTGCCGAGCGCGAGCTCCGTCATCCCGAGGATGCCGTTCATCGGCGTGCGGATCTCATGGCTCATGTTGGCGAGAAACATCGACTTCTCGCGCGAGGCCGCGAGCGCCGCCTCACGCGCCGCAATCAGCTCCTGCTCCTGCCGGCGCTTCTCGGTGACATCGGTCAGGAGTCCCGACCAGAGGACGCTCCCGTCGCTCTCGCGGCGCGGTCGCGAATGGCCCTGCACCCGCCGCCGCTCCCCATCCTCGAGCTCGACGTCGAAGTCATGCGTCCACAGCGCCAGGGTCTGGGCCGACTGCGCGATGCTCGCCATCAGGCCCTCGAGCTGGTCTGGCACCACACGCGAGAACACCCGGGGCGCATCTGTGTACGCGAGCTCCGGTTCGATGTGGAACAGCCGGCGCAGCCCGTCGCTCATGAAGGGGAACTCCATCGTGCCGTCCGGGCGCAGGCGGAACTGGAAGATCACACCGGGCACTTCGGCCGTCATGTCGCGCAGCTGCTGCTCGCTGGCACGCAGCGCCAGCTCGGTGCGCTTGCGGTCGGTGATGTCCTGGATCGTGCCCTTCAGGGCCACGATGCGGCCGTCGGCGTCACCGAGGGGCTCCGCGCGTGACACCACCCAGCGATGCGCGCCGTCGGGACGCACGAGCTCGAGTTCGATCTCCGCGACGGCGGCGCCCGACAACGCATTCTGCATGGCCGCCCCGAGATTGCGAAAGCTGCCGGGCGTCAGGGCGCGCTCCATCTGCGCCATGTCCGGCGCCGGGCTGCCGGGTTCGAGCCCGTGCATCCGGAACACCTCCTCGGACCACGTCATTTGCCCGGTTGCGGCGTCGAGGTGCCAGCTCCCAAGCTGTGCGATGCGCTGCGCCTCCCGCAGCGTCGCTTCACGCTCTTCGAGCGCCGCGGCCGTCTCCTCGATGAGGAGTTCCGAGAGCTTGCGCTCGCTCACATCCTGCGCCACGCCGTAGAGGCGCTCGGCCTCGGCGTCCGTCGTCAGGTTCCAGAGCAGCCAGCGGTACGACCCGTCGTAGCAGCGGAACCTGAGCTCGACGCCGGCGACATCGTCGCCGCGGGCCACGAGCGCCTGCATCGTCTCCACGGCACAGGCCGCATCGTCTGGATGCACGAGCTCGAGGAGGGGCCGGCCCACCAGGCCGCGCGGTTCCCAGCCCATCGTCGTCCGCCATGCCGGGCTGAGCAGGGTGAACGTCCCCTGGAAGTCGACCATGGCCGCCAGCGCGTTGGCGTTGGCGAAGAGATGCCGGTAGGCGCGCGCTTCGTCGAGCGCCGCGCGCAGCTCGTCATTGAGCCTCTCCGCCGCCTCGTCGAGCCGCCTTGCGGGCATTCCCGCTTCATCACCGGGCCGAACAGGCTTCGCCTCCCGCAGCGAGTGTGCCGCCGCGGAGGGCGCCGCGTTCGGACGAGCGGGGGGACGGCTCTTCATGGCTGTGCGGACGGGTTCGCCGGATGGCGCGCACACGTCACCCAACTAATACAGCAAACCTCGTGCCCGCCCAACAAGGTTTGGAACAGTCAGAAGCGCTCACGAAATGACGCGATGGGAATACCGGGTGTTCACTCCCGCGACTGGCGGTGTCGTGCGGTGGGGCGTGCGCGCACACCGCAAGACGGGACGGACAGGCCCCGCTACAGCCCGAAGAATGCCAGCGGCACCCACTCCTTGAGCTTCGGGACGAGCGGGCGCACCAGTGCGCGATTGCCCTCGGGCACCTCCGGCAGCGTGACGTCGGGCACCTCGAGGCCGCGCTCCGCCGCGCCCTGGCGGGCGAAGCGCTGGATGTCGTCGAGCGAGAAGCCCGCGGCCTCGATGCCGGCGGCCTGATAGACGCGCGTGCGCACCCACGTGTACTCGCTCTGCGAGAAGCCCTCGGCGTTGATGGCCTCCACCTGCACGCGGCGGGCCTCGACGACGAGGCCCGAGAGTTCCGTCAGCGCCGATGCGGCCTCGGCAAACGAGAGCGTGCGCCGCCCGCCGTCGAGCTCGCGGTCGAGTTGCTGGTACTTCGCCTGGATGTCGGAGAAGCGCGTACCGAGCGTCCCGCGGACGCGCTCCTGCACGCGCACGAACCGCTCGACCTGCGGCCCGGTGAGCTCGCCCGTGGGGGCCGGCGTATAGGTCTCCTGGTTCTCGACCTGGCGGTCGAGCGCCTCGAGCTCCGCCAGGCGGCGGAACCCCGCCATGTACTCGCTGGCGTTCTCCATGTAGGGCTGCGCCATCCGCCAGGCAAAGAACCCGGCCACGGCCAACCCCACGCCGCCAATCAGCGCGATGACGAGACACCCGGCAAAGAGCTTCTTCACGCGAGACACGCTAACACACGTGGGGCCACGGCGGGTCGCGCGCTACTGCACCCGCAGCGCCTCCATCGGATCGACCAGTGAGGCGCGCCGCGCCGGCACCAGGCAGGCGAGCAGGCCCGTCGCCCCGAGCACGACGCCAACGACGAGGTACGTGAGGGGATCGTGCGGGCTCACGTCGAAGAACAGGAGCTGCATCGCGGATCCGAGCGCCGCGGCCAGCCCGATGCCGAGCGCCATGCCCACCCCGACCTGCACCAGCCCCTGCCGCAGGACGAGCCGCAGCACGTCGCGGCCCGCGGCGCCGAGCGCCATGCGCACGCCGATCTCCTGCGTGCGGCGGCCCACCGAGAACGCCATCACCCCGTAGAGCCCCACCGTGGCCAGGAAGAGCGCCGCGAACCCGAACGTCATGAAGAGGGTGCCGAACACGCGGAACGCCCACGTCTGGTTGTCGATGCTCTGGCGCACGGTGAAGACATTGAAGATCGGGAGGTTGGGATCGATCGCGCGGACAGCGTCTCGCGCGGCGGCGGTCAGCTCCAGCGGCGCGCCGTCCGTGCGAACCAGCAAGGTCAGCGTCCCCGCCGCGACCTGTGACAGCGGCAGATAGATCGCATGCGGGAAGTCGTCACCGGGCCCCCGGCCGATGCCAAGATCCGGCACCACGCCGACGATCGTCCGCCACGCCTGGTCCGCGCCCGTCGCCAGCGCGAGTGATTCCCCGAGGGCGCCCTTCGGGAAATAGGTGCGCGCGAAGGTCTGGTTCACGATCACGGCCGGTGCCCCGCCCGCCTCCCGCCGGTCAAACGTCCGCCCTTCGACCACCACGTCGAGCGTTTCGAAGTAGCCCTCCGAGATGATCAGGCCGCGCGTCGGATGGTAGTCGCGCTCGGCGGCGTACTCGCGTCCCGGCAGCTTCACCAGATATCGCGGCCCTCCCATCGGCAGGTTCGTCGCGAGCGCGGCGCGGCGCGCGCCCGGCAGCGCGGCCAGCCGCGGCAGCAGCGCCTCGGCAAACCGCTGGCGGTCCGCATCGTCGACATACGCGTCGCCCGTGATCGCGAGACGGGCGCTCCAGACGTCGTCCATCGCGAAGCCGAAGTCCGCGCGCCCGACGTTCACGATGCTCTGGATGACGAGCGCCGACACGACGAGCAGGCCGAAGGACAGCGCCATCTCGACGATGACGAGCCCGCGGCTGAACCGGCCCAGCCGCAGGCTGCTGTTGCCCCGGCCCTCGTCGTTCATCACGGCGAGCAGATCCGCGCGGGAGGCGCGCACGGCGGGGACGATCCCGGCCGCCAGCGCGGCAAGCACCGACGCGAGCACGACGAACAGCAACACGGTCTGGTCGATGCGGATGTCAATCCAGAACGGCGGGTTCGTGTCGGCGATGCCGCGATTGAACAGCGTGATCCCGGCCTGCGCGATGGCGATGCCGCCGGCCGCCCCGACCGCGGCCAGGAGCATGACCTCGACCAGCATCTGCCGCACCACGACGAGACGGCTCGCACCAAGCGCCGTCCGGACGGCGATCTCGCGGGCGCGCCCGGCCGCGCGCGCGAGCACGAGGTTGGCGACGTTGGCGCAGGCGATGATCAGCACGCCGAACACCGCGGCCAGCATCGTGTACAGCGCGCTGATGGTCTCGCTGCCGATGAACTCCTCGATGTAGGTCTTCACCTCGGTGGTGTAGCCGTCGTCGCGGCCGGGGTGCTCGAGCTGCAATTGCCGCCAGAGGGTGGCCATCTCGGCGGAGGCTTGATCGTGCGACACGCCGGGCCGGAGCCGGCCGATCACCTCGAGGCCCGGGCCGCCGCCGACGTTGGTGTTGTCGGGGTCGAGCACCAGCACCGGCCAGATCTCCTGGTTGGTCGGGAAGCGGAACGCGGCGGGCATCACGCCGATGACCGTCATCGCCAGGCCGTTCACACGCAGCGACTGGCCGACAGCATCCGGTGAAGCCGCGAACCGCTCCCGCCACACGCGCTCGCCGATGAGGATCACGGGCTCGGCGCCCGGCCGGCTCTCGTCGTCGCGGAAGTCGCGGCCCAGCATCGGCGCGACCTCGAGCAGCCGCAAGGTGTTCGCCGACAGGCGCGCCCCCTGGTACCGCTCGGGAATCCCGTCGGGCCCCACGACGTTGGCGAGCTGGACGTGGAACGCGGCGAGTGTCTCGAAGGACTGCTGCCGCGCGGCAAACTCCACGTACGTGTGGACGCGCATGTCCTCATCGTCCTGGGTGGCGACGTTGAAGGGCGCCATGTGCAGGATGCGATCGGACTCAGGGAACGGCAGCCCGCGCAGGACCGCACCGTTGACGATGCTGAACATCGTCGTCGTCAGGCCGATCCCGAGAGCCAGGGCGATGACCGCCAGCGCCGCCATGCCGGGCTGTCTGCCGATCATCCGCAGGGCGAGGCGTACGTCGGTCATGGAGGCTCCGTCTGGAAGGAGGGGGCTGACCCCTCCTGATACGGCGCCGGTCAGCCGACGGTTCCCCGTTGGGGACGTGGCTGGGACACGGGCTCGGGACGACCGACCGAGCCGGGGCGCCGGTCAGGCTCCCTGTAGGTGAGACGCGACGGGATCCTGCACGGTCGGCAGGCCCGCCTCGGTCCACGCGACGATCCCGCCGGCGAGGTTGGTCACGCGGAGCACACCGTGGCGCCGGAGCAGGCTCGCCGCGATCGCCGAGCGGGCGCCCGTGCGGCACTGCAGCACGAGCAGCCGATCACGCGGGATCTCCGCCAGGCGGCCGGTCAGGTACCCAAGCGGGATATGCCGCGCGCCCGGCAGGTGGCCTTCCGCCCACTCGGCGGGGCTGCGCACGTCGATCACGACCGGCGCCTCGTCGCCGGCCGCCGCCAGTGCCGCCGGCTGGATCTGGGGCACGGTGGCGAGGGGACCGAACTCATGCGGCCATCGGTCGACCGCGCTCGCGTGGAACACGCTCTCGACCTGATCGAGTCCGATGAGGGCGAGCGCACGCACGGCCTCGCGCAAGCGGTCGCCGGCAAGCGGATCGATGATCAGGTGAAGGGGCTCCCCGTAGGACACGAGCCAGCCCGCCCACGTCACGAAGCTGTTGTTAAACGGGATATTGAGGGTGCCGGGCACGTGCCCTCGCGCGAAGACATCGGCCGGGCGCGTGTCAATCACGAGGGCGTTGTCGCGCAGGGGATGCGACAGCTCGTCGTCGGGCCTGAGCGCGGGTGGCGCGATCCCGCCAATGAGGCGCGGCCCCTCCTTGTTGATCCGCTTCATCATCGCGAAGTACGTCGGCGGGTCGGGCTGTCCCGAGAGCACCGCCTCGACGAAGGCCGCCTCGTCGGGCACCTTGAACGCCCAGTTGAACCGGCGCTCGTACCCGAGGGTGCTGTGGGGAATCGCACTGATGCCCTTGCCGCACGCCGAGCCCGCGCCGTGTCCCGGCCAGATCTGCAGGTAGTCCTCGTGCGCCTGATCGAAGGCACGGAGGCTCGCCCACAACGTGCGCGCCCCCGCCTCCATCGTCCCCTTGATGTGGGCCGCACGCTCGAGCAGGTCGGGACGGCCCACGTCCCCCACGAAGATGAAGTCGCCGGTCAGCGCGGCGATGGGCAGGTCGGCGGCGGCGCCGTCGGTGACGAGGAACGAGAGGTGCTCCGGCGTGTGGCCCGGCGTGTGGACGGCCTGGAGCCGCACATTGCCGAGCTGAATCACGTCGCCATGCCGGATCAGCCGGCCTTCCGACGCGAACTGATACTTCCAGTCCGCGTCCCCCTCATCCGAGAGCAGCAACGTGGCGCCCGTGCGCGCGGCCAACTCGCGGCTGCCCGACACGTAGTCGGCGTGAATGTGGGTCTCGGTGACGTACGTGATGCGGACGTTCTCCGCCTCGGCGGCGCGGATGTAGGCCTCGACGTCGCGGTTGGCATCGACGACGATGGCCTCGCGCGCGGCGGCACATCCGATGAGATAGCTGGCCTGCGCCAGGGCGGGTTCGAAGAAGCGCGTGACGAGCATACGGCTATTGTAGACCCGGCGGCCGGGCGCCCAGGTTGTCGATCGGGACCGGCGCGAGCGTGTCGGCCGGCGTGAACCCGAACACGGCGCCGTAGAAGTAGAGCTCCGACTCGAGGGCCCGGACGATGTTCTCCGCGCGGCGGAAGCCGTGCTGTTCGCCCTCGAAGGCGATGTAGGCGACCGGCAGGCCCTTCGCCCGCACGGCATCGGCCATGCGCTCGGACTGATTCGGCGGCACCACCTTGTCCTCGAGCCCCTGAAAGAGGATGAGCGCGCAGTTGAGGCCGTCGGTCGCGTACAGGGGCGAGCGGGCGCGGTAGACGTCCCGCATCGCCGGGTACGGGCCGATCAGGGAGTCGAGGTAGCGCGACTCGAACTTGTGCGTGTCGTGGGCGAGCACTTCGATGTCGCTGATGCCGTAGTAGCTCGCGCCCGCCTTGAAGACCTCGTGGAAGGCCAGCGCCGCGAGCGTCGTGTAGCCGCCGGCGCTGCCGCCGCGGATGATGAGCCGCGCCGGATCCGCGAGGCCCTCGGCGACGAGATGCCGCGCGGCGCTGACGGCATCCGCGACATCGACGATCCCCCACTGCCCGTTCAGCCGCTCGCGATAGGCACGGCCGTAGCCCGTGCTGCCGCCGTAATTGACGTCCACGACGGCGAAGCCGCGTGTGGTCCAGTACTGCACGTCCGACGCGTAGATCCCCTCGGTCGCGCCGGTCGGACCGCCGTGGGTGACGACGATCAAGGGCGGCCGCTCGCCGGGGGGCGCCTCGAATCGGGCGTTGGCCGGCGGGTAGTAGAACGCGTGGACGTCGAGTCCCTGGCTGGCGAAGGTGATGGGTTCGGCCACCGACACGTCGGCGGGATCGAGCCGATCGCTGCTGGAGACACGGAGCACCTCGACCTCGGCCGCCGCGAAGGTCATGCGCACGAGCGACAGCGGCATCGTCGGGGACGCACCGATGAAGTACGCGGCGCGATGGTCGGCGACGATGCCCTCCAGGGGCTCGAACGCCAGCGGCACCGGCTGGAACCGGCGCGACTCCAGATCGACCAGCGCGAGCTTCCACTGCCCGCGGTCCGCGTAGGTCGCCACGAGACGGCCGGGACCGGCAAACGCGTAGGTGACCATGCTGAACACCCACTGCGGCTTGCCGAACTCCGCCGCCATCGGGTGCAGGGGCTCGATCGCGCCATCGCGCGCACGATACAGGTTCCACCAGCCCGTGCGGTCGGACACGAAGTACAGCACCCCGTCGGGGGACCAGGACGGCTGGAAGATCGACTCGTCGGCGCCGCCCGCGATCCGGGTGCGCGTGCGCGGCACGCCGGCGGCGTCCAGATCCGCGACCCACAACTCGGTCCCGTCCCAGGGCATGTTCGGATGCCGCCACTCGATCCAGGCGAGCCGGCGTCCATCGGGACTGACCACGGGGTCGGAGTAGAAGTCCGCGCCCGACGCGAGGACGACGCCCGGGGACGGCGTCACGGCCCCGGCCAGGTCGAGCGCGCCCTCGATGGCCACGATCGCGTTCGACGGCTCGCCGGTGCCGGCGGTGTGATCCTCGCGCACGCACACCAGACGTCCGTGGGTGGCATCGACGCTGCAATCGGCGTAGCGGGCCCCGGGCGTCGTGAGGGGCACCGGCACCCCGCCGGGGGTGTGCCGGTGGAGGATCTGATCGGTGAAGTTGGAGAAGAAGACGGTCCCGCGGTGCACGGTGAACGCGGCCCCGCCGTACTCGTGTACGCGCGTTCGTGCATTGAAGCCGGGCGGCGTCACGTCGAGCAGCCGGCCGTCGGCCGTGTGGCGCACGATCACGTTGCGCCCGCCTTCGGCCGCGCGGCCCTCCACCCAGTAGAGGTCGTCGCCGTCGAGCACCGGGTGGTCGAACCGGATCGCGCCGGCGGTGGCGCGCACGGCAGACAGGGGCGACGTCCATGTACCGAACGGCGCCACCGTCCGGCGGACGTTCTCGTCACGCCCACCGCACCCGGCGATGGCCAGCACGGCCAGCAGCAACCCTCCGCCCATCGCGCCGGTCACATCCGTCATCGTCTGAGTATAGCGAGGGCGTGTGCCGCGGCTGACGGCGTTGAGGGCGGCGACGGAATGTGTGCAGCCCGAGAAGAGGCCACAAGAAAAGGAGGGCCGGCCGGACCCCAACGTCCCGGCCAGCCCTGAAGTGTGAATCGTTTATGGATGAATGCGTTGTCGCTCGTTGGTTGCGTTCGCCTCCTCTCGAGGGGTCTGACCTCTCCCCGGGTCCTTCTCGCCGGGGAGGGGTCTGACCCCTGGTCAGCGAGGGGTCTGACCCCTCCCCTGGTCCGTCTGAGGGGGGAGGGGTCTGACCCCTGCTCACCTCAGCTCGGCACCGGCGTGACGGCGTCGCGATCCGACTCGCCGGTCCGGATGCGGTAAATCGACTCGATGGGCAGGACCATGATCTTGCCGTCGCCCACCTCTCCGGTACGGGCGGCCTCGATGATGGCGTCGATGGCCGGCCGCACGAACGGCTCCGACACCGCGATCTCGAGGCGCACTTTCTCCGACAGCGCCATCTTCACCGTGGTGCCGCGGTAGTTCTCGACGTGCTCCATCTCGCCGCCATGTCCCTGCACGCGGCTGATCGTCAGCCCGCGCACCTCGGCGCGAAAGAGCGCCTCGAGCACGTCGCTCAATTGCTCCGGTCGAATCACCGCGATGATGAGCTTCACAGCCGGCCTCCTTCGTGCAGGGGCACGCGCACCGCCGCGGCGGCGCGCGCCGCGACATCCGGGGACACGAGAATCGCGCCGTCGCCTCCCGTGTAGGCCTCCTCGCCGTGCTCGGTCACGTCGAGGCCGACGCCCTCCTGCCGTCCGCCCGCCCGCAGCGGCACGACGAGGCCGATCAGCCGGAGGATGACGAAGGTGCAGATCGCGCTGTAGGCGAGCACGATGATGACGCCGTACATCTGCACCATCACCTGGCTGGGATTGCCGAAGAGCAGGCCGTTCGTGCCGCCGCTCCAGGCGGCGTCGGCAAAGACGCCCGTCAGCACGGCGCCCGTCGCGCCGCCGAGTCCATGCGCGGCGGCCACATCGAGCGAGTCGTCCAGCGTGGTCCGCGCGCGCAGGATCAGCGCGGCGTAGCAGGGCCCCACGGCGAGGGCCCCGATGGCCAGCGCCGACAGCGGACCGACGAACCCGGCCGCCGGCGTGATGGCGACCAGGCCGACGACAATCGCCGTGGCGCCGCCGATCGCGGTGACGCGGCCGCCGCGCACGAGGTCGATCAGCGTCCACATCACGAGGGCCGCCGCCGGCGCGAGCCAGGTGTTGACGAACGCGAGGACGGCCAGTTCGTTCGCCGCCAGGGCGCTCCCCGCGTTGAAGCCGAACCAGCCGAACCACAGCAGGCCGGCGCCGAGCAGCGTGAACGGGACGTTGTGCGGCAGGATGGCGTGGCGGCCGTAGTCCTTGCGTGGACCCACGACGCGCGCGGCCACGACCGCCGCGGCGGCGGCGTTGACATGCACGACCGTCCCGCCGGCGAAGTCGAGCGCCCCGTCGGCCGCCAGGAAGCCCCCGCCCCACACCCAGTGCGCGACCGGCGCGTACACCGCGAGCATCCAGATCGTGATGAAGGCCAGGTAGGCGCTGAACCGCATCCGCTCGACGACCGCGCCCGAGATGAGCGCCGCCGTGATGATCGCGAATGTGCCCTGGAACGCCATGAACAACAGGTGCGGCACCGTGCCCTGCGCCTCGAGGCCCACCCCGCGCAGCAGCACGAACGACAGATCGCCGACGAGCGCATGGCCCCCGGCAAACGCCAGCGAGTACCCGCCCAGCGCCCACACGACCCCGACGACGCCGAGCGACACGAAGCTCATCATCAGCGTGTTCAGCGCGTTCTTCGAACGCACCATGCCACCGTAGAAGAAGCCGAGCGCCGGGGTCATCAGCAGCACGAGCGCTGTGGACACCAGCACCCATGCGATGTCCGCGTGATTCATCACCCTCATCCTCCCCATGTCCGCGCGGCCCGGTCCGTCCGGGCGCGCCCTGTCGAGACAAGAGAGCAAGATCCGGGACACCCTGGGCGCAGGGGCGGAGTGATCGCGTAACCCGATGTCCTGGTGAGAGTTACGCAGAATGAGGGGCGAGATGCGCCAGCCGAATGGAGCCACAAAAATGTCGGAGGCTCAGGCGGGCTCCACAGTTATGTGGGGTTTGCCCGCCGCGCGGAACCGGCTGGCGTCGAGTCCGAGCTTGCGCACCTTGTACGCGACGATGCGCTCGGTCGAGTCGAGCAGGCGCGCCGCGCGCGCGACGCTGCCCCGCGCGGACTTCAGCGCGTCGAGGATGAGGTCCCGCTCGAGCGCGGCGACCGCCTGGTCGAGCGACACCACCGGCAGCGTGCCGGTCACCTCCGCCGTCTGCAGCGAGGGCGGCAGGTCGTGCGCGTGCAGCACGCCGCCCGCCGAGACCAGCACCGCGCGTTCGACGACGTTCTCGAGTTCCCGCACGTTGCCGGGCCAGTGGTAGCTCATGAGCAGGTCGATGGCCGACGTGGCGATGCGGCGCACTTCCTTCCCGTGCGACCGCGCGTACTTCTCGACGAAGTGGTCCGCGAGCAGCAGGATGTCCGAGGCACGGTCGCGCAGCGGCGGCGCATAGAGGCTGAAGACGTTGAGCCGGTAATAGAGGTCCTCGCGAAACGCGCGCGCCGCGATCGCGTCCTCCAGGTCCCGGTTCGTGGCCGCGATCAGGCGCACGTTCACCTTGATGGGGTGCGTGCCGCCGAGGCGCTCGATCTCGCGCTCCTGCAGGACGCGCAGCAGCTTCACCTGCGTGCCGGGGCTCAGTTCGCCCACTTCGTCGAGGAACAGCGTGCCGCCGTGCGCCAGCTCGAACTTGCCCTTCTTCATCGCGCGGGCGTCCGTGAACGCGCCGGCCTCGTGGCCGAAGAGTTCGGACTCGACGAGCCCCTCCGGCAGCGCGCCGCAGTTCACCTTGACGAACGGCTTATGGCTGCGCGGCGAGTGGTAGTGCAGCGCATGCGCGATGAGTTCCTTGCCGGTGCCCGACTCGCCGCGGATGAGCGCGGTGGTGCCGGTGCCCGCCACCTGCGCCATCTGCTCGTACAGCGTCTGCATCGGCCGGCTCGTGCCGATGATGTTGCGGAAGTCGTAGCGCTCCTTCAGCTCCTGGCGCAGCTGCGAGTTCTCCTGCTGCAGCCGTGCCCGTTCGGACTGCAGCAGCTGCTCGACGCGCACGGCCTGGCCGAGCAGGCTCCCCGCCAGCACCAGCAGCCCGGCCTGGTGATCGAGCCGCGCGTCCGTCCGAAACGGCAGCATCACACTCAGCGCGCCGGCCGGACGGCCCTCGACGGGGATGGGCGCCGAGATGAAGGACGCCTCGCGCGCCCCGCCCTTGCGGAAGATGCCCGTGCGGTTCAGGAAGAGCGGCTCGCGCGTCACCCGCGGCACGACGACGGGCTTGCCCGTCTGGACGACGCGGCCGGTGATGCCCTCGCCGGCCCGATAGCGGGCGCGCCGCTGCGCCTGCCACGCCATGCCCGTCGCGGCGGCGATGCGCAGCTCGCCGTCCACGCCCTGCCGCAGCCAGACCCCGACGCTCGTGGCGCCCACGAGATCCTCGAGGTGCTCGACCACGCGCGCCAGGGTGGTCTTGAGCGGCGTGGCCGCGCCCAGCACCCGGGCCAGCTCCACGAGGCCCGTCAGTTCATCGGCCGGAGCCGCCGCCGCACGTCGTCGCATGCGTCGAGACTACGACAGAATTGTCGGACCCGCTCACGCAAACAACGGATATGTCGGATGCCTCCAGATCATCGGCTCCAGCGGAGTGCATCGACTGAAGAGGTACTACCAGCGCCTCTGCTCAACCGCGATTCCGCGGGCCGCCCAGCGGGCCGCCCGGCAGCAAATCTTCAACGACACGCCACCAGAGCCGGACCACAATATTTGGTGGACGGCGGCGCATCCACTACAATTGCGGCCGTACGGTCACGTGGTTTCCGGCCCCGTCCGGTCGCCAGCCGCCGTGGTCCGCGGGAGGGCTTCCCATGCGACGGATCGCCATCGTCAACATGAAGGGCGGCGTCGGCAAGACGACCACGGCCGTGCAGATCGCGGCCGGCTTCGCGGCCCGCGGACGGCGCGTGCTGCTGGTCGACGCGGACCCGCAGGGCAACATCGGGCACGTGCTCGGGCTCACGGCGCCCCGCACCGTGCGCGACCTGATGCTCGGCGAGTGCGGCCCCGGCGACGCCATCGTGCGCGAGGCGCGCCCGGGCCTCGACGTCATCACGGCCACGCCGGCCGCCTTCGCCCTGGAATCACAGCTGGCGGGCACGATTCAGCGGGAGACGCTGCTCGCGCGACGGCTTCGCGACGTGCGCGGCGTGGACGTGCTCGTGTTCGACACGTCCCCGGCGATGAACCTGCTGACCTACAATGCGCTGCTGGCCGCCAACGAACTCGTCCTGCCGGTGGGGATGGACTCGCTGGCGCTGATGGGCGCGCGCCAGACGCTCGACGGCGTGAACGAGATTCGCGGGCTGTGGCCGGAACGGACGCTGTCGCTCGCGGCCGTCGTCCCGACGGCGGTGAGCGCACAGACGCACGCCAGCCGCGCGGTCCTCGAGGCCCTCGAGGCCGATCCGGAGATGGGCGCCCGGCTGTTCCGTCAGGGCATCCGTCAGTGCATCGACCTGACGTATGCCGCCGCCGCGTGCCAGACGATCTGGGAGTACGCGCCGCGGAGCCGGGCGGCGGAGGACTACACGGCGCTGCTTGAGTGGCTGGAGGGGCGCGCCCCCGCACGCGAGGTCAGGGAAGATGACGAAGAAGAAGCCCCGTCCGTCGTTCAGCGTTCCCCCGCCTGAACCGGCCAGGGGCAAGGCGCCCGCGGGCGGATGGGTCTATCGGTCCCCGGAAGGGGCGGCCCTGCCTCCCGCGGCGAGGGCGAAGAAGCCCGCCCCAAAGGCGGCCGTCCCCGCACCCGCGGTCAGGCCCAGCCGCACACCCGTGGCCCCCGCGGCCCCAGTAGCACCCGCAGCCACGGTGGCGCCCGCGGCCCCCGAGGCGAAGACGCCGGCACGGGCGCCCCGCCCGGCAAGCGGGGGCGTCTCCCGTGTCCTGGCGTGTGTGCTGTTCCCGATCTCGCTCGCGACGACCGCCGCCGGCCGTCTCGTCCTCGGCCGCCGTCGCTGACGGCTACTTCGGCTCGGGAATCCGCTGTCCGTTCAGGTCGACGAACGTGATGTTCGAGAACCCGGTGAGCTGGTCCTTGACCTGCGGGTAGTCGCCCACGATCACCACCAGCGAGTCGTCCGATCCGAGCAGCATCTGCGCGCCGACCGTCACCATCTCGGCCGACGGCTGCGAGATCTGCCGTTGGAACGTCTCCGGATAGTCGGCCGGCAAGCCGTTCGTGTGCACGGTGTTCAGCGTGCCGGCGAAGCCATTCTGCGTGGCGTTCTGGATGACGAACACGCCGCGCGCGTAGGTCTTCGCGTCCACGAGTTCCTCGGCATGCGGCCCCTGCTGGCGCATGAGGTCGATCTCCTTGTAGACCTCCTGCAGCGCCGCGCCCGTCACCTCGTTCCGCACGTCCGCCACCGCGCGGTACAGGCCGCCATGCGCCATGGCCTGGAACTGCGACTGCGGGGAGTAGGTGTAGCCCTTCTCCTCGCGGATGTTGCGGATGAGCCGCGAGTCGAATGACGCGCCGTAGATCTGATTGGCGAGCTGCAATGCGTACCAGCGGGGATCGTTGCGGCGAATCGAGAAGTTGCCGACGGCGATCGACGACTGCACGCTGTTCGGCCGCTGCACGAACACCAGCCGGCGGCCCTTGAGCGTCGGCATCTCCGGCGCCCGCGACGCCGGCACCCCGGCGCGCGCCCACCCGCTAAACGCCCGCTCGGCCGCCGCAAACACCGCGTCCGGGGGGAGGTTGCCGACCACCACGAGGAACGCATTGTTCGGCCGGTAGTAGGTCCGGTGGTAGTCGACGATCGCGGCGCGATCGATATTGGGCAGCGTTTCCTCCGTCGGCCCGATCCGCGCGTACGGATGGCTGCCGAACAGCTCGCGCCGGAACACGCGGTTGTTGACGAACTGCGGCGAGGCCAGCTGCGCGCGCAGCGCCTGCGCCGTGTTCGCCTTCAGCAGATCGATCTCGCCCTGCGGGAACGTCGGGTTCCGGACCACGTCCGAGAGCAGCGTCAGCATCTGCGGCAGCGTGTCGCTCAGCCCGCGCATCTGGAACGTCGAGGCGTCCTGCCCGGCGAATCCGGAGAGCGTCGCGCCGAGGCCGAACACCTCGCGCTTGATCTGCTCGCTGTCGCGGCTCGTCGTCCCCTCCTGCGCGGCATCCGCGACGAACTGCGCCAGCCCGGCACGATCGGCGGGATCCATGGCGAGGCCCGACTGGATCGTCAGGATCGCCGTCGTCTTCGGCACGAGGGCGTACTGGACGGCGATCACGCGCAGCCCATTCGGGAGGGTGCGCTCCACGCGCGGCGGCGGCGTGAACTGGCGCTCCGCGCCCACGGCCGGACGCGGCGGCGCCTGCCCCCAGGCGGCGGCCGGCCCGGCAACGGCCGCGATCAGGGCGAACGCCGCCGGACGGCTGAAGAGACGGCGGATCATCGGACACCTCCCTGCGCGCCCGCGGTGGGCGCGGACACCGGCCGGCTGTCGATCGACGTGCGGTTCGCCGGCACGAGCCACCGCGCGGCCGCGGCCTTCACGTCCTCGAGCGTGACCTTGTCGATCTCAGCGAGGATCGTATTGATGCGCCCCGGATCGTCATCGAACAGCGCGAACACGCCGAGCAGGTTGGCGCGGCCGAAGCGCGGCATGAAGCCGCCCTCCATGTCCTCCAGAAAGCTCGACCGCATCATCGTCTTCGCCCGATCGAGCTCGGCCTGGGTGATGCCCTCGGTCCGGACATCCGCCAGCACGGCCTCGACGGCATCGATCACCTGCGTCGCGGTCTTGTCGTTCAGGTAGTCCACGCGCATCGTGTAGAGCATGGGCCCGTGCATGTCCCAGTTGGAGCCCAGGAAGTTGAACCCGCCGAACGACGACATCGCGAGCCGCTCGTCCCGCACGAGCTTCCGGTGCATGCGCGCGCTGTCGTCGCTGTTCAGCAGCGGGTCGAGCACGCTCAACGCGAAGAAGTCGCGGGTGAAGCGCGCCGGCAGGTGCCACGCGACGGCCAGCGCCGGCGTGCGCGCCAGCTTGTCCTCGCGCGTGAAGTGCTTCGCGGCCGTCTGCGGCGGCTCGCTGATGTCGGCCGGTGGGGGCAGCGGCTGCCGCGGGATCCCGCCGAAGTGCTTCCCGGCGAGGGCGCGCACTTCCGCGGCGTTCGTGTCGCCCACGACCACCAGCACGGCGTTGTTCGGCGCGTAGTAGGTCGTGAAGAAGCTCCGCACATCGTCGAGCGTGGCGGCCTCGAGTTCGGCGAGATCCCCGTAGAAGTTGTGCGCGTTGTGCCAGTTCGTGTTGGCGCGCTCCCAGATCTCGAGCCATTCGAACGCGCCGTGCGGCTGGTTCAGCACGTTGACCCGCACTTCCTCGCTGACGACGTTCTGCTGGTTCTTGAGGTTCTCGGCACTCACGTCCAGCGACCGCATCCGGTCGGCCTCGAGCCAGAGGGCGAGCTCCAGCGCGTTGGACGGCAGCGCCTGGAAGTAGTTGGTGTAGTCGAAGCGCGTGGACCCGTTGACCACGCCGCCCGCCTTCTGCATCGCCGAGACGTGCTCCATCTTGCCGACGTTGGCCGAGCCCTGGAACATCATGTGCTCGAAGAGATGCGCGAACCCGGTCCGCCCCTTCGGCTCGACGCGAAAGCCGATGTTGTAGATGACCTCGACGAGGACCACCGGCGCGGTGCGGTCCTCGCTCACGACCACCTTGAGCCCGTTCGGCAGCGTGAAGTAGTCCACGGGGACCGTGTAGGACTGAGCCGCGGCCGGGCCGCTGGCCGCGACGACGAGCGCGAGGCCAAGGGGCGCGGCACGCCGGACCAGGGATCGCAGTGTCTGCATGGGTATCACCGTCGTGAAAAGTGGTTGCAGTGAAGCATTACACGTATCACGCCCCGTGGCCGGTTTCGTGCGGTCCGGGGAGAGGACCTGGGATGAGCCGAGGGACGAACCGCAGGGGGCGGTCCCCCTGCAGGCGCCCTAGCGGCTGATCGAGAGGCGCACCCCGATGGACGTGCCGCCCAGCTGGTCCTCGCCGAAGATCTCCGACACCCCGCCCACGCCGAGCGCGCCCTTCACGGACCGGTAGCGCACCTCGCCCCCGAGGCTGACCCACCGCCAGATCGAGACGTCGACGCCGCCGAGCACGAGCAGGCCCGTCGCGGTCTCGGACACGTCGTCGCCCGTCTGCGCGAAGTCGGCCGACTCCTTGTAGGCGATCGTGGTCATCCCGATGCCCGCATACGGGGTGAAGCGTCCCGCCGGCATCCGCCAGCCCGCGCTGATGTCCAGCGGGCGCCACTCGATCGTCGTGGGGATCCCGAGCTTGAACACCGTGCCCGCGTGCACGAACACGCGCTCGCCCTCGAGCGTGCGCCGTCCGGCCGCGACGTCGAGGAACACGCCGCGCCAGAGGCGCGTGACGGTGAGGCCCACGGTCACGCCCTCGACACTCGAGGTCCCGGTGATGGCCTCGAAGCTCTCGGTCGACGCCAGCGTCGTCCGGTCATAGGCGCCGTGCGCCAGGATGCCGATCTGCGCCAGCGCCGGCGTCGCGAGGCCGCACACCAACATCACGACGGCCGCCATCACTCGGTATCTCATCGCGCCAACCCCAATCCGCGCAGCGTGGCGCGGGCATCAATCAACCCGTGTCCGTACTCGTTGTTGCGCCCCGCCGTGCCCAGGTCGCGGGCGAACCGCTTGATGGCGGCTTCCTTCGCGGCGGGGGACGTGATGCCCTGGCTGTGCAGCAACGCCGCCAGCCCCGCGACGTGCGGTGACGCCATCGACGTCCCCTGGCTCGGGGAGACAACGTAGCGATCGAACCGCGGAATGATGACGGTGGAGGGGTTCAGGTCGGCAAACGACAGGCTCGCCTGGTAGATGAGTGCCGCACTCCCCTGCCGCGTGTTGCCCCCCGGCGCGGCGATCTCCACGTAGTCCCCGGTATTCGAGTAGTAGGCGCGCGCATTGGTGTTGCCGAGCGCGGCCACCGACATCGCCCCGTCGAGGCTTGCCGCATACGACGCCGGGTAGCTGCGGCGGTTGCCCGACTCGAAATCGTTACCCGCCGATATCGCCACGAACGCCCCGCGCCCCACCGCGTACTGGAGCGCATCCTGGTAGGCCGGCACGGCGTTGAATCCGCCCAGGCTCAGGTTGATCACGTGCGCGCCCTGGTCGGCCGCGTAACGAATCGCCTCGACCACCGCGCTGGTCGGGCACCCCCCCATGTTCGACGGGGGCACGAACCCCGGGATGTTGTTGAACGACTGCACGATCTGCACTTCCCAGTAGCCGAAGCAGGCCTTGAGCGGCAGGAACCGCGACTGGTAGGCGATGCCCGCGAGGCCCAGGTTGTTGTTCGTGGCCTGGACGATGGTCCCGGCCACATGCGTGCCGTGCCCCACCATGTCGAGCACGGGCGTCCCCGCGGTGAAGAAGACGAAGTCGCGGCCCGGCAGCATCTGGGTCACGTTGAAGTCGGGATTCACCCCGTACGGGATCGGCAGGGTCTCGAATCGCGATCCCGTCCACAGCTGGAAGTTGAACGTCTCGGCGGCCTGGGTCGCCCCCGTGTCGATGACCGCCACCGTCACGCTCGGCGATCCGCCGGGGTTGATCTCCCACGCCAGGGGCATGTTGATCGCGTTGAAGTTCCACTGCTGGTTGAAGAACGGGTCGTTCGGCGTCACCGCCTGCTGGGTGCGCGACAGGTAGTTCGGGTGCGCGTACTCGACTTCGGGTTGCGCCGCGAGTCGCGCGGCCATCTGCTCGACATCGGGCTCGCCGGGCGCGCGCACGAGCAGCAGGTCGCCCAGCCAGTGCTGGTCACTCGCCGGCATGTCGCCGCGCAGCACCGACAGCGCGCTGGCCTGCGCCGCCGGCCCCATGCCGGGACGGAACTTGACGAGCACCTCGCCGGGAATGTGATCCAGGTCGTCGCGAAACGCCGCGGCCATCGCCGCCATGCGCTCGGCGCTCCACCGGAAGGGCGGCGGGTCGATGCCCGCCTGCTGCGCGCTGGCGCGCGGACCGGCGATGAGCGCCACGGCAAGAGCCGCCGCGACGAGCGCACCGTGCCTCATGAACCTGCGAGTGACTGACATCCGTCCTCCTGACCCGGCATGAACTAGCAAGAACGGGGCCGGGGCCTCCCCTCCCCGAAAGTGGACGGATGGCGTGTGCCCATCGTAGCCCAGTCCGTTGGACGCCCTGAAGCAAGAGGACAGGTCGCCCCATCTGCTGGCGTCAGCCTGGTGGCCACTGGCCCTGCCTCGTCAGGCCATCTCCTTGAAGCGGCAGAGGGCGTTGGCCAGCTGCATCTGGCGTGGCGTGCGGCACTCCGGGAACAGCAGGCGCGGCGACGCGACGATGATCGCCGCGCAGCGGGCGCGGGAGGTCGCCACGTTCAGCCGGTTGAGGCTGTACAGGAACTCCAGCCCGCGCGGCGCGTCCTCCGGCCGGGACGTGGCCATCGAGTAGATGACGACCGCCGCCGTCTGCCCCTGGAACCGATCGACCGTGCCCACGGGCACGCCGCGATCGCCGAGCCGCTCACTGATGCGGTTCACCTGCGCGTTGAACGGCGCGACGATGCGGAGGTCGCCGGGCGTGAGGTCCCGCTCGACGCCATCCGCGGTGACCCAGCGCGCCGGACGCGCCCCCAGCAGGGCGTTGATGATCCGCTCGACCTCGTCGACCTCCTCGGTCGAGGCATTGCGGTTGCCGTCGTGGTCGACCGGCACCCAGTGCAGGCCGGCGCCGTCGAACCGGCCGGCCCCGACCAGCCGTTGCCGCGCCAGTTCCGGGCGCGGGTGCAGCGCCCCCTCGTAGAACAGCTCCGACGTGAACGCGCACACCGCCGGCGCCAGCCGCCACGTCTCGGGCATGAACAGCCCGCGCTCGGGGGGCATCGTCTTCGCCTCGCCGATCACGTGCTGGAGCGCCGAGACATCCACACCGTCTGGGTGCGATCCCTTCTGCGGCTGCTCGAGCTGCTGGGGATCGCCGAGGAGCACGAGGCTGCCTGCGGCCTGGGCGACGCCCAGCGTGTTGGCCAGCGACATCTGCCCCGCCTCGTCCACGAACAGGACGTCCAGTTGGTCGACGGCATTCTCGCGCGCCCACAACCACGCGGTGCCGCCGAGCACGTCAATCTCGCCTGCGACGAGCGCGGCCAGCGCATTGTCGTTGTCGTCCATCTGGCGGATGCCCGACCCGTCGTCCTCGACGACGTTCACCTTCCGCCCGAGCCGGACCGTCTCGCCGGCCTTCGCCGCCTGCGAGGCCACTTCCTCCATCAGGTTGAGGATGACCTTGTGGCTGACCGCCGCGACGCCCACGCGCTGGCCGGCCGCCACCAGCGCACGCACCATCTGTGCCCCGACGTACGTCTTGCCCGCACCCGGAGGCCCCTGAATCGCCAGTGTCGTGCGGTCGAGGTCGGCAACGACGCGGACCGCGTACGCCGTCGGATCCTCGCCACCCTCGGGCGAGAACGCGCCGGACCGCACGCGGGGCGGACGCCGATGCAGAAGGTCGAGCCCACAGCCCGACTCGTCGCCCTCCAGCACACGCCGGGCCAGCCGGAGCACCGACTGCTGCACGATCGTCCCGGTGACGACGTCGGCAGCAAAGACCGCCGACGGATGCACATCGACCAGCTTCCTGCCCTTCTTCACGTCGAGCGTCCGCATCTCGCGGTCGTGTGCGACCAGCTCGCCGAAGGACGACCCGTCTGGTGCCTTGAGCTTGCCCTTGCGCCCGAGATCCACGTCCTGGGGCGGGTAATGGTATCGGTCGATGACCGACCCGGTCGGGTGCCCCGTGCGGACGTTGCGGACGACCTCGATGCGCTCGACGAAGGCCAGTCCTGCCACGGCGCGGGACTCGTCGAGCAGTTCGTCCTCCGGCAGGTCCACAAGCCTGAAGAAGTCCGCCCACTGCGCCCGGTCCTCACGGCGGTGCCAGTCGATCAGGTACGCGAGCAGCCACCGCGGGTGACCCGCATGCGTGGGGTCTGACGCCTCCGGCGGGAGGCCTTCGAGAAGACGGGCGCGCAGCGCCTCGACCTCCTCCTGCAGAACGCTGATCTTCTCGGAGGCCTCCCCGCCGTTCGGCACCGGCCGCGGCACGGGCGTGCCCTCCGCCTCGATCGCCGCGCGCTCGGCCTCGAGCCAGTCGCGCAGCCGCGAGGTCGAGTGGCAGTCGTCGCGATTGTAGCCCTCGACCGCCGCGCGCATCTCGGGCGTGATCGTGCCCGGCGCCTGGCTCTCGAGGGCGAGCTCCAGCGCCTGCAGGTGCGCGCTGACCGTCCGCAGGTCCACGTCGCGGACGAAGCCGTAGTACTGCTCGAGCTGCTTGATCGAATAGCTCTCGACCCCGGCGCGCAGCCCCTGGCGGACCACGGGGTAGAGATCGACGAAGCGCCCGCTGCGCAGGTGGACGTCCATCGCCTCCGCGCGCGTCGCGTGCCGGCCCATCAACCGTTTGAACGCCGTCGGCTCGTAGTGATTGAAGTGGTAGACGTGGGCCTCGGGATGCACCGCCAGCGTCTCCGCCACGACGTCCATCACCGCCTCGAACGCCGCCTTCTCGCTCGCATCGTCGAACGCCCACCAGGCGCGGTACGTCGCCTCGCCGGTGGCGGCGCCGGTCGCGGCATCGACTGGCATCCCCCACACGCCGAAGAGATACTCGCGTCCTCCCTCGCGCGCGAACCGAGCGCCTTCGAGGTCGAGGAAGAGATCGCCGGGCGAGGGGGCGGGCAGGCGCCGCAGGCCCGCGGGGCCATCGCGAAGAGCGTCCTCGTCACCCTGCACCGGCAGGCGTTCGATCACGGGCGAGCCGGAAGTGCGCTGCTGGTGCTGCACGCGGGCCTGATGGGCGAGGCGCCCGTAGGTCTCGGCGGAGCCGCGCGCGGGCGCGAACGGCACCGGTACCGGCAGCGCCGCGGCGGCGGTGAGCGTGGGCACGTCCTGCGCGACAAGCTCGACACGGTGCGTCCGGCCAATGTTCGCGATGAATGACAGGTGGTCGTCCGCGCGGCGCCGGGCGTTGCAGCGGTCCCACCAGTGGCACACGTCGCACGTCTCGACGGGCTCGGGGTAGTACGCCGCCTGCACCGCGTCGGCCGGGTGCGTGACCGTCTCGAGCATCTCCGCGCGCACCCGCCGGTAGTAGGCGGCGTACTCGTCGACGCGGTAGGTGTGGACGACGTGCTGCGGCGGGGCGTCCTGCGGCGAGACGACGTGGAAGTGCTCGGGGGTGACGCCCTGCAGCGCGCCCAGCAGGTCGGAGTAGAGCGCGAGCTGAAGGATGGTGCCGCCGCGCGTCTCGCGCGCGAGCTTGGTGTCCCAGGCCTCGTACGCCCACGCCCCGAAGCGGCTCGGCGCGCCGGGCCGCTCGACGCGGCGCAGGATGTCCGCATACCCGAGCCAGCCGTCGTGCCGAAGCGCGGCCTGCACGATCACATCCGCGCCTTCCGCGAGCGCCTCCTCGGTGCGCGCGAAGCGGGCCTCGCGGTCCTCGACGTCCCCCAGATCCCGCACGCGCAGCCCCTGTGCGCGGAGCCAGTCGACGTAGCGCTGCTCGTGCGCCTGGCCCTTCTGCTGCAACGCGACCACGAACGGGTCGGTGCGACGGGGTTTGACGAGCCGCCCCTCGACTACCGCCAGGTCGAGGCCGGTGCGGTGGCGGCAGCCAAGAAACGCGGAGAGATCGCTGGCGGAGAGAATCAGGCGGCCGTCGAGACGCTGCATGTGGGGACCAGTGTATGCGCCTGCTGTGCCATGCGGGGTCACAGATGGGAACTCGGTGGGCGGGTCCGTCTACGTCCCCACGCGAGTCAGCGCGTATCCCAGGAGTGTCTCCATGGCCCGTCCCTCCGTCGTCATCCACGTGGTCCTCGGGCTCGTGCTGCTCGCCGCCTCGGCGGCGGCACAGACGGGCACCGCGACCCAGTCGCCAGCAGTAAGACTGTTCAGTTTTCCAACCGAGCCAACGGTCGAAGATCCGCCCCCAGGGTGCGCTTTGTCGCCCACGCTGCCGTGGGAGATCGCGCGGAGCGCGAGGCAAGAGGCGATTCTGCTGAAGAACCTCACCGAGACTGAAGCGGACAAGGAGGCACTCTCCGGAGCCGCCGGCAGACTCCACCGCCTTGGCTACGAGGTGTCGGTGGCGGCCACTGAGGCGGCGTGGCGCACTGCTGTGGTCCAGCTCCGGTCGGCGGTGAGCGACCTGATGCGCCGCGCCGAAGACGGGGCGAAGGCGAGCACTGCCCCCTCAGACTCGGCCATCCAACAGGCCCACATGGGTATCCAGGCGCGCCTTTCCTGCTTTGACAGCGTCCTGCGGAAGGAGGCCGAGAAACCTACGGCGTCTGTGCGCCCCACCAGCCAGCGCGCGGCAAGCCTCCTGACCGCCGCGACGATCGCGACTGGCAATGGCACACGGGAGGTCTCCGCGCGCCCCGTTGACTACTTCTTCAGTAACAACTGGCGGCTGTATGTTCGCTCGACGCTTGTGCTCGACAAGCGTGAGGAGCCAGCCGACGGGGCCAGCAGCGCCGACACTGTGGCCGCAACAGCACCCACAGACACAGCGGCCGAAGCGCCAGCCGCAAACGACCTCGCCGAATCCGTCAAGGCGGCACTCCTCGACCCCTTCGGCGGACCACTCAACGTCGCCGCTGGCTTTCACACAAAACTATTCACGCCGTTCCTGCACGGGTACGCGACCGACGGCGCCCATGGAGTCTTCATTGACGCCCGCATCGGACTGCGCTTTATCGAGCTTCCCGAGGACTCGTTGACGCTCGTCGATGGCACGACCAGGGTCACACCGTTCTATCAGGGTTCCGCGGGACTGCGGCTGATCCTTCCGGTGTTCAAGGACTCCCCGGGAGCTGACAATCCTGGCGGCGTGGAGATTGCGCTCACAGCAGCCGTGACGCGGGTGGCAACTGCGGACGCTTCCGAACTCTTCACCGGCAAAGACGGCGCCGACCCACTGCTGAAGAAGACCGGAGGGAGTGTACATCTCGCGATCGCCATCAGCCTGCCAGGATGGGCCAGCCTCGACATCTCGGGCAACGTCTGGTCCAACAGCAAGTTCGACCGCCGATTTCTCATCGGCCTGACGCTACGGCCCGAGCAGTCTGGCACCGAAGGTGCGCAACGGTGACTCGCGCGCTCGTTTACGGCAGCGGCACGACCGCCCAGTCGCCGAACGACAGCTCGCGTGTCGCGAACTGCCAGACGACGACGCGGGTGGACGCGAGGCGGCCGGGATCGAGACGGAGCTCCCGCGCGAGAAGGTCCCGCGTGGCGCGCGCGCCTTGATCGTTCTGGACCAGACGGTCGACCGGGCGATCGAGCGCGAGGCTGAGATGTTCGACGAAGCCCGAGGCCTCGCCCCATCCCATGCCCGCCAGCGAGTAGATGTTGCTGAAGCTGTCGCCGAGCACGAGCACGTCCGCGTCCCGCGAGGGACGCCAGGGGTCACCGTCAGCCCCGGTGACGAAGCGCAGCGCGACGGTCTCGGGGGGGTAGAGCGACTGGCCGTCGGGCAGGTCGAGCATGGACGCCGTGTCGCCGGTGTGCCGCGCTTCGCGTGGCTGCGTCGCATAGCCGGACGCTGGGACGGGGGCGAGTTCGACGTGCGCGCGGATGAAGGCGGCCAGTGCGGCCGCTTCGCGCGCCACCACCTCCGGGCGCCAGTGCGTGTCGGCCGCCAGATACTGGGGCACGCCCGCCGCCGCGGCGAGCGCCAGCGACGGCGCCGGGTCGAACACCACAAGGCCGTCCCCGCGGAGCTCCTCGATGAAGGCCTCGTACGACGCGTTCTGGATGGGCGCCGAAGGCCGCGCCGACATGGACGCCAACGCGCCGGGATGCACCGACGGCTTCACGGGGGTGGGCATCAGGATGAGCGTGATCCCGCGCGCGGCCAGGTCCGCGGCGAAGCGGCGGATCGCGGGGCGCGGGTCCGGCACGGGCGCGACTTCGAACTCGCGCGCGGCCGCGGCGCGGCGCGCCAGCTGCGCCGGGTCGAGGAACCCGCGACCGGTCAGCGCCTCGACATCGGGGCGATAGAACAGCCAGCCGTCGCGGCCGACATACACACGCTCGTTGCCGGCCCCCAGCCACCCGCTCAGCACCGCCTGGACCGGCGGCCGCAGCCGCTGCCCGACCGGCGACTGGTCCTCGAGGGCCGTCTCGAAGGCGGCGGTACGCGCGAGCGCGGCGCGGTTCGCCTGCACAAGCCGCGCCCACGAACCACCGGGAACCGCGCCCTGCGGCTCCACCGTCTCCTGAACCAGCAGGGACCAGGGACCAGGCTCGGTCGACCCACGCAGGCCGGCCCACTCGACCGCCGGCAGCGCCGCGACCAGCAGCAGAAAGCACACGACCAGCGCACGCGCGACGACGGGCGTCACGTCCGTGTGGCCCACTTCGCGGCGCGCCTGCTCTTCGCGCGGGAGTCGCTCTTCGCTGGTCGTCATTCGTTCACTCGCTATTCGCTGTTCGCAATTCGCAGCCCCCATCCCTTCCCCCCCTAGAAGATGAAATAAATGAACGGATTGAAGGCCTGCGTCGTCAGCATCGCGGCCGAGAGCAGGAAGAGCGCGACCGCGGTTGCGGCCTTGACCGGCGTGAGGGTGCGCGACCAGTCCCAGGTCTGCGGGCACGCCCACACCACGATCGCCGCCACCAGGAACGTCAGCACGTAGTAGGGCTGATAGATCAGGCCGCCGATGAGGCCCGCGCCTGGCGTTACCTCCCCCAGGCCCGTCATGAAGCCGAGGTACCGCAGGGCGGACGGCAGGTCCGGCGCGCGGAAGAACACCCACGTCACGAGCACCAGCACGAACGTCAGCCCCACACGCGCGGCCGGGGGGAGGCCGCCCCACGGCGCCGCCTTGCCCTGCATCCGCTCCGCCGCCAGCAGCACGCCGTGCAACGCCCCCCAGGCAAGGAACGTCCACGCCGCGCCGTGCCAGAGGCCGCCGAGCAGCATCACGACCATCAGGTTCACGTAGGTGCGGCCCGGTCCCTTGCGGTTGCCGCCGATCGGCAGGTAGAGGTAGTCGCGCAACCACGTGGACAGCGAGATGTGCCAGCGCCGCCAGAAGTCCGTGATCGACTGCGCGCGATACGGCGAGTCGAAGTTCTTCGGGAAGACGAAGCCGAGCATCAACCCCAGGCCGATCGCCATGTCGGAGTAGCCGCTGAAGTCGAAGTAGATCTGGAAGGCGTACGCGGTCACGCCGTACCACGCGTCCATGACGTGGAGCGATCCTGCGTCGAACGCGAGGTCCGCGACCTTGCCGCAGGGGTTGGCGAGCAGCACCTTCTTCGTCAGCCCGACCGAGAAGAACGCGACGCCGCGCGCGAACTTGGTGACGGTGTGCGTCCGCGATCGCAGCTGGTCCGCCACCTCGGAGAAGCGGATGATGGGGCCCGCCACGAGTTGCGGGAACATCGACACGTAGCAGGCGAAGTCGATGAAGCTGCGCACCGCCGCGGCGCGGCCGCGGTAGATGTCCCACGTGTAGCTCATCGACTGGAACGTGTAGAAGCTGATGCCGAGCGGCAGCGTCACAGTGAACGCCAGGTCGAGGCGCAGGGCGTCGAGCCCCGCCGCCATTGCGAACGCGTTCAGGTTGTCGACGCCGAAGTTGAAGTACTTGAAGAAGCCGAGCAGGCCCAGGTTCGAGCTGATCGACACCGCGAGCGCGCGCCGCGCCGCGCGTGCATCGCCCCGCTCGCGCGCCGCCGCGATCACGAACCCGCACACGTAGTCCACGACGGTGGACCCGAGCAGCAGCGGCACGAACAGCGGGTTCGCCCATCCGTAGAAGGCGTAGCTCAGCCCCGTGAGCACGAGGTGCTTCCCGGCGCGCGGCACGGCGTAGTAGAGCAGCAGCGCGACCGGCAGGAAGTAGAAGAGGAAGAGATAGGAACTGAAGACCATCAGCCGCCCGGGTGGGCTACGAGCCGACTTCGTAGTAGAGGGGCAGGTCCGGCACGTCCGGCGCCTGGATCACCCGCTCGCCTTCGAGCTCCGGATGCGCGGCGTAGCGCTCGAGGGTCAGCCTCACGGTCTCGCCCGGACGCTTGACCGCCGTGGGCAACACCTGTGCATCGCGAATCGCCCACTGCGCGACGATGATCTGCCGCCCCTCGTGTGCGCCTTCGACCACGTTGAGGATCTCGTACACGTGGACCACGAGGGCGTTTCGATACGGCGCGATCGACTCCGGCGTCGGCACGTCGCCCGCCGTCACGAGGCGGGCCTCGACGACCAGCCGATCCGCGTCGATGGCGGCCACACCGGCGGCGGGCCCCACGCGCCCGCTCGCACGCTGCAGGTGCGGGCTCGCCGATCGATCGATCCACACATCCGGATAGGAGTCGCCGGCGGCGTTGGCGGTCACGCGTGCCCAGGCCTCGATGGCGGTGTAGTCGGCGCTGAAGCGCCCGATCCACACCTCCGACTGCGCCCCGCCGCTCCGCACCTGGTTCGCGCCCCCCTGGTCATACGGCCCCGTCATCGTCATGAACCGCGGGTGCGCGGTCCAGCGCGGATGGTAGACCTCGGGGTTCGTGAATCCGGGCGCGGTGTTGATGGGCACGGTCCAGCGGCGATCGTCGCGCGCGGTATCGATCAGCAGCAGGTTGCGATGCGCGCCGTCGAAGATCCAGAAGAGGGGCGTCCCCACGTCATGGAAGCCGGTCCAGCAGCCGTCACCAAGCTCGCGCCAGGTGCCCGCCGCGAGATCCGCCACACCGGCACGCGGCCAGGGGAAGTTGGCGCCCGCGGCGCGGCCATCCGGCGACACCTGGAACGTATCGATGGTGACCGGCGCCGCGGTCCACACGGCCTCGCGCCGCGACGGGTCATCGAGGCGCACGCGCGTGATGGTCCGCACGGTGTAGCCGTCGTGCCCGGTCCCGATGTAGACCCACGCCCCGCCGTCGGCGGGGTCCTCCCACACATCGAGCGCGAAACCCGGCTCGAGCTGGCGCAGGCCGGTCCCGTCGAAGTTGATGACGTGGACGGCCGGATCACCGAGCTCGGGGTGCGTGGAGAAGACGATGCGATCGCCGCGCGGGGTGAGATGCGGCTTCACGTAGCTGCCGCGCTCGCCCAGGATCACGCGCTCGCCGCGCCCATCGTCCGTATCGAGGCCCATGAGCACGAGCTGCCGGCCGGCCGCAAAGACGTCCGTCCCGTCGTGCTGCACCCAGACGACGCGGGTGTGCGCCCCGGTCAGATCGTGGATGGCTACGGCCGGGCCGGTGCGGGGCTCCTGCGCGGCGACGCAGGCGGCGGCCCCGAGGAGCGCCACGACAAGGAAGGCACGGATCAGGGTGGACATGGGTCTTCCGTCGATGCTACCCGCAAACCACGGGCGCGGAGAAAATTAGGGGGCTGTCCCCTTCTCCAGCCCGGCGTTATGATGCGCAGACTCTGCCGCGTGGAGGCTGCATGCTGAAGAAGGTCGCGATCGGGATAGTGGCGCTGGTCATCGTGGGTGGACTCGGGATCGTCGTGCTGGCCCGGACGGTGTTGACGGGCGACGCCGTGCGGACCGCGCTCGCGGCCCAGGTGTCAGACGCCATCGGCCAGCCGGTCTCGATCGGCGGCATCGGGGCGTCGGTCTACCCGCGCGTCACGATCGATCTGACGGACGTGGCGATCGGCCAGCCGGCGCGGATTCAGCTCCGCAGCCTCCATCTGGGCGCCGGCCTCGGCGCCCTTTTCTCGCGGCGCATCGAACAGGCGGCCATCCGCATCGACGGCGCCCGCCTCGAATTGCCACTACCGGACCTCGGCGCGGCCTCGGCCGGCAGCGCGCCGCCCGAGACGCCCGGCGTCGCCTCGACCGAGCCGCCGTCCGTCGAGATCGTCTCGATCGACGAAATCGTGCTCACGAACGTCGAGGTCGTGAGCGGCGGCCGGACGCTTCGCGGCGACATCGAGCTCCTGCCTCAGGGCCACGGCGTCCAGTTGCGCCGCGTCTCGCTCGTGGCCGATGACGCCCGTGTGGAGATGACCGGCGCGATCACGTCCCTGAGCCCCCTCGAGGGGCGCATCGATGCCGTGGCCGGCGAGGTGGACTTCGACCAGCTGCTCGCGTTCATGACGGACTTCGCGTCCACCACCGAACCCTCGACCGGCCCGGGCACGGGCCTCGACGGGCGCCTCACGTTCACGCTCGCGCTCGACCGCGCCACGACCGGGGGGCTGGCCCTTTCGGAGGTCTCGGCGACCGCCCTCGTCACCGCCGACGCCGTGAGGCTCGAGCCGCTCACGTTCGGCGTCTTCGGCGGACGCTACGATGGCACGATGGCCATCGCCATGAGCGTCCCGCCGCAGTTCGAGTGGCGCGCGACGGTGCGGGGCATCGACGCGGATGCGCTGATGACGTTTGGCGAGTCCCCCGACACGATCAGCGGCACGCTCGAGGGATCAGTCGCGCTCAACGGCAGCGGGGCCGAGATGGCACAGGCGATGCGCACGGCGCGTGGCACCGCGCGCGTGGACATCGCCGACGGCGCCGTCGAGGGGCTGGGGCTCGTGCGGACGTTCGTCACCGCCACGTCCGGGCGGGGCGGCATCCTGACCAGCGCGCGCACGGCCGCGGGGGCGGGCGGCGCGGCCGCCGAGGCCGAGCGGTTCTCGCATCTGGGCGCCTCGCTGACGTTCGCCGACGGCCTGATGCGCACGTCGGACTTCACGATGACGTCGACGGACGTCGAGCTGACGGGCGCCGGCACCATCACCCTCGCCAGCATGACGACCGACCTGACGGGGCAGGCGCGCCTCTCCGAAGCGCTCTCGAAGGAGGCGGGCACCGACTTCTATCGCTATGCGCAGGAGGGCGGCCGCATCACGCTGCCGGCGATCATCACCGGGCCGATGGAGCATCTGTCGGTCCGCATCGATGTCGGGGACGCCGCGTCGCGCGCGATCCGCAACCGCGCCGCCGAGGAGGCACAGAAGGTGATCGAGCGCAACGTCCCGAACCGCCTGCGCGGCCTGGTCCCCAGGCGTCCGCCCGGCCGCTGACGACCGGCGACGAGGGGGGCGCCCCGTGCAGCCGACGGGGTTGACCCGCCCGGCCGCGCGCATTCTGTCGTACACTCGCGCCCATGCGCAGCCTTTGTACGCTCGCCCTCGTCACCCTGCTCGGCGCCACCGCCGCCGCCCAGACCATCCAGTATCCGAACCCGGCCGAGCACGTCCTCACGCACCGCGAGCAGGACCCGATCGTTCGCGGCTGGATTCAGAAGCGCTTCGACACCGTCCTGCCGATGCTGATGGATCGCACCGGCATCGACCTGTGGGTCATCGTGTCGCGCGAGTACAACGACGACCCCGTCTTCCGGTCGATGGCGCCGCTCACGACCTACTCGTCGCGCCGCCGCACCATCCTCGTCTTCCACAACCCCGGCGGCGGCCGGCCCGTCGAGCGGGTCTCGATCGGGCGCTTCAACTACGACGGCCTCTTCACGGTCGTCCCCACGCACAACGACGCGCAGTACGAGGGTCTCCGGGCCTTCATCGAGGCCCGCAATCCGAAGGTCATCGGCATCAACGAGTCGGAGGCCTGGAACCATGCGGACGGGATCACCGCCAACGAGAAGCGCCGCCTGATGGAGGCGCTCGGACCGGATCTCGGCGCGCGAGTGCGCTCCGCCGAAGCGCTCGCCGTGGGCTGGCTCGAACACAAGCTCCCCGAGGAGCTCGACGGCTACCGCCACATCATGCAGGTGGCCCACATGGTGATCCGCGAGGCGTTCTCGAATGCCGTCATCACCCCCGGCACCACCACCACGCAGGACGTCGTGTGGTGGATGCGCCAGCGCGTGGTCGAGATGGGCCTCGGCAAGTGGTTCCAGCCGTCGGTCAGCATCTGGCGCGAGGGCCAGACCGCCACCCTGCAGGGCGTCATCGAACGCGGCGACATGCTCCACACCGACTTCGGCATCGTCTACCTCGGCCTGTCGACGGACACCCAGCACAACGCGTACGTGCTGAAGGCCGGCGAGACAGACGCCCCGCAAGGACTCAAGGACGGCCTGGCCGCGGCGAACCGCCTCCAGGACCTGACGATGATGTACGCGAAGGTGGGGCGGACGGGGAACCAGGCGCTCGCCGATGCGCTGGCACACGCGAAGAAGGAGGGCCTCGTGCCCTCGATCTACTGCCACCCGGTCGGCTATCACGGCCACGCCGCCGGCCCTCCGATCGGCATGACCGACTACCAGGACGGCGTGCCCATCCGCGGCGACTACCCGTTCTACCCGAACACGTGGCACTCGATCGAGTTGAACGTGACCTTCCCCGTCAAGGAGTGGGGCGGCCAGCCCGCGCGCTTCGCGCTTGAAGAGGACGCGGCCATCCTGCCCGACGGCACGTGGGACTGGGTCGGCGGACGGCAGACGGAGTTCTACCTGATCAAGTAGCCGGCGCCGGGCGGGGCCCGGCTACTTCAGCTTGAGCGGCGTGGCGTTCGTCACCCGGTAGATCGGGTACGTTTCCCCCGCCGCCAGTCCGTCGTCGATCACGTTCCACGTGACGAACCCGTCGTCGCTTTCGGCCTCGAGGAGGTAGAAGGCCAGGCGGCCGAGCGGCTGCCCGGCGGGAACGAAGAGGGAACCGGCCGGCGCGAGGAAGCGGGCGGCGTCCATCCGGCCCCGCAACCGCGTCTCGTAGCGCCCCTGGAACGGCCGCTCCGCGCGGGTGATCCCTTCGATGAAGAAGCGTTCGACCTCCACGGTCGCGTCCGCCGCCAGCTCCTCGATCACCACCCCGTGCACACGCAGCCGCTCGAGCGCGAGCGTGAGGCGCCCGTTCGCGACGCTCGGGCCGGGGATGAGCCAGCCGCGCGGCATCGGCACCGTGCGCGCCGCGCCGAACAGGCCGTAGTCCTTCATGCGCACGGGCGACACCTGCTCGGTCATCTCGCGCATCTCGTGACCTGACCGCGGGTTCACCGTCGTCCGCACGTCGCTCACCAGGATCTCGACGGGGTCGGGGAGCGCCTCGCCCACGAACTCCACGCCCAGGGGCGCGTGCGTGCCCGCGCGGGCGCCGTCGGCGGTGTCCCGATCCACCTGCGCGATGAGCGTCTGGATCTCCTTGCCGTGGGCCGCGACGTACCGCAGCACCTCCTCGACGAAGGCCTCGGTCGACCGCACGCGCCGTGCGAAGTCCACGTAGCTGTACGCCTCCGACAGCACGGCGAGCCGGTTGCGCAGGCCCGCGTAGTTGGTCCCGAAGCGCGGCCGGTGATCGAAGGTGCGCCACACGACATCACCGGGGCGTGCCGGGTCCACCAATGGAGGGTGCGGCGTGCCGGCCTCGGTCGTGAAGTTCCCGTAGTAGTAGGTGCGCACGCCGTGCCGCTGCTCGGTCGTCTGGCGCACGGTCGGCAGCAGCCGCTCGCGCGCAAACGCGGTCAGGCGCGGATCGGTGTTCGGGTTGAGCGGCGGCGCGTACGTCAGGTGATACGCATGGTAGGAGCCGTTGGTCGTATGCAGATCGACGATGACATGCGGGTCCCAGCGATTGAGGAGGCCGACGAGCGACCGGGCCTCGGCCGAGTCGAGCTTCATGAAGTCGCGGTTCAGGTCGAGGCCCTTCGCGTTCTCGCGCGTGCCGACGCCCCCGACGGGTCCGTTCTGCGCCCGCCGGTTGTCGAGGCTCACGCGCTCGTTGCCGTCGGCGTTGTAGATCGGCGCTATCAACACGACCGCCTGCGTCAGCAGCGGCTGGAGGTCGCCCGTGGTCAGGCGGCGTGCGAGCATCAACGCCGCTTCCTTGCCTTCGACCTCGCCCGCGTGGATGTTGGCCATCACGAGGACGATCGGCCGTCCGAGCTTCCGGGCCTCGGCCGGGGTTACGATGCCCGGATCCGAGAGCATCAGCAGCGGCAGGACCCGGTCCTCCTCCGAGGCGCCGAACCGCTCGCTGCGCGCCAGCGGACTGGCTTCCACGACGTCGTTCACGAAGCGGAGGACGTCGGCGTAGGACGTCGTCTCCTCGAAGTTGGTGATCTCGGCGTGCGTGCGGGGAGCCGCGGGCGGCTGCGCGATGGTCACGGCCGGGCCGAGGGTGAGCAGGAGCACGAGGGTCGCGGGGAAGCGCATCCCCGAATGTTAGATCACGAAGGACCCAGCGGGGACGAGGGGCGCGAAGGCGGGTGCGAAACGGGGGCGACGCGACGAGGGGACGGGGCCCACGGGCGCCCGTCCCCTGCTGTCGGCGCGCGCGGCTAGGACCCGGCCAGCGTGAACGGCACGGTCGCGAGCGTGCGGTCCCACACCATCGCGAGCTCTCCGCCCGACTTCGTCACGTTGATGAAGCTGATCGTGAACTCGTCGACCGAGTACGGAATCTCCGTCACCGTCATCGTCGCGCGCAGTACGTCCTTGTCGGGCGTGTAGCCGTAGGCGCCCCAGAGCGCCGTGGTGTCGGCCTTGTCGAACTTCTGCTGCGCGTCCCACGACGAGAAGATCAGCGTCCACTCCGCGGGCTTCAACTCCACGAACACGCTGTATTCGCCGGCCGGCAGCGTCTTGCCGCCGACGTTCAGGGCCACCTCGGTCTTGAACCGCGTCGACTGGTTCGCCCCGGCGCGCCAGAGCGGCGCCCCGGCATTCAGCGCCTGGCCGTACTCGGCGCCGGATCCGAAGATGTTCTCGCGCTGGCGCAGGACCGGCCGGTTGTAGACCACCTCGATCCACTTGCCGCCCTGGTACGACATCCCGCGCTCGCCCTTCACCCACTCACCGCCGAGCTCGGTCTGTGCGGTGCCTGGAGCGCTGGCCGGGCGCGCGCCGCCCATCTGCGCCGACGCCACGATGCCAAGACCCGCCACGAGCGCTGCCGCCAGCCCGAGTGCTCCAAATCGCCGCATGCCTGCCTCCTTGGTACAAACTGCCGTAGACTCACGTGAGGGCCGTCCGGCGGCCCTCCGCCGCACCGCCCCGACCCGTCACGCTATCACGACGCCCGGACGCTTGAATCGGGGCCGGCCCGGTCAAGTCCCGGCCACGCCGGGCCGATAATGAAGGTCGATATGCCGTTCCCGCGCGTGACGAGCCTGAGGGCCCGGCTCATCGGCCTGGTGGCGCTCGCGCTGATCCCCCCGATCGGACTGCTGCTCGCCCAGGGACTCGCGCGCCACCGGCAGGACCGCGCGGCGCTCGAGGACCAGGCGCTCAACATGGCGCGCCTGGCGGCCTACGCCCAGGAGCGGCGGATCGAGGGCGCACGCCAGCTGCTCGTGGCGCTCTCGAGCAACGCGGCCGTGCGCAGCGCGGACCCGGACGTCTGCGTGCCGGCCGTCCGCCGCCTCGTGCGCGACTACGACGGCATCTACACCGAGATTGGATGGGCCGACCGGTCGGGGCTCATCATGTGCCACGCGCTCGAAGGGCCGCCGAACCTGTCCATCGCGGATCGCGCGTACTTCCAGCGTCCCCTCACGACGAAGGCCTTCGGCGTCGGCGACCTGAACACCGGCAAGATCAGCGGCGCCCACGTCCTCGGCTTCGGCCATCCCCTGATCGACGCCCAGGGGGACGTGGAGGGCGTGCTCTTCGCCAACATGAATGTCTGGCGGCTCAGCGCGTCGCTCAGCGAGGACGCGGGCGGCGAGGGCGCGACGATCAGCATCTTCGACCGCATGGGGGCGCTGGTCGCGCGATCGCGCGAGGCGGAGGGGCGCCTCGGCTTCCGCGTCGACGCCGGGCAGCTGTCGCTGATGCGCACCCGCCAGTCGATGGTCGCGGAGCTCGAGGGCGGCGACGGGCCGCACATCTTCGCCCTGTCGACGATCGTCGATGAGGCCAGCGACCCCATCTTCTTCGTCGTCTACCGCATCCCGCGCGCCACGCTCATGGCGGGCATCGATGCGCGCTTCCGGATGGACCTGCTGACGATCGTGCTCTTCGGCGCCGGCATGATGCTGGCGGCGTGGGTCGGTGCGGAGTTGCTCGTCCGCCGCCCCATCGGACGGCTGGTGGCCGCGACCTCGACGCTTGCCTCGGGCCGGCTCGACGCCCGGGCCGGGGACGTCGGCGGCGCCTCGGAGTTGCAGACGCTGGCGAACGCCTTCAACGAGATGGCCGAGACGCTGCAGAAGCGCGACGTGCACCTGCGCGAAGGCCAGCGGCTGGAGGCCCTGGGACGGCTGGCCGGCGGCATCGCGCACGACTTCAACAACCTGCTCACCGTCATCCTCGGCTACGGGCACTCCCTGCGCGATCACGTGGCCCGGGACTCGAAGGCCACCCGCGAACTCGGCGAGCTGCGCACCGCCGCGGAGCGCGCCGCCCAGCTCACGCGCCAGCTCCTGGCGTTCAGCCGCCGGCAGCAGCTGCAACCCAAGCCGGTGTTCCTGAACGATGCCGTGACGCAGATGGAGACGCTGCTGCGCCGGACGCTTGGCGGCGATGTGGCCCTCGAGACCGCGCTCGACCCCTCGCTCGGGATGGTGCGCGCCGACCCCGCGCAGATGGAGCAGGTCATCCTGAACCTCGTGATCAACGCGCGCGATGCGATGCCCGAAGGCGGCACGGTCCGGCTCGAGACGCGCAACCTCACCTACACGGGCGCCGGCGCCGACGAGGAGGTCGTCCCGGGTGACTACGTGGAGCTATCGGTGACCGACACGGGGTCGGGCATGGACGAGGCCACCCGCACGCGGATCTTCGAGCCGTTCTTCACGACGAAGGGCACCGGCGGCACCGGCCTCGGGCTGGCCACGGTGTACGGCATCGTGATGCAGAGCGGCGGGTACGTGACGTGCGTGAGCGCCCCCGGCCGCGGTACGCGCTTCCAGATCTGGCTGCCGCGGACCGCCGACGTCGTGGAGCGGCGCTCGTCGCCCACCGCCGATGCGCCGCGTGGTGGCACCGAGCGCATCCTCCTCGTCGAAGACGAGGCGGCGGTGCGCCACCTGGTGAGCACGGTGCTGGCGCAGCAGGGCTACGCGGTCACGGCCGCCCACGACGGACCCACGGCGCTCGCCCATGTGACGGCGGGCACGCCGTTCGACCTGCTCGTGAGTGACGTGCGCATGCCCGGCATGAGCGGCACGGCGCTCTACGCCCTGATCCTCGAACAGCGGCCGGGCCTGCCGGCGGTGATGATGTCCGGCGACTCGCTGCCGGCCGCCGCGGCGGGACCCGGACTGCCGCCACAGGTCTTCCTGCAGAAGCCGTTCACGCCGTACACGCTGCTGCGCGCGGTCCGGTCGCTGCTCGACGCCCCGGCCGGCGCCCACCTCCGCGTCTGATCCCTGGCACTGCGGCACTGCGGCACCCCGGGCACCTTGGGCACCTTGGGCACCTTGGGCACCTTGGGCACCCCGGGCACCTTGGGCACCCCGGGCACCTTGGGCACCCCGAGCACCTTGGGCACCCCGGGCACCTTGGGCACCCCGGGCACCTTGGGCACCCCGGGCACCTTGGGCACCCCGAGCACCTTGGGCACCCCGAGCACCTTGGGCACCCCGAGCACCCTGGGCACCCCCGGGCACCCTGGGCACCCCGAGCACCCTGGGCACCCCGAGCACCTTGGGCACTGTGGGCACCCCGCACCTAGTTCCCGTACTGCAACTGCACGAGCCGGTAGTAGATCCCCCGCTCGCCGAGCAGCGCCTGGTGGCTCCCCTGCTCGCGCAG
>JAUXWO010000086.1 GCA_030680175.1 Vicinamibacterales bacterium
TCAAATACGCCCAGTATTCTCGGTCGTCGCGCCTTGCCAGCCGGGCGCCGCGCTCCGGGACTTATGCAACGAATCACGGTTCCAGGACACTAGAACTTCACGGTCCACATCACGTGCGGTGTCCACAGCACGCCGTCCCGCGCGACCTCAGCGAGGTAGGCCCCGGCCGCCAGGCGCGCCACCCCCGCCATGACCGCCAGGCGGGCGCTGGCGGCCACCGTCACCTGCAGATCGAGTTCCGTCCCGACGTGCGTGCTGCGGGCGTCGGGATGGTGCAGCCGGCGGGCGCCGCCGGCCAGGTAGAGGCCGTCCGCGCGTGTGGCCAGGTGCAGGCGATGCGCGTCCGCATTGACGCGCACCCGGCGTGCGGGCGTCAGTTCGACGCCGGCGGTCAGCGACCGCATGTTGCGCCACCCGATGGCATCGGCGATGCCGTACTTGGCGTGGTTGGTCGGGTAGAGCTGGTCGAAGGTCCCGCGCCGGCCGTCACCGGGCCGCTCGTCACCGCTCGCGTGGTTGCCCTCGATGACGAAGCGCGGCCGGAGCGCCCACCCTGACGGACGCCATCCGAGGCGCGTGTGCATCGCCACGGCGGATACGGCGTCGGTCGCGAGCGAGCCGCGCTGCCAGGCGATGTCCCCGCTGTAGTCGAATCCGCCCGGCAGGGTCCCCGTCGCGCGAAGGCCGCCCGTCGTGACGTCCCCGCGGCCGGCCACGCCGGACTCGCTGACCGCGCGGTCCGCCTGCTTCACGAAGACGTAGGGCTCGAGCACGCCGCCGGGCAGGACCCGATCGAACGACACGTACGCGCCCCACAGCCGCTCGTCGCGCCGGCGGCGGTCCAGGCGCTCCGGGTCCACGACGACCACGCTGGCCGCGAAGGCGTCCGCACGCACGCCCGGGCGCTGGTAGGACACGCGCAGGGCGTCGAATGACCGCGCGGTATTGCCCCAGTCGAACCCGCCGATCAGCCGCTGCTCACCGAAACTCAGCTCCTGCCGGCCGGCGCGGACGAGCACGCCGGCGTGACCGGCCTCGATGTAGCCCTGTCGCAGGTCGAGGCGGTTGGACAGCGCGCCAGGCGCGGGGCCGCCCGAGTACGCCGCCACTTTGGCGTCCTGCGCCTGCGCGACGACGCGCAGCCATCGGGCCGCGTGCATCGTCACGTCCAGGCGCACCCGATTCAGGTAGTACTCGTCATCCCGGCCGGCAATGATGCCGAGGCCCCTGGTGCCCTCGACGCGGCCTCGGTACTGCAGGCCGAACTGCACCCGCGGCAGGGCGGCCGCCGGCGATGCGCCGCCCGCGCTGGCGGTCGACTCGGCCTGCGGCGGCGCCGGGGTCTGCGCGGCGACGCTCACGAGTGGCCCCGGCCACAGCGCGACCACTCCGGCCGCCACGATCCATACACATCGCCCTCGCATACTCCACCTCTGTTGTGGCTGGCGCACGTTCGACGCGGTGATGCGAGAGCGCCGCCAGCAGATCCGCATGGAAGCAATCGGCGCCGGTGGCGCTGGCCACAGCCGGAGAACAGGCGAGATGGATCACTCACGGTGGGGGAGGACCGCGGGACACGCGCCGAGGTGGGGGCGGCCCGTTGCCGGTCCCCCGTGCTCCGTACACGCAACAAGGGGCATCGCGCCGTGCGCGATGCCCCCCGTCGGTGAAGGTGCGTGCCGTGCTCAGAACGAGCCGAACGTCCCCGTGGCTGCCGGCCGGTCGTCTTCGAGGGGAATCGCGGACTCCTGACGGCGCTTGAGCGGCAGCACCCGGG
>JAUXWO010000091.1 GCA_030680175.1 Vicinamibacterales bacterium
GTCTGGCACCGTGACATCGAAAACGCAGTAGTTTCTGCACTCCACGAGGGTGCAGAAACTGCCGGGGTTTCGATGTCACGGTGCCAGACCCCTTCTGGAGGTCACTCCACGATCGCCTGGTACACGAGGGCGCGGAAGCGGTCGCGCACGGGGACGCTGCGCGCGGGGAGCAACTGCGCCATGAACACCGCGACGACCTCGTGTGCCGGGTCCACCCAGAACTCCGTGAAGTAGGCGCCCGCCCAGCTGTACTCGCCCGCCGACGAGGGACGGCCCGCGCGGCCGACGTGTTCGACCGTCTCGAACCCGAGGCCGAAGCCGAGGCCCCCGCTCGTGTCGTACAGCGTCCCGACGTGATCCGACGTCATCAGGGCCACGGTCGTCGGGCTGAGCAGCCGCGCCCCCTCCAGCTCGCCGCCGTTGAGCAGCATCTGCAGGAAGCGCGCGTAGTCGCCCGCCGTCGACAGCAGCCCCGCGCCGCCCGAGAAGGACTGCCGCGGCCCCTCGACGTAGTCGCCCTGGCCAATCCACGCCTCTGGGGCACGCGTCAGACCGTCCGCGTCGGAGGAGTACACCGCCGCCAGACGCGACCGCTTCTCCGGCGGCAGGTAGAACGAGGTGTCCCGCATCCCGAGCGGCGCGAAGATGCGCTCCTCGAAGAACGCGTCGAGCGTCTGCCCCGACGCCTGCTCGACCACGGCGCCGAGGATGTCGGTGCCGAAGCCGTACACCCACCGCTCGCCCGGCTGCGCCGCAAACGGCAGCGCCGCGAGCCGCGTCATCGTCTCGCCGATCGGTTCGGCGCGATGGGCGAAGTACCAGTAGTAGAGATCGTGCTGTTTGTAGAGCGCCTCGAGCGGCCCGGTGCCGTACGAGACGCCGGCCGTGTGCGTCAGCAGGTCGCGCACGGTGATGGGACGGCGCGCCGCCACCCGGTCCCCCGGCGTCGCGCCCATCACCGTCGTCTGCTCGAAGGCCGGCAGGAACTTGCGGACCGGATCGTTCAGCAGCAGCCGGCCTTCCTCCATCAGCATCATCGCGGCGACGCTCGTGACCGGCTTGGTCATCGACGCGATGCGAAAGATGGCGTCGCGGCCCATCGCGACGCCCGCCTCGCGATCGAGGTGGCCGAACGCCTCGTGGTGGGCAATGCGCCCGCGGTGTGCCACGAGCGTCACGAGGCCGGCCAGCTCGCCGTCGTTCACCGCGCGCTGCATCGCGGACGACAGGCGCTGCAGCCGCGCGGACGACACCCCCTCGTCGTTGACCGTCGGCGATGCCGGCGCGCAGGCCGTGGCGGTGACGAGCCCCAGCGTCAGCGACGCCGGCAGGACGAGCGAGCGGATTCGTAGGCGCATGCGCGGAAGATCACCAGATCCGTGCGCGGAACGCAAGCGCCCTCCGGCGTGGCGCTACGGCTCGCGCGTGGCCGTCACGAACACGTCGGGATCGGCGATGGTCAGACGGGTGACCCGCGCACCTTCACGGGCAAACGCGATCTTGACGCTCGGGACGCCCGACGGGAAGAAGACGAGATCGCCCGTGTGAAACAGGAATCCGCGGGTGCTCTCGGGACGCTCGATCTCGGGCCGGTCGTTGCGGACGTTCACGTTGAAGTACTCGCGCGGACCCGGCCCGAAGGTGTAGCGGCCGACGATGGCGTCGCGGTCGGCCGGTGCGAGTGGCTGCGTCGCCGGCCGCACGTCGGCGCCGCCGGCGCCCTCGAGGTACGCGACGACCGCCGCGGCGTCGGGGCCGCCCGCGCGGGCGTGCGCCAGCAGCGTGATGGCGTGCGGTCCGAGCGTCCCCTGGATGCCGGGATTCGCCGCGACGAACGCGCGGACGACATCCAGCTGGCCCAGCATCGCCGCCGAGAAGATCGTCGGCCGCGCGCCGTGCGCCAGGACGAGCTGCGCGATCTCACGGCGTCCGACGTGGGCGGCCGCCCCGAGCCCCGTCTCCCAGTCGCCGAAGCCCCAGTCCCAGGAGGCGCGCGCCAGCGACGGCTGGCGTTCGACGAGCCGCCGCGCCTCGTCGAGATTCGAGTGGCACACGCCGACGAACGCCCGCACCACCTGCGGGTCCAGACGCGGGAACACATCGGGAAGCCCGCCACCGGGCGCCGCCTGTGCGGCCGCCGCGTGCGCGCGCGTCGAGATCAACCCCGCACCGGCCAGTGCCGGGACCCACGAAAGAAACGACCGACGGTTCAGTCCTGCCTGCAGCATGCTCAGCTCCCTGTGACCTAATGGGGTGTCGTTGACGATTTGCTACCGGGCCGCCCGTTGGGCGGCCCGCAGGATCGCGGCTGAGCAGAGGCGCTGGTAGTACCTCTTCAGTCGATACCCTCCACTGGACGCCCGATGGGCACGACGGCGCACGGACCCGCGGGTCACGTGCCAGCCTCGCACGGGCGTTTATGCCAGCGCCGGGCGGACAACGCCAGCGAGGAGCGCCGGCGCGGAGACTTGGTTACGGTGAGGGAGGAAGCGCTTCCGGTTCAGCATCTTCCGGCGTTGAACGAGGGGCGTCAGGCCGGCGGTCGAGCAGGTGCCACGTCACCGCCTCGGCCACGCGGTCGACCATGCGCGCCTCGAACTCCCCGGCCGCCGCCTCGGGCCGCACGATGCGCGTCACCCACAGATGTGTGTCGTCGTCGAGCCGGATGAGGTGGGTGACGAGACGCAACCTGCGCGCCTCGCGCTGGAGTTGGCCGAAGATCAGGTACCCGGCGCCGGTCGCGCGCTGGATGGCCGCGGGATCGCGAAACGCGCGCGGCTGCCGGAGTACGGCGCTGTTGCCGATGACCGCCACCCGGTCGGGCGCAAGCGGTGTCAGCCGCAACACGATGGCATCGGCGACGGCGGCGGTCAGACCGTCGTACGCAGGGTCGCCGGTCTCGTTGTCGAAGACGGCCACGGCGACGAGATCCCGCGGAGCGGCGGCCGGCCAGGCGGCCCACACGGCGGCACCGACCAGCAGCAGCAGCGAGATGATGGCCAGGGCTGATGCGCGGGTGCCGGGGCGGGCGGGATCCGCGGCGGAGAACGTGGCGTGCGAGGCGGGTGGCGTCCGGGACACCGCGTCCGCCGCCTTGCCGTCTCCAGGCACCACGACGCGTTCGACGGGGGCGATGAAGCGGAAGCCGCGGCGCGGCAGGGTCTGGATGAACCGTGGATGGTCGGCGCTGTCACCGAGCGCGGCGCGGATCTGGCCGACGCAGTACGCCAGCCCGCGATCGAAATCGACGTGGGTATCGCCGCCCCATAGCAGGGCGCGCAGCTCGTCGCGCGACACGACATCCCCGGCCTGTTCGACGAGCCGCGCCAGCGCCTTCCCCGGCTGCGGCTCGAGCCGCACACGAACGCCCTCCCGGCTCAGATCGCCGGTGTCGGTGTCGAACGTGAAGACGCCGAAGCGAACACGCATCGTCTCAGTGCACCCTGGGCACTCCGTGCACCCTGGGCACTCTGTGCACCTTGTGCACCTTGTGCACCTTGTGCACCCTGGGCACCTTGTGCACCCTGGGCACCTTGTGCACCCTGGGCACCTTGTGCACCTTGTGCACCTTGTGCACCTCGGGCACTCTGGGCACCCTGTGCACCTTGTGCACCTACTTGATCACGAGCAGCCGGTGGTTCGCCGGGTGGAGGAACTGGACGCCGTCCTCCATCAGGATCGCATCGTCTTCGATGGGCACGCGCAGCTTCCTGCCGCCCCACTCTTCGATGGGTGAGTAGGCGAAGTACTCGAACGCGAACATCTGCCCGCGCCGGAGCGTCAGCGTGCTCTGGAACGGCTGCCATGTCGTCATCGAGGCGCCGAGCCCGTGGCCCGTGTTGCCGACCGGGTGGAAGCCGTACGCGACGTCCGTCTTGTCGTCGGCGTTCGGCCGGTTGAATTCGATCACCCCATAGCCGGCCGCGCGCAGGGCCTCGTCCATCGCGGCCATCGTCTCCTTCGCGGTGCGGCCGGGCTGGAGCGCGGGCTTGATGGCGGCACGCACGGCGACGGCCTTGTCGAACGCCTCCTGGATGCTGCGCGGCGGGGTGAGTTCTCCCGGACGGAGCACGTAGGCCACGCGCTTGATGTCGGTGCCGAAGTTCATCAGCTGCACGCCCCAGTCGATCATCATCACGTCACCCGGCTGGATGAGGCGGTTCGACGAGGTGGCGACGATCCCCTCCGGGCCCGTGACGTAGACCGAGGGCATGTCGAACTCGGACCCGAGCGCGCGTTCGAGGAGCCGGTCCTGCATCCACCACGCCACGTCCTCGAGCGTCGTCTTGCCGACGGTGATCACTTCGTTCGACAGGGCCCGCTCGGCGAGCTGGATGGCGATGCCGGCCGCTTCGCCGAACGCCACGATCTCGGACGCGACCCGCCGCGAGCGGAAGTCCGAGACGAGCCGCTCGGCGCTGACGAGCCGCGAGGCATATGGCTCGCCGAGCGTCTTCTGCAGGTGGTGATACATCGTGTAGGACAGGCCGTCGGCGGGGCCGATCTCGTCGGACATGTTGACGCCGATCCGCTTCGGGTCACGCTCGCGCACGAGCTCGGCGAGCATCGACGCGGGCGCGAGTCGGTCGTAGGCGCCGGACTCGGCGAGCAGGTACCCGCTTGGCCCAAGAGCCAGACGCTCGATGCGGCCGGAGCCGCGGTCGGTGAACACGTAGTACCCGATTCCGGTCACGTATCCGCGGCCGAGATCGCGCCACAGCGGATCGATGTGGTTTTCCTTCACCGCCACGATCCACATATCGATATCGTTCTCGCGCATGGCCTTCGGCAGGATCTGCTCGAACTTGTCGAGACGGATCTGGCGCTCCATCTCCCACCGGCGACGCGCCTCCTGCGCCTCGACGGACCCGGCCAGCACGACAAACGCCATCAGCAACACGATCGATCTCACGATTCCCTCCAGGACGGCATTTCGCGGTTCGCCATTCGCTGTTCGCTATTCGCTGTTCGCGGTTCGCCATTCGCTGTTCGCCGTTTGCTGTTCGCCGTTCGCTGTTCGCGATTCGCAACTCGGCACTCAGGCACCCAGGCACTCCAGGCACTCCAGGCACTCCCGAGCACTCCGGGCACTCCGGGCACTCCGGGCACCCCGGGCACTCCGGGCACTCCGGGCACCCCGGGCACTCCGGGCACTCCGGGCACTCCGGGCACTCCGGGCACTCCGGGCACTCCGGGCACTCCGGGCG
>JAUXWO010000101.1 GCA_030680175.1 Vicinamibacterales bacterium
AGAGAGGCAAGTCCCTGCAAGGGCCCTCTCATCGCCCCGGGTCGCATCACTCGAACGCGGCGCGTCCGCGCCGCCGACGGACCCGGCGGTGAGCAATCTGCGACATCTGCGTCATCTGCGGATTATTCGTTGGACGAGGCGAACTCGGCGGCGTATCCCGCCACGTCCTTGTAGATCGACTCCAGCTCCGGCAGCGAGGCGAGGAATACGACGCGGAAGTAGCCACCCTCGGCCGGGAGGCCGAACCCCGAGCCGTAGACGCAGAGCACGCCGGTGGCGCGCAGCAGCCCGAGCACGAAGTCCACGTCGGTGCGCCCCGGCGGAAGCGTGACGCGCGGCATCGCATAGAAGGCCGCGCGCGGGGCCACGACCGACATGCCGGGCATCTCGTTGAAGCGCGCCGTCGTGAGCGCGGCGCGCTCCGCCAGCGCGCGGCGGAACGTGGCCTGATGCGAGCGGTCGCCGGTGAGCGCCGCCGTCACCGCGTACTGCATGGGCGCGGGGCTGCACAGCCGCCCGTCCGCGAGCTTCTTGATCGCGGCCAGCGCCGCGTCCAGGCGCGGCGTGCGGCCGATGCCCATCCAGCCCGCGCGCCAGCCTGGCGCCAGGTACGCCTTCGACAGGCTCGAGTAGGAAATGATGGCGGCGTCGGGCGCGAGTGCGGCCATCGCGGGCACGGGCCCCTCGAAGCCGAGATCTCCGTACACTTCGTCGGCGAGGATCACGAGCCCGTGCGATTCGGCGAGTTCGATCAGCGCGCGCCGCATCGACTCGGGGTAGATGGCGCCGGTCGGGTTGTTCGGGTCGATGACGACCAGGGCGCGCGTCTTCGCCGTGATCAGCCCGCGCAGGTGATCCAGATCCGGCAGCCAGCCGTTGTCCGGGTCCGTGCGGTAGTACACCGGCTCGGCGCCGATCTTGGCGAGCACCGCGGTGTAAAGCGGATAGGTGGGCGAGGGGACGAGCACCTCTTCGCCCTCGTCCACGATGGCCGTCAGCGCGAGCTCGATGCCTTCGGACGTGCCCGAGGTGATGAGGACGCGATCGGCGTCGAGCGGCACCCCCCGCGCCGTGAAGTCGGCGGCGGCGGCCTCGCGCGCCGCCGGAATGCCTGGGGACGGCGCGTAGCCGTTGTGCCCATCGCGCATCGCCCGCTCGACGGCCTCGATGAGGTGCGGCGGCGTCAGGAACCCGAAGGCGTTCGGGTCGCCGATGTTCAGATAGCGCACTTTGGTCCCGGCCTGCTCGACCTTGCGGGCCTCGGCCACCACCTGGCGGATGGCGTAGGTAAAGCGGTCGACCCGGCGGGCCGTACGGATGGGCGCGGAAGACGAGGCCATGACGGCTGATCTTGTCAGTTCAAAGTTCAAAGTTCAAAGTTCAAAGTTTCCCACCAGGGCTGCGATCGATGCAGTTCTTACACACCCTCCTCACGGCCTCGCCGGGGCTGGACTCATTCAAGTAACTGTAAACACAGAGGTTATGTCTTTGGCATGCAGGTTGATAACAGGCAGAACCGTGAGGTGGTTGCTCCCCGCGTACCTCGTGGCCATTCTGGCCGTACCGGCCGCCGGCGCCCAGGAACAGGCCGTCGACCCGCCGGTGTTCCGGGCGGGCGTGGACCTGGTCACGGTGCACGCCACCGTGCGCGACCAGCGGGGACGCCTCGTTCGTGGCCTGACGGCCGCCGATTTCGAGGTGCTCGATCGGGGCCTCGCCCGGCCCATCACGGAGTTCCGGGTCGACCGCGCCGAACTGAGCCTCGCCATCCTCTTCGACATCAGCGGCAGCATGCGCCTCGCCGAGCGCCTGACCGCCGCCCGATTTGCGGCCCATCACCTGCTCTCGTGGCTGGAGCCGGGTCGCGACGAAGCCGCGCTGTTGTCGTTCGACAGCCGGTTGCAAGTGGTGGCCCCGTTTACGGTCGATACGCGTGCCCTTCAAGGTGCGCTGGGGGAGGTCGATCCGTACGGGGCCACCTCCTTGCACGATGCGGTGGCCGAGGCCGCCGTCCTCGTCGCCGACCGCGCCCGTCATCGTCGTGCGCTGGTGGTGCTGACCGACGGCATCGACACGGCGAGCCGGCTCACGCCGGCGGAAGTCTCGGGGGCCGCGAGCGTGATTGACGTGCCGGTCTACGTGATTGCCGTCGTGCTCCCGATCGACCGGCCCGGCCATGGCGGCCGGCCATGGCCCGAGGTCTCGCCCGACATCGGCACCATCGATGATCTGGCGCGGTGGACCGGGGGCGCGATGCACTACGCGACGACGCCGGCGGAGACGAGCCAGGTGTCGCGCGACGTGCTGGACGAACTGCGGCAGCAGTACCTGATTGCCTTCGAGCCGGGACCCGGCGAGGGGTGGCACCCGATCGAGGTGCGCGTGTCCCGTCCGCGCCACGAGGTGCGCGCGCGTGGAGGATATGTCAGACGTGAACGGTGAATGGTGCACGGTGCACGGTGCACGGTGAACGGTGGGCGGAAGCCCTTTTTGTGGAGGAGATCATGCGGAAGTCAGTATTGGTTCTGAGCCTGTCGGCCCTCACCCTGGCGGTGGCGCCGGCGTGCGCGACGAAGAAGTTCGTGCAGACGGAAGTCGGACAGGTCAACGAGAAGGTGACCAGCCTCGGCAGCTCGCTCGAGGACACGCAGGAGCGCGTGCGCAGGAACGAAGCGCAGATCACCGACGTCGATGCCCGCGCGCAGGCTGCGGCGCGCGGCGCGCAGCAGACCGCCGAAGAGGCGCGCCGGGCGGCCGGTGAAGTGGGCGAGCAGGCGTCGGCGCGCGCCGAGGCCATCGAGGCGGCGCAGCGCAAGCTCCTGTTCGAGGTCGTGCTGAGCGAGGATCAGGGCCGCTTCGGGTTCGGCGCCGTCGCGGTGCCGGAGGATGCGATGGCCGCCATCGACGAGATGGTCGCCAACCTGAAGGCGGATCCGAAGAACGTGTGGATCGAGATCGAGGGCCACACCGACTCGGTCGGCGACGCGCGCTACAACGAGCAGCTCGGCCTCCAGCGTGCCGAGGCCGTGAAGCGCTACCTCTACGAGAAGCACCAGGTGCCGCTGCACAAGATCAACGTGATCAGCTACGGCGAGGACCGTCCGCTCGGGCCGAACAACACGCGCGAAGGCCGGGCGCAGAACCGCCGCGTCGTGATCAAGGTGCTCGCCTAGACCGCACGGGGGACCGTCCCCATCTCCTTCCGGGACAGGGGGACTGTCCCCTTGTCCGGGAAGTGACGATAACTGCCTCGTGAGATCTCACGTGCTGTTCGTCGCTGTCGCGCTCCTGGCCGTGGCAATCACCGAGGCCAGTGCCCAGGGCCTGGGCGTCGGGGCGCGGACCACCCTGGTGCGCAGCGAGGCAGACCCGGAGGGTGCCGATGCTGCCCGCCTGACCGGCGGCGTCGTGCGCCTCCGGACCTCGCCGCGCGTCGGGCTCGAGCTGTCGCTCGACTACCGCTCGACGCTCGACGAGGCACGCCGCGAACGACTGCGCGAGTTCCCGCTGCAGGCCTCCGCGCTGCTCTTCCTCACCCAGACGCGGCTCTCGCCCTACCTGCTCGGCGGTGTCGGCTGGTACAGCGTGCGCACCGAGCAGCTCGATGCCGATGACAGCGTGCTGGCGTCGGAGACCACGCGCCGGATGGGCGTCCATGCGGGCGTGGGCGGCGAACTGCAGCTCTCACGCCGCGTGTCGCTCCACGGCGACTACCGCTACACCTTCCTCCGCTACGGCGAGCCCGCCGCCGACACGCCGAGCGCACCGGGCGCGCTCCCGCTCCCCGGCACCATCGGCCTCCAGGAACGGCTCAAGCTCCACCACGAGGGCTCGATGTGGAATGTCGGGCTGACGCTGACGTTCTAGTGGGGTGTCTCGACTGAAGAGGTACTACCCGCGCCTCTGCTCAATCGCGATTCCGCGGGCCGCCCGACGGGCGGCCCGGTAGTGAATCGTCAACAATACTCCACTAGTGGGGCGGCCGGGCGGCCTGCGCCGGATCTCAGGGGCGGGAGGCGGGCGACCAGCGCCAGAACTTGAGGATCGTCCACACGGCCCTGAACGCGTCCTTGAGGCCGATCTTCTTGCCTTCCTCGTAGGTGCGGCCGTTGTACGAGATGGGCACCTCGTAGATCTTCACGCGCATCCGCGCCACCTTGCAGGTGATCTCCGGCTCCATGCCGAAATCGCGCGACTGCAGGTCCAGCCGGTCGGCGACCCGCCGCACGAACACCTTGTAGCAGGTCTCCATGTCGGTCAGGTTCAGGTCGGTGAACGCGTTCGACAGCAGCGTGAGCACCTTGTTGCCGACCGAGTGCCAGAAGTACAGCACGCGGTGGCCGCGCGGATGGCCGAGGAAGCGCGACCCGTACACGACCTCGGCGCGGCCGTCGAGGATCGGCGCGAGCAGATCGGTGTAGTCCTGCGGGTTGTATTCGAGGTCGGCGTCCTGCACGATCAGGATGTCGCCCGTGGACTCCTTGATCGCACGCGCGATCGCCGCGCCCTTCCCCTGGTTGCGCTCCTGCAGGAACACGCGCACGCCGTCCTGTCCATCCATCTCGGCCAGGATGTCGCGCGTGCCGTCCTTCGACCCGTCGTCGACGATGACGATTTCGCGTTCGAGCGAACCCAGATCGACCGCGAGGACGCGGCCGACGATCTCACGAATGGTGGCCCGCTCGTTGTACGCGGGCATGAGGACCGAGAGCTTCATGCGACCCTCCATCCTACCAGACGCCGGGCTACTTCTTCGCCTGCTTCAACAGCCGTTCGAGCTGTCCCAGCCGCTCGTTGCTCCCGATGAGCGCCAGCACATCACCCGCCTGGATCACATCATCCGGCCCCGGCGAGACCTGCGTGATGTCGCCGTCGGTGCGTGACGTGCGCTTGATCGCGATCGTGGTCAGCCCGAAGCGGGCGCGCAGGCCGATGTCGCGGAGCGACCGTCCGACGAACTCCGCCGGCGCCGGGATCTCGACGATGGAGAACTCGCTGGAGAGTTCGAAGTAATCGAGGACGTTCGGGCCGGCCAGGCTGTTGGCCACGCGGATCGCCATTTCGCGCTCGGGGAACACGACCCGCTCCACGCCGAGCTTCTCGAGGATCCGGCCGTGCAGCGGCGTCACCGCCTTGGCGACGACCTTCTTCACGTTCAGCTCGCGCAGCAGGGTGACGACGAGCAGCGAGGCCTCGATGTTCTCGCCGATCGAGACGACGGCGACGTCCACGTCCTGGATGCCGGCGGCGCGGATCGACTTCTCGTCCGTCGCATCGAGCTGGAGGGCCAGCGAGATCACGTCGGCGAGGGCGCGCACGCGATCCTCGTCTCCGTCGATCCCGATCACGTCGTGGCCGAGGCCGGCCAGGGTCGTCGCCATGGCCGACCCGAACCGCCCCAGCCCAATCACCGCAAAACTGCGTCTCGCCATGTGGTCACCCCGATTGCGCCGTTACGTACAAACACGAAGAACACGAAGGCCACGAAGAGGAATGATCAAGGTCCGTTTCCCTCGCATCCACCAACGAGGCTCGGATTCGTCCCGCACGCGGTAGGGAAATGACCTGAACTGTGAACCTACAACTTTGCCGGATCTTCGTGGCCTTCGTGACCTTCGTGTTTGTACGTCCGTCTCGTCCGGTCCGTGTTGCGTCATCCAATCAGCAGCTTGCCCTCGGGGTAGCGCACCCGGGGCTGCACGCCGGCGCGGCGCGCGACCGCGAACGCCAGCGTGAGCGGGCCGATGCGGCCCGCAAACATCATCAGCATCACCAGGAACTTGCCCGGCGTCGAGAAGAACGCGACGAGGCTCACCGGCTGGCCGGCCTCGCCCATCGACAACCCCACGGTGCCGAAGGCCGACGAGGTCTCGAAGAGCGTCGGCATCAGATCGCGGCCCTCGGTGACCAGCAGCGCGCCGGCCACCAGGTTCAGGGCGAGAAACGAAATCAGCGAGATGAAGAAGGCCTTGGCGACCAGCTGCGCGGAGAGGCGCCGGCCGAAGACGACCGGCTCGGCATCGCCGCGCACGGTGGCCCAGAGCGCCGCGACGGTGATCGAGAACGTCGTCGTCTTCACGCCGCCGCCCGTGCCGCCCGGCGAGGCGCCGATGAACATGAGCACCATCAGAAGGAACAGGGCCGGCGGCGTCATCGCGCCGATGTCGATGGAGTTGAAGCCCGCCGTGCGCGCGGTGGCCGACTGGAAGAACGCGGCCAGCACGCGGTCGGCGGGGTCGAGCCCGCCGAGCGTACGCGGGTTCGACCACTCGAGGCCAAGGAGCGCGGCCGTGCCCACGGCCAGCAACGCACCAGAGACGACGAGCACCATGCGCGTGTGCATCGAGAGGCGCACGTCGCGCCGGCGCAGGTGGATGAGCTCCGTCAGGACGAAGAAGCCGAGCCCGCCCGCGATGAAGAGCCCGGAGGTGACGAGCATCACCGGCACGCTCGTGGCCGACTGGATCAGGCTGTCGCTGAAGAGCGCGAAGCCCGCGTTGTTGAAGGCGGAGACGGAGTGGAAGAGGCCGAACCACAGCGCCTGCGACGGTCCGAGGTCGGCCCACCAGGCCCACGCGAGCAACGCGGCGCCGGTGACTTCGAAGACGAGCGTCAGCTTGAACACGGTGCCGGCAAACTTCACGAGCCCCTCGAGGCCCTGCACGTTCAGGGCCTCCTGCAGCGTGAGCCGCTCCTGCAGCGTGATGGCCCGCCCGAGCGCCGCGCCAAACACCGTCGTCACCGTCATGTAGCCGAGCCCGCCCGCCTGGACCAGCAGCAGGATGACGATCTGCCCGAAGAGCGAGAAGTGGGACGGGGTGTCGAGCGTCACGAGGCCCGTAACGCAGACCGCGGACGTCGCGGTGAAGAGCGCGTCCACCACCGACACCGAGCGCCCATCGGCGGCGGCGCCCGGCAACAGGAGCAGCAGGGCGCCGGTCAAAATCAGGCCAGCAATGCTGAAGGCCAGCAGTTGCGGCGGCGCGAGGGACCGTCGGACGGAAGCCACGAGGCAGGCACGATTGTGACATATCGGCCGTCCAAGAACAGTCCCATCTTTGGGACGGATCATGCCCGATTCGGGGCGGGGAGCCACGAGATCGGGCCGTACTTCCCGTGGTTTTCGCTACACGCCGCTGGCGGAGATATTGCTTTCATCCGGCAATCGCCCCGATCGTGGTACTGGAACGTCCACTATCGAGGCCGGGTGAGGCCAAAGCCATGACCAACCGATCCACCGTTGCCGCCGTTCTGCTCCTCGTGGCCGGAACCGTTGCCTTCGCACGAGCGGCCGAGGCGGCGCCGGCTGCGGAGACCGCCGGGCCCGCCGCCAGCCTTCTGCTGGCGTCCAGCGACGTGCCGCCGCCCGTGTCGTTCGCGTGGCGCATCAGTTCCGGCGCCTGGGAGGGGGTTGCGCTGGACGGCCTCACGGTCGCGGCCATCGTCCCGGCCGGGCTCGCCACGTACCAGGCCGACACCGGCGCCGTCATCACCGTGGACGTGCGGGCCAACGCCCTGCAGCGCGCGGCGCTGGTGTCGCTGGCGCGCGAGTTGTCCGGGGGGCGCATCAGCGACATCGTCCGCGTCCGGCCCTCCATCGTCCGCTTCGGCGCCACGCAGCAGTACGTCGAGGTGCGCGCCGACGACATCCTGCGGTTGACCCGGAGCCGCGCCGCCGAGGAGCCCGGCACCGGGCGGTAGCGCCCACCCTTGCCTCACCGGTCCCCAGCGGGGCCGGCGCGCGCGGCGTGCCGGCCCCGTTCGTCGTACGCTTTGAACTGGGCACGGACACCTGATACCGTCGGGGACCATGACGCTCGAACACGCCGTCGCCCTGATCACCGGCGGCACGCGCATTGGCCGAGCCGTGGCGACATCGCTGGCGGAGGGCGGCGCGGACATCGCGCTGGTCTACCGGACGTCGGCGGCCGAGGCCGAGGCCACCGCCGCGGCCGTGCGCGCCCGTGGACGACGCGCCGTGACGATCGAGGCGGACGTCTCGGATCCGGCCGGATGCCGCCAGGCCGTCGACGACACGGCGCGTGCGCTGGGCCGGCTCGACGTGCTCGTGCACATGGCGTCGGTCTATCGCGAGCAGCCGTTCGACCAGGTGACGGTGGAAGACTGGGACCGTCAGATGGCCGTGGACCTGCGCGCGGCGTGGCTCTGCGCGCAGGCGGCCGCGCCCCACATGCGCGCGCACGGCGGCGGCCGTATCATCAACTTCGCCGACTGGATCGCCGCGAGCGGCCGCCCGCGCTACACGGGGTACCTCCCGTACTACGTGGCCAAGGCCGGTGTGATCGCGCTCACCGAGGCCCTGGCGCTCGAGCTCGCGCCGGATCAGATCCTCGTCAACGCCGTCGCCCCCGGCCCCATCGTCCCGCCGCCCGGCATGACGGACGAGGCGCACGCGGCCGTCGTCCGCGCGACGCCGCTCGGGCGCTGGGGCGGCGAGGCGGAGATCGCGAAGGCGGTCCGGTTCCTCGTCGAGAGCGATTTCGTGACGGGCGAGACGATCCGGGTGGATGGCGGGCGGCATGTGAGATAGCGGGGGGTGCCGGGAGTGCCGGGGTGCCGAAGTGCCGAAGTGCCGAGGGTGCCGGAGTGCCTGGGGGCTAGCCCGAAGGCACCGTGAGGCCCAGGATCCGCGCGACCACGCCGAGGAGGGCGCTCAGCCTCATCCACGGCGCGAACGGCTACCTGCTCGGCCGCGCCCGGAACCGGCTGACGCGCGGCTGCCGCGGTGTCCCGGGATCCTACCGGGCGCCGTGGTGCTTGCGCGGGGCCGGCGGCAACGGGGCCGGCGCGGTCCAGCGACCCGACTCCACGTCCAGCCAGCGATCGAACAAGCGGTCCGCGTTGAGGTCGAAGATCGCCTGTCCGTCCTCGCGTGCGCGGATCGTTTCGTCGAGCACGCTCGCGTAGCCGAGCCGCGCGACGCCGATGAGCACGATGACCCCGTCATAGGCCGCCTCGAAATCGGGCGCCGTGAACGTCACGCGATCGTCGCCATAATCGATCCCAGGCACGCCGCGCAGCATGGACAGCCTCGCCGGCGGCACCGCGCGAAGCGCCGCCGTCACCGGCGTGGACAGGGTCATTGCCCGCATCTCGCCCCGCCGTTCCATGGCGCGTTGTGCGCCGCTCCGCAACGCCGCGCGCACCTCGTCGACCGGGATCAGCTCCACGGTCGACGCGCTCGTCGCCCGCTTCGTCACGACGTACTCGAGCCACGGCATCGTCTCGAGGTCCGCCTCGAGGCGGTCGTCCCCGGACGCGAAGATCACGGGAACGCCGGCGCGTCCGAATGAATAGGCGACGAGTTCGGTCTCGGTGATCGACATCCCGTTCATGATGATGTCCATGCCGAGCGTGAACGTGTGCGACGCGAACCCGCCACTGCCCGTCTTCGCATGCATGCCGACGACGGCGACCGCATCGTAGACGCCGGGCTCGACGAGATCGACGTACTGGCGGAAGGCCTCGTCGCGCGTGACCAGCGTGGCGCGCGCATCGAGCTGGTCGAGCAGCAGGTCCGGATCGGCGTTGCCGCTGCCGTGGCCGTCGACCACGTGGACGTCGCCGGCGCCGCCGTCGAAGAGTCCGGCGATGACGGCGTTCACGTCAGCCGTCAGCAGTGCCCGTCCCCGCGCGTAGTGCTCCGGGTGGCTGAACCGGAACATCCGCGCGTCGTCCTGCCCGGCGAGGCCCTCCATGTCGTGCAGCACGAGCACCCGCAGCACACCGTCCGTATCTGGTGCCGGGTCCGACAGCACACGCGCCTCCCGGGCGGGCGCCGGCGCGCTGGTGGGCGGCGGCCCGGGGGCCGTGCACGCGGCGATCACCAGGGCCGAGGCCGCCGCGGCCAGGTTGCACATCACTCGATGACGCATGGGGTGCTCCATGACCGCGCATGATACCGGAATGGCGCCCCTACTCCCCGAGGAACGGGTAGACGAGCGCGGACACGGTGGCGACGCGGAAGATGATCGCGAGATCCGGCCGGCGCAGCTGCAGCTGGTTCCAGACGAAGGCCAGCGTCGTCATCGCCACCAGCAGCATCGCGATCCAGAGCAGGACGACGCCGGGCTCCTGCGGGCCGACGATCAGCCGGAGGCCGGGGTTCCAGCGCGACCCGTACAGGATCGCGACGTGCACGGCGTAGATGAGAAACGACTCCTCCGCCAGCGACTGTACGACCGGGGGCAGCCCCCGCCACTTCGCGCTGAGCGCCGCGATGGCGCCGAGCAGCACGAGCACGCAGGCGAGCCGGAGGAGGAAGAACCCCGGGCTCACCTGCATGGGAATATTCCCGTACGGCGCGAGGAACAACAGCCGTCCCACCCACACGGCCGCCACGACGACGACGCCGGTCGTGACGAGCACGCGCGCCATGTGGGCGATGGAGTCGTGGCGGATCCAGCGATCCAGCACCACGCCGAAGGCGGCGCCGAGCAGGATGTAGCCCGCCCATGGCAGCGCGGGGAAGATCGACCCCCACTCCGGGGACAGGTACGACGCCACCGCGAGCGGCACGAAGGCCGTCCAGTCGATCTTCCAGGCGAACGGGCTGAGCAGCACGACGAGGATGCCCAGCACGCCGCTGGCGACCGCGAATGCGCGGGGTGTACGGGCCGCCCAGATGAGCCCCTGCAGCAGCAGCAGCGTGAGCGCCACGACGTGCAGGATGTCGACGACGAACCACGACTGCCAGCGTTCATCGGTGGCCCACTGGAGGTGCGAGAACTTCCCCATGGGGAAGCGCATCAGGTAGCCGAGCGCGAGAAAGAACACGAAGCGGCGCACGCGCCTGAACCAGCGCGCCGACATCCGCAGCTGGTCCTCCCAGTGGCGGATCGCCGTGACGCTGAAGGCCACGCCCGAGAGCGTGAGGAAGGTGCAGGAGGTGAGGCCGCGGAGGAACAGCCAGCCGTCGTACCCCGCGCCGGTGCGGTACGCGGGGGCGAGCAGCGTATCGATGGTGTGGCCCTGCACCATCATCAACACCGCGATCGCCCGGGCGAGGTCGATGAAGACGACGCGCCGGGACGGACTCACGATCGTCACGCCATCACCAGATCACGGACAAACACGAAGGTCACGAAGGCCGCGAAGGACGCACGAAGCTTCGGTTGGCTTTCTGGCACGGCCTGTGAGTTCAAGTGCTCTCAATAGAATGGCTTGTTTCGTGCGTCTTCGTGGCCATCGTGACCTTCGTGTTTGTACGTGTCGTCTCCTACACGCGCGCGGTGGCGAAGACCTGCTGCATCGAGGCGAGCGCGCCCTCCAGCTCTCGGCGCTCGCGGCCGAAGCACAGCCGGAGGTAGCCTTCCGCCGACGCGCCGAAGTCCACGCCCGGCACACAGCCGATGCGGCCCTGCTGGATCAGCAACTCGGCCATGGCCCACGACAGCGACGGCCCCGTGAGGCCGAACGCGGCGGCCCACTCCGGGTTGATCCGCACGAACGCGTAGAACGCGCCGTCGGGCGGGGTCCCCGAGAGGATGCCGCTCGCGACGCGCGACAGGCCGTCGTAGAACAGGTTGCGCCGCGCGAGCAGTTCGTCGCGGAACTCCCGCACCACGTCCTGCGATCCCTCGAGGGCGCCGATGCCGCCGTACTGGACGACCGAGTTCACGTTCGTCGTGGTGTAGGCGACGATCTTGATCGCACGCGCACGGATCACCGGGTCCTTGATGCTGATGTAGCCCAGGCGCAGGCCCGTCATGGCAAACGACTTGCTGAGCGTATACACGGGGATCGTGCGCTCGTACATCCCCGGCAGCGACGCGATGCTGATGTGCTCGCCGTTGTAGACGACGTGCTCGTAGGCTTCGTCGGAGATCACCCACAGGTTGCGCTCGCGCGCGATGGCGGCGATGCGCTCGAGGTCCGCGCGCGTCAGCACCCCTCCGGTCGGGTTGTTGGGCGAGTTCAGGTAGATGACGCGCGTCTTCGGGGTGATCGCGCGCTCCATCTCGTCGAGGTCCCAGCGCCAGCCGAGCGCCTCGCGCAGAGGCACGGCCACCGGCACCGCGTGCGCCGCGATCACCATCGCCATCGTCGGCGGCCATTCGGGGTCGGGCACGATCACTTCGTCCCCCGGCTCGAGCAGTCCCTGGCACACCGCCCACAACCCGTGCGTGCCCCCGTTGGTCACGACGACGTCGTCGTCGCTCTCGACGGGGATGCCGTTCTCGGTGCGCATCTTCTCGGCGAGCAGCTGGCGCAGGCGCGGCAGGCCGGTGGTGGGGAGGTAGTGCGACCGGTTGTCGGCGATGGCCTTGACCATCGCCTCCTTCACCGTGTCGGGGGCATCGAAGGAGACGTCCCCCTGATCGAGGCGGAACGGATCCTTCACCGTGTGCATGAGGTCGCGGATCTTGATGATGGCGGAGACGGGGACAGTATCTAGAAAGGATGACATCTTCTGAACTCGTGATGTGGTGATCTGGTGATCGTGGTCCGGAGGTGGCGATGTGACGATGTATCTCGTGATCTCGGATCTGTCGATCTTGTGACCTGTGATCTTTGATCTCGTGATCTCTAATGTCCTGAGCTTCGTGGCCTTCGTGACCTTCGTGTTTGTCCGTCGTCAGTGAGGCGCAAGCAGCCCCGTCTGCTCCATGATCGCGTTGAACGTGGCGGCGGTGCCGCGCAGCGGGAGGTTGCTGATGTAGAAGTGCCGGGCGCCGAGGCTGGTGAGCGCGCGGATCGTGCGCGCGCAGACCTCGACGGCGGTGGCGCCTGCGCCGAACTCGGCGGTGAGGCCCTCCACCGGCACCGGCAGGAACTGGCTGAGCGTGGCCAGCGTCCGCGGGTTGGCGCTGCGGTAGTAGAACACGCCAAACACGCCGGGCAGTGCCAGGCGTTGGCGGTCGGCCTCGACGAGGAAGCGTTCGACCTCCGCGGCGTTGTGGTGCGAGACGATCTGGGTCAGATAGAAGCTGGCCGCCACACGGCCGTCGCCGAGGAAGGCCACCTGCTGCGCCGGGTCGGCGGCGGGGTTGGCCCAGCCGCCGAGGTCGATCTCCGGGTGGCGCGCATGGATCAGCTCGCGAAGCTGCCACGCGTGTTCGACACAGCGCGGCCGGCCGACGTGTTTGTCGCCGCCGAGGACGACGAGTGACGAGAAGCCGCGATCCACCGCCTGGTCGGCGTACTCGAGGCAGTACTCCAGCGAGTGCTTGGCCGTCAGAAACGGCACGACGTGGTTGCGCGCGACGTCCTCGCCGAGGTTGGCGACGAGGTGGCGGAGGTTGTTCTCCTCCTGCGCGCCCACGGCGCTGTCGGTGACCATCACGCGCACGTCCTGCCGCGTCAGCGACCGGATGGCGTGATACGTGTCGATCCAGGCGTCAATGCCCTCGGCCGGCCGCAATTCCGCGCGCGGCGGCCGCAACTCGACCGACACGACGTGCCCGGGCGAGTGCTGCAGGAGGGATAGGTAGGACACCACTGGGATCCGGAAATTATACAACGCCGGTTACGTACAAAACACGAAGGCCACGAAGGCCACGAAGGACGCACGACAGCTCTTTCACACTCAAGGATCCAGTTCTGGACCGGATCGTTGAATAGTACGTTCCTTCGTGGCCTTCGTGTCCTTCGTGTTTGTCCGTGATCAGCGACGCTGCGACGACGTGTCACGCGGGCCGGCGTGCTTGGCGTAGGTGTCGGCCCAGGCGAGCATCTCGTACACCGTGTGCAGCACCGATTCGCGCGCGGCGTAGCCGTGCGACTCGTGCGGCAGCGTGACGTAGCGCACGGTGGCCCCGTGGCCCTTGAGCGCCATGTACATCCGCTCGGACTGGATCGGGAACGTCCCGCTGTTGTTGTCGGCCTCGCCGTGCGTCAGCAGCACGGGCGCCTTGATCTTGTGGGCATGGTAGAACGGCGACATGCGGCCGTAGATCTCCGGCACCTCCCAGAACGTGCGCTGCTCGTTCTGGAACCCGAACGGCGTGAGCGTCCGGTTGTAGGCGCCGCTGCGCGCGAGGCCGGCGCGGAAGATGTCCGAGTGCGCGAGCAGGTTCGCGGTCATGAACGCGCCGTAGCTGTGGCCGCCCGCGACCACCCGGTCGCGATCGCCGACGCCCATCTCGACGACCGTGTCCACGGCCGCCTGCGCGCTCGCGACGAGCTGCTCGATATACGTATCGTTGGCGGTCTCGCCGGGCCCGACAATCGGCATCGCCGGGTCGTCGAGGATCGCGTAGCCCTGCGTGAGGAAGAGCATGTGCGAGGGGCCGCTCACGAGCGTGAAGCGATCGGGCGAGCCCTGCACCTGGCTGGCCGCGGCCGGATCCACGAACTCGCGCGGGTACGCCCAGAAGAGGACGGGCAGCCGGCCCTGGGCCGGCGTCCAGCCGGGCGGCGTGTAGAGCGTCGCCGACAGCTGCACCCCGTCCGGGCGCGCGTAGGTGATGAGCTGCTTCTGCACGCCCTGAAGGGCAGGCGCGGGATCCGTGTACGCCGTCAGCGCACGGCGATCGCCACCCGCCGTCCGCGCGATCACGTTCGGCGGCGACGTCTTCGTTTCGTGCCGCGTCACGAACCGCGACCCATCGTCGTTCAACAGGGCGAGGACGGGCTCGTAGCTGCCGGCGGCCGACTGGAAGAGCCGCTCCGTTTCGAGCGTCCGGAGGTTGAGCCGGTCGAGAAACGGCCGATCGCCCTCGGGCGACGCCCCCGCGCCGGTCAGGAAGATGGCGTCGCCGGACTGCTGGAGCGCGGCCACGTTCGAGCCGCGCATGCGGCGCACCGGCGTGCCCGGGTCGCCGTAGCGATCCTCGGCGCTGCGATCCCAGAGCGTGCGCGGGGCCGCGCCGGGGGCATCGATGATCCACGTGCGCGTCCAGCGGCGGCGGCGGTCGTAGTCGGTGAGGAGCGCGACGCCCGTCTCGGTCCACACCAGATCGCGGAAGCGGTGCTCGGTGCGCGCCATCTCGGCGGCGTCACCCGAGAACGGCGCGGCGAGCATCAGCACGCGGTCGCGGTGCGGCACCGTCACCGACGGGTCGCCGCCGTCGAGCGCCTCGGCCCACGCCAGCGTGGCCGGCGCCGTGGGGTGCCAGCGGAACGCGCGCGGGCCCGGCAGCACGCCGTTGTTCGGCACCGTGTCGGCGAGCGGCAGGTCCGCGACGAGCTTCACCATCGTGCCCTTGCGGTCGAGGATCTCCACCGTCTGCGGGAAGTCGCGGTAGGGCACGAGCCACGAGAACGGCCGCTTGAGCCGCGTCACGAGCACGTAATCGCCGCTCGGCGACGGTGAGACGTCGCTGAAGAGGCCGGGCCGGCCGAGCGGCGCGCGCGCGCCGGTGGTGGCGTCGACGAGGGCGAGCTGGCTCGTGGCGTAGTACTCGAACAGCGCTTCGTCGTGCGCGTTGGCCAGCAGGTCCTGATAGGTGCGGACGGGCGCCGTGCGGCCGAGCGTCTGCTGGATGTTCGGCCCCGTCGGCGCGGCGGGCGCGGCAGGCGGCGCGCCGCGGCTCGTCAACGTGAAGGCGCACACGAGCGACGCACCCTCGCCGGTCCAGGCGCACGGCGTCCCGAAGACGGCGTTCAGCTGCGCGACGGTGACCGACTTGGCCTCGCCGGTCGCCGAGTCTCCCACCCAGAGTTCGATGCCCGTGTCGCGCGTCTGCGTGAAGGCGAACCGCGCCCCGTCGGGCGAGAAGCCCACCCACGACAGGCGCGGCTGCTCCGGCAGCGTCACGGCGCGCTCGTCGCCGGCCTCGATCCCCTTGATCGCGATCGACCGGAAGTACTGCGCCCGATGCGGGCCGTTGTAGCCCGGGTGGATGCGGAGGCCGGCCAGCCGGAGCATGGGCTGCGCCAGCTCGGCGATGGACGGCATGCTGGCCCGCTCGAGCTGGGCCACGACGTCCCGCGCCGGGCTCACATACACCTGCGGCGGCGGTGGCGCATCCAGGATGTCGACAATGACCTGGGGTGGAAGCTGGTAGGCCGGCGCGGCGGGCTGCGACTGGGCGCCAACCCACGCCGTGGCCGAGATCAGGGCGACGCCAACAGACAGCAGGCGCATCGCACGCATGGCAGGCTCCTTCGGAGTGAGGACCGCGGGGAAATCAGGGGAAGTGTAACCCAACAGGCCCTGGGGCCCTGCGCGAAGGCGCCCGCCGCCGCGGCCTACGTCGTGGCGCCGCCGCAGCTGCTGCCCGCGCCCGCCGTGCAGCCGAAGCAGTGCGGGGCGGTGACGATGGTGCGCGTGTCGAGGCGGGCCGTGTCGGCGAGGTCGAAGATGGTCTGCGGAGCGGACGGCTCGACCGGGAGGTCGAGCATCTGGTTGAAGTCGCAGTCGAAGAGCCGCCCGTCCCACCCGACGCTGAGCGTGTAGCGGCACATCAGGCCCTCGACGGCCGCCGGGTTGAAGGCCTGCACGAGCTTCGTCATGTAGGCGTCGAGGTTGCCGGACTGCTCGAGCCACTCCAGGTAGCGGCTGATCGGCATGTTGGTGATCGTGTAGAGCGCGTTGAACTCGATCTCGTACCGCCGCTTCAGCTCGCGCTTCCAGTCGCGTTCGAGCGTGGCCTGGCTGGCCGGCAGGAACGCCCCGACCGGGTTGGTCACGAGGTTGAGCACGAGTCCTGACCCCTCGCGGCCGTAGCCGAGGGCGTTGAATGCGCGGAGCGCCTGGACGGACTGCTCGAAAACGCCGTCCCCGCGCTGGCGATCCGTCTGCGTCGCCGCGTACGACGGGAGCGAGGCGATGACCTCCACCTGGTGCTCCGCCAGGAACGCCGGCAGGCCGGCGTAGTTCGGAAGCGTGGTGATGGTGAGGTTGCACCGATCGATGACCCGCCGGCCGAGCGCGCGCGCGCGCACGACGAGGTCGCGGAAGCGGGGGTGCAGCTCAGGCGCGCCGCCGGTGATGTCGAGCGTCGGGATGCCGGTGGCCGCCAGCAGGTCGACACACGCCTCGACGACGGCGTCGCCCATCACCTCGGTGCGATCGGGCCCCGCGTCCACGTGGCAGTGATGGCACGCCTGATTGCAGCGCTTGCCCAGATTGATCTGGAGGATCGTCGTGCCGGTCGGCACGAGCCGCGCATGGCCGGCCGAGGCCGCCGCCCCGGCAAACGGCCGCGGGAGCGGCAGCGCCTCGAGCGCCGCGCGTTGCGCCGCCGGTGCGGCCAGCGGCGAGCGCGTGTTCAGAAGCGTCGGCAGAGCCACATCACATCTCAGATAGCGAATAGCGAATAGCGAATAGCGAACCGCGACCTACATCGACAGCTTGTCGACCTTGTTACGCATCTGGACGCCGTGCACGAGCGAGGCGCCCCCGCGGATCGCCGCCGCGACGTGGACGGCCTCGGTCATCTGCTCGGGGGTGGCGCCCTTCTCGAGCGACCCCGACGTGTACGCGTCGATGCAGTACGGGCACTGGACCGCGTGTGAGACGGCCAGCGCGATGAGCGCCTTCTCGCGTTCGGTGAGGGCGCCTTCCGCAAACACGGCGTTGTACCACTGCAGGAACTTCTCCCACAGCTCGGGCGCATCCTTGCCCATGTCACCGAACTTCGCGAGGTCAGGCGGGTGATAGTAGGTATCCATAGGCTGTCAGCCTAGCACTACGCCAACCGGTCGACGAGGGTTACTGATCACGGACAAACACGAAGGACACGAAGGACACGAAGGGTTCTTCAATTCCAAGGATCCGGTGCCGAACCGGATCGTTGAATACGGACGTCTTCGTGGCCTTCGTGTCCTTCGTGTTTGTACGTGACATCCGTTAGACGCCGCGCGTCATCCCGGCGGTCCTGGCGGCGGCGCCGAGGCCGGCGGCCCGGCCGGTCGCCCAGGCCCACGCGAAGTTGTGGCCGCCGATGGGGCCGAACGCATCCAGCATCTCGCCGCACAGGAACAGCCCCGGCGCACGGCGGCTTTCGAGCGTGTGCGGGTCCACTTCGTCAAGCGCCACGCCACCCCCCGTCACCTCGGCCTTCTTGAACCCTTCGTCGCCCGTCCATGGCAGCAGATACGACTCGAGGCGGTCGAGCAGTCCCGTGCGCTCGTGACGCCGCAGATCCGCCGCACGCCGATCGTCCGGCACGCCGGCCTCTTCGAGCAGCCGCGCGGCCAGCCGCTGCGGCAGGTGCGCGGTCACCGCCGTGACGACCAGCCCGCGCGCCTCGCCCAACACCTGCTCCCATGCCCCGCGATCCAGCGGCGACCACTGCACGCGCAACGCCGCCCGCGCGCCGCCCGCCATCCGGCTCCGCACGGCGACGTGCGACACGTCGAGCACGGCCGGGCCGCTGTAGCCGCGATGCGTGAACAGGAACCCGCCGCGGGCCTCCGTGACGTGCCCGTCGTGCTTCGCGCGCAGCCGCACGTCGAGCGACACGCCCGCGAGTTCCGCATGCACGGCTGGCGATGTCACCAGGGGCGTGAGCGCCGGGTAGGCCGCCACCATGCGGTGGCCGAGCGCCTCGGCCACCCGCAGGCCTGTGCCATCGGACCCCGTGGCCGGCACCGACAGTCCGCCGGTGGCGAGGACGACCACCGCGGCGTCGATGGGGCCTCCCGACGTGCGCACGCGCCAGCCGCCGCCCGCCGCCTCCAGCCCCTCGAACATCGTCGCGAACCGGAACCGGACGCCGGCCTCCACCGCGAGCCGCACCAGCCCGTCACGGACATCGCGCGCGCGGTCGGAGACGGGGAACAGCTTGCCCGATCCGTCCTCGACGGCGAGGGGGATGCCGGCGTCCTGCTCGAAGAACGCGCGCTGATGATCGAGCGGCCACGACCGCAGGAACCGGCGCACCAGGTGAGGTGGCGCCTCGCTGACAAAGCGCTCGGGCGCGAGGACCGACGGCAGGACGTTGCAACGACCGCCGCCGCTGATCAGGACCTTCCGCCCGCCGTCCGTCGTCCGTTCGATGAGATCGACGGCCGCGCCGGCGCGCGCCGCGAAGATGGCGGCCATCAGCCCGGCCGCGCCCGCGCCGACCACGACGATGGGGCCGGGAGGCGGGGGTGCGGCGGTGCCGGAGTGCCGGGGTGCCGGGGGCGCGGTTACTTGAACACCTCGTCGAGGGGGACGATCGTCACCGTGCCGAGCTTCAGCGCGCGCACGGGCGCTTCGATCACGCTCCGGTCACCCACGACGACGACGGCGAATCTGTCGGGTTGAATGTAAGCCTTCGCCACGCGGGCCACGTCGGCGGCGGTGACGGCCTGCACGCGCGCGACATACTCCGCGTAGTACTCCTCGGGCAGGTCGAACACGTACAGCTCTTCGAGCCGCCGCGCCAGATCCCCCGTGGTCTCGAAGTCGCGCGGGAAGCCGAGCGCGAGGTAGTTGCGCGCCTTGTCGAGTTCCTCGGCCGAGAGCGGCGCGAGGATGCCGTTCAGCTCGCGGAAGAACTCGGTGATCGCCTCCGCGGTCTTGTCGGTCTGCACGCCGGCGGTGGCGAAGAAGGGGCCGGCCGTGCGCCGCATGTCGAAGGTCGACCCCGCGCCGTAGGCGTAGCCGTGCTTCTCGCGCAGGTTCGTGTTGAGGCGCGAGGTGAACGATCCGCCGAGCACGGTGTTCATGACGAGCAGCGGGAAGTAGTCGGCGGTCGACCGCGGGACGCCGATCCCGCCGACCCGGACCTGCGACTGCGCGGCGCCGGGCTTGTCGATCAGATAGACCTGACGCCGCGCGGGCTGCCGCGCCGCCGGCACGGCCGCCACCTCAGGCCGCGCGCCGGACACCGTCCAGCCGCCGAAGTGGCGCTCGAGCAGCGGGCGTGCGTCGGCCGCCGTGATGTCGCCCACCACGAGCAGCGCCGCATTGTCCGGGCGGTAGTGCGCGCCGTGGAAGCTCCGCAGGTCCTCCACGCGCATCGTCGTCGTGCTCGCGGCGGTGCCGGTTGGCGAGGTGCCGTAGCGATGCTCGGGGCCGAACAGGAGGCGGGGGAACGCGGCCTGGACGATCGCGGCGGGATTGTCGCGGGCCTGCAGCAGGCTGGTGAGCCGCTCCTCGCGCAGCCGCTCGAGCTCGGCGCCGGGGAAATCAGGGCGCTGGACGACGTCGGCGACGAGCGGCAGCGCCTCGGCCAGCCGCGCGACCGGCACCGAGAGGCGGACGGAGGACGCATCGAAGCTGCTGGTGGTGCCGAGCTGCGCGCCGAGCATGTCGAACGCGTCGGCCAGGTCGAGCGCCCCGCGCCCGCCGGCGCCCTCGTCGATCATCGCCGCGGTCAGGCTCGCGAGGCCGAACGCGCCGAACGGATCCGCGCTGCTGCCGGTGCGGACGACGAGGTTCACCTGGACCAGCGGCACCTCGTGCTGCTCGACGAGCCAGACCGGCAGGCCGTTGGCCAGCGTGAACTTCTGCACCGGCGGGAGCCGCAGCGACGGCGCGGGTCCGAGCGCCGGCGGCGCCGAACGATCCGGCTTCTGCGCGGCGATCGACACGACGCCGAGCGCACCCGCCATCACCATCGCGACGATCGTTCTCATCACGTGGCGTGTCCTGTTGACACCCGAAGGGGCCGTGTCGCAGGAACGACCCGGAGAGTGCGGCCGACCAGCGGCTCGTACGCGCAAGAAATCGTCGATGCGTGCCATTACTGATCCCCCGGGACGACGCTGAGCTCCACGCGGCGGCCGCGCGGCAGGTACGCCGACACCGCCGACTGGATGTCGTTCGGTGCGATGGCCCGGTAGCGCGACAGGTCCTCCTCGAAGAAGTCGGGCATGCCGGTGGCCACGTAGTACTGGTTCAGCTGGTTCGCCTTGCCCGAGAACCCGCCCACGCGCTCCATGCTGCGGTAGAACGACGCTTCGATCTGCGTCCGCGCGCGCTCGAGCTCGCGCGGATCCAGGGGACCGGCGGCGAGCCGCGCGATCTCCTCGTCAATCACCTCCTGAAGGCGGGCCAGGCTCTGGCCGGGCCGCGCGGTGGCCACGACCAGGAAGACGCTGCCGAGGGCCTGCGACTGCTGGAAGGCGAACACGTCCTGGGCGATCTGCATGTCGTAGACGAGGCGCTTGTAGAGGCGCGAGTTCTTGCCGCTGGCCAGGAGGTTCGCGGCGAGGTCGAGGGCAGCATCGCCCGGGGCGTACTGCGCCGGCGTGTGCCACGCCAGGTAGACCCGCGGCAGCTGGACGCGGTCGGTGATCGTCTTGCGCGCGACGTCGGTGAGCGTGAGCGCGGGGGGTGCGATCGGCGGCACGGGCGCGCCGCGCGGGATCTCGCTGAACCACTTCTCGACGAGCCGCCGCGCCTCGTCGAGGTCGATGTCCCCGGCAATCACCAGGCTGGCGTTGTTTGGCGCGTAGTACATCCGGAAGAAATCGACGACGTCCTGGTGGCTGGCCGCGGTGAGGTCCTCCATGTAGCCGATGGTCGGCCAGGAGTACGGGTGTCCCTCGGGGTAGAGCATCGTGCCGAGTTCGATGAAGGCCTGGCCGTACGGCGCGTTCTCCACGCCCTGCCGCCGCTCGTTCTTCACGACGTCGCGCTGGCCGTCCACGACGGCGGGGCTCATGGTGTCGAGGAGGTAGCCCATGCGGTCGGACTCGAGGAAGAGGGCGAGTTCGAGCGCGTTGCTCGGCAGGTCGATGATGTAGTTGGTGCGATCGGAGGAGGTGGACCCGTTGTTGTTCGCGCCCGCCGCCTCGAGCCACTCGTCGAAGGCGCCCTCGGGCACGTGCTTCGAGCCCTCGAACATCAGGTGCTCGAAGAGGTGCGCGAAGCCCGTCCGGCCGGGCCGTTCGTGGCCCGAGCCGACGTGGTACCAGACGTTCACCGCGACCGTGGGCACCGACGCGTCGCGGTGCAGGATGACGTGCAGGCCGTTGGCGAGCGTGAACTCCGCGTACGGCACCGACAGCGCGCGCGGGGCCTGCGCCTGGAGCGGCGCCAGCGCGGCGAGCGCGACGAACAGGGCGAGGATCGATCGTCTCATCGTGAATCTGCCTCTCGCGTCGAGTCTACTCCAGGGGTGCGGGCGGGCGTGGGCGCCGGTCCCGCCACCAGTCCCGGGGCAAAAACTGCACGGTTTTCGATGTCACGGTGCCAGACCCCTCGATTACCATCAGAGGCTTGGTGCCCCTTCTTCTGATTGCCCTGGGCTTTGCCCTGTTGGTCGCCGGCGGCGAACTGCTCGTGCGCGGTGCGTCACGCCTGGCCACCATGCTCGGCCTGTCCCCGCTCGTCATCGGCCTCACCGTCGTCGCCTTTGGCACGAGCGCGCCTGAGCTGGCGGTGTCCGTGCACTCCGGCCTGACCGGCCGCCCCGACCTGGCCGTCGGCAACGTCGTCGGCAGCAACATCTTCAACACGCTCGTGGTGCTCGGCGCGTGCGCGCTGGCGGCGCCCCTTGTGGTGGCACGGCAGCTGACGCGGTTCGACGTGCCGCTGATGATCGGGTTCTCGCTGCTGCTCGTGGGGCTCTCCTGGGATGGGCGGATCAGCACCCTCGACGGGGTGGGCCTGACACTGCTGCTCGCCGCGCATCTGACCTGGTCGGTGGTGCAGGGCCGGCGGGATCACGCCGAGGCGCAGCAGGCGGCGGGCGTCACCGCGCCCGTGGCCGCCGGGGTCTGGGCGTGGATGGCCCAGATCGCGCTGGTGGTGGCGGGCGTCGCGCTGCTCGTGCAGGGGGCCGCGTGGCTGGTGGACGGCGCGTCCGCGCTCGCCCGGGCGGTGGGCGTGAGCGAACTCGTCATCGGTCTCACCGTGGTGGCGGTGGGGACGTCGCTGCCCGAGGTCGCCGCGTCGGTCGTGGCGACCATCCGCGGCGAGCGCGACATGGCCGTCGGGAACGTCGTCGGCAGCAACATCTTCAATCTGCTCGGCATTCTGGGGATCGCGAGCGTGGTGACACCGGGCGGGCTGCCGGTGGCGTCGGCGCTTTTCGCTTTCGACATCCCCGTGATGACGGTGGCGGCCTTCGCCTGCCTGCCGGTCTTCGCGCGACGGCACGAACTGGCGCGGTGGGAGGGCGCGGTGTTTCTCGCCTACTACATCGCCTACCTGGGCTACGTCATGCTGAAGGCGGTGGAGCATGACGCGCTGCCCGTGATGAGCGGCGTGCTGTTCTGGTTCGTCGCCCCACTGACGATGGTGACGCTTGCCGTGCTGACCTGGAGGGTCGCCCGGCGATGATCCCGATTGGTACGCGTGGTACGCGCGAGAACGGGATGTAGAACGCCAGGGAGCCCGGCGCGGAGCGCGCATTGCTCCAGCCCGAGCCCCCTGGCGTTCGCGGCGAACGGCTACTTGGTGAACGGCGCGGTCGCGACAACCTTCACGCCAGAGATCACGCCCGTGGCTGCCCGCTGCACCTGCGCGACGGCCGTGGCCCCGATGTCACCCGCCGCGGTCAGCGCGCCGGTGGCGGCTGCCGACGCGGCCTCTGCCGTGTCCACGCCGATGTCCTTGGCGCCCTGGATAGCGCCTTCGACCGCTCCCTTGGCGACCGTGGCGAGGTCTCCACCCACCTCGGCCGTGGCCTTGACGATGCTGCCGGCCGTCGCGGCCACGGCATCCGTCGTCTGACCGGTGAGATTCTTGGAGGCCCGAAGCACGCCGGCAACGCTGCCATGCGCGACGGCGCCGAGGTCGCCGCCGACATGCGACGCGCCCTGGATGAGTCCGCGGGCCACGTCGGCGACCGACTCGGTCGCGGTCCTGCCGATCCCCGCGACGCCCTGGATCGCGCCGGACGCTGCCGCGGCCACCGCATCGACGCCCTTCAGGCCGACGCTGCCGGCCCCTTCAATCGTGCCCTCCATGGCCTGTCGTGCCGCGGTGCCGACATCGCCACCGACATCCGACGTGGTCTTGACGAGACCCTGGACGGTCGAGCCGACGGCGTCGATGGCTTCCCCGCCGACCTCCTTGGTCCCCTTCAGGACGCCGACCACCGCACCCTTCGCGGCCATGCCGAGATCGCCGCCGACCTGCGAGGTGCCCTGAATGACGCCGCTGGCGACGTCGGCGACGGCCTCGGTGAGCGCCTTGCCAACGGCGCCGGTGCTCTTCAGCGCGGTCACGATGGCCCCGCTTGCGGTCTCGGTGACCGCGTTCGCGATCTCGCCGGTACCCTTGAGGGCTCCGACGATCGTGTTCTTGACCGAATCGACGACTGCCTGCATAGCGTCCTCCTTGCTGAATGAGTCGACGAGGTGGCGCTGGCGCGACCCACGAGGCCTGCCGCCGCCAGGACGATACGGAGCTGATGCAGTGCCTTCGAGGCTGAAGGCACGAGAGTGCGGGAGGCGGGGGTGACGTCGGGAAACGCCGCAGTCGAACTGGCGGACCCGGGACGAGCGATCAGCCCGCTCGACGACAAGTCTGTTCCCCGCTCGGACCCGTGTCAAGCGCGAGCGGCAATGGTTCAGCTGGTCGGTTGTCCGAGAAATGCGTGCGCCGCCTCGGAGATGGCCACGACCGCCGGGTGCTTCAGCCGGCGCTCGACAGAGATCGCGTAGACGCGCTCGCGCACCGCCTCGATCCGCCCGACAATCACCACGCCGAACTGCCGCTTGACCTCGCGCTCGATCGCCGTCGGCGCGGTGAAGAGCCCGACGCCGGCATGGCCGAACGTGTGCGCGAGCGCGCTGTCGTCGAACTCGGCGACGACGCGCGGCCGCACGCCGGTCTGCTCGAACCATTGATCGAGTGCGCGTCGGACGAGCCTGGCCCCGGTCGGCAGCAGCACCGGTGCGCCGTTGAGCGAGGCGGGAAACCGGCGCCGGTAGACTTTCGCCAGCGCCGGCGTGCCGAACACGGTCACGCCCGAGTCGCCGAGCAGGTGGTTGAAGGCCCTCACGTTCAGCGTCGGTGAGACCGGTGCGTCGGTGAGCACGAGGTCGAGGTTGTGACGCGCGAGATCGGCGACGAGCTCCTCCGGCCGCCCCTCGCGGCAGATGATGTGCACGGGCTGGGGCAGCTTGAGGGCGGGGTCGAGCAGCCGGTAGGCCATGAGCGTGCTGACCGCGTCGGCCAGGCCGACCTGCACCCGCAGCGGCCGGCCTGTCGGCTGGTCCTTCAGCGTGTCCATCAGCTCGCGGCCGAGCGTGAAGATCTCGTTGGCGTAGTCGAAGACGAGGCGGCCGCGGTCGGTGAGCACCAGGTTCCGCCCGGCCCGGGCAAACAGCTTCTCGCCGAGCGCCTCTTCGAGCATGCGGATCTGGCCGCTGATGGTGGGCTGGGCAAGGCTCAGGTGCTGGCTCGCCCTGGCGACGCTGCCCTCGCGCGCCACGGTCCAGAAGTAGAGGAGGTGGTGGTAGTTCAACCAGTCCATGGCACGCCGCCGTCCCGATGTTACACTTCGGAGGCGGCCGTCACCCGGCGAATTCCGCCACAAGACCCGGCCCCCAGACGTCCCGGATCCGAACACCTAAGACGCTCTAAAACGCTCTAAAACGCACCAGAAAGCTGAACGCCGCTGTTCGGCAGATCATCAGATCATCAGGTCACCAGATCACTAGATCACTAGATCGCGAGATCACGAGATCAAGATCGCCACATCAGATCGCCACATCACCAGATCACCAGATCAGATCACCACATCACCACATCACCAGATCAGCAGATCGCAAATGTCTCAAACCCCTCTCGTCGCCGTCATCATGGGTTCGAAGTCCGACTGGGACACGATGGCCCCGGCCGTCGAGATCCTCGAGGCCTTCGGCGTGGCCACGGAGCGGCACATCGTGTCGGCGCATCGCACGCCGGCGTGGATGGCGGAGTTTGCGGAGGGCGCGGAGGCGCGCGGGCTCGAGGTGATCATCGCGGGGGCGGGCGGCGCCGCGCACCTGCCCGGCATGACGGCGGCGCACACGGTGCTGCCGGTCCTCGGGGTGCCCGTTCAGAGCGCGGCGCTCAGCGGGATCGACTCGCTGCTCTCGATTGCGCAGATGCCGGGCGGCGTGCCGGTCGGCACGCTGGCCATCGGCAAGCCCGGCGCGAAGAACGCGGGGCTGCTGGCCGTGGCCATCCTGGCGACCTCGCGCCCGGAGCTGCGCGCGAAGCTGCATGCGTGGCGCGACGCCCAGACGCGCGCCGTGCGTGAGGACACGCTTCCGTGAACCGCATCGTGATGCCGGGCGCCACGCTCGGCGTGCTGGGCAGCGGGCAACTCGGCCGCATGTTCGCGCTGGCCGCGCGCCGCATGGGGTATCGCGTGCACACGCTGTCGCCCGGCGAGGACACGCCCACCGGCCAGGTCGCCGACGTCGAGATCACCGCGGAATACGACGACCTCGAGGCCATCCGCACGTTCGCGGCCGGCGTCGATGTCGTGACGTTCGAGTTCGAGAGCGTCTCGATCGAGGCGGCGGATGCGGCGGCCGAGATCGTGCCGGTGCGGCCCACGGGCCACGCGCTCTACGTCACCCAGCACCGCGCGCGCGAGAAGAGCTTCCTCTCACTCAAGGGCATGCCCGTCACGCCGTTCGAGGCCGTGGCCTCGCTCGAGGAGCTGATGGCGGCGATCCCGCGCGTCGGGCTGCCCGCCATCCTCAAGACCGCCGCCTTCGGGTACGACGGCAAGGGCCAGCACCGGCTCACGCGGCCCGAGGACGCCGAACGCGTGTGGGGCCTCGTCGGACCACAGCTCGCGCTGCTCGAGCGCGTCGTGGATTTCGTGCTGGAGTTCTCGGTCGTTGCGGCGCGCGGGCTCGATGGCGCGTTCGTGCACTACGGTGCCATCGAGAACACGCACCGCGATCACATCCTCGACCTGTCGGTTGCCCCCGCGGGCATCCCCGTGGAGGCCGCGCACGAGGCCGTGCAGATCACGCGTGCCGTGGCCGAGGAGCTGGGATACGTCGGCGTCCTGTGTGTCGAGTTCTTCCTGACGGCGAGCGGCGGCGTGCTGGTGAACGAAGTCGCGCCGCGGCCGCACAACTCCGGGCACCTGACGATTGACGCCTGCGCGACGAGCCAGTTCGAGCAGCAGGTGCGTGCGATGTGCGGATTGCCGCTCGGGTCCACCGCGCAGCGGCGCCCCGCGGCGATGGCCAACCTGCTCGGAGACGTCTGGGCGCAAGGCGAACCCGACTGGAGCGGCGCGCTCGCCCTGCCGGACGTCGCGCTCCATCTCTATGGCAAGTCCGATCCGCGCGCCGGCCGCAAGATGGGGCACCTCACTGCGCTCGGGGAGACACCGCTGGCTGCTGCTGAGAGGGTGCTGGCGGCGAGAGGGCTGCTGTAGATCGCCTTATCTGGTGATCTCGTGATGTGGTGATCTGGTGATGGAATGCGCGATGTGAAGATCTGAGATCTATCTGGTGATCTTTCAGATCTATCTGGGGATCTTTCAGATCTATCTGGGGATCTGTTGATCTATCGATCTTTCAGGACCAGCGTATGGACTGTCTGGCCGGGCAGGAAGGGTAACGCCTGTCCCGTGACCCAGGCCTCGTGGTGGCTGCGGTAGTACGGCGACCACGGGTGGCCGCTCTGGCCCACCGGCATCACCATCAACCCTTCATCCTCCCGTCCAGGCGTGACCGCCATGCGCTGTGAGGCGCCGGCGCGCGGGCTCGAGGCGCGCGGCGTGTAGACGTCGCCCGGCAGGGGATCCGGCGGCATGTTCAGCCAGCGGCCGATGAGCGGCACCGCGGCCGCGAGCGGATGGCCGATCGCGGCGCGGTTGGCCTCGCCCCACGTGCGGCCGGCGAGCGCATCGCCCTCCGCCGTCAGCTCGCCAATCGTCTCGTCCACGGCCGCGAGGATCAGCGCCGGCCAGCTGTCGTACGCCGGGTTCAGCAGATGCGCCGGCTGCTCGGTCACGAGCCGCCACAGCGGTCCCTCCGCGCGGCGCATGCGCGCGTAGGACGCCGCCGGCGCCACCTCGCGCCACTGCTCGCCGAACGGGGCGAAGGCCAGGCGCGAGACGACCGCGCGGGCCTGGCGCGTGAGCCGGTAGGCTACCGAGTCGATGGAGGCACGGCCGGTCCAGGTCGCGTCGAGCAGCCGCGCGAACTCCGCGCGTGCGGGTGACGCGGCGATGGCCTCCGGCGTCAGCGTGGCGAGCAGCCGCGTGCGCCACCGCTCAAGGAACCGCCCATCGTCCGACAACTGCAGCGCGAGCATGTCCGCAGGCGTGGCGCGATCGAGCGCGAGCAGCCCGTCGCGGATGATGCGGGCGCGGACGCCGTCCGAGTAGTTGCCTTCGCCGAGCTGCTGCAGGCGCTCCCCGCCCACGACGCGCGCATTCGCGGTCCAGAGGCGCCCGTCCGGCGGGTCGATGATGCGCGGGTGTACGTCCACGGGCAGCCACCCGTCCCATCGCCGTGTGCCATCCGCCCATGACACCGGCACCTGGCCCGTGAAGCCCACGCGCACCGGCAGCGTGCCGGCCAGCGTCCAGCCGATCCGCCCCGCGGTGTCGCCGACGACGAGGTTCTGGCCGGGGAGGGCGGTGTGGGCCGCGAGCTGGAGCGCCTGGGCGGTGTCCTTCGCAAACGTGAACCGATCGACCGAACGCGCCAGCACGTCGTCATCGTGCGCGACCCAGCGCAGGGCGCGCTCGCGTCCCTGATGATCGGTGTCCCACACGGGCCCCCAGATCGTCCAGCGCGTCTCCACGGGCTCGTCGGCGCCGCCCTTCACCTGGATGGTGCCGGTGACGAGGTCGAAGGGGCGGGGACCGTCGGGGGTGAGGTACTGCGTGGGGTCGCGCGGATCGGGTTCGATGACGACGAGGTCGTGCCAGTCGGCCTGCGAGTTCGTGTAGCCCCAGGCGATGTGCCCGTTGCTGCCGACGATCATCACGGGCATGCCCGGCATCGTGACGCCGGTCTGCCGCAGGGGCGCGGGATCGCCCGACGGATCGGGCATGACGATCGACGCGCGATACCAGATGTTCGGCACGCTGATGCGCAGGTGCATATCGTTGGCGACGAGCGCGGCGCCGCTGGCCGTGTGCGCGCCGGCGACCGCCCAGTTGTTGCTGCCGAGCGCGCTCTCGTCCTCGAACCAGGCCTCGGCACGCGCCAGCCGTGCGTGATCCTCGCGGGTCAGCGGACGGACCGGCGCCAGCGAGGCGCGCAGATCGAACACCTCGGGCCCGGGCACCGATGCGACGGGGATGGCGAGGCCGTCGACGGGCGTTTCCCAGTCGGAGGCGTCCGCGGCGAGGAACGCGGCGAGCGGCGCGGGCAGCACGTCCTCCATCACCGCCAGCACGGCTTCGGCGCTGGCGTTCGGGTTCTGCAGGTCGCCGTACATCGCCAGGCCCGAGAGGATCGCGTCCTCCGGCCGCCAGGGTTCGGGCGTGGTGCGGAGGAGCAGGTACTCGAAGGGTGGCCGGTCGAGGGCCGCGAGCCCGGCGTTGACGCCCTCGGCGTACGCGGTGTACCGCGCGCGGTCGGCGGCCGGCGTCTTCGCGAGGGCGCGTGCCGCGACGCCGCGGAACCCGTGGCGTCTGGCCGCCCGGTCGGCCTCGAGCGCGGCGGCGCCGACGAGGGCCGCCAGCTCGCCGGCGGGCT
>JAUXWO010000108.1 GCA_030680175.1 Vicinamibacterales bacterium
GACGGCGAAGCCCATGCCCGCCTCGCCGGCGCGCGCCGCCTCGACCGCCGCGTTGAGCGCGAGGATGTTCGTCTGGAACGCGATCTCGTCGATCGTCTTGATGATGCGCGAGATGCTGCCGCTTGATTCCTTGATCGCCGCCATCGACGAGACCATCGCCTCGAGCGACCCGTTCGACTCCCGCACCTTCTGGTCCACCGAGCCCATCAGGTGGGCCGCCTGCTGGGAGTTCTCGGCGTTCTGCCGCGTCATCGACGCCATCTCCTCCATCGACGCGGAGGTTTCCTCGAGCGACGCCGCCTGCGAGGTCGCCCCCTGCGACAGCGACTGGGCGGCCGTGGACACCTGGCTCGATGCGGACGCGACCTGTTCGGCCCCCTCGCGCAGCTCGGCCACCGCGCCCCGCAGGACCCGGCTCGTGCTGCGGATGATGACCAGCGCCACCCCGACCGCCAGGAGGATGGTCACCGCCAGACCGAGCACGACTCCCGTGATCGCCGACGAGACGACGGCCTCGATCTCCCGGCCCGCCTCGGCGCCGGCGGCCACGTTCCACTCGCTGACGGCGTTCACGGCGTCCTCGAGCCCCTGGTACGCCTCGCGCACCTCCGCGTGATACAGGGCAAAGGCCTCGTCCTTGCGGTTGTCCCGGCTGAGCGTCACGGCCCGGGCGAACGCGCCAACGTAGCGCTCGCGTGCGGGCCGCACTTTGGCGAACAGGGCGCGGTCATCAGCTTGCGTGATCGTCTGCTCGTAGACGTCGAGCAGCTCCGTGATGCGATCCCGCGTCTGCGCCATCGCCGCATCGATCCGGGCCATGCCCGCGGGCTCGTCGGTCGTCAGGTGCTCGAGCGTGAAGGCGAGGTTGTTCTTCACGAGCGCCAGGATCTGCCCGCTCGTCGCGGTCCCGGGAAGGCTCTCCAGCACGATCCGATCGGACGCGACGTTGACGTTCCGCAACTGCACCACGCTGAACACGCCGAGCGCCGTGACAATCGTCAGCACCGCGCCGAATCCCATTACCAACCGTCGTCCGATCGTCCACTGACTCATGACTGGCTCCTCCATCGCATTCATCCCGATTCCCTGACCGTGCCCCGGCACACCCCTGCCGTGCGGGCACGTGACCGGGCCCGATCACGGCCGTCCAGTGACGGCCTAGTGTCCTGGAACCGTGATTCGTTGCATAAGTCCCGGGCGGGGCATCCCGGCTGGCGGCGTTGCTCCTCCCTCAAATACGCCCAGTATTCTCGGTCGTCGCGCCTTGCCAGCCGGGCGCCGCGCTCCGGGAATTATGCAACGAATCACGGT
>JAUXWO010000119.1 GCA_030680175.1 Vicinamibacterales bacterium
CGGCGGTGGCGGAGCGCGCACTGCTCGTGATGCTGGGCGCGCCCGAACCGGCCGTCCGTCTCACCGGGGCCCGCGTGGCGGGCCGGCTCTTCCGCGCGCCGCTGCCCGGCGACGACACGCCGGCCGCGCGCGCGCTGCCCGTGACGGTCGGCGATGCGCTCATCGCCCTGCTCAACCAGCCCACGGCCCTCGAGCGCCTCGTCGCGATGGAGTCGCTCGGCCTGGCGCGCGATGTCCGCGCGGTGTCCGCGCTCACCGAACGCCACGCCTACCACGTGCGCAACGGCCCGGCGCTCGAGCGCGCCGCCACGCTCGATGCGCTCGCGCGGATCGGGCATCCGTCGAGCCTCGAGTTGTTCACGGCGGCCCTCGACGACCGCTGGGACGCGTTGCGTCAACTGGGGTACGAGGGGCTGGCGCGATTAGCCGACCGCGATGGGGCGGCCGCGGCGCTCGGCGCACGGCCACGCGACCGCCGCGCCCACGTGGCCCTGGCGCACGCCTTCGCGCGCGCGCGCCTTTTGGCGGGGGAGGGGATGCGCGACATCATCGAGGCGCTCGGTGCCTCCGCCACGCGCGCGCAGGCGCGCGGCTACCTGCTGGAACTGGGCGGGGCCGTGACGGCGCCGCTCCTGGGCGCGCTCGGGCACCACGAGGCGGAGGTGCGGGCCGCCCTGGCCGAGGTGCTCGGGCTCGCCGGCACCCGCGAGGCACTCGCGCCGCTGACGCCCCTGGCCTCAGATCGCAGTCGGACCGTGGCCGAAGCCGCGGCCCGCGCCATCAGCCGCATTGAAGCCGGCCTGTCGAGCGGCACACCCCGGCCCCGCTGACCGCCCACGACCTACGACCCACGACCCACGACCCACGAGCCACTACCCACCACCCACGACCCACGACCCACGACCCACTACCCACTACCCACTACCCACTACCCACGACCGTGCCCCGTCCACCGATCCTCCCCGTCTCCTTCTACAGTCGCGGCACCCTTGATGTCGCGCGCGATCTCATCGGCAAGCTCCTCGTCCACCGCACGCCCGCCGGGATCGCCGCCGGCCTCATCGTCGAGACGGAGGCGTACATCGGCGAGGAGGATCCGGCCTGTCACGCGGCGAAGGGGCGCACGCCGCGCAATGCGCCGCTCTACGGCCCGCCGGGCCTCGCCTACGTGTACCTGAGCTACGGCGTGCATCCCCTCGTCAACGCCGTGACCGAGCGCGACGGCTTCCCGGCCGCCGTGCTGATTCGCGCGCTGGAACCCGTGGACGGCCTGCCGTTGATGCGGCGTCGGCGGCGCCGCTCGCCGTGGCGGAAGGGGAAGCCGGAGGTGGCCGATCACGCGCTCTGCCGCGGCCCTGGCAACCTCTCGGTCGCGCTGGGCATCTCGCTCGCCGAGAACCTCGCGCCGCTCGGCGGCCCCGCGCTGACGATCGAGGACCACGGCCGCGATGCTGGTCCGGTCGGATGGACCTCGCGCATCGGGATCTCGGCCGGGCAGGACAAGCTGTGGCGTTGTGCCGTCATCGGCCATCGCGCCGTCTCGGCGCGTCCGGCCCGCTGAGCAGGCCGGGGCAGGTGCCGCGGTGGTGTGCGATCAGCGGGTGAACTGGATCACGTGCTCGGATCGCCCGTGGATGAACAGGCGCGCGACGGCGCCGGCCAGCCGGTCGGTGCCGATGCCGGGCTCGATCCCGATGACCTGCGGGTACCAGCCGCCACCGTCGAGGATCTTGCGTGGCGTGGTCCACTGGGTCGGGTCGTCGAGGGTCGGCGAGAACGCCACGTAGATCCCTTCCTGGGTCCACTGCATGTCCTTCGCGCGGTTGAGGAGCATCACGTACTGCTGCAGGTGCGTGTTCCAGTGCACCGAGGGCCCCCAGAAGGCATCGACGGAGGGTCCGTCGAGGTGCCAGGACTGGGCCACCGGATACACAGGCGAGGCCACCGGATACAGCCACGTCGCATCGTCGTTGTGTTCGCCTCGGACGGCACGCGCCGGCATCCAGACGCCGCGTGTCCACAGGCTCATCTTGCCGGCAGGCTCGTCGCGGTCGGCCCAGGCCATCCGCGCGACCGCGACGCCCTGCCCCCATTCGCGGCCGACGTACTGCGAGTAGAAGAAGTGGACGTCGCGGGCGTTCGCGTCGAGCACGGCGCTGAAGTCGCCCACCCCGCCGAGGAAGTACTGATTCTGGCTGTCGCAGGTGTTCGTCCAGGCCGGCGCCTCGAGAATCACCCCGAGATCCTCCCAGGTCGCGCCGAAGTCGACGGAACGGGCGGCGCCGATGCGCGGCACCACGCGGCCAGGGTCACCGCAGGCGGCCTCGGCGGGGATCTCGTTGTGATAGTAGCCGTACCACGTCCCGTCGACGTCGGGGATGATCGCCTCCATCCACACGCCGTGGTCAGGGCGCAGGGAGAACTCGACAGGCACGGCGTCGCTGAGGGTCTGGAGGCGTGGTCCCGAGGCGCGCCACGGTTGGCCGGCCACCGAGGTGAACACGTGCAGCGTGGGGACGCCGTCCACGCGCTCCCAGACCACCGGGCTGTTGGAGTCGGCCTCGCCGGGCAGCTCGACCGCGGGTGCCCGCAGCACCGTGACCGTTGGGACTCGCGGGGCCTGTCCCTGCGCGTGGAGGGCGCCGAGTCCAAGAATCAGTACACCCGCCGTCACCGGGAGATGTCGAATCACCCTCACTTGCACACCTCGAGGGGAGAGGCAGCAACAGCCATGCCACGGACGGCATGGGCAAGCAGGGCGATCCAGGCGCGCGGCGCGCTATTTCGCCCCGCCTGGAGGCAGGGGATCGGCCGCCGGTGGGGCGGTCTGGACGATGTGGACCGTGCGCTGCGGGAAGGGAATCGTGATGCCCCGCGCGTCGAACGTCTTCTTGATGCGCCGCCGCAGTTCGCGGCCCACCTCCCACTGCTTGATGGGCATGGTCTTGATGCGCATGCGGATGGTCACCTGGGAGTCGCCGAAGGCGTCGACGCCCGCGACGTCGAGCGGCGCCAGGATGTTCGGCGCGTACGCCGGATCCTTCATCAGTTCGTCGGCCGCGTCGCGCGCGGCCTGGATGGCGCGGTCGGTGTCCTCGGCGTAGTCCAGGCCGAGGTCGATGACGTAGTACGAGAAGTCCTTCGTCAGGTTGGCCAGCGTCGTGATCGCGCCGTTCGGAACGACGTGCACGGTGCCGCTGTAGTCGCGCAGCACGATCGTCCGCAGGTTGATCTGCTCGACCATGCCGCCGGTGCCGTTGACGTTGGCGATATCGCCCACGCGCACCTGGTCTTCGACGATCAGGAAGAAGCCCGAGATGACGTCGCGCACGAGCGTCTGCGCGCCGAAGCCGATCGCGAGGCCGAGGATGCCGGCGCCGGTCAGGACCGGCGTGATGTCCATGTCGAGTTCGCGCAGCACCATCAGCGTGGCCGTGCTCCAGACGAGCACGGCGAGCCCGCCGCGCACGATGCCCGCCACCGTCTGCGCGCGCTTCTGCCGCTCCAGCGCATCGAGGCCGCTCCCGCCGCTCAGGTCCTTCTGCGCCCGGCTCGCGATCGCCCCGGTGACACGCACGATCGCCATGGCGGCGAGCAGGATCACCCCGATGCGCACGCCCGTGCGCGCGGCCCACTCCCCGAGGTCCCGGGACTGCAGGCCGACATCGAGGCTGTAGCCGGCCATGTCGAGCGCCGGAAAGGCCAGCACGGCCACGGTCAGCGCGAACGTGATGAGCCACACCAGCCGCACGGTGCCCCGGACGAACCGGTCGGTCATCGGATCGGCGCCAGCCTCGCCGAGCACGGTGCGCAGCAGGCGGCGTGCGGCCGAGCCGACGATGATGGCGCCGGCCACGGCGAAGGTGAAGACCACCGAGAGCGCCAGCGCGACCTCGAGGGTGTTGACGGTGACGGGAATGGCGGCGGTGTCGTCCATGCGTCCTTGGGGAGTGCTGGGCCCTCGCGACGGCCGTCCGCGGCTAGCGGCTGCGCCGGCGGGCCTGCAGCGGTTCGACGGTGACCTGCACCGAGCGGCGCCGGCCGTCGCGCAAGTAGTCGACGGTGGCCGTGCCACCGACCGGCAGATCGGACACCAGGCGCAGCAACTGGCCGCTGTCCTGGATGGCCTGTCCGTTCACGGCGACCAGGATGTCGCCGGGCTGGAGGCCGGCCTGATACGCCGGCGCCTCACGCGAGATGGCCGTCACGACGAGCCCTTCGGTGGACTCGGCCCGCAGCTGTTCGGCCAGCCGCGTGGTCAGGGGCGAGAGCTCCATGTAGCCGAGCGATCCGCGCCGCACCTGGCCGTACTGAATCAGGTCGTCGACGATGCGCCGCGCGAGGTTGCTCGGGACGGCGAAGCCGATGCCCTGATAGCCGCCGCTCTGGCTGAAGATTGCGGTGTTGATGCCGATGAGCTCGCCGCGCCCGTTGATCAGGGCGCCCCCCGAGTTGCCCGGGTTGATGGCGGCGTCGGTCTGGATGAAGTCTTCGTAGGCCGAGATGCCGACGTTGGCGCGTCCGAGCGCGCTCACGATCCCGAGCGTCACGGTCTGGTTCAGCTGGAACGGGTTGCCGATGGCCATCACCCACTCGGCCACCCTCAGCGTGGAGGAGTCGCCCCACGGAATCACCGGCAGGTCGCGCGCGTCGATCTTGAGCAGCGCGAGATCCGTCCACGAATCCACGCCGATGATGCGGGCCGGCAGCTCGCGCTTGTCGCCCAGCGAGACGGTCACGTCGGCGCCGGCCTCGCCGACGACGTGGTTGTTCGTGAGGACGTAGCCGTCGGCCGAGACGATCACCCCGGACCCGAGGCTCGACGCATAGCGACTGCGCGACCCGAACATGTCGTCCATGCCGGGGAAGAACTGCTGGAAGAACGGGTCGTTGGCAAACGGCGAGTTCGACCGGCGCACGACCTGCACCGACGAGATGTTGGTGACGGCGCTGACGGTGCGCGCGGCCACGGCGGTGAAGTCGGGGGTCGAGGCGGGCGCGGCGAGGGCCGGCTGCGCCGGCGCGGCCGCCGCGCTGGCCGGCGGCGCCGCGACGAGCGGATTCGACACGGGGAGGCGGCCCGCGATCACGAGTCCGGCCGCGAGGCCGGCCACCAGCAGCAGGAAGGAGAGGGCAAGGCGTCTAAACATGGCAGTCATCGGGGACGCCCACGGCGCCACGGCGGCGACGCTACGAGACCGCGACCCGGCGGGGGCCGGCGTCCGGGGCCTTCCGTACGGTGATGGTGAGGACCCCGTCCTTGAGATCCGCGGTCACGGCGCCGGCATCCGCGGAGGTCGGCAGCGTGAACGAGCGGGCGAACTCGCCGTGCCCGCGTTCCACCTGGTGATACTGCTCGCACGCCACGCGCGCATCGCGGCGGCCGTGCAGCGTCAGCCGGCCGTCGTGCAACTCGATGCGGATCTGCTCGCGGGTCAGGCCCGGCAGTTCGGCCGTGATCAGGAAGGCGTCGGCCGTTTCACAGACGTCGACGGCCGGCACCCAGCCCTGCGGCCCCGGGGCGCTCAGGCGTTCGAGCCGGTGCTGGATGGCGAGCAGGTCGCGCAGTGGATCCCAGCGTGCAAAGGCCACGATCGGCATCGTAGCATGGTTGGCGGGGCCCGGGCCGTGTGCTACGATTCCTTGGATCTCCGCCGTCCTGCGGACGGCGCTCTGACCTCCGGCGCCCCGCGGACCCGGCCCGGCTGGCCACAGGGACTCCCCCCGGGGACACGCTCACGGAAGGCTCCACACAAGACGACTTATGGCGGGCACACTTCAGGCGACTCGTATCAAGCGCGGCATGATCATCAAGCTCGATGGCGAGCTCGTCCGGATCATCGACGTCACGCACGTCACCCCGGGGAACCTCCGCGGCTTCGTCCGCGTGAAGGGGCGCAACCTGCGCACCGAGTCGATGGCCGAGCAGAAGCTGCGCTCGGAAGACATGGTCGAGCGCGCCGTCCTCGACGAGAAGGTCATGCAGTACCTCTACCATGATGGCGATGGGTATCACTTCATGGACACGGCCACGTACGAGCAGGTCCACCTCACCGCGGAGTCGTTGGGCGACTTCGTCGGGTACCTGAAGGCCGAGTCGACCATCACGGTCGAGTTCTACGGCGAGGTGCCGGTCGGCGTGGAACTGCCGCCCACCGTCGACCTCAAGGTCGTCGAGACCGTCCCGTCCATCAAGGGCGCGACGGCCAATGCCCAGACGAAGCCCGCGGTGGTCGAGACCGGCATCACCATCACGGTGCCGGCGTTCATCAGCGAGGGCGAGGTCATTCGCGTCAGCACGGAGACCGGCGAGTACCTCTCCCGCGTGTAGCGCACGCATTCGACACGGCGCCCCGCGCGCCACCCGTTCGGTCCCCCGCTCACCTCTGCCGCCGGGCAGAGCGCACGGTCGCGTCAGATCACCTGGGGGGAATGATCGTGAGCCTCTTGCTGCGCGCTCTCGTCTGGTTCGGCCTTTACGTCGCCCTGACGTTGCTGCCGCTGGGCGTTGCGTGGTGGGAGCGGCCGTGGGACACCCCGCGCCCGGTGCTCGTCGAGGCGAGCGTGGCCACGGGCTTTCTCGCCCTCCCGCTGATGATCTTCCAGTTCGCGCTGGTCTCGCGGCTCGGGCCGGCCTCGCGGCCGTTCGGGTCCGACACCCTGATGCAGTTCCATGCGCAGATGGGCGTGGTCGCGCTCGCCGCCGTCGCCCTGCATCCGCTGCTGCTCGTGGTTGAGGGCATGCCGTGGCGCGCGTGGAATCCGTGGGCCGGCCCGTGGCTGTGGCGCACCGGCGCCGTGGCCTTCTGGGCGACGCTCCTCATCGTCGGCACGTCGATCTGGCGCCGGCGGCTGCGGCTCAGCTACGAAGCGTGGCAGATCCTGCATCTCCTGCTGGCGATCGTGATCACGGCGGCCATGGTGATCCACATCCTGGCGGCGCGCGGCTACGCGTCCGAGCCCGGCATGCGCGCGCTGCTGGCCGGCTATGTGGCCCTGGCCGCGGTGCTGCTGCTGCGCTACCGCCTGGTACGCCCGCTCCTGTTGTGGCGGCGCCCGTGGGTCGTCGAGCGCAATGAGGATGCCGGCGGCAGCACACGGCTGCTGCGCGTGCGCCCCGAGGGGCATGCCGGGATCAGCTTCGAGCCCGGACAGTTCTCCTGGATCATGAGCGGCACGAGCCCGCTGTGGTCGGCGCAGCACCCCATCTCCATGGCGTCGAGCGCCGAGGGCCTCCCGGGCGGTGCGCTCGAGTTCGGCATCAAGGCGCTCGGCGACTGGTCCAGCACGGTCGTGCCGGCCCTGGCCCCCGGCGCGCGTCTCTGGGTGGACGGCGCCTTCGGCGCCTTCACGCCGGAGGGGCGCGCTGCACAGGGGTACGTGCTCATCGCCGGCGGCATCGGCATCTCGCCGATGCGATCCATCCTGCTCACGCTGCGTGACCGGGAGGACGTCCGGCCCGTCGTGCTGTTCTACGCCGCGCACGACGCGTCGCGGGTGATGTTCCGCGAGGAGATCGATGCCCTGACCACGGTGCTGAACCTCACGGTGGTCTACGTCTTCGAGAATCCCGACGAGGACTGGGCCGGCGAGCGGGGTGTCGTGACGGCGGAGGTGCTGCGGCGCCACCTGCCGCGGCAGTTCCGGCGCTTCCAGCATTTCGTGTGCGGACCGCCGGCGATGATGGATGCGTTGGAGCGAACCCTCGTCGACATCGGCGTACCCTTTGGCGCCGTGCAGACCGAGCGGTTCGATATGGTGTAGGCGATGCGGCATGTCATCGTGACGCGGGTGACCGGTGGGTTCGTCGTGCTGCTGCTGGCGGCCGTGCTGGCCTTCACGTGGGCGGCCAGGCGCCCCACGGCGGCGCCGGTCCTCGTGGCGCCCGCGGCCCCCTCGGGTGAGGTGCTGTTCCAGCGCCACTGCGCGGCGTGCCACGACCCCGCCGACACGGCGGTGGGCTATCGACTCGCCGACGATCACGCCGCCGCGGCGGCCGAACTGCGGGGGTTTCTCGTCGACCACTACGGGCCGTCGCCGGAGGGCATCGCGCTGATCGTCACGCACCTGCTCGAACCGCCGCCGCCGTAGCCGTCCTCGGGGCGCGCGTCAGGACTCGCGCAGGCTCGTCGCGAGCAGCCGCTGGAAGCGGCCGTCCGGCCGCGCGGCCAGCTCGGCGAACGTCCCGCGCTCCACCACCGCCCCCTCCGCGAGCACCAGGATCTCGTCCGCCCGCTCCAGCCCCGCCACGCGGTGCGTCACCAGCAGCACCGCGCGATCCCGCGCGAGCCCCACGAACTCCTCCACGAGCCGTCGTTCCGTCTCGGGGTCGACCTGCGACGTGGGCTCGTCGAGGAGCACAATCGGCGCGTCCCTCAGGAGCACGCGCGCGAGGGCCAGCCGCTGGCGCTCCCCACCCGAGAGCGTCATCCCGCGTTCGCCAATCCACGTGTCGCGGCCGGCGGGCCACTTGGCGACGGTAGAGCCGAGCCCCGCCCGGATCAGGGCCGCGTCCACCGCCTCGTCCGAGGCGTCCGGACGGGCGAGCCGGACGTTCTCCGCCAGCGTCCCGGTGAAGACATCCGTGCGCTGGGCCATCCACGCCACCTGGGCGCGCGCGGCGTCGCCGTCGAGTGACGAGAGGTCGTGGCCCGCGAGCCTGATCGTTCCCGGCGGCGCGGCCCAGAACGTGAGCAGCACCTGCACCAGCGTGGACTTGCCCGCGCCGCTCTCGCCGACAAGCGCGACCAGCCGTCCCCGGTCGAGCGTCAGGCTGACATCGCGCAGCGCGGCGGCCCCGGCGCCGGGATACGTGAACGTCAGGGACGACACCTGCACGAGCGGATGCCCGGGGATCGGCTGGACACCTGTTGCGATCGCCGACGCCGGCCGGGGTGTGTCGGCCAGCACCCGTGCCGCGGCGGCATGCGTCGCGGACAGGGACTGCGCGGCGGGGACCAGAGGCGCGACGGCTTCGAAGCTGGCCAGGGTCAGCAGGGTGGCCACCGTCAGCGCGACACCAGACACCGCGCCCGCGTCGACGAGCGGCGCAAGGGCGATGATGACGGCGACGGCCGTCACGTCGGTCAGCCACGACACCAGCGCCGCGCCGGTCGAGGAGGCGCGCACCGCCGTCTGCTGGGCCGCCTCGAGTTGCCGGCCCACGTCGTCGAGGCGGGCGACATGCCGCGCTCCGGCATCGAAGGCGAGGAGGTCGGCGGCTCCCTGCACGCCGTCGACGAGCGCCGCGTGCAGGGCGGCACGTGCGGTCATCTGCGCGGCTCCGGCGCGCCGCCCGAGCAGCCAGGCCAGCAGCGGCACGCCGATCCCGGCGAGGAGCAGGCCGGCCAGGGCGATCAGTCCGGCCACGGGAGCGATCCACGCCAGGGCCAACGCCGTGGCGGCGATCACCACGGCGGCCGTCGCCGCGGGGCCGGCGAGACGCAGGTAGGCGTGTTCGATCGTGTCGACATCCGCGAGGATCCGCGCCAGCATGTCGCCGCTGGATCGGCGATGCCACACGGCAGGCACCAGCGGCGCCAGGCCCAGGAACACGTGGACACGGAGCCGCGCCAGCAGGCGCAGCGTCACGTCGTGCGACACCAGGCGCTCGAGGTACCGGCCCACGCCTCGCGTGATCCCGAAGAACCGGACGCCGACGACGGCCACCTGAAGGACCGCGATCGAGGGATGAAGGGCCGCCGTGGCGATGAGCCACGCGGACGTGCCCATCAGGGCGACCGACGCACCGACGGTGATGGTCATCAGCCCGATTCCGAGCGCAAAGCGGCGGCGCTCCGGGAACGCGAGCCGCGCCAGCACGGCCCACGCCGTCATGACGCCGGCCTCGTGGCGGGCAGTGTGAGCACGCGGTCTGCCGCGCGAAGGGTCGTCGCGCGATGCGAGACGAGCAGGACGGTGCGGCCCTGCCGCGCCTCGCGCAGTCCGTCGAGCACGCGGGCCTCCGTCTCGAGGTCGAGATCGGCGGTGGGCTCGTCGAGCAGCAGGACCGGCGCACGCTTGAGATACGCCCGCGCCAGGGCCAGTCGCTGCGCCTCGCCTCCCGACAGGCCCACGCCCTGTTCACCGACGCGCGTCTCCAACCCGCGCGGCAGGCGGGCGACCACCTCGTCGAACGCCGCGAGATCGAGGACCCGGGCGATCTCCGCGTCCGACGCGGAGGGGTGGCCCAGGCACAGATTGTCGCGGACGGTGCCATGAAAGAGATGCGGGCGCTGGGGCGCCCAGCTGACGTGCCGCCGCCACGCGTCGGGGGGCCACTCGTCGAGCGGCCGGCCGTCGATCACGATCCGGCCCGCGGCCGGGGGGCGGAAGCGCAGCACCGCCTGGAGGAGGCTGCTCTTGCCGGCGCCTGTCGGGCCGGCGATCCCCAGACACTCCCCGGCGGCCGCCGTGACCGTGACGGCCCCGAGCGCCGTGGCGCGCGCATCGTCGTACGCCATGACCACGCCGTCGAACGTCAGCGTCGGGGGCGCGGGCAAGGGCGGCCCGCTCCCTGACGGCGCCGCGGGGCTGATCGCGGCGGCCGCGTCCAACTGCGTCTCGATGGCCGCAAGTTGACGCAGCGTCTCCCGTCCGGCCATGCCCGCATGGAACGAGGTGCCGAGCGTGCGCAGCGGCCGGTAGAACTCCGGCGCCAGCAGCAGGACCGCGAGCGCTTCGGCAAACGAGATCCAGTCGTACAGGAGGCGGAGGCCCACCTCCACGGCAACGATGGCCGTGCCGAGCGTGGCCAGGAGTTCGAGGGCGAGCGACGACAGGAACGCCACGCGCAGCACGTCCATCGTCAGGGTCCGGAATCGATCGGAGGCGGTGTGGAGCGTGGCGGCCTCTGCCTCGACACGTCCGAAGGCGCGGAGTGTGACCAGCCCCTGTACCGCGTCGAGGAATCGGGCCCCGAGCCGGGCCAGTTCCTGCCACTGCTGCTCGGTTCGCTCGCGCGCGGCGCTCCCGAGCAGCCACATGAAGAGCGGGATGAGGGGCCCGGTCACGAGGAGGACGGCGCCCGACAGGGGATCGACCCACGCCACCGTGAGGAGAACGCCGGCCGGAATGACGATGGCGAGCCGGACCTGGGGGCGGTAGGCGGCGAGGTAGGCCTCGAGCGCTTCGACGCCGCCGGCGAGGGTGGCGGTGGTGGCGCCCGTCCGCTCGTGATCGAGCCAGCGAGGCCCGGCGTCCAGGATTCGTGTGGTGATGGTCGAACGGAGGTCCCGCCTGGTCCGGCCGGCTGCCGCGCTCGCGCCCGTCTCGGCGAGCCAGCCAAGGCCGGCGCGCGCGGCGGACACGAGCACGAGCCACGCGAGGGGCGCGAGGACGGCACTGCGCCCGGCGTTCGCCAGGAACAGCGCGTCGATCACGCGGGCCAGCAGCAGGGCCTGCGGGATCACCAGCAGGCCCGCGGCCAGCGCGAGCGTCGTGTGCCAGTCGGGGAGGGCCGGACGCACCACGGGTGATTGTGCCGCCTGCCGGTCCGGGACGCGAAGGGCGCGTGACGGGCCGCGTCGCGGCGTCAGTACTCCAGCGGCGTGTCCGCCGTCACACGGTGGCGGAACACCCAGTAGGTCCACCCCTGGTAGAGGAGGACGATCGGGACGAAGATCAGCGCGATCACGCTCATGATCGTCAGGGTATACGGCGTCGACGACGCGTTGTAGATCGTGAGGCTCCAGTCCGCATTCAGGCTCGAGACCATCACCCGCGGATAGAGCGCCATGAAGATCGTGATCGTCGAAGTCGCGATGGCGAGGCACGTCATCGCGAACGCCCAGCCGAGGCGCGCGCGGTGCACGAACACCCCGGCCGCCAGCATGCTGCCGACCGCCGTCATGGGCACGAGCCCCGGATTGACCCCGAGGCGTGCGAACGCGTCCGTCCACGCGTAGGTGGCCGCGGCGAACGCCAGGACGGCGGCCGTCGCGAGGGGACCGACCGTCCGCGTGGCCCGAAGCGCCCGGGTGCGAATGGGGTCCGTGCTCTTCAGGTTGAGGAAGATCGCGCCGTGGGTCGTGAACGCCGTGAACGACGCCACGCCGCAGATGAGCGCGTACGGATTCAGCAGGTCGAAGAAGCCGCCGACGTAGTGCATGTCGGCATCGATGGGCACGCCGCGGAGCAGGTTGCCGAGCGCCACGCCCCAGAGCAGGGCGGGCACGGCGCTCCCGACGAAGATCATCCAGTCCCACGTGGCGCGCCACGTGGGATGGCGATCCTTGCTCCGGAACTCGAAGGCGACGCCACGGACGATGAGCGCCGCCAGCAGGAGGAACAACGCCAGGTAGAAGCCGCTGAAGAGCGTGGCATACCAGTGCGGAAAGGCGGCGAACATCGCCCCGCCCGCGGTGATGATCCAGACCTCGTTGCCGTCCCACACGGGGCCGATCGTGTGGATGATGCGCCGCCGCTCCGTGTCGGTGCGGCCGAGGAACGGCAGCAGGATGCCGACGCCGTAGTCGAATCCCTCGAGCACGAAGAACCCGATGAAGAGCACGACGATGAGCACGAACCAGAGCGTGTTGAGATCCATCATGGTTCGTCTCCCTCAGGCGTGGGCCGGCGCCGGCGCGGCGTCGGGGTCGCCGGCGGCGGTGAGATCAGGCACCGCCAGGCCGGCGCGCGCGAACTTCATCAGCAGGTAGACGTCGGCGGCCATCAGCGCGCCGTAGATGACGGCAAAGCCAATGAGCGAGGTCAGCACCATGCCGGCGCTGACGGTGGGCGACACGGCATCGGCGGTCCGCTGCAGGCCGAAGACGATCCAGGGCTGCCGGCCGATCTCCGTGAAGATCCAGCCGGTCGAGTTCCCGATGTAGGGCAGGGCGATGCCCCAGAGGGCCGCCGTGAGCAGCCAGGGATGGCCGAACCGCTCGCGGACGACCGCGACGACGGCCCAGAGGCCGAGCGCCAGCATGAGCATGCCGGCCCCGACCATGAGGCGGAAGGTCCAGTAGGTCCACTTGACCGGCGGCACGTAGTCGCCGGGGCCGTACTGCTCGACGTAGGCTTCCTGCAGATCGTTGATCCCGCGCACTTCGCCGTCGAACCGGTTGTAGGCGAGGAAGCTGAGGAGCCCGGGGACCTTCACGGCGAAGACGTCGCGGCGCTCCCGCTCGTCGCCCCAGGTGAAGAGCGACATCGCCGCCGGGTTCTCCGTGTCCCAGAGCGCCTCGGCCGCGGCCATCTTCATCGGCTGCACCCGCATCATGTACTGGGCCTGCGTGTGCCCGACGGTCATCACCGCCAGCGTGGACACGAGGGCGTACACGGCGCCGATCCGGAACGACAGGCTGAAGGCCTCGAGGTGTTCCTCGTCCGCGGGCTTCCGGAGGTGCCAGGCGCTGATGCCCATGATGAAGAAGGCCGCGGTCGCCATGGCCCCGGTGATGACGTGGGGGAACTGCACGAAGACATGCGGGTTGGTGATGAGCGCCAGGAAGTCGTTCATCTCGGCGCGTCCGTTGCGCAGGACGTAGCCCATGGGCTGCTGCATGAACGAGTTGGCCACCAGGATCCAGTACGCGGAGAGGTTCGACCCGATGGCGACCATCCAGATCGTGGCCAGGTGGACCTTCTTCGGGAGCTTGTCCCAGCCGAAGATCCAGAGGCCGAGGAAGGTGGACTCCAGGAAGAACGCCACCAGCGCCTCGATGGCCAGCGGGGCGCCGAAGACATCCCCGACGAACCGCGAGTACTCCGACCAGTTCATCCCGAACTGGAACTCCTGCACGATCCCGGTGACGATCCCCATGGCGAAGTTGATGAGGAAGAGCTTTCCCCAGAACTTCGTCATCTTCTTGTAGATGGGGCGGTCGGTCACGACCCAGGCCGTGTGGAGCAGGGCCACGACCCAGATGAGGCCGATGGTCAGGGGGACGAAGAAGAAGTGGTAGACCGTCGTGACGCCGAACTGCCACCGCGCCAGCGTGAGTGCGTCCATACCGTGTCTGCCTCCGGGTACATGAAGCCGCTCTGCCTGACGCAAGCACCGTACCCGAGGTGGGGCCTGCCGCGCCAGCCGGATCCGCTTTCCCTTCGAGCGGCGGTAACCTGCTGACGGCGCGCGAATTGGCACAGGGACGGGGGCGCGGCCGCCCCCGTCTCGGGCGGCACGCCGCCCCGGGGGGACGCCGCCAGGGGGGTGCACCGCCGGATTCCCGGCGCTATAGTGAACCCATGGATGTCGTTCGCACCCCCAGCCAGGGCTGGATCGAAGTCATCGTCGGCAGCATGTTCAGCGGGAAGAGCGAGGAACTGATTCGCCGGTTGCGTCGCGCGCAGATTGCGCGGCAGCGCGTGCAGATTTTCAAGCCGGCCGTGGACACGCGCTACGACGAATACCACATCGTCTCGCACAGCGAGCTGCGGATTCCGTCCGAAAGCGCGTCCTCGAGCGCGGAGCTGCTGTCACACGTGCGGCCCGACACCGAGGTCGTCGGCATCGACGAAGGGCAGTTCTTCGACGCCGAGTTGCCGATCGTCTGCACGACGCTCGCCGAGCGCGGCCTGCGCGTCATCGTGGCGGGGCTGGACCAGGACTACCTGGGCAAGCCCTTCGAGCCGATGCCGCACCTGCTCGCCATCGCCGAGTACATCACCAAGACGCGCGCCATCTGCATGGTGTGCGGGAATCCGGCCAACCACACGCAGCGGCTGGTCGTGAGCCACGACCGCGTGCTGCTCGGCGCGCAGGGGACTTACGAGGCGCGGTGCCGCCGGTGCTTCGATGTCTCGCTGGCGGAGGCGCCGGGCGGCGTCGAGGACGTGCCCACGGCGGAGCCGCGCTAGCCGCCATGGGGGGAGGCTAGGGGCGTGGCGCTGACCGACCTGCTTCCGCGTGCCCTGCTGCTGCTGGGGCTCGGCTTCCTCGTGGCGAACGTGCGCGTGGCCGTGGACCTGGTCCGGTGGGCACGCCGCCGTTCCGAGGCCGTGCTGGTCTGGCGCGGGCGCACGCCGCCGTTCTACGGCCTGTCGCTCGGCATCGGCGTCCTGCTCGGCGTGCTGATCCTGTTCAAGCTGTTCGTGCAGCTGCAGCCGCCGTCCCGGTTCTTCGGCGAGCTGATGATGTTCGTCTACTACGGCTATGCGCTGCCGCTCAGCACCCGCATCCGGCGCGGGCTGTACGCCGACGGGATCTGGGTGGACCGCGGCTTCATGCCGTACACCCACATCGGGGGCCTCAGCTGGCGCGAGGGCGCGCCCGACACGACGCTGGTGGTGATCGCGCGGGACAAGGGCACCGCACGGCGGCTCGACGTGCCGGGCCCGCTGCTCGGCGAGGTGCGCCGGCACCTCCGTGAGAAGGTCACCGCGCACGACATCGACTTCGTCGGCGCCGCGCTGGATCTGGGAGGGCATGATGCACGGGAAGATATCTGACGATCTCTTGATGTGGTGATGTGGTGAACTGATGTGGAGATGTCCAGATCTTCGATGTATCTCGTGATCTGGTGACCTGGTGATCTGGTGATCTGGTGATCTGGTGATCTGGTGATCTGGTGATCTGGTGATCTGGTGATCTGGCGATCTGGCGATCTGGTGACCTGTCTGCGGGTGGCCGCCACCGGTCACCGCGCCGATAGCCGCCAGCTGAAAGCCGATCGCTGATCGCTGACCGCCTACAGAGTCCTCCCCGTGTGCCGATAACTTGCCGAGGAGCAGCCGATGGCCATTCGTCCCACTTGGAAGGGCTACCTGAAGGTCAGCCTCGTCACGATCCCGGTGCGGGTCTACCCGGCTACCGAGTCGAGCGCCACCATCTCGTTCAATCAGCTGCACGCCGAGTGCCAGACGCGGATCCAGCAGAAGAAGTGGTGCCCCTCCTGCGAACGTGAGATCACCTCCGCCGAGGTGGTCAAGGGCTACGAGTTCGAGAAGGGCCGCTGGGTGGTCATCGCCGACGAGGATGTCGCGAAGGTGCGCGCCGAGTCGACGAAGGTGATCAACCTCGTCCAGTTCGCCGGCGCCGGCGCCATCGACCCGATGTACGTCGACAAGACGTACTACCTGGCCCCCGAGGGGCCCATGGCCAACGACGCCTACGCCGTGATGCGCGACGGCATGCGCGACCACACGGGCATCGGCAAGATGGCCATCCACGGCCGCGAGTACCTGGTGGCCATCCGCCCGCACAAGCAGGGGCTGGTGATGCACACGCTGCATCATGCCGCCGAGATCCGGACCATCGACCAGATCGACGAGCTACGCGAAGTGCGCGGGCAGGTCGCGCCCGCTGAGGCGAAGCTGGCCTCGCAGGTCATCCAGAGCCTCGAGGGCCCGCTCGACCTCCGGGACTACCAGGACGAGTACCAGCAGGGGCTACGGCAGATCATCGAGGCGAAGATTGCCGGCGAGGAGATCGCCATGCCGGAGGAGTCCACGCCGCCGAAGGTCGTGGATCTGATGGAGGCGCTCCGGCGCAGCCTCGACTCGGTCAGTCAGGGCAAGAAGAAGACCGCGAAGGTGGACGAGCCGGCGGCCGCCAAGGCCAAGAAAGTCGCCGAGGGTCCGAAAGCGGTGGCGGCCCGGGGCACGGCGAAGAAGCGAAAGGCTTCTTGATTGCAGATTGCAGATTGCAGATTGAAGGGCCGAAAGCCGAAAGCCGACAGCCGACAGCCGACAGCCGACAGCTGGCAGCCGAAAGCCGATAGCCGATAGCCCTGCTAGAGAAACCAGCCGATCAGGCCGAGGCCGGCGGCCGTCGGGTCGCGCAGCCAGTCGGGGGGCGTGATCCACACGAACGCGAGGATGGCGATCACCCAGATGTCGTAGGGGACGGTGGAGCGCTCATCCCGCCAGAAGAAGAACCGCCAGAAGAGCCCTGCCACGCCGTCGGTCGAGGGCATCGGCCGCCCGTCGAGCGCCAGATACGTGTAGTAGATCCGATTCGCCACCGTCACCACCGACAGCGCCAGGATCACCCAGAGCACGGCGGCCATCCGGTCCGTGAAGGCGCCGATCATGAACAGCACGATCCGCTCGGGCCGCTCCATGAAGCCCACCTTGCACTTCTGGATCAGGCTCTCGGCGCGCGCCCGGGCGTAGCTCGTCATGATCGAGAAGATCAGCGCGAGCGTGGCCACGAGCACGTAGTCCTGCCGATCGAGCGTCGAGTAGAGCCAGATGAGGCCCGTGAAGAGGGCCAGGTCCGAAAACCGGTCGAGCGTCGAGTCCCAGAACGCGCCGAACTCCGACTGCTTCCCCGTGATGTGGGCGACCTTGCCGTCGATGAAGTCGAAGATGTTGGCGACAATCATGATGACGCCCGCGAGGACGAACCGGTCCACGGCGAGCGCCCAGGCGGCGCCGATGTTGATGAGCACCCCGATCAGGGTGAGGACATTGGGGTGGATCCCCAGGGCCACGCTGGCGTTGATGATCGCGCGCAGCGGAAACATGCAGATGGCGCCGACGGCGCCGGTAAAGGTCATAGAGTGTCTGAAGCGTAGCCGACCGGCCGTCTCCAACTCAAGTACGGCGGCCCGGGCGGGCGTCCCCCGGCGGAGGCGGGGGGAGGTAGAATGAGGGCGCTCCGCACACCATGCCACTCGTCACCTGGGCCGTCATTACGGTCCTGATCCTGATTAACGCCCTCTACGTCGCGGCCGAGTTCGCGGCCGTGAGCGTCCGCGCCAGCCGGATCCGGCGCCTCGCCGACGAGGGGGACGGCCTCGCGCAGCGGCTGCTGCCCGTGCTCGAGAACGGCGCCGCGCTCGACCGCTACATCGCGACCTGCCAGGTCGGCATCACGGTCTCGAGCCTGCTGCTCGGCGCCGTCGCGCAGGCCACGCTGGCCGTCGCGCTCACGCCGGTGCTCGTGGCGGCGTTCGACCTCTCGCTGCTGGCGGCGGCCTCGACGGCGGCGACGACGGTGCTCATCGGGCTCACCGGCCTCCAGGTCGTGTTCGGCGAGCTCGTGCCGAAGTCCCTCGCCCTGCAGTACCCGACCAACACCGCGCGATTCACGATCATCCCGACGGTGTGGTCGATGTACGCAATGGGGTGGTTCACCACCCTGCTGAACGGGAGCGGCGCCTGGCTCCTGCGCCTGCTGCGCCTGCCGGTGACCGGCCATCGCCACGTGCACTCGCCCGAGGAGATCGAGCTGCTCATCGCCGACAGCCGCGATGGCGGGCTGCTCGAGCCCGAGGAGCAGCGCTGGCTGCGTCAGGCGCTGCGGTTCAGCGCCCGGCCCGTGCGGCAGCTGATGGTGCCCCGCACCGATCTGGCCGCGATCGACGCCGACGCGCCCATCGCCGACATCCTGGCCTTCGTGTCGCGGTCGCCGTTCACGCGCCTGCCGGTCTACCGGGGGCGTGTCGACGAGATCGTGGGCGTGCTCCACGCCAAGCAGCTGATGCAGGGCTTCGTCCTCGAGGGCGACGCGCTCCGGCTCGACGCCGCGCTCCAGCCAGCCGTGTTCGTGCCGGAGACGATGTTCGCCGACGCGCTGCTGGAATTGCTGCGGGCCGAGCGTACGCACATGGCGTTTGTGGTGGACGAGTTCGGCGGGCTGACGGGCATGGTGACGATCGGCGACGTGCTCGCGGATCTGCTCGGCCCCCTCGACGGCCAGCGCCCCGAGCGGAGGCCGGAACGCCTGCCCGATGGCGGGTTCCGCCTGCCCGGGCACATCCGCCTGGACGGCCTCGCCGAGGCCGTGGGCTGGACGTGGGAGGGGGAGGCCGAGACCGTGGGCGGACTCGTCACCGCCCTGCTGGGGCGCATGCCGGTCAAGGGCGACCGGCTCTCCATCGAGGGGCGTCACGTCGAGGTCGAGGCGGCGACACCACGCACCGTGCTGTCCGTCGTGGTCGGGCCTGCCGGCAGCGGGAGGACGCGTGGCTGAACTCCTGGTCATCGTCGTCATCCTCGTCCTCGTCCTGCTGAACGGCATGTTCGTCGCGGCGGAATTCGCCGTGGTGGGTGCGTCCCGGCACGCGGTCCAGCAGGCGGCGCGGTCCGGCAGGCGCGGCGCGCGCGCGCTCTCGCGGGTCGTGAGCGATGCCACGACCCAGGACCGCTTCATCGCCAGCGCGCAGATCGGGATCACCCTCGCGAGCCTCGGGCTGGGGATGTACGGCGAGCACGCCGTGGCCGGCTGGTTCATGCAGGCCTTCACCGCGATGGGCCAGGCCGGCTGGGTGGCGGCGTCCTCCGTGTCCACGGGGCTGGCGGTCGGGATCCTGACGTATCTCCACATCGTCGTGGGGGAGATGGTCCCGAAGTCGCTCGCCCTCCAGCGCCCCGAGCACACGGGCTACCGCATCGTCGGGCCGATGCGGGTGTTCGGGACGGTCATCGCCCCGGCGGTACTCGCCTTGAACACCCTCGGCAACGGGTTGCTGCGCCTGGTGGGCGTGGACCGGCGGCGTCCGAGCGCCGACCGGTACTACACGCCCGAGGAACTCCAGGTCGTCGTCCGCGAGAGCGGCGCGCACGGGACCATCGCCCCGAGCGCCGCACGCGTGATCGACCAGCTCCTGGAATTCGGCGCGCTCACCGCCCGCGACGTCATGCAGCCGCGTGTCCGCATCGTCGGCCTGCCGATCGGGCTGGCGGGCGATGCACTGCGGGCGGTCCTGTCGACCGATTTGCACACACGCTATCCGGTGTTCGACGGCGATCCCGATCACATCGTGGGCAGCGTGCATGTGAAGGAACTCTTCGCCGTGGTGCGAAGCGGGCGCGCCGTCGCACTGACCGACGTGACGTCGATGGCCACCGTGCCGGAAACCGCACGGCTGGACCAGGTGTTGACGGCGATGCGCCGCGAGCGCAACGCCATGGCGCTGGTCGTCGACGAGCACGGCGGGACCGCCGGCATCGTCACGCTCGAGGACCTGTTCGAGGAGGTCGTGGGCGACATCGACGAGGGGCCCTCCCAGGGGCCGGCGCCGGAGCCGGCGGGGCGGCTCCTGGTACCGGGGACGCTTCGCATCGACGAGCTGGCGGAGCAGACCGGGATCGACGTGAGCCATCCCGACGTCGAACGGGTGAGCGGGCTGATCCTGACCCTGCTCGGACGGGTGCCGGTCGTGGGTGACACGGTGACGTTCCGCGGTGTGCGCTTCGAAGTGACGGCCGTCCAGGGCCGCGGCATCGAGGAGGTCGCCGTGGCCTGGGACCCCGGCGCGCCCGACGCGGCGCCGTCGTAGCCGACGATGCCCATCCACGATCTCAAGGAGCAGATTGGCCGCCTCCCGGAGCAGCCGGGCGTCTACGTCTACCTGAACCGCGCCGGCGAGACGATCTACGTCGGCAAGGCGCGCGCCCTGCGGGACCGCGTGCGCAGCTACCTCGCCGCCTCCGGCGCCAGCCCCAAGACGGCGGCCCTGCTCGACGAGGTCGCCGCGCTGGAGGTGATCGTCACCGATTCGGTGGTCGAGGCCCTGGCGCTCGAGAACAACCTGATCAAGCAGCGGGCGCCGAAGTACAACATCCTGCTGCGCGACGACAAGAACTACCCGTACCTCCGCCTGACGTTGAGCGAGTCGTGCCCGCGCGTCCTGGTCGCACGCAGCGTGGAGCGCGACGGCGACTTCTACGCGGGGCCGTTCCTGCCGGCGCGGTTCGCCCGGCGCGCGCTGCTGCTCACGCACCGCCTCTTCGGCATGCGCTCGTGCAACGAGGTCATCACGGGCAAGCGGGCCCGGCCGTGCCTCGAGTACGACATCAAGCGGTGCCTCGCGCCGTGCGTCGACACGGTGTGCTCGCCGGAGCGGTACCGGCAGGCGGTGGACGACACGCGCCTGTTCCTCGAGGGCCGGAACCAGGAGCTGGCCGACGAGCTGCACGGGCGGATGATGGAGGCGGCCGCGGGCGAGCGCTTCGAGGAGGCCGCGCAGCTGCGCGACGCGATGCGCACCGTGCAGGCCGTGCGCGAACGCCAGCAGAAGATGGCCGGCACGGAGCTCGGCGATCGCGACGTGTTCGGCGTGAAGGTCGGCGCCGCCGGGGCGGTCGTGCAGGTGTTCGTCGTGCGCGGCGGGCGGGTGGTCGAGCGGCTCGAGTTGTCGAGCGGCGTCCCCGAGCCGGGCACCGCCGACGCCGACGTGCTCGAGGCCGCCGTGCAGCAGTACTACACCGCGCAGACGCCGCCGCCCGAGGTGCACCTGCCGACGGCGCTGGCCGACCCGGAGCTGGTCGAGACCTGGCTCTCGAGCCTCGCGGGCCGCCGCGTCCACCTGCTCGTGCCGCAGCGGGGCGACAAGCGCGGGCTCGTGGAGCTCGCCACGCGGAACGCGGCCCTCGCGTATCAGTCGCGGATGAACGAGGGCGGCGCCGCGCACTTCGACGCCCTCGAGACGCTGCGCGCGATGCTCAAGCTGCCGGCGCTGCCGCGCCGCATCGAGTGCTTCGACATCTCCACCATCCAGGGCGCCGAGACCGTCGGCGCGCTCGTCGTCTGCGACGACGGGCGGATGAAGCCGTCGGAGTACCGGAAGTTCAAAGTGCAGGGCGCACAGGCCAGCGTGGCGGCGTCGGCGGGGGCGGCCGAGCCGCGCTTCCTCGACGACTTCGCCGCGATGGCGCAGGTGGTGCAGCGGCGCTACCTGCGCCTGCACGAGTCGGGCGGGCCGTTCCCCGACCTGATCGTGATCGACGGCGGCAAGGGCCAGTTGAACGCGGCCTATCGGGCGCTCGAGACGGTCGGTCTGGCCAACCTGGTTGCCATCGGCCTGGCCAAGCAGGAGGAGCTGGTCTTCACGCGCGACCACGACCAGCCGATCGCCCTGCCCGAGGGGTCGCCGGCGCTGCGGCTGCTGCAGCGGGTGCGCGACGAGGCGCACCGGTTCGCCGTCACGTTCCACCGGCAGCGCCGGACCCGCCGGGACCTCCGGTCGGAGCTGGACGAGATTCCGGGCATCGGCGTCCGGCGCCGGAAGACCCTGCTGACCACCTTCGGGAGCCTGGCCGGGGTGCGGCGCGCCACCCGGGAGGAGCTGACGCCGGTGGTGGGCGCCAGGGCGGCCGACGCCATCCTCCGGCACTTCGCGTAGGCCGGTGCCGGCCGGGCCGGTGTGCTACCCTTTACTGCTTTGGGTGACCTGAACTTTTCCCAGCTGTTGGTCTCGATGCTCGTCCTGGTCGTCTCGCTGACGGTCCACGAGGCGGCGCACGCCTGGTCGGCGTTCCGGCTGGGGGACCCGACGGCGGCGTTGCTCGGCCGGCTGTCGCTCAACCCGGCGGTGCATGTCGATGTGATCGGCACGCTGGTGTTCCCGATGGTCGCCCTGATGACGGGCTTCCCCCTGATCGGGTGGGCCAAGCCCGTCCCGGTGGATATGCGGAACCTGCGCACGCCGCGCCGCGACTTCGCGCTGATCGCGCTGGCGGGGCCGGTGAGCAACATCGGGATGGCGATCCTGGCGGCCGTGGCGTTCACGGTGGTCCGGCCGATGATCGACGGATCCGCGGCCGCCACGCTCGTGGCCACGGCGCTCCTGCTGGGCGTGCTGGTGAACGTGCTGCTGGCGGTGTTCAACATGCTGCCGGTGCCGCCGCTCGACGGCGGGAACGTGCTGATGGGGGTGCTCCCAGACGGGGCGGCGGCCCTGGTGAACCGGATGCGGCCCTTCGGCTTCATCCTGCTGTATCTGATGATGTTCTCGGGCGTGCTGTCCGCCATCATCCTTCCGGTGCGAAACATCGTGCTCTCATGGCTGCTGTGACCACTCCTCGCGTCGTGTCGGGCATGCGTCCGACGGGCAAGCTCCACCTGGGCCACCTGATGGGCGCCCTGCAGAACTGGACGACGCTCCAGGAGCAGTACGACTGCTTCTACTTCGTCGCCGACTGGCACGCGCTGACGAGCCACTACGCCGACACGGCCGACATCGTGCCGAGCGCGCTCGACAACGTCGCGGACTGGATTGGCGCCGGCCTCGACCCGGAGAAGAGCACCTTCTTCGTGCAGTCGATGGTGCCCGAGCACGCGGAGCTCTTCCTGCTGCTGCAGATGGTGACGCCGATCCCGTGGCTCGAGCGCGTGCCGACGTACAAGGAGCAGATCGAGCAGCTGACCGACCGCGATCTGGGCAGCATCGGCTTCCTCGGCTACCCGCTGCTGCAGACGGCGGACGTGATCATCTACAACGCCAACTTCGTCCCGGTCGGCGAGGATCAGGTGCCGCACCTCGAGCTGTCGCGCGAGGTCGTGCGCCGCTTCACGAACTTCTACGGCGAGCTCTTCGTCGAGCCGCAGGCGCTGCTCACCCCGACGCCGCGCCTGCCCGGCCTCGACAACCGGAAGATGAGCAAGAGCTACAACAACACCATCGACCTCTCCGACGATGCCGAGGCGGTGAAGCAGAAGGTGCGGCAGATGTACACGGATCCGAAGCGGGTGCGTGCCGACATCCCCGGCACCGTCGAGGGGAACCCCGTCTTCATCTACCACGACGCCTTCAACACCAATCGCGACGAGGTCGAGGACCTGAAGGCCCGCTACCGCGCGGGGAAGGTCGGCGACGTCGAGGTGAAGACGAAGCTGGCGGCGGCCGTCAACCAGATGCTCGACCCGATTCGCGAGCGGCGTGCCGCCGCCCTGGCGCGCCCCGGCTACCTGCGCGAGGTGCTCGTCGAGGGATCGCGCCGCGCCCGCGCGGAAGCCCAGGCCACGATGGCCCGCGTGCGCGCGGCCGTCGGCCTGCAGTACTGAGCCCAGCCGCGGAACCGTGCGATGAGCCAACCGTCCGAACCGACCGACCGTCGCGCCCGTCTCGAAGAGGACTTCGAGTCGCAGCTCGAGACCATCCGGATCCGGCTGCAGTCCTTCGAGGGGCCGCTCGACCTGCTCGTGCACCTGATCAAGAAGCACGAGATCAACGTCTACGACATCCCGATCGCGCTCATCACGAAGCAGTACCTCGACTACCTCGACCTGATGCAGGAGCTGAACCTCGACATCGCGAGCGAGTTCCTGGTGATGGCGTCGACGCTGATTCACATCAAGAGCCGGACGCTGCTGCCGCGGCCCGACCCCGCGCAGGAGGACGGCGAGGACGCCGAGGACCCGCGCGACGCGCTCGTCCGGCGCCTGCTCGAACACCAGACCTTCAAGGCGGCGGCCGAACTGCTGCACGAGCGGCAGACCCTGCGTGGCGCGCAGTGGACGCGCCCCGACTCCCGCATCGAGGCGGTGGCCGGCGACGACTACGAGCCGGAACTCGAGGTCGATCTCTTCAGCCTGCTCGCCGCCTTCCGCAAGGTGCTCGAGCGCACGCGCGAGCGGCCGCCCGTCATGCTGCCGCCCGAGCAGGTGCCCATCGAGGTGCGCATCGAGCAGCTGCTCGAGCGGCTCTCGGAGACGGAGGCGTGCGGCTTCGACGAGCTGTTCGAGGATGTGGGCACGCGTCCGGACATGATCGTCACGTTCCTGGCGCTGCTCGAGATGATCCGTCTCAAGCTGATCCGCGTGTTCCAGTCCGGCGCGTTCACGCCGATTCGCGTCTACAAGCGCGCGCGGCCGGCGGATGCGCCGCACCCGATTCACGATCCCGAAGACGAGTACCGCGCGCACCATCCGCCGCCCTCGGCGATCCCCGCCCCGACGCCCGCCGCCGATCGCCCCTCCGAGGATGAGGGCGACAACGTACCGGCAGGCGACGATGGGGATGACGACGAGGACGCGGGTGAAGAGCAGGACGAGGACCGATGAGCCACGACGAGAACGACGCCCCTGACGCCCCCGGTGCCGCTGACGCACCGGCCCCTGACGCACTCGCGCCTGAGTCGCCCGAGACAGCCGAGGCCGTTCAGTCACCGGAGGCCGCCGACGCCCCCGAGGCCTCCGAGTCTTCCGAGGTCGCCGAGGCCTCCGAGACCTCCGAGGTCGCCGAGGCCTCCGAGGTCCCGGAGACCGTAGACGAACGCCCCCGCCTGGCGACCGAGCAGCTCAAGGCCATCATCGAGGCGCTGGTGTTTGCCTCGCCCGAGCCGCTGACGCCGCGCACGCTCTTCAAGGTGCTGTCGGACGAGCCGAAGGAGGACGTCCAGGCGGCGCTCGCCGCGCTCGAGGCGGACTACGAGCAGCGGGGCGGCGGCCTGCACCTCGTGCGCGTGGCCGGCGGCTACCAGATCACGTCGCGGCCGGAGCTCCACGACTGGATGCGGCGCCTGTTCCACGAGCGCACGACGCAGAAGCTGTCGGTCGCGTCGCTCGAGACGCTGTCGGTCGTGGCCTATCGCCAGCCGGTGACGGCCGCGGAGATCACCGAGATCCGCGGCGTCAACACGTCAGGCGTCCTCTCGACGCTGCTCGAGCGCCACCTGATCAAGATCGTCGGCCGCAAGAACGTCGTCGGGCGTCCGTTTCTCTACGGGACGACGCGCGAGTTCCTGATCCGGTTCGGGCTCAAGGACCTGGCGGACCTGCCGCGCATCGAGGACATGGTGCAGGCGCTCGGCTTCGACCCGCCGGCGCTGCTCGTCGAGAAGCCCATCGAAGAGGACATGCTCCCGCTCGAGGAAGGCGACGATGGGTTCGACGGTGGCACCGAAGGCGAGTCAGCACCCGTGTCCGACGCCTCCGACGACGACCCGAATCCGTCGGCGTAGCGCCCTTGACGCCGGCCGGCGTTAGTGGTCATACTTTTATGACCAACAAGGAGGCTGCGCATGGCCCGGAAGAAGCAGGCGCCAGCGGACCGGTCGACGATTCCCGCCGCGGAGTTCAAGGCCGGCTGTCTCGCCCTGATGGATCGCGTGCGCGAGCGGGGCGAGGAGTACATCGTCACCAAGCACGGCGAGCCCGTCGCGCGCCTGGTGCCCGTGGCGCCCGAGACCGCCCGGTCGCCGTTCGGGTGGATCGCCGGCAGCGTGACCGAACACGGCGACATCGTCACGCCGCTCGACGAGCCGTGGGAGGCCGCGGCCGGTGAGTGACGGCGCCCCGCTGTTGCTCGATACCCACGTCTGGATCTGGATGGTGAACGGCACGTCCGATCGGATCGGCCGTGCCGCGCGCGCGCGCCTCGAGAAGGCGTCGACGCACTACGCCCTGCGCGTGTCGGTCCTGTCGACGTGGGAGGTGGCGATGCTGGAAGCGCGCGGCCGTCTCACGCTGGCACTCGATTGTCGTGACTGGGTCGCGCGCGGGCTCGGTGCGCCCGGCGTCGTGCTCGAGGAACTCACGCCGGAGATCGCGGTCGAGAGCACGCGCCTGCCCGAGGCCGACGCCCTGCGCGATCCCGTTGACCGGATGCTCGTCGCGACCGCGCGCCAGCGGGAACTGACGCTCGTCACCGCCGACGCGGCGGTCCTGGCTTACGCGAAGGGCGGACGCCTGCGCGTACTGGACGCGCGGCGGTAGGGCGTGAGCCGCTCGGTCGCGTGTTACCCCCACGCGAAGGCGACTTCCCGGCACTCGCCGGCCGCGGCGCGGCGCCGCGCGCGGGGGCCGGACGCGGGCCGCTCTTCGCGGGCCGTGACGGCGCCGCCTTCTTCGCCGTGCCTCCACCGGTCGTCGCACGCTGGAGCGCGGCGACTTCGGCGGGCGTGAGGTCCCGCCACGCCCCCACCGGCAGATCCCCGAGCGTGAGCGGGCCCATCTTGATGCGGCGCAGCTTCTGCACCGGGTGGCCCACGGCGGCGCACATGTTGCGGACCTGCCGGTTGCGTCCCTCGTGCAGCGTGATGAGCAGCCGGCTCGTCTCGCGCCCCTTGTTGGTCACGGTTCCATCGAACACGACATACGCCGGCGCCGTCCGCAGGCCCTCGAGCACGACGCCCTTCCGGAGCTTCTCGACCGCGCGCGCATCCGGCGCGCCCTTGACGATCGCTTCGTAGATGCGCGGCACCTCGTGCCGGGGGTGGGTGAGGGCGAGCGCCAGGTCGCCGTCACTCGTGAGCAGCAGCAGGCCTTCGGTGTCGTAGTCCAGCCGGCCCACGGGGTACACGTAATCGCGCACCTTCGTGAGCAGGTCGAGGATCGTCCGCCGCCCCTGCGGGTCCTTCAGCGTCGTCACGTACCCGACGGGCTTGTTGAGGAGGATGTACCGCGCCTGGGCCTTGAGCTTCACGCGCCGGTCGTCGACCCGGATGTCGTCGCGCTCCGGATCCGCCTTGACCCCGAGCGTCCGGACCACCTCGCCGTTGACCATGATGCGGCCTTCGAGGATCAGGAGCTCCGCCGTGCGGCGCGACGCGATCCCCGCCGACGACAGCAGCTTCTGGAGGCGGACGGGCTTGGGGGGGAGATCGAAGGACACTCAGAGATGATAAGCGAATCTGGTGATCTCGTGAGGTGGTGATCTGGCGATCTGATGCCCAGATGCGTCGATCCGCGATCTATCTCCTGATCTGGGGATCTGTTGATCTGGGGATCTATTGATCTGGAGATCTGGGGATCTGTGGGCCGCTCCGCACTCCTGGCCGGCAGCGGACAGCGAGACAGCGGAAAGCCGAGAGCTGATCGCTGATAGCTGATCGCTGATCGCTGAGAGCCGATAGCCGATAGCTGCTAGCTGAAAGCCGACAGTCTGGCGCCTGTGCGAGCGCGTTATCGCGCGAGCAGATGGCGCCAGAACGTGACCAGCCGCCAGACCTCGCTGGTGCTCGGCGGGCGGTCGACTTCGGCGTGCGTGATGAGGCCGCTCAGCAGGGCGTGCACCGTGGTGTGGCGCTCGAGGTGTGCGGCGAGGCGCACCGTCTCCGTCGACGGGATGACGTTGTCGGCGGTGCCGTGCAGCAGGAACACCGGCGCCGACGGCGCCGGCGCCCGTTCCGGTGACAGGGCCGGGTCCACCGGGTCGCCGCCGATCGCGTCGATGACGGGGAGCAGGCGGGGACCGAGTTCGCCGACCGCGCGGTCGTTCACCCAGCCAAGCCACGTGCGGGCCGGTTCGGGCTGCATGCCCGCGTAGTCACGCGCGCGCGCAAACTCCGCGGCCGCACGCTCCGGCTGCACCGCGGCGAGCGACGAGGCCAGCAGGAAGATCCCGATCCCGCTGCGCAGCCGCTCCACCTGGTCCGGCGGCACGATGCCGCGATCGGCGACGCCGAGCAGGACCACGGCGAGCCCGTAGTCGTGCGGCGGCTGGATGACGATCTCGCTTGCGCCGGGCACGCGCGCCACGATGTCCCCGAGGTCCTCGAGCGGCGGGGCCTCCGCCGAGCACAGGTAGCGCATCACCCGCGGCAGATCGCCGTGGCCGCCGAACGACATGACGAACGCCACGTGGTCGCGCAGGGCCGGCCGGCCGGCCGCGACGATGGAGAGCCCGCCGGAGAAGCTGATGCCGATCATCCCGATGCGCCCGTCCGGCGCCAGGCCTGAGTGCGCCGACAGCCACAGGGCGGCATCTTCGATGATGTCGGTCGAGGCCGGCGTGACGCGGAAGCGCTGCAGGTCCGGCGTCGCCACGGTCAGCACGGCGATGCCGCTGGCCGCGAGGTCCTCGGCCATGCCGGCCAGCCGTGCCTCGTCGATGCCGTCCATGTGGACACCGGGCACGAGCGTCACGGCGCGGCGCACGGCACCCTCGGGCCGGTAGAGGCGGGCCGGGATCGCGCCATGGCGCGTGTCGATCTCGAAGACGGGCTCGCGCGTGACCGGCACGGCGCGCCACTCGGCGAGCGTGGCCAGCGTGCCGGGGAGGGAGGCGGCGCGGGCGATGAACGCCAGCGCATCGACGGCGGGGCGCAGCCACCAGGCGGCGCCGGCCAGCGCGAGCAGCGCGAGGCTCGCGATCAGCAGGGCGCGGCGAGAGGCGAACACACCCGCATGTTACACTGGCAGGTTGTGAAACGGCTCATCATCGCGATCGATGGCCCCTCCGGCGCGGGCAAGGGCACACTGGCGCACGCCGTCGCGCGCCGCCTCGAGTACCGGCACGTCGATACGGGGGCGATGTACCGCGCGGTCGCCTGGAAAGCGCTGCAGGACGGCGTGGGGCTCGACGACGAGCCGGCGGTGGCGGCCCTCGCCTCGGCGGCGGCGTTCGCGCAGGAGGACGGCGTCATCCGCATCGACGGCCACGACGTGACGCGGGCCATCCGCACGCCCGACATGGACAAGGCGGCCGCCCGCGTGGCGAAGCTGCCCGGGGTCCGCGCGATCCTCGTCGAGCGCCAGCGCGCGCTGGCGCAGGACGGCGGCGTCGTGATGGAAGGGCGCGACATCGGCACGGTGGTGTTTCCCGCCGCCGACGTGAAGGTCTACCTCGATGCGTCGCCCGACGAACGGGCCCGCCGGCGGGCCGGGGATACCGCCCACAGCGGCGGGCAACAGGGCACGGTCGCCGTCGTCGCCACCGACCTGATCGAGCGCGACCGCACGGACTCGACCCGCGCCGTCGCCCCGCTCACCATGGCGCCCGACGCCGTCTACGTCGACACCACCGGCATCCCGATCGACGACGTCGTCGAGCGGGTGATGGCGTTGGTGAAAGAGAGGGTAGTGGGGAGTAGGTAGTGGGGAGTAGGTAGTGGGTGGTGGGTAGTGGGTAGTGGGTGGTGGGTAGTGGTGCACCGCTGCACTCCTACTACCCACTACCCACTACCTACTACCTACTACCCACTACCCACGACCCACGACCCACGACCCCCGTCAGTCCTTCTCGTCGAAGTCTTCCTTCGACGCCGGATCGAGTTCCCACCGGTGGCGGTCCCGTTCGGTGATCTCCGCGCCCCCCTGCAGTTCCTCGTCATCGTCGTACTCGATGCCGAGGGCCCGGCCGATTTCCTCCACCACATCCTGATCGGGCGTCGGGTTGTCGCCGCCGGGCGTCTCGTCGCCGGACGACTCGGCCGAGGCCCAGTCGGCATCCACGTCACCGGCCGAGAGCTCCGGGCTGGTCGATGTGTGGTGGTGCAGCTTCTCGACGAGCTCGGCGTGGCCCGTGCGCGCGGCCGAGCCGTGCGGGTCGTAGTCGAGCGACGAGGGGAGGGCGGAATGCGGCCGCTCGGCCTCGGCGGCGGTCTTCCGCTCGCGGTCCAGCGTGGGCGCACGCCGCGGCGTGGGCGCCGGGGCCGGGGCGAGCGCCGCCTTGACGCCTGCCTTGACGGCCGCAGCCGTCACGACCACCTTCTTCACGGCCTTGGCGGCCGCCTTGCGGGCGGGCGCCGTCGTCCTGGCGGCCTTCTTGACCCCGCGCGCCGCGCTCTTCGCGACGGTCTTGCGTGTCTTGCCGGTGGTCCTGACGACGGCCTTGCGGGCCTTGGCGGACGCATTTACGACGGCCTTGCGGGCCTGCGTGGACGCCTTCTTCACGGCCTTGCGGGCGGTGACCGAGGCCTTCCGGACGGCCGTGCGCGCCTTGCCTGAAGCGGCCTTGACCCGACGGGTGGCCTTGCCGGAGGCGGCCTTGACCCGGCGCGTGGCCTTCTTTGCGGCCGCCCGGGCCTTCGTCGCGGCCTTGGCGGCCTTCTTCTTCGGGGAGTTGGCGGCTTTCTTCACCGCTCGTGCCGCCGTGCCGGCCTTGCGCGCCACCTTCGCCGTGGTCTTCCGGGTCGCCCGAGCCGCCTTTTTCCTGGCCATCGCGGATCCTTTCGCCCAACCTTGACAGTGGACTCTAAGTATCGTAACGTCTATTGGTTACGCGAGCGCCCGACGAGCTTTACCGGCCCATCGGCGCACGTCGGCGGGGCGCCGGACCCCCGCTATTCCACGACCCTGCTCGGGATGTCCCCGAGTCTAATCGCTGGATCAACACGCCCGGCAAGAATGAGGACGCGCACCGCAATGTCAATTCACGATGAAACGCTGGACACCCCGGCCGCATCGGCGCCTCGGGTTCCCCAGCCCGCGGGCCGGCAGACGCTGAAACCCTCCCCCATGGTCCAGGGTGGGTACGACGACGAGATGGACCCCACGGAGTTTGCCCAGCTTCTGGACCTTTACGATAACAGCTTCCGCAACCTCGCGGAAGGCGAAGTCGTCAAGGGGACGGTGCTGAAGGTGACCGATACCGAGGTCGTCGTCGACGTCGGCTACAAGTCGGAAGGCATCATCCAGGTCAACGAGTTCCTCGACGAGACCGGGGCCGTGATGGTGCAGGCCGGGGACGTCGTCGACGTCCTGCTCGAGCGCACCGAAGACCGGGAAGGCCACATCGTGCTGTCGCGCGAGAAGGCCGAGAAGATGAAGATCTGGGACGAGGTCGAGAAGGCCTTTGCCGAGCGCAAGGTCGTCATCGGTCGCGTCATCGAGCGCATCAAGGGCGGGCTGGCCGTGGACATCGGCGTCCGCGCGTTCCTCCCGGGCAGCCAGATCGACGTGCGCCCCGTGCGCAACCTCGACGCGCTGCGCGGCCAGGAACTCCGCATGCGCGTCATCAAGGTGAACAAGAAGCGCGGCAACATCGTGCTGTCGCGCAAGGCGCTCCTCGAGGAGGAGAACGCCGAGAAGAAGAAGACGACGCTCGAGACGCTCGCCGAGGGCAAGGTCCTCCGCGGCGTGGTGAAGAACATCACCGACTACGGTGCCTTCATCGACCTCGGCGGCATCGACGGCCTGCTGCACATCACCGACATGTCGTGGGGCCGCGTCGGCCACCCGTCCGAGATCTTCAAGGTCAACGACGAGGCGGACGTCATCGTCCTCAAGTACGACCCGGCGACCGAGCGGGTGTCGCTCGGCCACAAGCAGCTCGTGCCCGACCCGTGGACCACGGTGATGGATCGCTACCCGGCGGGCGCGAAGCTCGGCGGCAAGGTGGTGAGCCTGACCGACTACGGCGCGTTCATCGAGCTCGAGCCCGGCGTCGAAGGCCTGATCCACGTCAGCGAGATGTCGTGGAGCAAGCGCGTCAAGCACCCCTCGAAGCTGCTCAACGTGGGCGACTCGGTCGAGGCCATGGTGCTCGGCGTGGATCCGGCGGCGCGCCGGATCTCGCTCGGCCTCAAGCAGGTCGAGAGCAACCCCTGGCACGAGCTGGTGGAGAAGTACCCCGTCGGCACGAAGATCACCGGCAAGGTGCGCAACCTCACCGAGTTCGGCGCCTTCGTGGAAGTGGAAGAGGACATCGACGGCCTCATCCACATCTCCGACATGTCGTGGAGCAAGCGGATCAAGCATCCGAGCGAGGTCCTCAAGAAGGGCGACGTGGTCGAGGCGATGGTGCTCAGCATCGACGCCGAGAACCAGCGCCTGTCCCTGGGGCTCAAGCAGCTCGCGACCGATATCTGGGAGGACTTCTTCGCCCGGCACAAGGTCGGCGACACCATCGAGGGCAAGGTGGTCCGCATGACCAACTTCGGCGCGTTCGTCGAACTCGACGAGGGCATCGAAGGCCTGATCCACGTCTCGGAGTTCGATGACAGCCAGGGCGGCGAGAAGATCGAGCTGACGGTGGAACAGACCTATCAGATGAAGATCATCAAGCTCAGCCCGAGCGAGCGGAAGATCGGCCTCAGCATTCGCGCGCTGAAGTCGGACGAAATCCGCACCGATTGGGACAGCTACTCGTCGTCGCAGGGCGACGGTGGCGCCACGCTCGGTGAGCACCTGAAGCACCGGTAACAGGCCTCTGCCCCCCGGTCCGATGCCGGACCGGGGGGACGGGGTTCAGGCCCGACATCCCATGACCAAGGCCGAACTCGTCGAGGAAGTGTCCCGCGTCTCGGACCTCACCAAGAAGCACTCCGAGGTGATCGTCGAGACGGTGTTCAAGAGCATCATCGATGCCCTGCACCGGGGCGAGAAGATCGAGCTGCGCGGTTTCGGCAGCTTCCGCCTGCGGAAGCGCGAGCCGCGTAAGGGGCGCAACCCCAAGACGGGCGACAAGGTGGACGTGCCACCGAAGCGCGTGCCCTACTTCAAGCCCGGCAAGGAACTGAAAGACCTCATCAACCGCAACGGGGCCGATCCGGCCGGCGAGGCGCTGGCCCCCGCCGGGGACGATCAGGCCATGCCGGCGGAGTGACCGCCCGTCGGACCGCCGGACGATGGAACGCCTCTGGTCGCCGTGGAGACATGCCTACGTGACGCGGTCGGACGAGGCAGGCGGCTGCGTCTTCTGTGACGCGCCCCATCTGGACGATGGCCGCGCGCTCGTCGTGGACGAGGGCGCCACATGCTTCGTCATCCTCAACCTCTATCCCTACAACAGCGGGCACCTGATGGTGGTGCCGCGGCGCCACGTCGCCACTCTGGCCGCGCTCACGCGCGACGAGGTGGTGGAACTCGGGGTGTTGACCCGGCGCGCCGAGATGGCGCTGACCGAGGCGTACCAGCCGCAGGGCATCAACGCGGGAATGAACCTGGGCCGTCCGGCCGGCGCCGGCGTGGCCGACCATATTCACGTCCACCTGGTCCCCCGATGGACCGGTGACACCAACTTCATGACCGTCGTCGGCGAGGTGCGGGTGCTGCCCGAGGAGCTGCCCGCGACGGCCGCGAGACTTCGACCGATCTTTGCGCGTCTTCATCACGAGGACGCTGGATGATGACCCCATGACTTTTGCCTACACGCCCGCTCAGCAGTCGGTGCAGGACCGCGCCCGCGCCGCCGCAGACCGCCACGTTCGCCCCGCCGCCCAGGCCATCGATGCCGGTGGGCGGATTCCCGATGCCGTGACGACGGCGCTCGCCGCCGAGGCGCTGTGGCCGGCGCCCGACGCCGTGAGTGCGCTGGTGGTCGTCGAGGAGATCGCGGCCGCGAGCCCGGCGGTGGCGGCCTCGATCGCGCTGGCCGGCGCCGTGGCCGGCGATGCGGGCCTGCCTGGCCTGCGCGGGTTCGCCAGTGCCGCGGGCGGATCGGTGAGTGCGGAGGCCCGTGTCGCCGTGGCCGGCCTCGCGCTCGGGATCGGACGCGCCGCGCTGGAAGAAGCCATCGGTGTGCTGAAGAATGCCGGCGCCCGGCCGAAGGGCTCCGAGCAGACGCCGCACTGGGTGCTCGCGGATGCCGCGACCGAGATCGACGGCGCGCGCCTGCTGGCGCTCAAGGCCGCGCAGACGATCGGCCGCGGCCAGGCGGCCGATGCCGAGGCGGCGATGGCGCAGTCGTTCGCGAACCTGGCCGCGCAGAAGGCCGTCGAGGCCGCCCTGCGCATCCTCGGCCCCGAGGGCTACCGCCAGGGCACCGTGCTCGAGCGCCTCACCCGCGATCAGCGGGCCGCATCACTGCTGACCGGCACCGAAGAGGAGCCGCGCGCCGTCGCCGCCGCCGGGACGCTGCCGCAGTAGGGGATCAGGGATCGGGGATCAGGGAACAGGGAACAGGGAGGCATCTTCCGGTCCCCGATCCCTGGCCCCCGCCTCCCGCCTACAGAAACCGAAACCAGACGAACAGCACGCTGAAGCCGACGAAGAACGTCAGGCCGAGCCAGCTCAGCACGCGCATCGCCATGCCGGGCCGCAGGGCTGCCGGTGTGTGCGATGACGTGATCAGGCGGTAGTTCAGGTAGCCGTAGACCGGCGCCGAGAGGAAGGCGAGGGTGGTCACCAGGTCGATGAGCCCGGTGAGCGAACTCGCGAACATCGTGATCAGCACGAGGGCGGCGAGGCACGTGATCGCCATCCACGTGGCATAGAGACGGTCAGGCCCGCCGAGCAGCTTCGGCGCCAGCAGGTGCGTGCCCTGCGCGAGCGCGCGCGGATATCCGTCAATCACCGTGAGCGTCGTCGAGAACATCGTGGTGAACGCCGCGAGGGCGATCACGGGGCCGGCCCAGCCGCCGAGCACCTGCTGGTAGACCTCGATGAGCTGCGTGGCGAAGCCGCCGCTGGAGTTCTGGAGCGTGAGGCCGGAGCCGTGCATCACCATGGCGCCGAGCCCGAGGAAGAAGATCGCCAGCACGGTCGTCATCCCGTAGCCGAAGTTGAAGTCGAAGCGCGCTTCCTCGACCGTCGTGCGGCGCCCGGTCTGACGCTCCCGCGCCTGAATCCAGAGCGACTGGAAGACCGAGATCTCGATGGGCGCCGGCATCCAGCCCATCAGCGCGATCAGGAAGGGCAGGGCCGCGATCGTCCAGGGCGAAGGGCTGATGAAGTCCGGCGGCGCCACCGGGCCGTGCCAGACCGCGGCGACGAACGCGGTAATCGTGGCGGCGGCGAGCACCGCCATGATGAGCTTCATGGTGCCGTCGAGGGCCCGGTAGTGGCCGCCCGCGAGCAGCGCCACGCAGATCCCCATCACCACGACATTCCATATCGTCGGCGACAGCACGGTGCCGAAGAAATACTGCGCGAGCCCCGCGGTGACGAAGGTGACGCCGGCCGTGGAGCCGACCGCTGAAAAGGCCGCGAGCGCGAGGAACGCGTAGAGGAAGCCGCTGCCGAGCAGGCGGTATCCGTCGAGCAGGTTGTGCCCGGTGGCCACGGCGTAGCGATGGCCGTACTCGAAGAACGGGTACTTGAGCAGGTTGATCAGCAGGACCACGGCGACGAGCTGGAAGCCGAAGTCGGCGCCGGCGCGCGTGGACTGCACGAGGTGCGACACGCCGATGGCGGCGCCGGCCATGAGCAGGCCGGGACCGCAGGCGCGCAACAGCGTCAGGAGCGTGGATGGTGACATGGAGCGGCACTCGCGGACGTGCAGCGTCGGGGGACGGACGCACCAGGCAGCGGCGTCACGGGGGACCCGTCGAGGACGTCTTCAGGACTGAAGGTGGACGTGGTACCCAAGCGACGCGATCTTCGCGGCAATCTGGTCTGGCGAGACCTGGGCAGAGTCGTATGTGACCGAGACCTCGTTCGACTGATGCGACGCCGCCACGGCCGACACCCCTGGCAGGGCGCCGAGGGCGCGCTTCACGGCGTTCTCGCATCCGCCGCAGGTCATGCCGGTCACCGGGAGCGTCAGTTCTGCTGGCATCACGCGTCTGCCAGTGTAGCCGATTCTCCGCCCGGCGCGGAACCGTGTCCGGCGGCGCGGCGGTGTCCGGGCATCGTATGATCGAGGACGAACATGCCGGCCTCCGATCGCCTCTCGGCCCAGCAGCGGGTCCACCGCATCCTCGCCTTCCGGGACGAGTGCGCGGCGCTCCGCGCGGAAGGCCGCCTGCCGTTCTCCGAGCCGGACCTGGCCGCGGTGGCCGTGCACCACGAGGCGATCATCGCCGACCTGGCGGCCCGCTATGACGTGGACGCGACGGACGCGGCCGGCCGGCTGTCTCGCGGCCTTCGCATCGTCTCGTTCCTCGGCGCCGTCGCCCTGACCGCGTCGGCCTATGCTGCCGTATCGCGGGTCTGGGGCGCGATGGACGGGGCCTGGCAGGTGCTGTTCCTGACGGCGCTGCCCGTGACGGCCCTGGTGGCCGTCGAACTGAGCGCGCGGCGCGAGCGCACCCGGTACGTGGCCTGGCTGTTTGCGCTCGTGGCGTTCGGCTGCACGTGGCTGGCGATCGTCGGTGTCGCCGAGGTCTTGAACGTCGGGTTGCCGATGCCCGCTCTTTGGCTCGGCACGATTGCGTCGGTCGCCCTCGCGGCCGCCTATGGCTTCCGCCTGGTTTTCGCCGGGGCCATCGTGGCGCTCATCGTGTCGATCGGCGCCTCGCTCGTGTGGGCGACCGGGGCGGACTGGCGCATGGGCTGGGAGCGCATCGAGCCGCTGGCGATGGCGGCGCTGGCCGTGTTCGGGATGGCGCATCGACTGGCGCAGGCCGGCCCCGGCTTCGGGGCGGTCGCGCGCGGCGTGGCCGGCACGATCTTCCTCGGGGCGCTGCTGCTGCTGTCGACGACCGCCGAGGCCAGCCACCTGGTGCTGCCGCCGCCGGTGGTCGAGGCCATGTACCAGGCGTTCTTCCTCGTCGCCGCCCTTGCGACGATCACGATCGGACTCATGCGCCGGTGGCCCGAGATCGTGACACCGGCGACGACGCTGCTGGTGGTGTTCCTGCTGATACGCCTCGTCGACTGGTTCTGGGACGCGGTGCCGGCGTGGCTCTTCTTCCTGTTGCTGGCCGGACTCGCGTTCGCGAGCATCGCCGTGCTGCGCCGGATGCGCGACCAGCTCCTCGGAGGGCCCCGGTGATTCGCGTCGTGGTGAACATCATCCCCGTGCTGATGGCCGTGGGCTGGCTGGTCGCAACCGGTGTCTGGAACCGCACCGAGGCCGTGGCCCGCGTCACGCTGACCGCGCGTGAGGCCGCGTGGCGTCCCGGCGAGGGGACGGCGCCGTCGCGCCTGTCGATCACCTGGGAGCCCCGTGCCGACCCGCTCGATGCCCGCAACTGGCTGACCGACGATCGCCTCCGGCGCCTCGGCTTCGACCTCAGCATGCCCGCGTCGGCGCCGCCGGCCGGCCGCGTCTACGGACGGATGCTGCCGCGTCGTGCGTGGGTGGTCTTCGAACTCGACGGGGAGGCCTGGCGGGCGATTGAACGCCGTCAGGCCCTGGCCGGCGGTGACGAGGGCGGCGGACGATTCGCGTCCAGGCTGGTGCCCATCGATGCCGGACCCGACGCCGCGGAGCTGGCCGCGAAGTACGGGGAGGGCCGCCATCTGATCATTCCGGCGTGGATCGAACTGCAGTGGCGGGGGCCGGAGGCTGGAGGGCCGCTCGTCTACGGCGCCATCCGCGCCCTTGACCCGCCATCCATCACGGTGCCTCCAGGGCTGGCCGCGCACCTGCGCGCGCTGGCGCCGGCGCCAGCCGCACCGGACCGGCGGCCCGGTGTGCCACCCGCCACCCCTGCGCGGTACGAGGTCGAGGTCGCGGTGGGACGTCTCGGCATCCCCTGGATCGTCGAGATCCGCTGAGACGGCCGCCCCCGCAGTCGCGGGCCTCAGAACGCGAAGACGATGGCGAGGCTGCCGAAGTGGCCGCTGCCGGCGCCCGTGCGGTACTCGGTGTCGAAGTGCGTGTACTGCAGCGCCGCCGTGACCTGCGGGTGCAGCCGGTACATCGCATTGCCCCAGACGATGCGGTTCCGCGTGCGCGCGATGGCCGCGCTCAGGCCGTCGGTCTCGGGGTCGTCGATCCCGGCGCCGGCGTGGAGTGTCCAGAGCGGGGCCGGCAGCAGCGCGAGCTGGACCCAGCCGCCACGGGCGTCGATCGCCTCGATCCGCGATCCCGCAATCGACACCCCCTGGATCACGCCGGCCTGAAACGTGTCGAGGTTGCTGCCCGTCCAGGCTTCGCCCGACAGGGTGGCCTTTGAATGCAGGACGAGCTGCAGATCGACGGCCGCACCCCACGTGCTGAGCGTCTCCGGCTCGACGGCCTCGCGGCCGTAGTGCACCGACGCCCCGAGGGCCTGCGCGCGTCCGTGCCGCGTGCCGGTGAGCGCCACGCGTCCTTCGTAGAACGGCTGTCCGGAGCGCTCGCCCGAGAGCGAGGGCAGGTCGGCGAGCGAGCCGGCAGCCGTCGCGTCGCCTCCGCCGAGTGGACGGAGGATGCCGGCCTGTACGAGCAGGCGCGCCGAGTCGCCGACCGCCACGCTGCGCTCGGCGCGGAGCTGCGGCAGCCGCATCCAGGGGTTGCCGCTGGCGGCCCCGAGGGGGACGGCGAAGTGGGAGAACGACGCGGGGTTGAGCGGCGCGAAGATCGCCCAGTCCTGCCCCGCGACGATCGACCATCCTGACGTGTGCCGCAGCGTGATCAGGGCCAGGCGCATCCGCGGCTGGTTGAAAACGGCGCCATGACCCGCGTTGGGCCGCGCGCCGAAGAAGTCCATCTCCACCTGCGCCGACGGCGTCCACGAGGAGCTGCCGGCGCCGAACTGGACGCGGAGTCCGAGGCGTGTCTGCCGCGCCGTCATGTGGACGTCGCCCACCTCCGACGCGTCGAGCCCCCCGGGCACCGTCTGACCGCCGATCGGCGGCGGCTGGAGCCGCGTCCCATCGGCGACCGCCCACAGCGGGATGTCCGGGATGAAGAGCTGCGTGGTCGCCGCGCTCGTGTTGGCCACGACGGTGCCGTAGAAGGTGAAGACGGGGCCTGTGGGGTCGTCGCCCGCCGGCGTCTGCGCGGCGGCGGAGGGCGCGGCGATCCACGAGGCGAGGAGCGCGCCGGCGATGGCGAGTGCGGGTCGGGGCATCCAATCACTCCTGCAGGGCGCCGCGCGGCGGCCGGCCAGGCCGCGTCAGCCCATGATCTGCTTGGCGATCGTCATCAGCTGCATGTTCGACGTGCCCTCGTAGATCTGGCCGATCTTGGCGTCGCGGAACAGCTTCTCGACCGGGTAGTCGCGGACGAAGCCGTAGCCGCCGTACAGGTTCACGGCCATCGAGGTGACGCGCTCGGCCATCTCCGACGAGACGATCTTGCACATCGCCGCCTCGGTCAGGAACGGCAGGCCGGCGTCGCGCAGCCGCGCGGAGTTGTAGACGAGCAGGCGCGCCGACTCGAGGTCGGTGGCCATCCGGGCAATCTGGAACTGCACGCCCTGGAAGTCGGCAATGGCCTTGCCGAACTGCTTGCGCTCCTTGACGTACTTCACCGTGTGGTCGAGCGCGGCCTGGCCGATGCCGAGCATCTGGGCCCCGATGCCAATCCGCCCCTCGTTGAGCGTCTCGATTGCCACCTTGTAGCCCTTGCCCACGTCGCCGAGGATGTTCGCCTTCGGGACGACGCAGTCCTCGAACAGCAGCTCGCACGTGCTGCTGGCGCGGATGCCGAGCTTGTCTTCCTTCTTGCCGACCGTGAAGCCGGGCGTGCCCCGCTCGACGATGAACGCCGTGATCCCGCGGTACCCGGCCTCGGGGTTGATGTTTGCGAAGACCAGGAAGATGTCGGCTTCGTTGCCGTTGGTGATCCAGAGCTTCCGTCCCGTGATCGCGTAGCCGTCGCCCTGCTCGACGGCGCGCGTCGTCAGCGCGAACGCGTCGCTGCCCGAGCCGGCCTCCGACAGGCAGTACGCGCCCACGGTGTCGGCGGACAGCCGCGTCAGGTAGCGCTGCTTCACCTCGTCGGAGCCCCAGCGGACGAAGGCATTGATGACGAGCGTGTTCTGCACGTCCACGAGCACACCGACGGACGGGTCCACGCGCGACAGCGCTTCGACGGCGAGCACCGAGTGGAAGAACGTCGCGCCGGCGCCGCCGTACTGCTCGGGCACCTCGATGCCCATGACGCCGAGGTCGAACAGCTGCCCGAGCAGCGCCTTCGAGAACTTCGCGTGCTCGTCCATCTCGGAGACGAGCGGCCGGATTTCCTTGTCGGCGAACTCGTACACGCTGTCGCGGAAGATCACTTCATCTTCGGTGAGGCGGGTGAGGGGCGCTACGGCGTCGTGCTTCTCGGTCACGGACAGGCTCCAGGGATCAAGGCGGTGGTCATGAGGACGGGAATTAGGTGCGGCGGCGGCCGGCTGGTCCGCCGCTGCCGCAGACGCGCAATGGTATCATCGAGTGCACGAGGGCACTAGTGGGGTGTCGTCGACGATCTACTACCGGGCCGCCCGTTGGGCGGCCCGCAGAATCGCGGCGGAGCAAAGGCGCTGGTAGTACCCCGGCAGTCGATACACTCCACTAGTGGAGTGCCTCGACCGAAGAGGCGCTGGTAGTCCCTCGGCAGTCGAGACACTCCGCTGGGAGCGGCGACCCACGACCCGTATGTGATCCGCGCCATCCGTGGGCGCCAGGCGAGGGGCCGTGCGGTCGGCGCGTCCGGCCCGCAAGGGGGACCATGAGAGACGCGCGCGGTCTGTGGGCACGCTCCGTTCTGCTGGCGGCGGCCCTTTCGGTCGTGCCCCTGTCGGCGCAGCAGCCACCACCGCCACCGGCCCCGGCGGAGGGCGAGCCGGCCGAGGCCCCGGAGCAGCCCGTCTTCCGTGCCGGGATCAACTTCGTCCGTGTCGACGTCATCGCGACCGACCGCGACGGCAATCCGGTCACCGACCTCACGCCCGGGGACTTCGAGGTCTTCGAGGACAACGCCCCGCAGACCATCGAGACCTTCCGGCTGATCCAGCTCGACGGCCAGACGGTCATCCCGCCGACGCGGCGCATCGTCACCCGCAACGACGAAGAGACCGCCGCGCAGCAGGAAGACGCGCGCATCTTCGTCTTCTTTCTCGACGACTACCACGTGCGTCTCGGCAGCAGCATGTCCGCGCGCCGGCATCTCGTGGAGTTCGTCCAGACGCGGCTCGGGCCGAACGACCTGCTGGCGGTGATGTACCCGCTCAGCCCGCTCGACACCGTCGTGCTGACGCGGGACCACCAGTCGGTCATCCGCATGCTGGAGCGCTTCGAGGGCCGCAAGTTCGACTACAAGCCGCGCAACAGCACCGAGATGCAGTACCAGTTCTATCCGGCCGAGGCCGTGGAGCGCATCCGGCGGCAGGTGTCGCTCTCGGCGATCGAAGGGCTGACGATCCGGCTGGGCTCGCTGCGCGAGGGACGCAAGGCCATCATCCTGGTGAGCGAGGGCTACCTCACCATGCTCCCGCCACAGCTGCGCGACCCGAACGCCGGCATGCCGGGCGTGGGCAACCCCGCGCGGGGCAATCCCTTCGCGGGGGAGGGCAGTCTCAACGAAGACCGCGCGCAGTTTGCCGCGGGCGCCGACCTGCAGCAGGAGCTGCGGGACGTGTTCGACAGCGCGAACCGGAACAACACGTCCATCTACGCCGTGGATCCGCGCGGGCTGGCGTCCGGCGAGTTCGACATCTCCCAGAACGTCGGGACGCAGATGAGCCAGACGGCGCTCAACCAGACGACCGACACGCTCCGCGTGCTGGCGGACCAGACCGATGGCCGCGCGATCGTGAACATGAACGACCTCGGCCGGGGCCTGGCCCAGGTCGTGCGCGACTCGAGCGCCTACTACCTGCTCGGCTACAACTCCACCGGGGCGCCGAGCGACGGCAAGTTCCACCGCATTCGCGTACGGGTGCGGCGCCCGGGCGTGGAGGTCCGCGCGCGCCGGGGGTACTGGGCGCTCACCGCGGAGGAGACGGCGGCCGCCCTCGCGCCGGCGCGCGAGGGCCCGGCCCCGGAGGTGATGTCGGCGCTGGCGGAGCTGGCCGACCACGCACGTCCGCGTCCCGTGCGCACCTGGGTGGGCCGCACCGTGGGCTCGGACGGCCACTCGGAAGTCACGCTCGTGTGGGAGCCCGTGCCGCCGCCGCCGGGCGTCCGGCGCGAAGCCGCCTCGCACGTGTCGGTCGTCGCGAGTGCGGCGGACGGGACGGTGGTGTACCGCGGCCGTGTGCCCGGGGAAGGGGAGACGGCCGCATCCGGCCCCGCCGGCCGTCCCGGCGCGCACGTGCGATTCCCCGCCCCCCCCGGCCGCCTGCAGTTGCGGCTGTCGATGGAGGGTGAGGACGGCGTCATCGACAGCGAAGACCGCGAGATGATCGTTCCCGATCCCACCGCGCCAGACGTGCGAATCGGGACGCCGCAGGTGCACGTCGCACGGACGGTGCCGGAGTTTCGTCGCATCGCTGGCGACCCCGAGGCCGTGCCGACGGCGTCACGCGAGTTCCGCCGGACCGAGCGGCTGCTCGTGCGGCTGGAGGCCGCCGCTCCTGGCGGCGCCGCGCCCACGGTCGTGGCGCGCCTGTTGAACCGTGCGGGTGACCCGATGTCGGAACTGACGGTGGCTGCGCCGGCGGACAGCGGCGGCCCGTTCAGCATCGACTTCCCGCTGTCGAGCATCCCGCCCGGCGAGTACCTGATGGAGTTTGCCGCCGGGCAGGACGGCCTCGACACGGTCAAGGAACTGATCGCGTTCCGGGTGGGATCTTAAAAGGGGTGCTGAAGGGCTGTTGGCTTTCGGCTCTCAGCTCTCAGCTCTCAGCTTTCGGCTTTCGGCTCTCGGCATCGGCCCACGGCTCTGCGGCCCGGCACCCTGGCCACCCCGGGCACCCGGGCACCCTGGGCACCCCGGGCACCTTGGGCACCCCGGGCACCTTGGGCACCCCGGGCACCTTGGGCACCCCGGGCACCTTGGGCACCCCGGGCACCTTGGGCACCCCGGGCACCCTGGGCACCCGGGCACCCTGGGCACCCTGGGCACCTAGTTCCTACGCATACATCCCACGCATCTTCGTGACCGTGGCCACGCGGTTGATCGCGACGATGTAGGCGGCGGTGCGCATGTCGATCTTGTAGCGCTCGGCGGTCTCGAGGACAGCGGCGAAGGCCTGGACCATCTTGGCTTCCAGCTTCTCGTTCACTTCCGCCTCATTCCAGAAGTAGCCGTGGCGGTCTTGCACCCACTCGAAGTACGAAGTGGTCACCCCGCCGGCGTTGGCCAGAATGTCCGGCACGACGAAGACGCCGCGCTTGTGCAGCAGGGCATGGGCATCGGGCGTCGTCGGGCCGTTGGCGCCCTCGACGATCAACTTCGCCTTGATCTGATCCGCGTTCTCGACCGTGATCTGGTTCTCGAGGGCCGCGGGGACGAAGACGTCGACGTCGAGGCCGAAGATGGCCGGGCGGTCGAGCGCCTCGGCGTGCGGGAAGCCGTCGACGCTGCGGTGCTGCTGCGTGTAGTCCAGCAGGGCGGGGATGTCCAGGCCCGCCGCATTGTAGACGCCGCCCTTCCAGTCGGTGACGGCCACGACCTTCGCGCCCAGTTGGGCCAGCAGCGCCGCGGCGACGGAGCCGACGTTGCCGAACCCCTGCACGGAGACCGTGGCGCCCTGCAGGTCGAAGCCGAGGTGCCGGGCGGCTTCGCGCGTGGTGATCATGACGCCGCGGCCGGTCGCCTCGCGACGGCCGAGCGAGCCGCCCATCTCGACGGGCTTGCCCGTGACGACGGCGGTCGACGTGTGGCCGACGTGCATCGAATAGGTGTCCATGAACCAGGCCATGACCTGCTCGTTGGTGTTGACGTCAGGCGCGGGGATGTCCTTCTCCGGTCCGATGAGGTCGACGATCTCCGCGGTGTACCGCCGGGTGAGGGCTTCGAGCTCGCGGCGCGACATGCGCGTCGGGTCGCAGATGATGCCGCCCTTGCCGCCGCCGAACGGCAGCTGCGCCACGGCGCACTTCCACGTCATCCAGGCGGCCAGCGCCGTCACTTCATCGAGCGAGACGTCGGGGTGAAACCGGATGCCGCCCTTGGCCGGGCCGAGCGTGATGTTGTATTGCACCCGGTAGCCGGTGAAGACCTCGATCTCGCCGTTGTCCATCTGGATGGGGCAGGAGACGATGATCTGGCGCTTGGGGTGCGTCAGCATCTTCCAGAGGCCCGGATCGAGGTTGAGAATACGTGCGGCGCCTTCGAATTCCTGAAGCATCGCGCCGAAAACACTGCCGTGTGACGCCATGAGCGAACCCAGTCCTTGGGCCTCGCCGGGCCTCCGCGGGGGCGGGCCGGCCGGGGCCGTTGTCAGCTGAACTGCAAACGCCCTGCCGACCTCACGGCGCGAGCGCAAACGTCCTAAGGTAGCGCTGCCACTGCTCGGATGTCAATTGAGTATCGTATCCATGCGGCATGGGCATGCTCTCTCGGGGGTGCCGAGGTGCCGGGGTGCCGGGGTGCTTCGGCTGTCGGCGATCGGCTCTCGGCGTCGGCCCACTGCACCGCAGGCACCCCGGCACTTCGGCACCTCGGCACCCGCAGCGCGCCTTCTGCGCATGCGACGCGCGCATGGTGTCGATGCGGCCTCCGGGGCGGCGTCGGCGATCCTGGCCTGTATAATGAGCGGGTTATGAAGAGCGTGCTGAACGGGACCGAGACCGGCAAGCAGCGGTGGGAGCGCGAGGTGCTCGAGCCCGCGTTGAAGAAGGCGCCCGAGCGGACCGGCCCCTTCACCACCATTTCCGCGCGACCCATCGACCGGCTCTACACCCCCGACGATGTGGCCGGGCTGGAGTACGCGAAGGATCAGGGCAACCCCGGCGAGTTCCCCTACGTCCGCGGCATCCACCCGAGCGGCTACCGCGGCAAGCTCTGGACGATGCGGCAGTTTGCCGGCTACGGGACGCCGGAGGAAACGAACCAGCGCTACAAGGACCTGATTGCCGCCGGCGGCACGGGGCTGAGCGTCGCGTTCGACCTGCCGACGCTGATGGGCCGCGATCCCGACCACGAGCTCTCGCTCGGCGAGGTGGGGAAGTGCGGCGTCAGCATCGTGTCGCTCGCCGACATGGAGCGCCTGTTCGACGGGATCTCGCTCGCCGACATCACGACGTCGATGACGATCAACTCGCCGGCGCCGATGATCTTCGCGATGTACCTGGTGGTGGCCGAGAAGCAGGGCGCCGACTGGTCGACGATCTCCGGGACGATCCAGAACGACATCCTGAAGGAGTTCATCGCCCAGAAGGAGTACATCTTCCCGCCGCGGCCGTCGATGCGGCTCATCACCGACATCTTCTCGTTCTGCGCCGAGCGCGTGCCGAAGTGGAACACGATCTCGGTCAGCGGGTACCACATCCGCGAGGCGGGCTCGACGTCGCTCCAGGAGCTGGCGTTCACGCTGCGCGACGGCCTCGAGTACGTGCAGTACGGCGTCGATGCGGGGCTCGCGGTCGATGACTTCGTTCCGCGCATCTCCTTCTTCTTCAACTCGCACAGCGACTTCTTCGAGGAGATTGCGAAGTTCCGCGCCGCGCGGAAGCTGTGGGCCGAGGCGATGGTCGAGCGGTTCGGCGCGAAGAACCCGCGCAGCTGGCAGCTCCGCTTTCACACGCAGACGGCCGGCGTCTCGCTGACCGCGCAGCAGCCCTACAACAACGTGGTCCGCACGGCCCTGCAGGCGCTCGCCGCGGTCCTCGGCGGCACCAACTCCCTCCACACCAACTCGCTCGACGAGGCGCTGGCGCTGCCGACGAAGGAGACCGCGACCCTCGCGCTCCGCACGCAGCAGATCATCGCCCACGAGAGCGGCGTCATCAACACGGTGGACCCGCTCGGTGGCTCCTACTTCGTCGAGGCGCTGACGCGCGAGATGGAGGAGGGCACGAAGAAGTACTGGGAGACGATCGACGGCATGGGCGGCATGGTCGAGGCGATCGAGCTCGGCTATCCGCAGAAGGAGATCGCCGAGTCCTCGTACCAGTTCCAGCGGGCGGTCGAGAGCCGCGAGAAGACGATCGTCGGCGTGAACGAGTACGTGCAGAAGGACGACCCGCCGCTGCAGATCCTGTACATCGACGACACGGCCGCCGAGACCCAGCTGTCCCGGCTCGCCGACCTGAAGCGGACCCGCGACAACGACCGCGTCGCGCGGTCGCTCGACGCGCTGCGCACCGCCGCGCGCGGCAAGGACAACACGATGGTCCCGCTGCTCGAGTGCGTGCGCGCCTATGCCACCGTCGGCGAGATGTGCGACGCGCTGCGCGACGTCTGGGGCGAGTGGGAGGAGACGCCGATCATCTAGATCTGGTGATGTCGCGACGTGGTGATCTGGTGATCTGAAGTCCGAAGTGGCGATCTCGCGATGTAGCTTCTGATCTGGTGATCTGGCGAGCTGTGATGTGGCGATCTGGTGATGTGGCGATCTGGGCGAAGAGCGAATAGCGAACAGCGAATAGCGAATCACGAACAGCGAATAGCGAACAGCGAAGAGCGAACAGCGAACAGCGAATAGCGAACATGGAACAGAAGATCCGAGTCGTGATTGCCAAGCCCGGGCTCGATGGGCACGATCGGGGCGCCAAGGTGATCGCGCGGGCGCTGCGTGATGCCGGCATGGAGGTCATCTACACCGGCCTCCGCCAGACCCCTGAGCAGATCGTCGGCGCCGCCCTCCAGGAAGACGCCGACGTGATCGGCCTGTCGATCCTCTCCGGCGCCCACATGCACATCTGTCCGCGCGTGGCCGACCTGCTCAAGGAGAAGGGCCTCGACGACGTGATGGTGGTCATCGGGGGCATCATCCCCGATCTCGATGTCCCGAAGCTCAACGCGATGGGCATCCACGGCATCTTCATCCCCGGCACGCCCATGCAGCAGATTGTGGACTACATCCGCGGTCACGTCCGGACCAGGGCGGCGGGATGAGAGTAAAGGCCGCCGGTTCTCTGCCCGATAGAACGACCGGCGTGTCTCAGAGGTCCCGGACGCTGCTGCTGGCCGACGACAGCGTCACGATTCAGCGCGTGATCGAGTTGACCTTCGCGGATGAGGACTTCCGCGTCGTCGCGGTGAGCGACGGCCAGCAGGCGATCGACCACCTCTCCGTCGACGCGCCCGACATCGTCCTGGCCGACATCGGCATGCCCAAGCGGAGCGGGTACGAGGTTGCCACATTCGTCAAGACGCAGCCGGCGTTGGCAGGCATTCCCGTCCTGCTGCTCACCGGCGCTTTCGAGGCGGTCGATGAGGCGCGCGTGCGGGCCAGTGGGGCCGACGGCGTCCTCGTCAAGCCGTTCGAGCCCAGTGCCGTGATTGGACGTGTGAAGGAACTGCTCGGGATCGGCCGCGGGCCGGCCGCATCACCGCCGCCATCCGGCCGCCTGATCACCACCGCCGGTGGCCCGCCCGCCGAGG
>JAUXWO010000125.1 GCA_030680175.1 Vicinamibacterales bacterium
ACGGGGGCGCGGCCCGTGGCCGACGGCACTGGCGCGGCCGGGGCCGCGCGTGGACCCGGCCGTACGGGTGGGGACGAGGACCGCTGATGTTCGAGCGCCGCCTCTTCCACCACATCGACTGGGCGCTCATCGGCGCCGTGATCGCGCTCTGCGCGATCGGGCTCACGATGATCTACAGCGCGACGGGCGGCGCGGGCAGCGTGTTCTGGATGCAGGTCTACGCGATTGGCCTCGGGCTCGTCGCGATGGTGATCTGCATGAGCCTCGACTACCGGTCCCTGGCCGACAAGTCCCACGTCGTCTACCTCGGCATCCTGCTGCTGCTGGTCGCGGTGCTCTTCGCCGGGGCGGTCCGGGGCGGATCGCGGCGCTGGCTGGACCTCGGGTTCTTCAACCTGCAGCCGTCGGAGTTCGCCAAGGCGGCGATCGCCCTGGTGCTGGCGAAGCTGCTCGGCGAGAGCCGGCGACCGGCGCTCTCGAACCAGGACCTGATCATCGCGGGCGTGCTGGTGGCCGTGCCGCTGCTCCTCATCGCGCGGCAGCCGGACCTCGGCACCGCGGTGACGCTGCTGCCGATCCTGCTGGTCGTGACCTACGTGGCCGGCCTGCCGCTGCGCTACCTCGGCATCCTGGTGCTCGTGGCGGCCATGGCGGCGCCCGTGGCCTGGAAGTTCGGCCTTCAGGACTATCAGCGATCCCGAATCGCCACCTTCATCGACCCGGCCCAGGATCCACGCGGCGCCGGCTATCAGCAGATTCAGGCGCGCATCACGGTCGGGTCGGGCGGGGTCTGGGGCAAGGGCTTCATGGAAGGCACCCAGGGGCAGCTCCGGTTCCTCCCGGTCGCGCACAACGACTTCATTTTCTCGGTGCTGGCCGAGGAGCAGGGCTTCGCGGGCGTCCTCGTGGCGCTGGCGCTCTATTTGTTCGTCATTCTCCGGGCGCTCGATGCGGCGCGGCTCGCGAAGGACCGCACCGGCGCCTACCTGGTACTCGGCCTGCTGGCGTGTTTCACGTTCCAGGTCATCTACAACATCACGATGTCGGCCGGCCTCGCGCCGGTCAAGGGATTAACGTTGCCGCTGCTCAGTTACGGCGGCTCCTCGATGATTGCCACCCTCGCGGCGTTCGGACTGATCGTCAACGTCCGGATGCGCCGCTTCACCAATTGATCCGCGATCGCGCGGCGGCGGGCGTGCGGGCGATCGCGTCCGCGGCCGGCCCCGTGCGATCCGGCCCTGAAGACACCTATGACCAAAGAGATGATCATCGCCTCGAATGGCCACGAAACCCGTGTGGCCATCCTGGAGGACGACCTGCTCGCCGAGATCTTCGTCGAGCGTGAACGCAGCCGCGGCGTCGTCGGCAACATCTACAAAGGCCGCGTCTCCAAGGTCCTGCCCGGCATGCAGTCCGCCTTCGTCGACATCGGGCTCGAGCGCGACGGGTTCCTGTACGTCTCGGACGTCGTCAACACGCTCGAGGAGTTCGAACGGCTGAGCGGCGAGGACGAGGACGAGGTGCCGCCGGCGCCCGTGGCGGTCAACGGCGAGGCCCCGGCGGACGCGGCGGTGGGCGCGGCGCCCCCGGCGGAT
>JAUXWO010000136.1 GCA_030680175.1 Vicinamibacterales bacterium
GACGCCGCCGGTGCCGTCATTCGAGGCGCTGCGCGCGCGTCTGGATGCCGCGCCCCCCGCGCCGCGCGCGCGACGCAATCCGTTCGTGTTCGGCGGCGGCCATGTCGAGGCGCCGGCCTGGGAGGCGCGTCCCGCCACCGACGCGGTGGCGGAGGACGAGCCGCGCCCCGTGCCCCCCGTCCCGGCGCTGCAGTTGCTGGGCGTCGCGAGCACGATGACCGACGCCGGTCTCGTGCGCACGGCCATCCTGTCGGATGGGCAGGAGCTGTGGATGCTCACGGCGGGGCAGGCGCTGCCGGACGGCCGCGCCGTGATGCGCATCGACGACGAGGCGGTCACGCTCGCCGATGCGGACGGCGGCGTGCGCGTGCTCAGACTGCGATAGCCCAGGCGTCCTTCACCGCGCCGACCGCGCGGATGTCCTGCACCACTCGCGCGGCGACCGCCGGATCCATGTCGTCGACGTTGACGATGCCCACCGCGCCCGCGGCGCTCCGGCCGAGGGCGAAGTTCGCGATGTTGATGCCGTGGCGGCCGAGGATCGTGCCGACCTCGCCGATGACGCCGGGCTGATCGTGGTTGGCGAGCACGAACAGCGCGCCCTCGAGCGGCGCCTCGACCTGCACGCCGTCGAGCAGCACGAGACGGCAGGCCCCGCCCGCAATCGTCCCCTCGACCCACCGCTCCCCGGCGCTCGTGAGGAGCTTCACCGACAGCAGGCTCGTGAACGTCCGCGCCCGCGTGCTGTACGACTCCGTGATCTCGATGGCGCGCTCGGCGGCGATGGCGCGCGCGTTCACGGGCGTGACCGCCTCGCCGAGGATCGCGCGGAACACGCCGACCAGCACGGCGCTCACGAGCAGCGGGTTCGGTCCCGCGGCCAGCTCGCCGTAGTAGCGGACGCTCACGCCTTCGATGCGTGCCTCGCCCATCTGCCCGACGAGCAGGCCGAGCCGCTCACCGAGGGTCATGAACGGCTGCAGCCGGTGGTATTCGTCCGGGGCGACGGAGGGGAAGTTCACGGCGTTGCGGATGACGCCCGACTTGAGGAAGTCGCGCAGCGCGCCCGCCGTCTCCACGCCGACCAGCTCCTGGCCCTCGCGGGTGGAGGCGGCGATGTGGGGGCTGGCCACGACCTGCGGCAGCTGCTGCAGGGTGTGGTCGACCGTCGGCTCCTTCTGGAAGACGTCCAGCGCCGCGCCGCCGAGATGCCCGCTGCGGATCGCGTCGGCCAGCGCCGCCTCGTCGATCAGGTCGCCGCGCGCCGTGTTGATGAGGCGCAGGCCCGGCTTGCACCGCGCGAGCCGGGCGGCGTCGAACGTGTGGCGGGTCTGCGGCGTCGACGGCATGTGGAGCGAGAGGTAGTCCGCCCGCGCGCAGAGCTCGTCGAGCGAGACGAGCTCGATCGCGAGGTCCGCCGCCACCTGTGCCGCGATGAACGGATCGTGGGCGATGACGGTCATCTCGAACGCCCGCGCGCGCTGCGCCACCTCCTGGCCGATGCGGCCGAGGCCCGCGAGGCCGAGCACCTTGCCGCGCACCTCTTCACCGAGGAAGCTCTTCTTGTCCCACTGGCCGGCTTTCATCGACTGATCGGCCGCGGGCAGGCGGCGCGCCAGCGCGAGCAGCTGCGCCATCGCGAGTTCGGCCACGCTGATGCTGTTGGCGCCAGGCGCATTCATCACCACGATGCCCCGTGCGCTCGCGGCCGCCACGTCGACGTTGTCAACGCCGGTGCCGGCGCGGGCAATAGCCCGAAGGCGCGGCGCGGCGTCGATGAGCTCGCGCGTCACCTTGGTCGCGCTTCGCACGACGATGGCGTCTGCGCCGGCAAGGTCGGCCTTCAACTGGTCGAGCGGGCGGCCGGAACGGGCATCGACGGTCCAACCTTCGGCGCGGAGGAGGTCCACGGCGGACACGGGGAGTTCGTCGGCAACGATGATGTTCATGAAGTCTCCGGACAAAAATGAAAGCGGGCGAGTCCGTTATAATGCCACACTTGTCCGCGGCGTCCGGCGACGCGACGAGCGCACCACGCGTGGTGCAAACCGGAGATCGCGACGGATTGGCGTGGTGTTACGCGGTAGTCATGTGGGGTTTTCCACAAGGTTTTCCACAGAAGCTGTGAACAACCGGTTTGAATGCGCCGGGGAAGTGACCTAACCGGGAACCGCCGCAGCGCACGGCAACAGGTCTCATCAATCGGGAGTCAGGGAATGAACCGCAAAGTGACGGTCGTGGGGGGCGCGGGCAATGTCGGCGCCACGGTGGCGCGGTCAATCGCGCAACGGGAGCTGGCTGACGTCGTGGTGATCGACATCGCCGGGACAAAGGCCGCGGGCGTGGCGCTCGACATCTACGAGTCGTGCCCGATTGAAGGGTCCGCCTCGCGCGTGGTGGGCGTCGGGGTCGAGGACTTCGCCGAGAGCGCCAACTCGGATGTCGTCGTCATCACGTCGGGTGTGCCGCGCAAGCCCGGCATGAGCCGCGATGATCTGCTGCAGGTCAACTACAAGATCATGCAGGACGTCACGGCGCAGATCGTCAAGCACTCGCCGAACTGCATCATCGTGCCCGTGGCGAATCCGCTCGACGCCATGTCGCAGGCCGTCTACCGCCTGAGCGGCTTCCCCCGCGAACGGGTCATCGGCATGGCGGGCGTGCTGGACTCGGCGCGCATGCGCGCGTTCATCGCGATGGAGCTGAACGTGTCGGTCGAGAACGTGTCGGCCTTCGTCCTCGGCGGCCATGGCGACACGATGGTGCCGCTACCGCGCTACTCGACGGTCGCGGGCATTCCGATTACGGAATTGTTGTCCAAGGAACGGATCGACGCCATCTGCGAGCGTACGGCCAACGGCGGCGCGGAGATCACGAAACTGATCGGGACGAGCGCGTGGTACGCCCCCGGCGCCTCGGCGGCGCAGATGGTCGAAGCCATCCTGAAGGATCAGAAGAAGATCCTGCCGTGCTCGGTGTTCCTGCAGGGGGAATACGGCATCCGCGACCTGTTCGTCGGCGTGCCGGTCAAGCTCGGCGCCGGTGGCGTGGAGCAGATCATCGAGATCACGCTGACCGACGAGGAAACGGCCGCGCTGAAGAAGTCGGCCGGCGCCGTCAAGGAGCTCGTGGACGTCATCAAGGTCTGAGCTGGGTCGTGGGTCGTGGGTAGTGGGTCCTGGACCTGCCACCCACGACCTGATAGCCCACTACCCACTACCCACTACCCACTACCTACTACCCACGACCCGCCACGCCCTATTCCCCCGCGAGCGTCGCCTTGAGGTACTCGCGGTTCATCCGGGCGATGTTGGAGATGGAGATCTCCTTCGGGCACACCGCCTCGCATTCCCCTTCGTTCGAACAGGCGCCGAAGCCTTCCTCGTCCATCTGCTCGACCATGCGGACCACGCGTCGCGCCCGCTCCGGCTGCCCCTGGGGGAGCAGGGCCAGGTGCGTGACCTTGGCCGAGGTGAACAGGTGGGCCGCGGCATTCTTGCAGCTGGCGACGCACGCCCCGCAGCCGATGCACTGCGCCGAGTCCATCGCCTGATCCGAGACGTGTTTCGGGATGGGCAGGCAGTTGGCGTCGGGCGCGCCGCCGGCATTCACGGAGACGTAGCCGCCCGCCGCGATGATCCGGTCAAGCGCGCTGCGATCGATCACCAGGTCCTTCAGCACGGGGAACGCGCGCGCACGGAATGGCTCGATCACGATGGTGTCACCGGCCGCGAAGCGGCGCATGTGCACCTGGCACGTGGTGGCGCCGGGATCCGGCCCGTGGGCCACGCCGTTGATCACGAGGCCGCATGATCCGCAGATGCCTTCGCGGCAGTCGGAGTCGAACGCAATCGGGTCGTCGCCCTTCCGGATGAGGTCGTCATTGACGACGTCGAGCATCTCGAGGAAGGACATGTCGGGGTGGACGTCGTGCGCCACGTAGTCGACGAGGCGTCCCGGCTGGTCCGGGCCGGCCTGCCGCCACACACGCAAGGTCAAGGTCATCGCCATAACGATTCGGAATCCTGGATGAAGGGCTACTTGTAGCTGCGCTGCGAGGGGTGGACCTCCTCGAACGCGAGCGCTTCCTTGTGCAGGGCCGGCGCCGCGCCGACGCCCTGGAACTCCCATGCCGCCACGTACGAGAAGTCCTCGTCGTTGCGGAGCGCCTCGCCATCCGGCGTCTGGAACTCCTCGCGGAAGTGCCCGCCGCACGACTCGTTGCGGTGGCGGGCGTCGAGCGCGAGCAGCTCGGCGAACTCCATGTAGTCGGCCACGCGCCCCGCGTAGTCGAGGGCGGGGTTCAGGTTGTTGGTCTCGCCCGGCACCCGGACGTCCTGCCAGAACGCCTCGCGCAACTCGGCGATCTTCGCGATGGCCTGGTCGAGGCCCTCGGCCGTGCGCGCCATGCCGACGTAGTCCCAGCAGAGGGCGCCGATGGCGCGATGGAAGTCGCGGATGGTGCGCGACCCCTTGACGGCGAGGACCTGGTCGATCCGGCCCTGGGCGGCCGCCCGTGCTTCCTGGAACGCGTCGTGGCTCGTGGACACCGCCGGCAGCGGCGTCCCGCCGAGGTAGTTGGCCACGGTGTAGGGCGCGATGAAGTACCCGTCGGCCAGCCCCTGCATCAGCGCGCTGGCGCCGAGGCGGTTGGCGCCGTGATCCGAGAAGTTGGCCTCGCCGAGGACGAAGAGCCCCGGGATGGTCGACATCAGGTTGTAGTCGACCCACAGCCCGCCCATCGTGTAGTGGACGGCGGGGTAGATGCGCATCGGGATCTTGTACGGGTTCTCGTCCGTGATGCGCGTGTACATGTCGAAGAGGTTGCCGTAGCGGGACCGGATGACGTCCTCGCCATGGCGGCGGATCGCGTCGGTGAAGTCGAGGAACACCGACAGCCCGGTGTCTCCGACGCCCCGGCCTTCGTCGCACACGGCCTTGGCGGCGCGGGACGCGACGTCGCGCGGCACGAGGTTGCCGAAGCTCGGGTAGCGCCGCTCGAGGTAGTAGTCGCGGTCGGCCTCGGGGATCTGATCCGGGGGACGCTGGTCGCCGGGGTTTCTGGGCACCCACACCCGGCCGTCATTGCGGAGGCTCTCCGACATCAGCGTGAGCTTCGACTGGTGGTCGCCGCTCACCGGGATGCAGGTGGGGTGGATCTGCGTGTAGCAGGGGTTGGCGAAGAAGGCCCCGCGCTTGTGGGCGCGCCACGCCGCCGTCACGTTCGAGTTCACGGCGTTGGTCGACAGGTAGAAGGCCGTGCCGTAGCCGCCCGTGCAGAGCAGCACCGCATGGCCGTCGTGGGCCTCGATCTCGCCGGTCGCGAGGTTGCGGCACACGAGGCCGCGCGCCTGCCCGTCGACGATCGCGAGGTCGAGCATCTCGCGGCGGGGCAGGAGCTGCACGGTGCCGGCGCCGACCTGCCGCATCATCGACTGGTAGGCGCCGAGCAGCAGCTGCTGGCCCGTCTGGCCGCGGGCGTAGAACGTGCGCGACACCTGCGCGCCGCCGAACGACCGGTTGTCGAGCAGCCCGCCGTACTCGCGCGCGAACGGCACGCCCTGGGCCACGCACTGGTCGATGATGTTCACCGACATCTGCGCCAGGCGATAGACGTTGGCTTCACGGGCGCGGTAGTCGCCGCCCTTCACCGTGTCGTAGAAGAGGCGATAGACGCTGTCGCCGTCGTTCCGGTAGTTCTTGGCCGCGTTGATGCCGCCCTGGGCCGCGATGCTGTGCGCGCGGCGCGGGCTGTCGTGGATACCGAACACCTTGACCGTGTAGCCGAGCTCGCCGAGCGAGGCCGCCGCCGACGCCCCCGCCAGGCCCGAGCCGACGACGAGCACGGTGAACTTCCGGCGGTTGGCCGGGTTGACGAGCTTGTTCTCGAACTTGCGCTTGTCCCACTTGTCCGCGATGGGACCGCCGGGAATTCTGGACTCTAGCCGCATGACACGCTCCTACGACGCACGCGCAAGAAGGAAGGTATACAGCGGCAACAGGAAGAAGCCGCCGGCCAGCACCACCGCCAGCACACGGCCGGCGGCGAGAATGCGTGGCGTCCACTGCGGGTGATCGACGCCGAGCGACTGCGCGGCGCTCGTCAAGCCATGCCACAGGTGGAGGAAGATGAGCGCCATCGCGATCATGTAGAAGGCGACGTAGCCCGGATGGCTGAAGATCTCGAGCTGCAGCCGGTAGAGGTCGCGCATGCCGGTGGCCGACTCGTAGTAGGTGCCGAACTTGAACGTGCCGAGGTGCGTGACGAGGAAGAGCAGGGTGAAGAGCCCGGTGACGATCATCGTCGTCGACGCCACGCTCTTGCGGCTGCGGGGGCTCTTCGTCTTCGCCCAGCGCCTGGCGTGATAGCCCTGCGGGCGCGCCTGCTGCGCGCCGAAGAACAGGACCAGCGTCTTGACGACGTGGAGCAGGAAGATGACGAGGAGGCCCGCCTCGGCCACGTAGACCAGCGGGTTGCTGAGCAGGGTGTGGGAATACGTGTTGAACGTCTCGGGGCCGAAGAGGAACAGGATGTTGCCGGCCAGGTGCGTGACGAGGAAGACCGCCAGCCCCAGGCCGGTGAGGGCGATCAGAATCTTGCTGCCCACCGAGGAGGACAGCGCGTGGACAAGTTGCGAGGGCATACGGGAGGCTCCGGCATCAGATCAGGAACAGAAGAAGACGCGTCGACAAAATCGTCGCATTGTACTGGTCCGCGAAGAAGCGGCGCAAGCATGCTTGACCTGTCGCACGCCGCCCGTTACGATCTGTGACGCTTTCCGGACGGCTGCCGGTCCTGAAACGCGCGCGGGCCGGCCGGTCATCGGCCGGCCGCCAATCCATCGGGCAGCCGGCGTTCCTCTCCATGAAAATTCACGAGTATCAAGCCAAAGCCATCCTCGCCCGGCACGGGGTGCCCGTCCCGCGCGGTGAGGTCGCCTTCACGCCGCAGGACGTCAACGACATCGCCCGTCGTCTCGGCGGCGGCACCGTCGTCGTCAAGGCGCAGATCCATGCCGGCGGGCGCGGCAAGGCCGGCGGCGTCAAGGTGGTCCACTCGCCCGATGATGCGGAGCAGGTCGCCAAGGGGCTGTTCGGCATGCGCCTGGTCACCTACCAGACCGGCCCGGCCGGCCAGGACGTATCGCGCATCCTCGTCGAGGAGGGCCTCGCCATCGACCGCGAGCTCTATCTGAGTGTCGTCGTCGACCGGTCGACCCAGCGCGCCGTCGTCATGGTGAGCGGCGAGGGGGGCATGGACATCGAAGAGGTGGCCGACAAGACGCCGGAGCTGATCCACCGCGAGGGGATCGACCCGGGCGTCGGGCTGATGCCCTTCCAGGCCCGCAAGCTCGCCTTCGCCCTCGGACTCTCGGGCGACCAGATCGGCAAGGCGACGAAGCTGCTGACGGCCATCTATGACGCCTTCATCGCCACCGACGCGTCGCTGCTCGAGGTGAACCCGCTCATCGTGACGAAGTCCGGCGACCTGATGGCGCTCGACGCCAAGATGAACTTCGACGACAACGCGCTCTACCGGCATGGCGACATCCGGGACCTGCGCGACCTCGCCGAGGAGGACCCGCTCGAGGTCGAGGCGTCGAAGTTCTCGTTGAACTACATCCGCCTGGACGGCAACATCGGGTGCATGGTCAACGGCGCCGGGCTGGCGATGGCGACGATGGACATCATCAAGCTGGCGGGCGGCGACCCGGCCAACTTCCTCGACGTGGGCGGCGGCGCCAACGCCGAGCAGATTCGCAACGCATTCAAGATCCTGATGTCGGACGCGAACGTGAAGGCCGTGCTCATCAACATCTTCGGCGGCATCCTGCGGTGCGACGTGCTCGCCGCGGGCGTGATCGCCGCCGTCAAGGAACTCGGCGTGCCCGTGCCGATCGTCATCCGCATGAAGGGCACCAACGTCGATGAGGGCAAGCGGATGCTCGCCGAGAGCGGGCTCAACTTCACCACCGCCGACACGATGAGCGAGGCCGCCGAACGGGTGGTCGCGCTGGCGAAGGCTTAGGGCCCCGGGGCCGAGGACACCACACGCATGGCAGTATTGCTGGACACGAACACACGCCTCCTCGTCCAGGGGCTCACCGGCCGCGAAGGCACCTTCCACGCTTTGGCGGCGCAGAAGTACGGCACGACGGTCGTCGGCGGCATCACGCCCGGCAAGGGCGGCACGACCCACGAGGGGTGGCCGGTCTTCAACACGGTCGCCGACGGCGTGGCGGCCACCGGCGCCAACGCGTCGGTGATCTTCGTGCCGCCGCCGTTTGCGGCCGACGCGATCATGGAGGCGGCCGACGCCGGCCTGCCGCTCGTCGTGTGCATCACCGAGGGCATCCCCGTCGTGGACATGCTGAAGGTGATGACCTTCCTGAAGTCGCGGCCGGCCACGCGCCTGATCGGGCCGAACTGCCCGGGCATCATCACCCCGGGGCAGGCCAAGGCCGGCATCATCCCGGGACACATCTGCCTGCCGGGCCGCATCGGCATCGTCTCGAAGAGCGGGACGCTGACGTACGAGGCCATCGACCAGCTCACGCGGCTCAAGCTTGGCCAGACGACGTGCATCGGCATCGGCGGCGACCCGCTGATCGGCACCTCGTTCATCGATGCGCTGGCGCTGTTTGCGGGCGACCCGGACACCGAAGGCGTGATCATGATCGGCGAGATCGGCGGCGCGGCCGAGGAAGAGGCGGCCGCCTGGATCAAGGCCCACTTCCGCAAGCCCATCGTCGGGTTCATCGCGGGGCAGACGGCGCCGCCCGGACGGCGCATGGGCCACGCGGGCGCGATCATCGCCGGCGGCAAGGGGACGGCGGCCGAGAAGATGGCGGCCCTCACCGCGGCGGGGGTGAAGGTCGTCAAGAGCCCGGCCGACCTGGGCCAGGCGGTCGTTGAGGTGCTCGGCCGCTAGTCAGGCGATCGGCTATAATCGTTCCCTTATGGAACGAACGTTTGCCATCATCAAACCAGATGCCGTCCGGCGCCAGTTCGCCGGGCGGATCCTCGCGCGCATCGAGGCGGAGGGCTTCACGGTCCGCGCCGCGCGCATGATCCAGATGTCCAAGGCCGAGGCCGAGGGCTTCTACCACGTCCACCGTGAGCGGCCGTTCTTCGGCGGCCTCACGGACTTCATGTCGTCCGGCCCCTGCCTCGTGCTGTGCCTCGAGGCCCCGGACGCGATCAAGAAGTGGCGCGACCTGATGGGCGCGACCGATCCGGCCAAGGCGGCGGACGGCACGCTCCGGAAGGAATTCGGCGCCTCCATCGACAACAACGCCACGCACGGGTCGGATGCGCCGGAGACGGCCGCGTTCGAGCTCGGCTACTTCTTCCGGGGCCTGGAGCTCCGGTAGGCGCGTGACGACGTTCCTCGCCATCGCGGCGGTGGCGGCCGGATGCGCCGGGCTCCTCATCTGGGTCGGGGTGCCGCTCGGGCGGCTCCCCGGCGATCTGGTGATCCGGCGGGAACGGTTCACGCTGTATCTGCCGATCACCACCAGCCTGCTCGCGGGCGCCGCCATCTGGCTGGTGTTTCGGCTGCTCGCTTCCTGAGGCCTCATGGCGATCAAGGCGGATCGGTGGATTCGGCAGATGGCCCTCGAGCTCGGCATGATCGAGCCGTTCGAGGACCGGCAGGTGCGCAAGGGCGTCGTGTCGTACGGGCTGTCGTCCTACGGGTATGACACGCGCGTGGCCGACGAGTTCAAGGTCTTCACCAACGTGTACAACACGGTGGTCGATCCGAAGAACTTCGACCCGAAGTCGTTCGTCGACATCAAGGCCGACGTCTGCATCGTTCCGCCGAACTCGTTCGCGCTGGCGCGGACCGTCGAGTATTTCCGCATTCCGCGCGACGTGCTGACGGTCTGCCTCGGGAAGTCCACCTACGCGCGCTGCGGCATCATCGTCAATGTGACGCCGTTCGAGCCGGAGTGGGAGGGGCACGTGACGATCGAGATCTCGAACACGACGCCGCTGCCGGCGAAGATCTACGCCCACGAGGGCATCGCGCAGGTGCTGTTCTTCCAGAGCGACGAGGCCTGCGAGGTGTCCTACAAGGACAAGGCCGGGAAGTACCAGCAGCAGCGCGGCGTCACGCTGCCGAAGATCTGACGCGGGGACCTCGCATGATCCGGCCGTTCAAGGGCGTCACGCCCCTCGTCGATCCCTCGGCGTACGTCGACGAGAGCGCGCAGGTGGTGGGCGACGTGCAGATCGGCCCCGAGTCGTCCGTGTGGATGAACGTCGTCATCCGCGGCGACGTGCACCGCATCCGCATCGGGCGCCGATCGAACATTCAGGACCTGACGATGGTGCACGTGATGCGGGAGACGCATCCGACGACCATCGGCGACGAGGTCACGGTGGGCCACTCGGCCGTCATTCACGGCTGCACCATCGAGGATCGCTGCCTGATCGGGATGGCCGCCGTCCTGCTCAACGGCGTCCACATCGGCCATGACTCGATCGTGGCCGCGGGCACGCTGCTCACCGAAGGCACGCGCATCCCGCCCCGCTCGCTCGTCATGGGCCGGCCAGGGAAGGTGAAGCGCGCGTTGACCGACGAGGACGTCGCGGAGATTCGCTGGTACGCCGACAACTACGTCGGCTACCGGCTCGACTACATCGATGGTGCACGGTTCAAGGCGTGAAGTGCCTGCCGCCTTGCCGCCTTCTGCCTTCTGCATTTCGTCTCTGGCCTGCTGCTGACTTCTGATGTCCACCCAGCCCGCGCGCGGCATGCGCGACTTCCTGCCCGATGATGTCCGGCGCCGTCAGTACGTGATGGGCGTGATTGCCCGCGTGTACGAGCAGTACGGCTTCGCGCCGCTCGAGACGCCGGCGGTCGAGAACATCGAGACGCTCCTCGGCAAGTACGGCGAGGAAGGCGACCGGCTGATTTTCAAGATCCTGAAGCGGGGTGAGGGGGCCGCGACGGGCCAGGCCGACCTCGCGCTTCGGTACGACCTGACCGTGCCCCTCGCGCGCGTCGTGGCGGAGTATCGGGCGACGCTGCCGAAGTTCTTCAAGCGGTATCAGATGCAGCCCGTCTGGCGCGCGGACCGGCCGCAGAAGGGCCGCTTCCGCGAGTTCTACCAGTGCGATGTCGACGCGATCGGATCGCACTCGGTCGTGGTCGAAGTCGAACTGCTCGCGGCGGCCTGTGACGTGCTTGCGCGTCTCGGGTTCGCCGACTTCACCGTCCGGCTGAACCACCGGAAGGCCCTGAGCGGCATGCTGCAGGCGAGCGGGGTGCCGGCGGCGCTGCACGGCGAAACACTCGTCGCGCTCGACAAGCTGGACAAGATTGGGCCCGACGGCGTGACGCGGGAGCTGGCGGAACGCGGCGTGGCCCCGGCGGCGGCCGCGGCGCTCATCGCCCTCTTCTCGGACGGGGCGGCCGGCAACGACGCGATCCTGGCGCGGCTCGAGGCGGTCGTGGGCGGCGACGAGGCGGGCGCCACCGGTGTCCGCGAACTGAGGGCGATTCTCGCGCTGGCGGCGGGCACGCGCGCGGCGGCCCGCCTGCGGCTGGACCCGAGCCTGGCGCGGGGGCTGTCATACTACACGGGCGCAATCTTCGAGATCGCCGTGCCCGATCTGGCCGGCAGCCTCGGTGGCGGCGGACGCTACGACGATCTCATCGGCATGTTCGGCAAGCAGGCCGTGCCGGCCTGCGGCATCTCCCTGGGCCTGGAGCGGATCCTGGTGGTGATGGGGGAGCGCGGCATGTTCCCCCCCGACCTCGCGCTGGCCGCCGCTGACGTGATGGTCGCGGTCTGGAGCGAGGCCCGGCTGGCGGACTCGGTGGCGCTGGCCGCGGAGCTGCGCGCCGGCGGACTTCGGGTCGAGGTCTATCCGGAGGCCGACAAGCTGGGCAAGCAGTTCAAGTACGCGTCGGCCTGCGGCGTGCCCTTCGTGGCGGTGCTCGGCGACGATGAAGCGGCCCGGGGCGAGGTGGCACTGAAGGACATGCGCACGGGCGTGCAGCGGTCTGTGCCCCGCGCCGACGCGGGGCGCGAGATGGTGGCCGCCCGCGGCCAGGCGCAAGGCGAATAGCGAACGGTAACTATGTCTGAACAGCTCGGCTCCCTCTCCCGGACCCACACCTGCGGCGCGCTCCGCGCCTCCGACGTGGGCGCCGACGTGGTCCTTCTCGGCTGGGCGCACAAGGTGCGCGACCTCGGGGCGTTGATCTTCCTCGATGTGCGCGACCGCGCCGGCCTCACGCAGGTCGTCGTGCGTGACGACGAGGCGCTGCTGGAGCAGGCCAAGCGCGTACGCGGCGAGTTCGTCGTCGCCGTGCTCGGCACGGTGCAGCTCCGTTCGCCGGACACGGTGAATGCGAAGCTCGCCACCGGCGAGATCGAGGTGCACGCGCGCGAGGTCCGGGTGCTCAACGAGGCGAAGACGCCGCCGTTCCCGATCAACGAGGAGACGGCCGTTTCTGAGGAAGTGCGCCTCAAGTATCGCTACCTCGACCTGCGGCGCCCCCGGCTGCAGAATGCCATCGGCCTGCGCCACCGCATCACCATGGCGTTGCGGCGCTACTTCGACGATGAAGGCTTCTGGGAAGTCGAGACGCCGATCCTGACCAAGTCCACGCCCGAGGGCGCGCGCGACTTCCTCGTGCCGAGCCGTGTGCATCCCGGCGAGTTCTACGCGCTGCCGCAGTCGCCGCAGATCTTCAAGCAGATCCTGATGATTTCGGGCGTCGATCGCTACGTCCAGATCGCGCGATGTTTCCGCGACGAAGACCTGCGCGCCGACCGGCAGCTCGAGTTCACGCAGGTGGACCTCGAGATGGCGTTCGCCACGCCGGATCTGGTCTACACCATCGTCGAGGGCGCGCTGGCCGCGGCGTTCCGCGAGATCGGTGTCGAGATTCCGCGTCCGTTCCGCCGCATGCCGTACGCCGAGGCGATGGCCAGGTACGGCACCGACAAGCCGGACCTGCGATTCGGACTCGAGATCCAGGACGTCGGGCCGCTCTTCGCCGCCTCGCCCTTCGGGATCTTCCGCGAGGCCGTCGAACACGGCGGCACGGTGCGCGGCTTCGTCATCCCCGGCGCCGCGGGCTTCTCGCGCAAGCAGGTGGACGACCTCGTCGAGCAGGCCAGGCAGGCGGGCGCCGCGGGCCTGGTCTGGGCGCGGCACACCGCCGAGGGCGTGCAGGCCTCGGCCAAGGCCATCGGGGAGGACGGCATCCGCCAGGTGCTCGAGGCGACCGGCACCGGGCAGACGGATCTCCTGGTCCTCGCCTCCGGCGCGGCCGAGGCCACCTCCAAGGTGCTCGGCCAGCTCCGGCTCGCCGTGGCGAAGAAGCAGAACCTCGTGCCCGAGGGCGCGTGGGAGCTGCTCTGGGTCACGGACTTCCCGCTGTTCGACTGGAACGCGGACGAACGGCGCTGGGACTCGGTGAATCACCCGTTCACGGCGCCGAGGGAAGAAGACATCCCGTTTCTCGAGTCCGATCCCGGGCGTGTCCTGGCCAGGGCCTACGACGTGATCCTGAACGGCTGGGAGCTCGGTGGCGGCAGCATCCGTATTCACGACCGCGAGACGCAGGCCACCGTGTTCCGCCTGCTGGGGCTGAGCGACGAGGAGGCGAAGCACCGCTTCGGGTTCTTCCTCGAGGCGCTCGAGTACGGCACGCCGCCGCACGGGGGGCTCGCGCTGGGGCTCGACCGCATGTGCGCGCTGCTGGCCGGGGAGACCTCGATCCGCGAGGTCATGGCGTTCCCGAAGACAACGCAGGCGGTGGACCTGATGTGCGACGCGCCGTCCACGGTCGACCCGCGGCAGCTGCGCGAACTTCGCCTCCGGCCGCAGGCTTGACGCGTCCCGGCGGGGCTGCTACGATCCGCACGGATTTAAATATCTGATGAGCAAGGAGATACGCGACACTCGCGGCATCGATGCGTAAGATTGCCCTCCCCGAGGCCGGCATCGAAACCCTGCTCGGCGCCTACGACGAGAACCTCCGCCACCTCGAGTCGCGGCTGAACGTCCAGCTCCGTACGCAGGGGCACGAGCTCATGGTCGAGGGCCAGCCCGCGGACGCGGCCAAGGTGGCGCGGCTGGTGGAGCAGATTGGCGCGCTGCTCGCCGAGGGGCACGCGATCTCCCCCGTGGACGTGAAGTCGGCCTCCGACCTGCTCGCGCAGGACGGCACCGTCGATCTGCGCGACTACTTCCTCAAGGGCGGCCAGCTCCGGCAGGCGGGCAAGCGCCGCATCATGGCGAAGTCGCCCAATCAGCGGCAGTACCTCGACGCCATCGAGCACCACGACATCGTGTTCGGCATCGGCCCGGCGGGCACCGGCAAGACGTACCTCGCGATGGCGCAGGCGGTGTCGTACCTGCTCGCGAAGAAGGTGAGCCGGATCATCCTGGCGCGTCCCGCCGTCGAGGCGGGGGAGAAGCTGGGGTTCCTGCCCGGCGACATGCAGGAGAAGGTGAACCCCTACCTGCGGCCCCTCTACGACGCCCTCTACGACATGATGGAGGTCGACAAGGCGGAGCGGCTCCTCGAGCGCGGCACGATCGAGGTGGCTCCGATTGCCTTCATGCGCGGGCGGACGCTCAATGACGCCTTCGTGATCCTCGACGAAGCGCAGAACACGACGCCCGAGCAGATGAAGATGTTCCTCACGCGCCTCGGCTTCGGCTCGAAGGCCGTCGTGACCGGCGACATCACGCAGATCGACCTGCCCTCGGCGCGCACGTCGGGTCTCGTCGAGGCCATGCACGTCGTGGGCGCGGTCGATGGCGTGTCGTTCGTCTACTTCGACGAGCGCGATGTCGTGCGCCACAAACTCGTGCAGGCGATCGTGAAAGCGTACGAGGCGCACACCGCCTCGCTCGGCGATCGCCGGCCTGCCTGATCATGCCAGCTGGAGACCGACGCCCGCCCTCGCGATTGACCGTCACCGTGGCCGCCCCCGACGATGCGGCGGTGAAGGCGCCGGGCCTTGCGCGCTGGCTCGCCGGCGTCGCGCCCGCCCGCGCGCGGGGCGAGGTCGTCGTCGCCCTCGTCAGTGACGGGCGCATGCGCGCGCTCAACCGCACCTATCGTGGCGCCGACTACGCCACCGACGTCCTGTCCTTTCCGGCCGCCGGCGCCCCTGGCGCCGAGGCCGTGCTCGGGGACATCGTCATCGCCATGGGCGTGGCGGGCCGGCAGGCGGCGCAGGCCGGGCACCCGTTGCAGACGGAACTGCGGGTGCTGGCCCTGCACGGCCTCCTGCACCTGCTCGGGTACGATCACGAGCACGATACCGGCCAGATGGCGCGGGTGGAGGCGCGGCTGCGCCGCAAGGGCGGCCTCCGCGAGGGGTTGATTCAACGCGGGCGGCAGGCGGCGGCGCCGCGCCGGGCGGCGCGTCCGCGGGGCACCCGATGACCCCGCTGGCGGTCTTCCTCCTGGCCTGTGCGGCGGTCTACGTCGGCGTCGTGGCCGCGGCCTTCAGCGCGCTGATGCGGCTGTCGCTGCGCCTCACGGCGGAGCGCAGCGGCCGCGATGACCGCCTCGGATGGTATCTCGAGGAGCCGCTCCGGTTGTTCATCCCCGTCCGGGTGCTGCTGGCCATGCTGCCGGTCCTGGCGGCGGCGCTGCTCTCGCGCGCGACCGGCGTGGAGACCGCGCGCGGACTGGGGCTGCTCATCGCCTCCGCGCTCGTCTTCGTCGTCGTCTTCGAGCATGTGATTCCGCTGCTCATCATCCGGCGGAACCCCGAACGGGTCCTCGACGTGTTGCTGCCGTCCTTCGACGTCGTGGCGCGCCTCCTGCAGCCGCTGACCGTGGCCCTGACGCGCATCGGAGGCGCGACGATGGCGGCGCCGGCCGAGGGCGCCGACGGCGAGGTCCCGGAGGCGGCGGGCGAGGGCAACGGCAGCGCGGAGGCGGAACCGGGCCAGCCCGGTGAGGAGCGGCGCGCGCAGGAACTGCAGGACCGCGAGCTGCTGCGATCGATTGTCGACTTCCGCGAGACGCTGGTCCGGGAAGTCATGACGCCGCGGCCCGATATCGTCGCGATTCGGGGCGAGTCGACGCTCGGAGAACTCCGCGGGCTCTTCCAGGAGCAGGAGTACTCGCGAATCCCGGTCTTCAAGGACACGCTCGACAACATCCTCGGCTTCATCTTCGTGAAGGACCTGATCAACCTCGAGGCGCCCGATCCCGCCCAGCCCATCACCGGGCTGATGCGGGCGGCGTACTTCGTCCCCGAGACCAAGCGCGTGCCGGAGCTGCTGCGCGAGTTCCAGCGCGCGCGCGTCCAGAGCGCGATCGTCGTGGACGAGTACGGCGGCACTGCCGGGCTCGTCACCATCGAGGACCTCCTCGAGGAGATCGTCGGCGAGATCCGCGACGAGTACGACGTCGAGGCCGAGCCGGTGGTGGACGAAGGCCAGGGCGTGTGGGTGTTCAGCGGCAAGGCCGATGTGGATGAACTCGGCGAGCGGCTCGGCGTCGAGGTCGAACGCGAAGGGTTCGAGACCGTCGGCGGCTACCTGCTCTCGCATCTCGGACGGGTGCCGGCGGTGGGGGAGACCTTCGAGGTGGACGCGCTGTCGGTCGAGGTCCTCGAGGCCGAGCGGCGGCGCGTCAACAAGGTGCGGATCCGCCGTCGCGACGCCCTCCCGGAAAGCGTGGGCGAGCCCGCGCGATGAAGAGCGGCTTCGTCTCCCTGATCGGCCGGCCAAACGCCGGCAAGTCGACCCTGCTCAATCGCCTGGTCGGCACCAAGCTCGCCATCGTCTCCGACAAGCCGCAGACGACGCGCACGCGCATCCAGGGCGTGCGGACCTACCCCGAGGGGCAGGTGGTCTTCCTCGACACGCCCGGCGTCCATCGCCCCCTGCACCGTCTGAACGTGCGCATGGTGGATGCGGCGCTCGAGACGTTGCGGGAGGTCGATGTCGTCGGCGTCGTGGTGGATGCCAGTGAGCCGGCGGGCGGGGGCGACCGCTACCTGATGGACCTGGTGAAGCGCATCACGCAGCCGCGCGTGTTGATTCTCAACAAGGTCGACCGGGCGGAGAAGTCGTCGCTCCTCCCTCGGATCGAGGCCTACGACCGCGACGTCGGATTCGCGGCCATCGTGCCGGTGTCGGCGTTGACGGGGGAGAACATCGAGCGGCTCGAGCAGGTGCTCCTGTCCTTCCTGCCGGAGGGCGAGGCCCTCTACCCGGACGACTACCTGACGGACCAGCCGGAGCGGTTCTTTGTCGCCGAGATCGTCCGTGAGCAGGTGCTGCAGCACACGCACGCCGAACTGCCGTTCTCCACGGCCGTGGTCGTCGACAAGTTCGAGGAGGCCAACGAGGCGGGGCTGATGAAGTTCTACTGCAGCATCCTCGTCGAGCGCGCCTCGCAGAAGCCCATTCTGCTGGGACGCGGCGGGGCGATGATCAAGGCCATCGGCACCGGCGCCCGCAAGGAACTCGAGCGCTTCTTCGACGCCCGGGTCTACCTGGACCTGCACGTGCGCGTCCGGTCGGACTGGCGCGAGGACGAGCGGGCGCTCGACGAGATCGGCCTGCCGCAGGCGCGACGCCGCCCCAGGGGGAAGAACACCCCGCGCCAGCGCCCCTAGTTCAGTCGATACACTCCACTCGTCGCCCGCCGCGCGTGCCTGGCGGGCCTCCCGGACCCGCCGGGGGTGTGGTACATTTGCGAGGTTGTGCTCGGCTGAAACCTCGAGAGAGTCACATGGCGCCGCCGCGGAGAATTGATGTCGTCCTCGATTCAGTCAAGCGGCTGCAGCGCATCGGTGCGTCCGCCAACCTCCTGAATCTGCTGCAGAAGCAGCACCCGGCCGACCTGGCGCAGATCTTCGGTGATCTGCCGGATGCCGGACGCCAGTCCGTCGTGTCCCTGCTCGTCGAGCGCAACCCGCGCCTGGCGATGGAGGCCATCAGCGAGATGAGCCCCGAGCAGGGCGCCGCCTTGCTGGCCGGGCGCCCGGCCGAGGAGATCGCCAAGCTCATCCAGGAACTGCCGTCCGACGACGCGGCGGCCCTGATCGACTACCTGCCGGAGGAGTTGTCGCAACCCGTCCTCGAGATGATGCGGCGCCGCGAGTCGGGCCAGGTCGAGAGCCTGCTCGAGTACGGCGAGCAGACGGCCGGCCGCATCATGAACCCCAACGTCTTCGCCCTCGGCGAGGACCTGACGGTGGGGGAGGCGATCCTGGCGCTGCAAGGGTCGCGCGACGTGGAGATGGTCTTCTATCTCTACGTCGTGGACGCGCGCCGGCACCTCGTCGGGGTGACGTCGCTGCGGCGCCTGCTGCTCGTCTCGCCGGAGACGCCGCTCAAGCGGATCATGACGCCGGAGCTCATCAGCGTCCGCGTCGAGACCGACCAGGAAGAGGTCGCGCGCCTCGTCGCCTCGTACAACCTGCTGGCGATCCCCGTGGTCGACGAGGAGAACAAGCTCGCGGGCGTCATCACGGTGGACGACGTCATCGACGTCATCAAGGACGAGGCGACCGAGGATCTCTACCGCCTGGCGGGCGTGTCGGGGGACGACCGGCCCTCGACGCCCGCGGGTGAGTCGCTCCGCAAGCGCCTCCCCTGGCTCGGCGTGAACCTGGTGACGGCGTTCGTGGCGGCGACGGTCGTCGCGATCTTCGAGGGCACCATCGAACGTGTGACGGCGCTCGCGATCTTCATGCCGATCGTGGCCGGCATGGGCGGCAATGCCGGGACGCAGACCCTGACGGTGATCGTCAGGGGGATCGCCCTGGGCGAAGTGTCATGGGCCAACGCCCGCAAGGCGCTCGTCAAGGAGGCCCTGGTCGGGCTCGGCAACGGCGTCACCCTGGGGGTGCTGGCGGCGCTGGTGGCCTGGGGGATGAAGGGCGACCCCATCCTGGGGGTGCTGCTCGGCATGGCCATGGTCATCAACATGTCGGTGGCCGCCACGGCGGGCACCTTGGTCCCCCTGGGGCTCAAGGCGCTCAAGATCGATCCGGCCCTGGCCTCGTCGGTCTTCATCACGACGCTCACCGACATCGCCGGCTTTGCGTCGTTCCTGGGGCTGGCGACCATCTTCCTGCGGTATCTGGCGCAGTGAGCGGCCGCCTGCGCATCCGCGAAGGAACGGGCTAGAATAGGCCGCAGTGCCGCTGTACACGGCTGACGCGCTCGTCCTGCGGACGTACAAGCTCGGCGAGGCCGATCGGATCGTCGTGTTCCTGACCCGGGATCGCGGGAAGAAGCGGGGGGTGGCGCCGCACGCGGGCAAGTCGCGGAAGCGGTTTGGCGGGGCGCTCGAGCCGCTGAGCGAAGTGCGGGTGGCGTACTTCGAGAAGGAACGCCGGGAGCTGGTCAGCTTGAACTACGCCGAGCTGGTCCGGTCGCCCTTCGGGGCCGTGTCGGGGGAGGCGCTCGGCTACAGCGCCTACTTCGCCGAGCTGATCGACGAGTGGGCGGCCGAGGCCGACGCGGATGATCGCCTGTTCCGCCTGGGCACGTCGGTGCTCGAGGCGCTCGTCGCCGGCGCGCCGGTGGAGCCGCTGGCCCGGTACTTCGAGTGCTGGCTGCTGCGGCTGCAGGGGGTCTACCCGCTGGACCTGCGCTTGTCGGCGGAGGCCGAGGCGTTCGTCGAGGGGACGCGGCGGGTGACGCCGGCGGACGTCGGGGGGCTGGGGCCGTCGCCGCTGGTGTTGCGCGAATTGGAAGGGAAGCATCGCACTGTGATTCAGTCGCACCTGGACAAGGAACTGCGATCGGCGCGCGTCCTCCGGGACATGCGCCGTCTGGCCCCTGCGTCCCCCTAGCGCCGGCCCCGGCATCGTCGACGAGCCGCCTCCGTTCCCATCATCAATCTGCCATCGTCAATCTGAAACCGAATCGTGACCTTCCAAGACCTCATCCTCAAGCTCTCGGCGTTCTGGGCGTCGCACGGCTGCCTGCTGCAGCAGCCGCTGGACCTCGAGGTGGGCGCGGGCACGTCGCACCCCGAGACGCTCTTCCGCGTCCTCGGCCCGGCGCCCTGGAACGTCGCCTACGTGCAGCCGTCGCGGCGTCCTGACGACGGACGGTTCGGCCAGAACCCCAACCGGCTGTTCAAGCACCATCAGTTCCAGGTCATCCTCAAGCCGTCCCCGGATGAGGTTCAGCAGATGTACCTCGCGAGCCTGGAGGCGTGCGGCATCAACCCGCACCTCCACGACATCCGCTTCGAGGAGGACAACTGGGAGTCCCCGACGCTCGGGGCCTGGGGGATCGGCTGGCAGGTGATGCTTGACGGCATGGAGATCACGCAGTTCACCTACTTCCAGCAGGTGGGCGGGATGGACCTGGCGCCGGTGTCGGCGGAGCTCACCTACGGCCTCGAGCGCATCGCGATGTTCCTGCAGAAGGTCGACAACGTGTTCGATCTGGAGTGGGCCCCCGGCGTGTCCTACCGTGAGGTGCGCATGCGCGAGGAGGTGGAGCAGTCGCAGTACGCCTTCGGCCAGGTCGCGGGGATGAGCGCCGAGGACTTCGCCGCGCGCCACCGCGAGCTGTTCGATCAGTACTTCGCCCTGGGCCAGCAACTGCTGGACGCGAAGCTCCTGCTGCCGGCGCTCGAGTACTGTCTCAAGTGCTCGCACGCCTTCAATATCCTGGATGCCAGCGGCAGCGTCGGCGTCACCGAGCGCACGGCGTTCATCCTCCGCGTGCGCCAGCTTTCCGTGGCCATCTGCCGTGCCTACGCCGACGATGTGACGTCGACGGCGGCTGCCGAGGCGGCCGGCGTGCAGGGGTCATAAGTGGATCGCGAACTGTTCATCGAGATTGGGACCGAAGAGATTCCCGCGAGCTGGCTGCCGCCGCTGACGACGGCCATCGGCGTGCAGGTCGAGACCGCGCTTGCGGCGCACCGTCTCGCACCCGACGCCGCCATCGAGACCTACAGCACGCCCCGGCGCCTGGTCGTGCGCGTCGAGAAGGTCGCCGACCGCCAGTCGGACCACGAAGAGGTCGTGACGGGTCCGCCCGTCTCCGCGGCGTTCCGGCCCGATGGCGCGCCCACGCCCGCGGCCACCGGCTTTGCGAAGAAGCACGGCGTGGAGGTCGAGGCGCTCGAGCGCCTCGAGACGCCGAAGGGCGTCTACCTGGCGCACCGGCTGCAGCACCGCGGGAAGGCCGCGGTGGATGTCCTCCCCGACGTGCTGCACGCGGTGCTCCGCGGCCTGTCGTTCCCGAAGCAGATGCGCTGGGACGCGATGCTCGAGGACGGCCGGGGCGAGCTGCCGTTCGGGCGCCCGATCCGCTGGGTGATCTTCCTCTACGGCGGCCGGGTCGTGCCGTTCACGATCTTCCGGACGCCGCTGGCCCAGGGGCCGCTGGTACAGGAGGTCCGCTCGGCCGCCGTGACGTACGGCCACCGGTTCTTCACCACGAGCGGACGCGCGGGCCGCGCCATCAAGGTCAAGGGCTTCGACGACTACCGCAAGCGCCTCGCCGAGAACTTCGTCGTGCTCGAGCGGCACGAGCGCCACGACCGGATCGTCCGCGAACTGGACGTCGAGGCGCGCCGCCGCGGCGGACGCGTGGCGCGGACCCTCGTCGGCAGCCAGTTGCTCGACGAGGTCCCGGACCTGGTCGAGTACCCCGCGGTCGTCTCGGGCGCCTTCGCCGAGGAGTTCCTCACGCTCCCCGACGAAGTGCTGACGACAACGATGATTCACCATCAGCACTTCTTCCCGGTCGTCAACGATCAGGCGCAGTTGCTGCCCGTGTTCCTCGCCGTGCTCAACATGCAGCCCGAGAAGCCGGAGGTCGTGGCGCGGAACCTCGAGCGCGTGCTGACGGCGCGGCTGCGCGATGCGCGGTTCTTCTATGAAGCCGACCGGCGCGAGGGGCTCGAGGCCCGGCTGCCGCGGCTCGGCACCGTGCTGTTCCACAAGAAGCTCGGCAGCTATCAGGACAAGGCCGGGCGCGTGGCGGCCCTCGCACGGTGGATCGCCGCCGACGTCCTCGGCGAGTCCGCAGCGGTGGCGGCACACGCCGAGCGCGCCGGCCGGCTGTGCAAGGCGGACCTGGCGTCCGACATGGTGCGCGAACTCACCGAGCTCCAGGGCACGATGGGCGGCATCTACGCGCGCGAGGACGGGGAGCCCGAGGAGGTCTGGCGCGCCATCGCGCACCACTACCTGCCCCTCGGCGTCGAGGCGGACGCGCCGCCGGGTCCGGCCGACCTCGGTCCGGCCGCGTGCACGTGGGCGGCCGTGTCGATGGCGGACAAGCTCGACACCCTCGCCGGCATGTTCGCCGCGGGGGAGCGGCCGACGGGATCCCGCGATCCCTATGGGCTGCGCCGCGCGGCGCAGGGGCTCGTGCGGATCCTCGTGGACCTCCCCGAGCTCACCGGCCTGGAACTGCGGCTGACGCTGGGGCCGCTGGTGGCGCGGGCGGCGGCGGCGTTCCCGTCCAGTGACGAGGCGTCGCTGGCGTCGTTGTGGGCGTTCCTCGGGGACCGGATTCAGCACACGCTCGAGCAGCGGGGCAACGACGTGCGCAACGTGCGCGCGGTGACGCATGGCCCGACCGCGGCCGTCAGCCCGCTCGTCGCGCGCCGCAAGCTGGACGTGCTGCCCGCGATGGCCGGGTCGGCGGAGTTCACGGCGCTCGCGGGCCTGTTCAAGCGCGTGCGCAACATCGCGAAGCACCTCGACGACGCGGCGTTCGCCGCGGCCGAGGCCGCGGGGCCGGCGCTCGGGACGGTGCTGGTGGAGCCGGCCGAGCTGGCGCTGCTGGCGGAGCTCGACGCGCGCGGGCCCGTCATCGCACGCGCGGTGGCGGAGGGCGCGGGGTTTGCCGCGGCGTTCGCGGAGGCGGCACGCTTCGCCCCCGCGGTCGCGACGTTCTTCGATGACGTACTGGTGATGGCGGACGAGCCCGCCGTGAAGACCGCGCGACTGCGGTTGATGCGCCGGCTCGAGGCCTTGATTCTATCGTTGGCGGATGTATCCGAGATCGTAGCCGAGGAGAAGTGATGGCGAAGAAGGCGGCGAAGAGCACGAAGGCGAAGAAGAGCGTGAAGGCAGCGGCGAAGAAGCCTGCGGCAAAGAAGACGAAGGCGGCGAAGAAGACGAAGGCCGCGAAGGCGGCGACGAAGCCCGCGGCGAAGAAGTCCGCGGCGAAGAAGGCGACGCCGGCGTCGAAGGCGAAGAAGTACGTGTACTTCTTCGGGGACGGCAAGGCGGATGGCGACCGCTCGATGAAGGACACGCTCGGCGGCAAGGGCGCGGGCCTGGCGGGCATGACCAAGGCGGGCCTGCCGGTGCCGCCCGGATTCACGATTTCCACCGACGCCTGCAATCTTTACTACGAACTCGGCCGGAAGCTCCCGCAGTCCATCGAGGACGAGATCCTGCAGCACGTCGCACGGCTGGAGAAGTCGGCACGTGCCACGCTCGGCTCGGTCAGCAATCCGCTCCTCGTCTCCGTCCGCTCGGGCGCGAAGTTCTCGATGCCGGGCATGATGGACACGATCCTCAACCTCGGCCTCAACGATCAGACCGTCGAGGGCCTGAAGCGCCGGACCGCGAACGGACGCTTCGCGTTCGACAGCTACCGCCGGTTCATCCAGATGTTCGGCAGCGTCGTGCTCGAGATCCCGAAGCACGCGTTCGAGCACGAGTTCGAGGCCGTCAAGACGGCCAGGGGCGTGACCCAGGACACGGACCTCGATGAGGCCGCGCTGCGCGAGGTCGTCGAGCGCTTCAAGGCGGTGGCCAAGGCCGAGAGCGGCAAGCCGTTCCCCCAGGCGCCGGCCGATCAGCTCCGCATGGCGCGCAACGCCGTGTTTCGCAGCTGGAACAACCCGCGCGCGAAGGAGTATCGCCGCATCTACGACATCCCGGACGCGATCGGCACGGCCGTCAACATCCAGATGATGGTCTTCGGCAACACCGGTGAGCGGTCGGCGACGGGCGTCGGCTTCACGCGCAATCCGGCGACGGGGGCGAAGGAGTTCTACGGCGAGTTCCTCGTGAACGCGCAGGGCGAGGACGTGGTGGCCGGCATCCGGACGCCGCAGCCCATCACCGAGCTCGAGAAGGTGCTGCCGCAGGCCTACAAGCAGCTGCGGACGATCACGACGCGTCTCGAGCGCAACTACCGCGACATCCAGGACTTCGAGTTCACCATTCAGGACGAGCGTCTGTTCATGCTGCAGACGCGCAGCGGCAAGCGCACGGGCTACGCGGCCGTGGTCATCGCGACCGACATGGTGCGCGAGAAGCTGATCACGCCGAAGGAGGCCATCCTCCTGGTGGACCCCGAATCGCTGTCGCAGCTGCTGGCCCCCGGGTTCGACCCGAAGGAGTGGGCGCGCCTGCCGGTGGTGACGAAGGGCCTGCCGGCGTCGCCCGGCGCGGCGTCAGGCCACGCGGTGTTCACCGCGGACGACGCGGTGGCGTGGGCGGAGAAGGGGAAGCCCGTCATCCTCGTGCGCCGCGAGACCGTGCCCGATGACATCCACGGCATGTGGGTCGCGCAGGGCATCCTGACGGCCACCGGCGGCATGACGTCGCACGCGGCGGTCGTCGGCCGGCAGATGGGCAAGCCATCGGTCGTGGGCGCGGGCGAACTCGTCATCAGCGAGCACCAGAAGCAGTTCACCATCCACGGGCAGATCGTGAAGGAAGGCGACTTCGTCTCCTTCGACGGGCTGACGGGCGAGGTGAAGCTGGCGCAGCTCGGCTCGCACCCGAGCGAGATCCTGCAGGTCCTGTCGGGCGCGCTCCCCGCGGACCAGTCGGACATCTACCAGCGGTTCATGCGGCTGCTCACCTGGTCGGACAAGTTCCGCCGCATGGGCGTGCGCGCCAATGCGGACCTGCCGGATCAGGCCGAACTCGCGTATGCCTTCGGCGCCCGGGGCATCGGCCTGTGCCGCACGGAGCACATGTTCTTCGGCGAGGGCCGGATCCCGATCGTGCAGCGGATGATCCTCGCCGACAACGAGGCCGACCGGCGCGCGGCGCTCAACGAACTGCTGCCGCTCCAGCGCGAGGACTTCTACGGGGTCTTCAAGGCGATGAAGGGCGAGCCGGTGACCATCCGGACCATCGACCCGCCGCTCCACGAGTTCCTGCCGAAGCGCGAGGACCTGATGGTGGACGTCGCGCGGCTCGAGGCGACCGGGAAGACCGGCCGCGAACTCGAGGGGAAGAAGTCGCTGCTCGCCCGCGTGGAGCAGCTCCACGAGTTCAACCCGATGCTCGGCCACCGCGGCGTGCGGCTCGGGATCACGTATCCCGAGATCACCGAGATGCAGGCGCGCGCCATCATGGAGGCGGCGTGCCGGCTGAACAAGGAAGGCCTGAAGATCGTGCCCGAGATCATGATCCCGCTCGTGGGGCATGTGAAGGAGCTGCGCGACCAGAAGCTGGTCGTCGACCGCGTCGCCGCCGAGGTGATGAAGGAGCAGGGCATCAAGATCAAGTATCTCGTGGGCACGATGATCGAGGTGCCGCGCGGGGCGATGACGGCCGACGAGGTGGCCACCGAGGCCCAGTTCTTCTCGTTCGGCACGAACGACCTCACGCAGCTGACCTTCGGCTTCTCGCGTGACGACGTCGGGAAGTTCCTGCGCATCTACCAGGAGAAGAAGATCCTCGACAAGGATCCCTTCGCCTCCATCGACACGGTCGGCGTCGGGGCCGTCGTCAAGATCGGCGTGCAGCTCGGCCGGAAGACCCGGCCGTCGCTGAAGGTCGGCATCTGCGGCGAGCACGGCGGCGATCCCGCCTCGGTGCACTTCTTCGAGAGCGCCGGGCTCGACTACGTGAGTGCGTCGCCCTACCGCGTGGCCGTGGCGCGGCTGGCCGCGGCGCAGGCCGCGCTCGCGGTCAGGGTCGGCGACTAGGTTCGGGGCGGGGGAGGACTGGACGGCCAGTCCTCCCCCGACACCGTCGGCGCGCGTGCCAGAGGCCGGCCCATGATTCGATGCTTCGTCCACGCCGATGGCGCCACCCGGGAGGCGGAGCGGGTCGACCCGGCCTGGCTGGCGCCCGACAGCGGGGTGTTCGTCTGGGCCGAGATCCAGGCGCCGGACGAGGCCGACGCCCGTGTGATGCACGAGGTGTTCGGCTTCCACGCCCTCGCGATCGAGGACGCCATGGAGGCGACCCACCACCCCAAGGTGGAGGGCTACCAGGGCTATCTGTATCTGGTGCTCCACGGCATCAACTTCAGCCCGGATGAGCACGTCTTCGACACCCACGATACCGACTTCTTCCTGGGCCCCAACTACCTTGTGACCGTGCACGACGGGCAGCGCCGCAGCATCCGTCATGTGAGCGAGCTCTGCGCCCGGAGTCCGCGGATCATGGAGGAGGGCCCCGTCGCCCTGCTGCACCGGATCGTGGACACCATGGCGGACCACTACCGGCCCGAGGTCGATGAGCTCGAGGACCGGATCAACGCGCTCGAAGACCTCGTCATCGAAGCGCCCGGGGGGTCGCTGATGGCCGACATCCTCGCGATCAAGCGCGACGTGTCCGGGCTGCGCCGCATCGTCATCCCCCAACGTGACGTCGTGGCGCGTCTGGCGCGCCGCGAGTTCGATCAGATCAGCCAGGAGATGGCGTACCGCTTCCGCGACGTCTACGACCAGTTCGTCCGCATGTCGGACGACGCGATGATGTACCAGGACCGGATCACGGGCATCCTCGACGCGCACCTGGCGACGGTGTCGAACCAGCTGGCGCAGGTCTCGAAGCTGCTCGCGGTCGTGGCCGTGCTCTTCGGCCCGCTGACGGTGATTACCGGCATCTACGGCATGAACGTCGTCCTGCCGGTCCTGCCGGGCGGCGAGCCGATGCAGTTCTGGTGGGTGATGGGCTTCATGGCCCTGTCGAGCGGCGGCCTGTTCGGGCTCTTCCGGCGGATGCGCTGGCTCTGATGGCGAGAATCACCAAACTGCCCGACGACCTCGCGAATCAGATCGCGGCCGGGGAGGTCGTCGAGCGGCCGGCCGCCGTCGTCAAGGAACTGGTCGAGAACGCGATCGACGCCGAGGCCCGCCGCATCGTCATCACCGTCGAGTTCGGCGGCAAGAAGCTCATTCGCGTCGAAGACGATGGCGTCGGGATGGACCCCGAGGACGCGCGGCTCTGCCTGGAACGGCATGCGACGAGCAAGATTCGCCGTGCCGACGACCTCGGAGCCATCGTGACCCTGGGCTTCCGCGGGGAGGCCCTGCCCAGCATCGCGTCCGTGTCGCACTTCCGGCTGCGCACCCGCGCGCGCGGCGCCGACAGCGGCACGGAGGTGCGGGTCAATGCCGGCCTCCTCGAATCCGTCATGGAGGCGGGCGGCCCGGAGGGGACCCTCATCGAGGTGGGCGACCTCTTCTACAATCTGCCCGCGCGCCGGAAGTTCCTCAAGTCCGACGCGGGCGAGGCCGCACAGGTCTCGCGCGTCGTCACGCAGCTGGCGATGTGCTATCCGGAGGTCGGCTTCACGCTCACCAGCGCGGGCCGCAAGGTGCTGGCGACGCCGCCGGTCGGCAGCCTGCACGATCGGCTGTACCAGGTGTATGGCGATCGGATGGACCTCGTGGAGGTGCGCAAGGAGGCGGGGGGCCTCACCCTCTTTGGCTTCGTCGCCGCGCTGGCGGAGCAGGGGCCGACCCGCGGGCCCCAGCACGTCTTCGTCAACCGGCGCATCGTCAAGGACCGGACGATCGCGCACGCCATCCTCGACGCCTACAGCGTCTCCACCGTGAAGGAACGCAGCCCCGAGGTGCATCTCTTCCTGGAGATCCCGCCCGATCGCGTGGACGTCAACGTCCATCCGACGAAGGCCGAAGTGCGCTTCAAGGAGCAGTCGCTGGTGCACGAGATCGTGCGCCGCGGCGTGGGCGACGCGCTCGGGCGCGGCCCCGCGCCGGAACTGCAGCTGCGTCCGTCGGATCTGCTGCCGGGACGGCCTGTCGACCAGAGCATTCCCGGCGTGCTCGGGGGGGGCATCTACACGAATCGATGGGCGCCCGGCGCAGGGGCTTCGGGGGCCACGGGGACGGAGCCGCAGGGACTCACCGGGGCTTCGGGGGCGGCGGGGACGGCGGCGGTGCCCGGGGGCGTGCCCCATGATGGGGCCTCGCCCGTGCGGCCGATGATCCCGCTGGGACAGTTCCGCGACACCTTCATCCTCGCGATCGACGATGAGGGGGTGGCCATCATCGATCAGCATGTCGCGCATGAGCGCGTGCTGTTCGAGCGCATCATGGCGCGGCTCACGAGCGGGCCGCTCGAGAGCCAGGGGTTGCTGGTTCCCATCGTCATGGACCTGCCACCGGGGGCGCGCCAGGTGTTGACGGAGCGGCGTGAGGAACTCGCACGCTTCGGGTTCGAGATCGAACCGTTCGGGGGCGACAGCATCAAGGTGTCGGCCGTGCCGGCGCTGCTGCCGCGGGCCGAGAGCGAGGCGGCGATTCGCGCGCTGGCCGACGATCTGGACGGCCTGGACCGCGGACTGCGGATCGAAGACGGCCTGAAGCGCATCGCCGCCCTGATGGCGTGTCATGCGGCGGTCAAGGCCAATGACCGGCTCACCCACGAGAAGATGGTCCACATCCTCGACGAGCTGCGGGCCACCGCCTACTCGACGATCTGCCCGCACGGCCGCCCCGTGATGTTGCGCATTACCCGCCGCGAGATCGAGAAGAACTTCGATCGCATCTGATAGGATGCGCGCGTGTTGACCGCGGAGGCGCACGCGCGCGACATGGCCGGACCCGCGCCGGGCGCCGGACCGGTGGGCCTGTTGCTGGTGCACGGGATCGGCAGCCAGGCGAGAGGGCAGTCGCTCGACGGCCTGCTCGCCGGGCTGCGCGCGGCGTGCGGGGACGTCCTCGTGGTCGAGCGCCGTGCCGAGGACCATGCCGTGCTCGAGGGCCTCGGGCGGCGTGTGCACGTCGTCGAGGTGTTCTGGGCCGACCTGCTGCATGGCGAGACCGTCCGCGGGACGTTCGACTTCGATCGCGTCTTCGAGGTCGTCTGGTTTCCGCTGTTCAACCATCGTCAGGGCCGCTTCGCGGCGGAAATCGTGTCGCGCGCGGTGGTGTGGCGGTGGACGTGGATCCTGGCGCCGCTCAGCGTCCTCCTGTCGGTGGGCCTGGCCGGCGCGCGCATGCTGGCCGCGATCCCGACCGGGGTGATGCGGGCGCGGGCGCGCACACCGATGACGCATCCCGGGGGCGGGTCGTTCGGCGCGCGACTCGTGGCGCGCGTGCGGGAGGCACGGCATCCCGACGCGAAGCGCACGCTGCTCGACGATGTGCTCGATGAGGTGGTGGGGGATGTCTTCAACTACGTGCACGGCACGGGCGATGCGTTTCCGGTCGCGAGCCTCCAGAACGACACGCTGAAGGCGAACGTGGCCGGGGTGCACGCGCGCTTCATCAGCGGCGCGGAGCGCGCCGTGGCGGAGGGCTGCACGGAGATCCAGGTGCTGGCGCACAGCCTGGGCACCGTCGTTGCCTTCCGCGGCATGTGTCCGGACACGCCGGCGGGGCCGGACGCCGCGGCGCGCCTGACGCGCTTCTACACCATTGGCAGCCCCCTCGAGAAGTTCCGCTTCTTCTGGACGCGCCTGGTGGAGCGCCCGCACCACGGTCCGGCGATTGTCGCGGGGGCACGGCTCGTGGCCGCCGCCGGGCCCGGGTTGCGGTGGGACAACTTCCACAGCGCCCTCGACCTGGTGTCGGGCCGGCTCAAACCCTTCGCGGGCTGGCCGGCGCCCGTCAATCACACGGTGGCGGGCCTCGGCGGGCTGGTGACGTCGCACACGTCCTACACCGGCAGCCCGCTGCTCATCGAGATGCTGCTCGCGGGCCTGACGGGAGCCGCGCGCACGATCCAGGTGCCGTGGCCGCGCCGCGTACGGCGGCAGATCATCACCCTCGGCGAGAACCTGGTGGCGCCGGTGACCCTCGTCGCCCTGGCCCTGTTCGGATTGGGTATCCTCGGCGGGATGGCCTGGTTCACCGGGTGGCTCGTGGCCACGCCCCTCGAGTGGCTGGGCCTCGGCGGCGTCGCACAGGGCGTGCGGATCTACTTCGTGGCGTCGGTCCTGTTCGTGGCGACGGTCGTCTCCGTCGGCCTCGGCCGATCGCGGGCGCGTGAGCTGCACGCGCGGTTCTGGGCCGGGGAGGCGCGGTCCGAGTCGAGCGGCGGCGCCGAGCCCGCATGACGGCCCGGGCGAGGTTCAGGTGATCGCGGGCTCGGTGCTCGCCGTGGTGATCGTGGGCGCGCACCTGAAGGCCTGGATGGTGCGCTGACCCTCACTCCTCGCGCCGCGGTGCCTGCGCGCGCCGCTCGCGCTTGATGGCGTTCCAGCCATCGAGGCGCCGCTTGATCTCCTTCTCGAATCCGCGCTCGGGCGGCGTGTAGAACTGCCGGCCGCGCAGGCGTTCGGGGAGGCAGTCCATGTCGGTGACGGCCTCGGCGTCGTCATGCGCGTACTGGTAGCCCTTGCCGTAGTCGAGCTGCTGCATCAGCCGCGTCGGCGCGTTGCGCAGATGCAGGGGCACGGGTTCCGCCACGTCGCGTCCCGCCGCCTCGGCCGCGGCGGTGTACGCGGCGTAGACGGCGTGGCTCTTGGGCGCCGTTGCGAGGTAGAGCGCGGCCTGCGCGAGCGCCGTGTTGCCTTCCGGCATCCCGAGGAAGTGCACGGCCTCCTTGGCCGCCACCGCCACCGTCAGCGCCTGCGGGTCGGCGTTGCCGACATCCTCGGAGGCGAAGCGCACCAGCCGCCGGGCGATGTAGAGCGGGTCCTCGCCGGCTTCGACCATGCGCGCCAGCCAGTAGACCGACGCATCGGGGTCGCTGTTGCGCATCGACTTGTGCAGCGCCGAGATGATGTTGAAGTGCTGCTCGCCGCCCTTGTCGTAGAGCAGCATGCGCCGCTGCATCATGCTCTCGAGGAGCGGCAGGTCGACGCGCGCCGGGCCGGTGGCCTGCGGCGCCGACGAGACCGCCAGGTGCAACAGGTTGAGCGCCGAGCGGGCGTCGCCGCTCGAGAGCCGCGCCATGGCGGCCAGCGCCTCGGGCGTGACCTCGGGCGCCTGGCGGCCGAGGCCGCGCTCCTCGTCCGCGACGGCCTGTTCGAGAATGCGCACGAGGGCGGCCTCGTCGAGGGGCTGGAGGACGAACACCTTGGACCGCGACAGCAGCGCCGCGTTCACCTCGAACGACGGGTTCTCCGTCGTGGCGCCGATGAGCACGATGTCTCCGGCCTCGACGCGCGGCAGGAAGGCGTCCTGCTGTGCCTTGTTGAACCGGTGGATCTCGTCGATGAAGACGATGGTGCGGCGGCCATGGCGGCGGCGCTCCGCCTCGGCCTCGGCCATCACCTCGCGAATCTCCTTGATGCCGGACAGCACGGCGCTGAAGGCGATGAAGCGCGCGCGCGTGACGTCCGCAATGATGCGGGCCAACGTGGTCTTGCCGGTGCCGGGCGGCCCCCACAGGATGATCGACTGCAGCAGGTCGCGCTCGATCGCCTCGCGCAGCGGGCGGCCGCGCCCGAGCAGGGCTTCCTGGCCGACGATCTCGTCGAGCGTGCGCGGCCGCATGCGCTCGGGTAGCGGCAGCGTGCGCGGGTCGAGCGGCCGTTCGGGTTCGTCGAAGAGGGAGGTCATCGCGTGCCGTCCACGCGCTGCCGGCGCGCTTCGTACAAGAGAAGCCCGGCCGTCACCGCGACGTTCAGCGACTCGACGGGCGCGGCCATCGGGATGGACACGAGGGTGTCGCATCGGGCGAGCAGGTCCGGCGCGAGGCCGGGGCCTTCGCCGCCGACCAGCACCGCCGTGGGTCCGGTGAGCGCGGCGTCGACGAACGGCGTCCCGCCGCGTGGCGCCGTGGCGACGAGGCGGAGGCCGGCCTGCTGCAGGGCATCGAGGGCGGCCGGCAGATCCGGTTCGACCACGACGGGCAGTCGCAGGCTGCTGCCCATGGCGGCCCGCAGCGCCTTCCAGCCCCACGGGTCGGCCGACGCCCCGGTGAAGACCGCGCCTGTCGCGCCCGCGGCTTCGGCGACCCTGATGGCCGCGCCGACGTTGCCGGGATCCTGGAGGGCGGCGCCGACGAGCACGAGGGCAGGGGAGGGCCGGAGCACGGCGTCGATGGCGGGATCGGGCCGCTCCGCGAGGGCGACGATCCCCGACGGCGTGCGCACCGGGCTCATCGCTTCGAGCACGTTGCCCGTCACGTGCGTCAGGGGCACGCCGCTCGCGCGCACCTCGTCGAGCAACGCGGCTTCCTCATCCGACCACGGCGCCACGGCGACGGCGACCTGCGCCAGCGGGAGGCCGGTGCGCACGGCTTCGGCCACGAGGTGCCAGCCATCGAGCAGCAGGGGCTGGTCGCGGCCGCCGCGCGCGGCCTCGCGACACGCGCGAACCAGGGGATGCTGACGGCTCGAGATCACGGACATCGATGCAGGGGCTCCGCCGACGATAGTACTCCCTCCGGAGGACGCCTGGGGGGGGTGTGCTAGACTCCAGTGTTTGAACCCATGAAGGAACGACTCCTCGACAGGTTTCGGGAGCAGATCGCCACGCTCGAACGCGAGCTGAAGACGGAGCTCCCCAAAGAGATCCAGCGCGCGCGCGAGCTGGGCGATCTCCGCGAGAACGCCGAGTACCAGGCGGCCAAGGAGCGGCAGAGCTACGTCCAGGCGCGCCTGGCGATGCTGCAGCGCCGGATGCACGAGATCTCGCTGATGAACCTCGACCGGATCCCGCACGGCAAGGCGGGCTTCGGGTCGACGGTCACCTTGCGCGAGTCCACCGGAAGCGAGCTCGTCTACCAGCTGGTCATGCCCGAGGACGCCGACGCCGAGAAGGGGATGATCTCGACCTCGTCGCCGATCGGCCGCGCCATTCTCAACAAGGAAGAGGGCGACGAACTGCAGGTGAGCACGCCGGCGGGCTCCCGCACCTTCGAGATCCTCAAGCTCGTCACCATCCACGACGACGCGACGTAACGGTCCCCTCGTCATCCCGGTCCCGCTCGTGACCGATTACCGTCATCTCTACTCCCCGGAGCGCCCCACGGCGCTGGTGCTGAGCGGCACCGGCGCCGATGGCGCGTACCACGCGGGCGTCCTCCGCGCGCTGCACGATGCCGGCGTCAAGATCGATCTGGTGGCCGGCCGCGGCGTCGGAGCGGCGAGCGCCATGTTCGCGGCCGTCGACGGTGGCGCGCGGCTGTGGGACGCACAGGGGCTGTGGCGCAGCGCCCGCACCCCGCACCTCTATCGCTGGGCCTGGCCGCTCCGAATTGTCGGGTGGAGCCTGGCGGCGAGCGGCGTGGTGCTCGTCAGCCCGCTGCTGTTTCTCGCGCTGGCCGTCATCGTCTACCCGGCAGGGGCGCTGCTCGGCATGGCGGGGATGGAGGCGGGGGCGAGCCTCGTGGCGGCCTATGCTGAGCTGCTGCGCGCGGCGTTCGAGCCCGCGCGGCTCCCGACCTGGATCCCGCGCATGGTCACCGTGCTGGCGGGGGCCGCACTTGGCGCGATTGCCGCCGGCATTGTCTGGACGCGGTGGCGGACGCCGCTGCGACGCCGCGCCGCGGGCAGCCGCGCCTGGCGGCTGATGGGCGCGCCCGTGGATGCCGCACCGGCCGTCAACGAGGTCACCCGCGGCCTGTGGGACCTGCTCCGCGGCGGGACGGCGATCGCCACGCCGAAGGCCGAGGACCTCAGCCAGCGGTACTGCGAGCTCCTCACCGAGAACCTGCGACAGCCGGGGTTCAAGGCGCTGCTGATGGTGGCGCACGACGTGGACGCGCAGCGGGACGTCGTCTTCGCGCTGCTGGACGAGCCGGCACGGGCCGCGGTCCTGCCCGGGCTCGGGGCGCCGGCGGCACGGCGTGCCGAGGCGTTCGATCTGGGCGGCGAGGCTCGACGGCACCTGCTGGATGCGGTGGCGGGGGCGCTCACCGTGCCGGCGGCGTGCGACCCGCGCCTGCTGCGGTTCGGCGCGGACACGTTCTGGCGCGGCGAGACGCACCGGCTCGCGGATCGTCCGGCCAGCCTGTCGCGCGTCCTCGAGGAGGTGTCGGCGGCCGGCATCGAACAGGTGATCCTGGTGACGGCCGCGGCCGAGCCCCCGGGGCCGCACGAACTCCGTCGTCCGCGGCTCGACGGTCTCGGGCGGATCGGCGAGCAGCTCGCGGCCGACGAAGCGGCAGCGGTCCGCGATGCCGAGCGACAGGCGATGCGGCTCTTCGAAGGGGTGTACGTGGTGCGGCCGGCCCACAATCCCATCGGGCCGTTCGATCTCGACGGCGCCTATGATGAGCGGTCGGACCGTCATCAACGGCTGGAGGAACTGATGGAGCGCGGGTTCGAGGACGCGCATCGGCTGTTCGTCGAGCCCGTGCTCGGCGCCTCCGGCGATCGGATCTCGGAGGAGCGCGGGGGCGGGGAGACACGATGGGAAAACACACCGACCTGATTCATGCCGGCGAGCGGGTGTCGCTCGGGGAATCCGAGCCGCTCACGACGCCGATCTACGAGACGAGCACGTTCGTGTTCCCGTCGGCGCAGGCCGTGGAGGACTATCAGGCGGGACGCACGCACGCGTACCTCTATTCGCGCTACGAGAACCCGACCGTGGTTGGCGTCGAGGAGAAGCTCGCACGCGTCGACGGCGCGGAGGCGGCGATCACGTTCAGCTCGGGGATGGCGGCGATCGCGACGGCGCTGCTGGGCCTGCTGAAGGCCGGCGACGAAGTCGTCTGCAGCGCCGCGATCTACGGCGGGACCTTCCACATCCTCGAGGATCTGCTGTCGCGGTTCGGCATCCGCCACCGGTTCGTCTCGCTCGAGGCGCTCGGGACGCCCGCGGCGGTCCTCGGCCCGGACACGCGCCTCGTGTGGTTCGAGTCGCCCGTGAACCCGACGCTGCGCTGCGTGGAGATCGCGCCGGTGGCGGCGGCGTGCCGCGCCGCCGGCGTGTGGTCGGTGGTGGACAACACGTTTGCGAGCCCCATCAACCAGCCGGTGTTGTCGATGGGCGTCGATCTGTCGATGCAGAGTGCCACGAAGTACCTGGGGGGGCACAGCGACATCACGGCCGGCGTGCTCTCGGGATCGGCCTCGCTGATCGGGCCGCTTGCCAGGACACGGCGGCTGCTCGGCGGCGTGCTCGACCCGCAGCCCGCATTCGCGCTGGGAAAGAGCCTGAAGACGCTGCCCTTGCGCGTCGCGCGCCACAACAGCAATGCGCTGGCCGTGGCCGAGGCGCTCGAGGGACATCCCGCTCTGGCGGCCGTGCACTACCCGGGCCTCCCGGGGCATCCGGACCACGCGATCGCGAAGCGCCAGATGAGCGGCTACGGCGGCATGGTCTGCCTGGATGTCGCGGCGGGGCAGGCGGCGGCGTATCGGGTGTTCGACCGCCTGCGGATCTTCCAGCGCGCCGCGAGCCTCGGCGGCGCCGAGAGCCTCTGCAGCCTGCCGGTGCTCACATCGCAGTACGGGCTGACGGACGCGGAGCTGGCCGAGGCCGGCGTGACGCGCGGCATGATGCGCCTGTCGGTCGGGCTCGAAGACGCGGAGGACCTGATCGCCGACCTGCGCCAGGCGCTCGCCGCCGCGTAGGGGCGCCTCAGGGCGCCGGGCGGTAGAGGTCCCCGGCGAGGTACTTCAAGCCGGTGTCACACGCGACGGTGGCCACGACCTTGCCCGGGCCGAGTTCGCGCGCCAGCTGGAGCGCGCCCACCAGGTTGAGCCCGGTCGACGTCCCCGCGAAGATGCCCTCTTCCTGCGCGAGCCGGCGCGCCATGGCGCGGCCGTCCTCTTCGCTGATGGCCCGCGCCTCGTCGAACGTTCCCGGGGTCAGGTGGGGCGGCCAGAACCCGGCGGCGGTGCCTTCCACGCGGTGCGGACCGCCCCTCCCGGTCGTCAGGAACGGCGACGTGTCGGGCTCGAGGGCGACGACCCGTGTGGCGCCGTGCGCCTTGAGGGCGCGCGAGACGCCCACCAGCATGCCGGCGCTGCCCACCATCCCCACGAAGGCGTCGATCGGTCCGGCCTGCGCCAGCAGTTCCCGGCCGATGCCGGCATAGCCCTCGAGGGCGTCGGTGTTGTTGAACTGGTCGGTCCAGTACGTGTCCGGCTCGTTGGCGAGCTCCGCGATGCGTGCCTTGAAGCGATCGAAGAGCGCCGGGGTGACCGTCCCGCCGTCGCTCGGCACCATCTCGAGGCCGGCGCCGAAGGCGCGCATCGTATTGAGCTTCTCGGCGGAGAAGGCGTCCGACGAGAGCGGGTGGAAGTCGTAGCCCTTCATGGCGCAGACCAGGGCAAGCGACGATCCCGTGCTGCCACCCGTGTACTCCACGACGCGCATGCCCTTGCGCAACGCGCCGCGCGCCTCGGCCCCCTCGATCATGGCCAGGGCCATCCGATCCTTGTAGGACCCGGTCGGGTTGAAGTACTCCAGCTTGACGAGGATGGTCGCGGCGTCGGGCGGGGCCAGGCGTGCGAGGCGGACGAGCGGGGTGTGGCCGATGGTGTGGAGGACGGAGTCGACAGCGGCGGGCGCGGGCATGGGGACTCTCCTGATCGGGCTAGGCGCCCTTCGGTTCCGTGTCCTTCGATTCCTTCGGCGCCCGGGTGGCCCCACGCGCCTGCTGCTCGTGCAGGAAATCGAGGACGAGCTCCAGCATCCGCTGGTTCACACGGCTGCCTTCGGACGTGCCGAACTTCTGCTGGAACGCCTCGAGCGGGACGACGGCCTTGGCCATCGTGCGATGGCCGCCGGCGCTGCCGATGTCGCTGAACCAGCGGCGGACGAAGTCCCCGGCGTTGCGCGAGTAGCCGACGTTGCGGACCGAGACCACGAACGCGTCGTTGACCACGCCGGAGATGACCGTCCACTGCGTGTGTTCCAGCTGCAGGTAGAAGTCGGCGACGTAGGGGATGAAGTCCTCGCGCGGCGGCTCGCCGAGGAACGCACAGAAGACGTGCTCCACCATGCGGCCCTTCTGCCAGGCCTTGATCACGTAGTCGAGCCGCTCGAGCGTGATCTCGGCGCCCTCCATCTTGCGGATGAGCGTGGCGTCGGCGAGGGGATAGAGATGCGAGAACGCGTCGAGGTCGGCGCGGTTGGCCTGGCGGTTGAAGAAGAGCGTGTCCGACTTGATCGCGTAGAGCATGGCCGTCGCCGTGCGTTCGGAGATGTCGAAGTCGACGGCCCGCAGGTGCTCGGCGAGGATCGTCGATGTCGATCCGTAGTTCGGGCGGATGTCGCGGAACACGGTGTTGTAGCCCGTCCGCTCCGGGTGGTGATCGATCACCAGGTCGACCTGCGGCAGCAGCTCGCCGAAGTAGTGGGGCTGCACGTCCACCATCGCGATCTTGTCGAACTTGCCGAGATCCTCCGCCGTAATCGTGTCCACGTGGATGTCGAGCAGCGCGAGCATCCGCTGATTCTCCGGGCGGCTCACCGGGTGCATCGTGCCCACGATCGCCGTCTGGCGGGTCCGGCGCAGCAGCGTGCGCAGCGCGACGCCGCTGGCGATGGCATCGGGGTCGGGATCGTGGTGCGTCAGGATCAGCACGCGGTCCGCGTCGGCGAAGTACCGCTGGTACTGGTTGACCTTCTGCCGTGTGACGGAGCGGCCGAGCTCGCTCGCCAGCGGCGGGCCCACGAGTTCCGCCAGGCTGAGCGTGGTCACCTCGGGGAACTCCTGCCGCAGCGCCTCGACGCGTGCCAGCTCGGCCGGGCTCGTGCCCAGCACGTAGATGAGCGTGCCGCCGGCGGCGCGGAGCGCCTGCAGGACCTTCTTCAGGCCGCGGCGGGGGTGGTCTTCGAGGATGACGCTGGTGGAGGGGGTGACGTCGGCCTTGACGAAGGTGTCGACGCGCTTGGGGTCGCCGACGAGGGTGCTGATGCCGTCGTGTTCGAGACGCCGGGCCAGCGGCGGACTCTCCACCAGGACCTCCAGCTCGAAGTCCGACGGGAGCGCCGCCGCGAGCAGCCGGATGACGAGTTCAGAGTGACAGACCGCAAGGCACCGCATCGGGTCAGGCCTCGCGCCGGTGGGCGGTGGGGATGCTCACGGACACGCCACGTTCCATAGGCGCCAAACCTCGATTATAGCCCGCCTGCGGTGCCGTGGCCCCGACTTTCGTCCCGGGGCCCGACGGGCTGGCGTCCCCCGGCGACTCTGCTAGGATCCGCGACGGAGGGGCGCGGTGCGACACCACGCGGGGATCATCATGTGCGCGGCCGTCGTGACGGGCGCCGGCCTGCAGGCGCAGCCGACGTTCCGTGCCGGCGTGGACCTCGTCACGTTCGGCGTCTCCGTCGTTGATCAGGCGGGCCGGCTCGTCACCGATCTGAGAGAGGACGACTTCGAGATCCGCGAGGACGGCACGCCGCAGACGCTGGCGTCCTTCGCGCGCGGCGATGCCGCGGACGAACTCGCGCGCGTGCGGCTCGGCCTGCTGATGGACGTCAGCGGCAGCATGGAACGCGACCTGGCGCTCGCGCGGACCGCGGCCATCAAGTTCCTGAACGCGCTGCCCGAGGCGCAGGACATCACGCTGGTGGACTACGACACCCAGGTACGGGTGAGCCGCTACGGCCAGGCCGACTTCCCGCGGCTCGTCGAGCGCATCCGCACCGGGAAGCTCGGCGGATGGACCGCGTTCTACGATGCGCTCGGCGTCTACCTCGACAGCGTGGACCTGATGGATGGCCGCAAGGTCCTCGTGATGTACGGCGACGGCCTCGACACCCGCAGCGCCTTGCGGTTCGGCGAGATGATGACGCTGCTCAAGGCCTCCGACGTGACGGTCTACGCGATCGGGTTCATCGGGCACCAGCCGGGGAACGCCCGGATGGAGGGCCGGCTCCGCCTGACGCGGGTGGCCGAGGCCACGGGCGGGCAGGCCTTCTTTCCCTCCGCGCTCAAGGACCTCGACGAGGCGTACGCGAAAGTGCTGGCCGAGATCAGAGGGCAGTATCACCTCGGCTACGTGTCGACGAACCGGACCACGGATGGCGCCTGGCGGAGGGTGGAGATCCGCCTGACGCGCCCCGGCCTCCGGGTCCGGGCACGCGAGGGCTACTTCGCGCCGTACGTGGAACCGCCGCCCGCCGGCCTCCCGTAGCCTGCCCAGCCGGTCCCCGATCTACCCCCTTTGGCCGGGTAGGCGCGTCGTACGTGTGTGGTACGATGACAGACTGTGTCCCCGCCGGTGACCGTCGCCGAGAGTGGCGGTGCGGGGTGGCGGAACCATGTCTGTGCACCACGATCGCTTCACTCTCGTCTCGGACTTCGAGCTGCGCGGGGACCAGGTCCACGCCGTGCCCGAGCTCGTCGAGGGGCTGACGCGGGGCGATCGCCACCAGGTGCTGCTGGGCGTCACCGGGTCGGGCAAGACCTACACCATGGCGCAGGTCATCGCGCGGGTGAACCGTCCCACGCTGGTGATGGCGCACAACAAGACGCTGGCCGCCCAGCTCTTCCAGGAATTCCGCCGCTTCTTCCCGAACAACGCCGTCGAGTACTTCGTCAGTTACTACGACTACTACCAGCCCGAGGCGTACGTGCCGGCCAGCGATACGTACATCGAGAAGGAGGCGACGATCAACGAGGAGATCGACCGGATGCGGCTCTCCGCGACGCGGTCGCTCTTCGAGCGGCGGGACGTGATCATCGTGGCGAGCGTCTCCTGCATCTACGGTCTGGGCTCGCCCGAGGCGTACTACGGGATGCTGCTGCCGCTCGAGACGGGCCAGCGCATCGGGCGCGACGAGGTCCTGCGCAAGCTGGTCGAGATCCAGTACGAGCGGAACGACCTCGAGTTCGGCCGCGGCACGTTCCGGGTCCGCGGCGACATCGTCGAGGTGTACCCCTCGTATGAAGAGCACGCGGTGCGCATCGGCCTCTTCGGCGACGAGATCGACGAGCTCGTCTCGTTCGATCCGCTGACGGGGAAGTCCTTCAAGCGGCACGATCGGATCGCGATCTATCCGAAGTCGCACTTCGTCACCTCGCGGGACCGGCTGCGGCAGGCCGTCGAGACGATCAAGGCCGAGCTGGGCGAGCGCCGGCCCGCCCTCGAGGCGGAGGGCAAGGTGCTCGAGGCGCAGCGGTTGCATCAGCGGACGATGTTCGACCTCGAGATGATTCGCGAGATCGGCTATTGCCACGGCATCGAGAACTACTCGCGCCACCTGACGGGGCGCGCGCCGGGGCAGCCGCCGCCGACGCTGCTGGACTACCTGCCGGCGGACGCGCTGGTGGTGGTGGACGAGAGCCACCAGACCGTGCCGCAGATCCGCGGGATGTTCCATGGGGACCGCTCCCGCAAGGACGTGCTCGTCAACTACGGGTTCCGCCTGCCGTCGGCGCTCGACAACCGGCCGCTGAACTTCGAGGAGTGGGAGGCGCGCGTCCCCCAGGTCGTCTTCGTCTCCGCCACGCCGGGGCCGTACGAGCTGAAGCAGTCGGGCGGGGTCGTCGTCGAGCAGGTGATCCGGCCCACCGGGTTGATGGACCCGCCCATCGAGGTGCGCCCGGTGCGCGGGCAGGTGGATGACCTGCTCGGCGAGATCCGGGCGCGCGCCGGGCGGCGGGAGCGGGTGCTCGTCACGACGCTCACCAAGCGGATGGCGGAGGACCTGACCCAGTACTACCAGCAGCTCGGCGTGCGCGTGCGCTACCTGCACTCGGACATCGATACGCTCGAGCGCGTCGAGATCCTGCGCGACCTCCGCCGGGGCGAGTTCGACGTCCTCGTGGGGATCAACCTGCTGCGGGAAGGGCTGGACCTGCCGGAAGTGTCGCTCGTGGCGATTCTCGATGCCGACAAGGAGGGCTTCCTCCGGTCGGCCGGGGCGCTGATCCAGACCTCGGGGCGCGCGGCGCGGCACGTCGAGGGCCGGGTGATCATGTACGCCGACAAGGTGACCGACTCGATGCGGATGGCCCTCAGCGAGACGGAGCGGCGCCGGACGCGGCAGGCCGCCTACAACACCGAGCACGGCATCACGCCGACCACCATCGTCAAGGCGATCGACGATGTGCTGTCGAGCGTGTACGAGCGGGACTACCTCGGCGTGCCGGACATCCGCGAGACGCGGCCGGCGTTCCGGACCCAGGCGGAGCTCGACGCGCACGTCGCGTCGCTCAATACGGACATGCGCAGCGCGGCGGCGAACCTCGATTTCGAGCGGGCGGCGGCGTTGCGGGACCAGATCAAGCAGTTGCGCACCCGGGACCTGGGCCTGGCGGCGTCACCGGGGCGATAGATCGTGCAGCAGTGGCTCATCGCGTGGATCAAGTCGGCGCTCATCGAGGTGCAGGAGTACGTGAAGCTGTGCCAGGCCACCGCGCGGGGCGCGGTGACCCGCCCCTTCTACTGGCGTGACCTGGTCACGCAGATGGAGATCATCGGGCTGGGCTCGCTGACCGTGGTCATTCTGACCGGGCTCTTCACCGGCGCGGTGCTGGCCCTGCAGAGCGGCGTGACGCTGGACCAGTTCGGCGCGCGGCCCTACGTCGGCCGGCTCGTCAGCGCGACGATGGTCAAGGCGCTCGGGCCGGTGCTGACGGCCCTCATGCTGGCGGGGCGCGTCGGCTCGGGCATCGCCGCGGAACTGGGCTCGATGGCGGTGACCGACCAGATCCACGCACTGCGCGCGCTCGGGACGGATCCGGTGCGCAAGCTCGTCGTGCCGCGCGTCCTGGCCGGCTTCATCATGACGCCGCTGCTGACGGCGGTGGCCAACACCGTCGGCCTGATCGGGGGCTGGGTGATCGCGGTGTTCCAGCTCCGCGTGGCGTCCGGTCTGTACTGGTCGTCGGTCGTGGAGGGCCTGTACATCGAGGACGTGTACATGGGCATCATCAAGCCGTTCTTCCTCGGGCTCGTCATCGTGACGGTCGGGTGCCATGTGGGACTGCGGACGAGCGGGGGCACGCAGGGCGTCGGCCGGTCCACCACCAACGCCGTGGTGGCGGCCTCGGTCGGCGTGCTCGCGGTGGACTTCTTCCTGACCCGCCTGATCCTCTCGGTGCTGTACCCATGACGATCGCGTCCACGGCCGGGGAGGCGGCACGTCCGGCGGCGGCCACGGTCGAGCCGATTGCGGTCTTCGAGGACGTGCACCTGGCGTTCGACGAGAAGGTCGTGCTGCGCGGCGTGAGCTTCGCGGTCATGCCCGGTCACACGAAGATCCTCCTCGGGGCCAGCGGCTCGGGCAAGTCCACCATCCTCAAGCTGATGCTCGGGCTGCTCAAGCCGGACGCCGGCCGCATCTGGGTGCACGGCGAGCGGGTCGACACGATGCGCGAGCGCGACCTGCTGGCGCTGCGGGACCAGACCGGCATGGTGTTCCAGGAGGGCGCGCTCTTCGACTCCCTGACGGTGGGGGGCAACGTCGGCTACAAGCTGTATGGGGAGACGGACCTGCCGGAGGAGGAAATCCAGCGGCGGATCGAAGAACTGCTGGGGTTCATCGGGCTGGACGAGTACCTGGAGCGGATGCCGTCCGAGCTCTCCGGTGGACAGCGGCGGCGCGTGGCCATCGCGCGGGCCATGGCCTTCAAGCCGAAGCTCCTCCTGTATGACGAGCCGACGACCGGGCTGGACCCGCTGACCGCGCTGACCGTGGACGCCGAGATCGTCAAGCTGCGCGACCTCGAGGACGTGACGCCGGTGGTGGTGACGCACCAGCTCCGCGACGCCTTCTACATCGCGGGCCATCAGGCGATTCGCGACCCCGGCGTCCGGCTGGTGCCGGCGCCCCCGGAGAAGGTGGCCGAGGCCGACTTCGTGATGCTGCGCGAGGGTAAGATCGTATTCGAGGGGTCGGCCGACGAGTTGCGATGTGCGTCGGACCCCTATCTGCGAGAGTTTCTTTCCTGAAGAAGGACGAGAGTTCCATGCCCCGTACCCGATCCCTGGCCTGGGCCGAGTTGAAGATCGGCATCCTCGCCATCTTCGCCCTCGCCGTGACGGCCTCACTGATCTTTGCTGTCGGCAACACCGGTGGGTTCTTCTGGCAGCGCTACCCCCTGAAGGTCGTCTTCAGCAACGTGGCCGGCCTGGTGCCGGGGTCGCCCGTGCGCCTGTCGGGCAAGGAGGTGGGCGCGGTCTCGAAGGTCCAGTTCGCCCAGAACGGCGTGGAGGTCACGATCGAGCTGACACGCGACGTGCGCGCCCTGGTGACGGACCGGTCCACCGCCGCCGTCGGCACGATCTCCCTGCTCGGGGAAGGGGCGGTGGACATCACCCCGGCGCCCGACGGGACGCCGCTCGAGGACTGGGCCTACCTGCGCAGCGGTCAGGCGGAAGGGTCCATCGCGGCCGTCACGACCGAGGCCATGCTGGGGATGACCGAGGCGCGCGGCATGGTCCAGGACCTGCGCGCCGGCAAGGGCACCGTCGGGCAGCTGTTCACGGACGACACCGCCTATCGCGAGATGGTGCGCTTCATCCAGGCGGCGGAGCGGGTCACCAGCGCCGTCAGCGACGGGGAGGGCACGCTCGGCAAGCTCGTCAACGACCCCGCCCTCTACCGGGAGCTGCGCGCATCACTCGAGGACCTGAACGGCATCACCGGGCGCATCCGGTCCGGGGAGGGGAGCCTCGGGCTGCTGCTCAACGACCCGGCCATGGCCGAGTCGCTCACCCGGACGGCCGCGTCGGTGGACGAGATCACCGGCAAGCTGAGCCGCGGCGAGGGCACCATGGGCAAGCTGCTGACCGACGACGTGCTCTACGCGCGGATCAACGGGATGACGGAACGCCTCGACCGCCTCACCGGCCAGTTGGAGAAAGGCGAGGGGACGGCCGGGCAATTGCTGCACGACAAGCAGCTTTATGAGAACATGAACCTGGCGGTGGGCGAACTGCGGAGCCTGCTCGAAGACGTGCGCAAGGATCCCCGCAAGTTCCTGAACGTCAAGGTCAGCATCTTCTGAGGCCGCACCGCCGGGAGGACATCATGTCACGAGATTCCATCGGACCGGGCACGCTCATGCTCGCCTTCGTCGTCGGCGCGGCGACCGGCGCGGTCGCCGCGTTGCTGCTGGCACCGGCCTCGGGTGAGGAGACACGCGACTATCTGGGCCAGAAGGCCCGCGAGGGGCGGGACCGCACCCGCGACGCCGTGGACCACGGCCGGGAAGTGTACCAGCGCCAGCGCGACACGCTGGCCACCGCGATCGAACGCGGCCGCGAGGCCTTCCAGCAGGCGCGCGAGCGGGAGGATCAGGCGTGACCGACGTCTGGCTCGGCGTGATCGCGGTCGCCGTGGCGGTGATGGCGCTCATCCAGGTCGGCGCCATCCTGGCCGCGGCGCGCCTGGCGCGCCGCGTGGAGGCGCTGACGGGGCAGATCGAGCGCGAGATCAAACCGCTGATGACCAACCTCACGTCGATGAGCGAGGAGGCCGCGCGCGCCGCCTCGCTCGCGGCGGGCCAGGTCGAGCGCGTCGACGGCCTGCTCCGCGATGTGGTCCAGCGGGCGGACGACACGCTGTCGGCCGCGCAGCGGTTCATCAGCGGGCCCGCCCGTGACGGGGCCGCCGTCGTCGCCGGGCTGCGGGCCGCGTTCGTGGCCCTGCGCGGGATTCGGGAGGCGTCGTCGCGGCGCCGCGCCCCGTCGCGGATGGTGTCGGAGGAGGAAGATTCGCTCTTCATCGGGTGACGCCGGTTTGACGCAGCCCCGCCCCGGGTGATAGATGAGGGGGCGACAGCGGCATCCATGCCGTTGCCTGTCAGGTATCAGGGGGCAGCATGCACACGTCGAGCCGGGTCCTTCGTCATTCGCTGGTCGCGCTTTGCCTCGTCTCCGGTCTCGCCTGGACCGTGCCGGCGGCCGCGCAGGAGCCGGCCTCGGCGGCGGCCGCCACGGAGCTGGTGGCGCTGATGCAGGCGCGGAAGCTGGACGCGGTGGCGGCGCGCCATCCGTCGCAGCCGACGACCTTCATCGCCGCCCTCCACTTCCCCGGACAGCTGCTGGTGGTGTGGGCCGACTACCCGGTCCCCGTCCTGCTGCAGGAGAAGCTGCACAACGCGGACTACCGCGCCATCTACATCGATCTGAACAGCGCGGCCGACCCCGCCACCAAGACGCTGGTGACCGACATGAGCGCGGACGGGCTGCGGCCGCGGCGCAGCGGCAACGACGAGCCCTTCGACATGCAGGACATGGGGACGCGCAGCATCCGGTTCGACGGGCGCTGGCGGGATCAGAAGATGTCCGAGAAGGACTACATGGCGATCTATCAGGAGTCGGATCGCGCGTATGCCGAGGCGCTGGCGGCCCTCGTGGCGGAACTGAAGGGCGGGGACTGAAGGGAAGGGATGGTGCGCGCTCCAGGATTCGAACCTGGGACCCCCGCCGTGTGAAGGCGATGCTCTACCACTGAGCCAAGCGCGCGACCAGTTCTGAAGTGTAATCTCAAACGGCGTCGTTCGGCAACCCGGCCCCTATGGATAATCCCACTGTGCTCCTCGTCGATGACGAGGCGCCGATTCGCAAGCTCCTCTCCGAAATCGCCACGCGGGAGGGGTTCGCCATCCACACCTGCCCTGAGGGCGATGCGGCCCTCGAGACCCTCGCCGAGCATCACTTCGACCTGATGATGGTGGACCTCCGCATGCCGGGGCTGGACGGCCTTGAGGTCCTGCGCCGGGCGCGCCCCTTCATCGGCAGCACCCATGTGGTGCTGATGACCGGCTACGGGTCGATCGACTCGGCGGTCGACGCCATCAAGCTCGGGGCGGCCGAGTACCTGCAGAAGCCCCTCAATCTGTCGCGCGTGCGCGAGTTGATGCGCGAGGTGCGCGCCTCGGTCGAGCGCCGCGAGGCCGTCGTCGCCTCGGAGGGCGCGCTGGCCGAACGGCTCGAGTTCTGTGGGATGATCGGCCGTTCGGCTCAGATGCAGGAGCTCTTCACCACCATCCGGCGGCTGGCGCCCTTTGTCCGCACCACGCTCATCAGCGGCGAGACCGGGGTCGGGAAGGAACTGGTGGCGCGCGCGCTCCACACGCTGGGGCCCCGGCGGGAGAAACGGTTTGCGACGGTGAATTGCTCCGCCGTCGTCGAGACGCTCTTCGAGAGCGAGCTGTTCGGCCACGTCCGCGGCGCCTTCACGGGCGCGACCGACCACAAGATCGGCCTGTTCGAGTCCGCCGACGGCGGCACGATCTTCCTCGACGAGGTGGGGGAGTTGCCGCTGGCCGTGCAGAGCAAGCTGCTGCGGGTGCTCGAGACGGGCGAGGTGCAGCGGGTGGGGTCGGTGGACAGCCGCAAGTGCGATGTCCGGGTCGTGGCGGCGACGAACCGGAATCTCGAGGTCGAGGTGGCCGAGGGACGGTTCCGCAGCGACCTGTACTTCCGCTTGAATATCGTCGAACTCGTCGTGCCGCCGCTGAGGACGCGACGCGAGGACATCCCGTATCTGGCGGCGGCGTTCCTGCGCCACTTCGCGCGCGAGTTCAAGAAGCCCATTGCGGGGATCACGCCCTCCGCGGAGCGGCTGCTCATCGAGGCGCCGTGGCCGGGCAACATCCGGGAGCTGCGGAACACGATCGAGCGGGCGTGTCTGCTCGGCGAGGGGCGCCTGCTCACGGAGCGGGAACTGCAGCCGGGCGCCTCGCGCTTCGGCGCGGCCCCGGATGGCGTCGTGCGTCCGCCTGTGCCGCCGCCCGCCTCGACGCCGTCCCCCGTGGTGCCGCTGCCGGATCGTGAGGCCGTGGTCGCGGCGCTCGGCCAGGCCGGTGGCAACCGCGCCGCCGCCGCGCGGGCGCTGGGGATCAGCCGGCGCGCCTTCTACCGGCTGCTCGAGAAGTACGCGCTGCAGTAAGCGGCGGGCCCTACCGCGTCCCGTAGAGCCGGTCGCCGAAATCGCCGAGCCCCGGCACGATGTACTTCTGGGCGTTCAGCGCCTCGTCGATGACCGGCGTGAAGATCGGCACATCCGGATGCACGCGCTCGACCGCCGCAATCCCCTCGGGGGCGGCGACGATGCAGATGATGCGGATGTCCCGCGCGCCGGCGGCGCGCAGGCGGTCGATCGCGGCGACGGCGCTCCCGCCCGTGGCCAGCATCGGATCCACCATCAGCACGAAGCTGTGCTCGAGCCCATCGGGCAGGCGGGCGTAATATTGCGAGGCGACCGCGGTGGACTCGTCACGCTGCAGGCCGATGTGGCCGACGCGCGCCTTCGGCACGAGCGTCAGGATGGCCTCGAGCATGCCGAGGCCGGCCCGCAGCACCGGGACGATGACGACATCGGCCTCGACCTGGCGTGCGGGAGCCGGCCCGAGCGGCGTGGTCACGGTGCCTTCGCGGACCGGCAGTTCCGCGAGCGCGTCGGCCGCGAGCAGGATGCTGATCCGGTTCGAGAGGTGCCTGAAGCGTTCCGGGGTCGTCGTGAGGTCACGAAGCCCCGCGAGGGCGTCGTGAACCAGGGGGTGCGTGACGATGTGTACCACGGCCCCGAAGCTTACACGGAAACCATCGATTCACATACAATCGCGCTGTGACCCGCATGCCCGTTCGATTGGTCGCGGCCCTGGCCCTGCTGGCCGCCGGTACGCTCCTCGCCACGGGCCCGGTGTCCGCCCGCCAGCCCCGCCCCATCTCGCTCATCGTGACGGGCGGCATCGTGGTCACGATGGACGCCGGGTTCCGGGTGCTGTCGCCAGGCGCCGTGGCCGTGGACGGCACGACCATCGCCGCCGTCGGCACGCCCGCCGCGATCGCCGAGGCCTACACCGCCAAGGAGACGATCGACGCGGCCGGCCACGTCGTCATGCCGGGCCTCATCAATACGCACACGCACGCTCCGATGGTGATGTACCGGGGCCTGGCGGATGACCTGGCGCTGATGGACTGGCTCCAGAAGTACATCTTTCCGGCCGAGGCCAGGACGCTGACGCCGGCGTTCGTGCGTGTGGGGGCGGCCCTCGCCGTGCTGGAGATGATCCAGTCGGGCACGACGACCTACGCGGACATGTACTACTTCGAGGAGGAGATCGCGCGGGTGACCCGCGCGGCCGGCATGCGCGGCGTGCTGGGGCAGACCATCATCGAGTTCCCGGTGGCCGATGCGAAGACACCGGCCGATGCGCTGGCGCGGACCGAGGCCTTCCTGCAGGAGTTCGCGCGCGACCCGCTGATCACGCCGGCGATTGCCCCGCACTCGATGTACACGCTGGACGCGACGTCGCTGCTGCGCGCGCGCGATCTGGCGATCAAGTACGGCGCGCCGATCCTGATCCACGTGGCGGAAACCGAGGACGAGGTGCGGATGTCGCGGGGGCGGTTCGGCCGGTCGCCGGTCGGCTACCTGGACAGCCTGCGCTTCTGGGGCCCGCACATCGTCGCCGCGCACGGCGTGTGGGTGGAGCCGGACGAGATCGCCCTCTTGCAGCGCCACAACGTCGCCATCTCCCACAACCCCGAGAGCAACATGAAGCTGGCGAGCGGCACGGCGCCGGTGCCCGCCTACCTGGCGTCAGGGATCGCGATCGGGCTCGGCACGGACGGGGCGGCGAGCAACAACGACCTCGACATGTTCGAGGCCATGCGCCAGGCCGCGTTCCTGCACAAGCTCGTGTCGAAGGACCCGCAGGCGGTGAGCGCCCGCGCGGCGCTCGAGATGGCCACCATTGGCGGCGCCCGTGTGCTCGGCAAGCAGGCGAGCCTCGGGTCGCTCGAGACCGGCAAGCTCGCGGATCTGATCGTGGTGCGGATGAACCGCGCGCGGCACACGCCGATGTACGACCCGGTCTCGCATCTCGTCTACGTCACGCGCGGCGATGACGTGGCATCGGTGGTCGTCAACGGCCAGGTGCTGATGCGGGACGGCCGGATGCAGACGCTCGACGAGCCCGCCATCCTCGCCGCCGCCCGGGCCGCGGCGGACGAGGTCCGGAAGGCGGTGACGCCGTAACGTTACGCAATCACCCCGATGAAGGGGAGGTTGCGGTGATGTTCGTCGTAGTCGAGCCCGAAGCCCACGACGAAGCGGTCTTCGATGGTGAACCCGACGTACTCGACCTGCACGTCCACCTGGCGCCGTGAGGGCTTGCTGAGCAGGCAGGCCGTGCGCAGCGACTTCGGCCCGCGCGCGCGGAGGATGTCCTGCAGGTAGTGCAGCGTCAGCCCGGTATCGACGATGTCCTCCACGATCACCACGTGACGGCCCTCGAGGCCGGCATCCAGGTCCTTGACGAGCCGCACCTCGCCGCTCGAGGTCGTGCCCGCGCCGTAGCTCGACATGGCCATGAAGTCCATGGTGACGCCGCCGTCCATGGCCCGCACGAGATCCGCCAGGAAGAGGAAGGCCCCCTTCAGCACGCAGATGAAGTGAATGTCCTCGCCCGGGAGGTCACGGCGGATCTCCGCCGCCAGTTCGCGGATGCGTTGCTGGATCTCGGGGCTGGAGATCAGGATCTCGACCGGTGTCGCGTTCATGGCGAGCGAGGGTAACATATCCCCCGGAGCCCGATGAAGCAGTACGACATGATCACCGAGGCCGACGCGCGGGTCCTGGACGTGGGCGCGACCGTGGTCCTGAACCCCGGGGGGCATGTGACCCCGCTGGCGCTCGACACGCTGCGCGAGCGCCGGGTCACGGTGCTGCGGGACGTGCCGGGGACGGACGAGGCGCGGCTCGCCCCGGTCGCCGACGTGCGGCGGGTCGCGCTCGGCACGGACCACTCCGGGCTGGCCCTCAAGAACGCCCTGCGGGACCGGCTCCGCGCCCGTGGGCTGGCGGTGACGGACGTCGGCACCGATACGCCCGACCCGGTGGATTACCCCGACATCGCCGAACGCGTCGCCGTGCTGGTCGCCCGCGGGGAAGCCGATGCCGGCATCGTCATCGACGGCGCGGGGCTGGGCTCCGCCATCGCGGCGAACAAGGTGGACGGGGTCCGTGCGGCGATGTGCACCACGCGCACGCTCGCGCGCTATGCCCGCGAACACAACGGGGCGCACGTGCTGGCCCTTGGCGCGACGCTGGTCAGCCAGGCCGATGCGTTCGAGATCGTCGACACGTTCCTGACGACCCCGATGACCGAGGCGCGGTACCTCCGCCGGCTGGCGAAGGTCGCGCGCCTGGAACGGAAGGATTGAGTGGCGGGCTCTCCGGACGTCACCGACGTGGCGCGGCTCATCGCCATCATCGTGGAGGAGCTGTCGGCGGCCAACCGGCAGGCGCCAGCGCAGTGCGCCTGCCACGGCGTGCTCTACGACTGCTGTCCCGGCCGCGTCTCGGGCGTCCTCGATGCCGGGGCCTCCCGCCTCGGGCTGCATGCGACGGGTGGCCGCACGGGGGCCGTCAGCGGCCTGATCGACCACACCCTGCTCAAGGCCGACGCCACGCAGCACGACATCGAGACGCTCTGCCGCGAGGCGGCCGAGTTCCGCTTCGCGACCGTCTGCGTCAACCCGGCCTGGGTGGCGCTGGCCGCGCGGCGGCTCCAGGGCACCGGTGTGGGCGTGTGCTCGGTCGTCGGCTTTCCGCTCGGGGCGACGACCCCCGATGTGAAGCACTACGAGACGCGCCGCGCGATCTTCGATGGGGCCACCGAGATCGACATGGTGATCAACGTGGGGGCGCTCAAGTCCGGCGACCTGCGCCTCGTCGAGCGCGACATCGAGGCCGTGGCGGCCCCGTGCCGCGAGTGCGGCGTCGTCAGCAAGGTCATCATCGAGGCGGCGTTGCTGACCGACGACGAGAAGGTGACGGCGTGCACGTTGTCGAAGGCCGCGGGCGCGGACTTCGTGAAGACGTCGACCGGCTTCGGCCCCGGCGGGGCAACCGCGGCGGACGTGGCCCTGATGCGGCGCGTCGTGGGCGCGGAGATGGGCGTGAAGGCGGCTGGTGGCGTGCGCGACTACGACCAGGTGAAGGCGATGGTGGCGGCGGGCGCGACGCGCGTGGGCGCGAGCGCCGGCGTGCGCATCCTCAAGGAGTCACGCGGCGAGACGCCGGCCGCGCCTGCCAGCGGCTACTGAGCGGGTCCGGCGCGCCTTTACAGCCCCCCGGAAGCCCGGTAGCATGATCGCGTTGTCCTCATTTACAGACATCGGTTGAGCAAGCAAGGAGTACTGCGTGGCAGGAGATTTGAGCCGAGACGACATGCGCCGGCTGGCGCGTCTGGGGGCCATGCGCCGCCTCGAGGAGCTGCGCCGTGAGGAGTCGATGATTCGCGCGGCGTTCCCGGAGCTCTTCGACGGACGCGCGCCGAAGGCCACCCGTGCCCCGCGGGAGGCCGCAACGGCGAAGCCGAAGGCGCGGGCCCGGAAGCTCTCGGCGGCCGCGCGCAAGGCCGTGTCGGATCGGATGAAGAAGTACTGGGCGGAGCGCCGGAAGACGAAGGGCAAGGGGTGAAGCGACGCGCCCTCTGCGTGGCGGGCGCGCTGGTCCTCGGCCACGCGTCCGCCCTCGTCGCCCAGCCTCGCGACCCCATTTCCCGCTACATCCTCGACATCCGCGCCACCACGCTCTCGCTCCCGACGACCGAGGGCTGGACGCCCACCGTGGCCGGCGGGGTGGACGTGCCCGGGCGCGGCCTGGGGATTGATGTCGGCGCGCACGTGTACCCCGTGCGGCTCGGCCCGGTCACGCTCGGCGTCGGAGGCGCGTGGACGCGCGTCGGCGGCAGCTACGAGCCGGGAGAGACGGCGCCTGCCGGGGCCAGAGCGGTCACCACGACATTCACGGGCCTCGTGCCCCAGCTCTCGTTCAACTTCGGACATCGCCTTGGTTGGAGCTATCTGAGCGGCGGCCTCGGCCGTTCGCTCGTCGAGAGCGTGCCGGACGGCGTGACCGCGCCGGTGGAGGAGTGGTCGAAGACGGTGAACTACGGCGGCGGCGCCCGGTGGTTCCTGCGCGACCGCGTCGCCTTCAGCCTCGACCTCCGGTTCCATCAGCTCAGCCTGCGCCCGGCCACGGCCACGCGCCCCGGCGGAGGCCGCATCAAGCAGCTCGCGCTCAGCGCCGGCGTGGCGTTCAGATAGGGGGGGCGGAGTGCCGAGGTGCCGCAGGTGCCTAGGCTGGGGGTGCGGTCAGAGGTTGGGGATGGAGCGGGAGACGGGGATCGAACCCGCGACCAACAGCTTGGGAAGCTGTGACTCTACCACTGAGTTACTCCCGCTCAGTGGAGACATTCTAACGTACGCCAGCACACCCTAGGCACCCCGGCACTTCGGCACCTCGGCACTTCCGCCCCTGAAGACATGCGCTCCAGGGGCGGAACCGGGTCGAATGTATTAGTGCTTCGGCGCGGCCTTGTCGCAGCACGCCTTCGCGTCGCCCGCGGCGGCCTTGTCACAGCAACCGGCCTTCGCCGTGTCGCCGGCCTTGTCGCAGCAGCCGGCCTTCGCGGTGTCGCCTGCCTTGTGCGCGCACCCACCTTCGGCGCAGCCCGCCTTGCCTTCGCCCTTGGCGCACATCGCACAGCCCGCGTCCTTCGCATCGCAGCACCCCGCGGTCGCGCCGTCGTGGACGTGATCCTGGGTGACGACGTGCGCGGCGGCCGCCGCGCAGCACCCGGGCTCGACCGGTGCGGGCGCCTGCCCGGCCGCCATGACGAGCGACGTCGTGAAGACGAAGGCGATGCCGGCGAACAGAGTCGTGAACTTCATGATGGAACCCTCCTGGGCATTCACTGGGATGCCCCCCGCGTATGACTGATGCACCGCGCCCCTCGTGGGACTCGCGGCGTCGTCGGGGCGATCGGGCGCGTTACAGCAACAGCGCGCGGTCGAGGAGGAAGGGAGGAAGTGGTGCCACGCGGCCCTGCCGTCGCTCGAAGGCCGAGACGACCACAAGACTCCGGGCTCCCAGCACACTCTGCGCGGGTGCGGCCTGCTGCTTCCGCAGCACCGACCGCTCGGGCATGACACTGACTGACGCGGACGCCGTGGTGACGGCCGGCGCCTCCGGCGTCTGACAGCACGCCATGGCCCTCAGGGCCGAGTGGCAGGGAGCGGCCTGCATCTCCTCGCAGCAATCCATGTCCCGCCCATGCCCGGTGCCCGCTACGAGCGGTGCGACCGGCAGGAGGGTCATGAACACGGCCAGGAGGACTGCAAGACGTGGCACGTCCGTCCGAATTGCACACGACGTGCCAGCGACAGGCGGCCGGATCAGGCGATGTTTCGCGCCTCCGCCGGCGTGCCGACGGGCCTCCGCCGTGGCGGCGTGGCGCGGGGTGCGGCGATCCGGCAGCGCGGCGTCAGCCGCGGATGATGTCGAGCACTTCGTCGCGGCGCTTCTCCATGATCTCGGGGGTGAGCCCCTCGAGGTTCAGGCGGAGCAGCGGCTCGGTGTTCGAGGCCCGCACGTTGAAGTGCCAGTCGTCGAACTCCACCGAGATCCCGTCCATGTAGTAGACGTGCCCGTGGGCGTACTCCCTGGCGAGGCGGGCGATCTTGCCCTCGATGACCTCCATGCCGGGGACGGTGGTGTTGATCTCGCCCGAGATGAAGTACCGCTCGCGCAGCGGCTTCAGCAGATCGCGGAGCGACAGCCCCTTCTTCGACATCAGCTCCAGGATGAGCAGGGCGGGGATGAACCCGTTGTCGGCGTAGAAGTTGTCCTTGAAGTAGTAGTGTCCGGTGACCTCGCCGCCGAACACGGCGTCCTCCTCCCGCATGCGCCGCTTGATGAAGGCGTGGCCGACGCGGTTCATCAGCGCCGTCCCCCCGTACTGCGCGACGACGTCCTTGACGGCGTAGCTGGCGCGGCAGTCGTAGATGACGGTGGCGCCAGGGGTGCGGAGCAGGAAGGCCTCGGCGAGGAGCGCCGTGATGAAGTCGCCCGCGATGAACTCCCCGCTGCCGTCGATGAAGAAGCACCGGTCGGCGTCGCCATCCCACGCGATGCCGATGTCGGCGCCGATCTCCACGACCTTCTCGACGATGTCGCGGCGGTTCTCTTCGATGAGGGGGTTGGCTTCGTGGTTCGGGAAGGTGCCGTCCACCTCGAAGCACAGGCGGGTCGTGCGGCACGGCAGCCGGTCGAAGAGGTGCGGCGCGACGGCGCCGGCGATCCCGCTGCCGGCGTCGAGCACGACGTTGAACGGCGCAATGAGGGAGGGGTCGATGAAGCCCATGACGTGCGCGATGTACGCCGTCGTCATGTCGCCCGTGGTCAGCGTGCCTGGCGTCGCGGCCGGGGGAGGAATCGCGCCCGCGAGGATCATCTCCTTCATCTCGCGGATGCCGGACTCACCGCTGAGCGGAAAGGCTTCCCGGCGGACCATCTTGCAGCCGTTGTACTGGCCGGGGTTGTGCGAGGCCGTGATCTGCGCGCCGCCGTCGAGGCCCTCGCTCGCCACCGCGAAGTACATCATGTCGGTGCCGGCCAGGCCGTAGTCGACGACATGCAGGCCCTGTTGCCGGGCGCCGTCGATGAACGCGGCCGTCAGCGACGGCGACGAGACGCGCATGTCGCGGGTGACCGCCACGCGGCCGGGGCCGAGGAACGCGGCGAACGCGCGGCCGAGCTGGAGGAACACGTCCTCGTTCAGTTCGCCCGGGTACAGCCCGCGGACGTCGTACGCCTTGAAGATGTGCGGATTGACTGGAGTCACGGTCAGGCCTTTGTGTAATCGGTCAGCACGGTCTTGTCGCCGAGCACGGCGCCGGGCGAGACGACGGCGTTGCGCCCGATGTGGGCGTGACGCCCGACGAGCGCGTCGGTGACGGTGGCATCGCGGCCGATGCGGCTGTTCGGCCAGATGACGCTGCCGTGGATGGCGGCGTCCTCCTCGACGACCACGCCGCGGCCGATGACGCTGTAGGGGCCGATGGTCGCGCCCGGGCGGATGTGCGCGCCCACATCGATGAAGCACGGGCCCTCGAGCGTCGCGCCGTCATCGATGCGCGCCTCGGGGGAGACGAGCGGCGCGCGTCCGTGTCCCGCGAACGGCCCGCGGGCGAAGCGGCCGTCGAACATGTCGCGGTGCACCTGGTGGTACTTCTCCGGGGTGCCGATGTCGATCCAGTACCCCTCGTCCACGTAGGCGAGGAACGTCTCGTCCTGCTCGATGAGCGACGGGAAGTAGGCGCGCTCGATCGAGTAGGAGACGTCCTTCGGGATCCGGTCGAAGGTCGACGGTTCGAGGACGTAGATGCCCGCATTGATGGTGTTGCACGTGATCTCGCCGGCGCCGGGCTTCTCGATGAAGCGGCGCACGCGGCCGTCCGGCGCCGTCTCCACCAGGCCGTACGCCGACGGGTTGTCGACCGGCGTCAGCACGATCGTGGCCGCGGCGTTGCGGGCGCGGTGCATGGCCACGACCGCCTTCACGTCCACGGCTGTCATCACGTCGCCGTTGAAGACGACCAGCGTGTCGGTGATGCCCTGCGCGGCGAAGCGGATCGCGCCGCCCGTGCCGAGCGGCGAGGGTTCCACCACGTACCGGAGCCGCACGCCGAGGCCGGCCCCCTCGCCGAAGATCTCCTCGATGCGGCGGGGCTGGTAGTTGAGGCTGAGGATCACCTCGTCGATCTCCGGCACCTCGCGCAGCAGATCGATCTGGTACTGCAGGAAGGGCCGGTCGAAGATCGGGACGATCGGCTTCGGCGTGTGGATGGTGAGTGGCCGGAGCCGGGTGCCTTTGCCTCCGGCGAGCAGGATGGCTTTCATGTCAACCTACGATGATACACGATGGATCCGCGGCGGCCGCGCGCGCTTGTGGGCCTCCGGAGCGGCGAGTACAATGGCGGGGCGGCATGAATCTGCCTAATGCCCTCACCATCGCGCGCATCTTCCTGGCGCCTCTGCTGGTGGTCGTCCTGCTGACGAAGGTCGACGGACGGCAATTGGCGGGGATTCCGGTCGAGTTTGTGGCCGCGGCCATCTTCGGACTCGCCTCGTTCACCGACTGGCTCGACGGGTACCTCGCGCGACGGCGCAAGCAGGTGACGAGCCTCGGCCAGGTCCTGGATCCGATTGCGGACAAGCTGCTGATCTCGGCCGCGCTGATCTCCCTCGTCCAGCTCGACCTTGCGGATGCGTGGATCGTCGCCGCGATCATCGGCCGGGAGTTCGCGGTGACCGGCCTCCGGAGCCTCGCGCTCTCACGCGGGCTGGTCATCCCCGCATCGCCGCTGGGCAAGCTGAAGATGGCGGCCCAGGTGGCCGCCATCCTCGCCCTGATCCTCGGCTGGGAGCACGTGCCTGCGCTCGTGACGCTCGGGCAGGTGCTGCTCTGGGTCGTGCTGCTGACGGCGCTGCTCTCGGCCGTCGACTACTATCGGCGATTCCAGCAGGCCGCCAACCGCGTGACGACCGCCTCCGACTTCCGCGAGGCACGGGCGCGCCGCGAGGAGCGGCGGCGCACCGGGTGACGCGCGCCCGTCAGGGCGTGCGCATGGCCAGGTAGTCGCCCGCCAGCACCTCGTAGCGCGCGCGGGTGAGCACGACGGTCGAGACGTCCGGGCCCACCGCGAGCGCCACCGCCTCGCCGACGACCACGAGCGGCCGGCCCGTGCCCGTGTCGCGGTAGACGACAAACTGCCGTCCCTGCGCCACGCCATCGTCCGACCCGCGGTCGATCGTCAGCAGCGCCCCGGTACCGAACGCGCGCGTCTCATCAACCCCGAACACCACCCGCGCCATCCGGTCGTGCTGGGGCGTCCCGGCGGCGCCGTCGGCGCGCGGCAACACCGGCAGCACGTACGGTTCGAGGTAGTCGTCTGGCAGGACGGCATCGCAGGCGCCGTCGATGCGCGCGAGCGCCGTGGCGTCATCCGCCGCCGTGACCGTCAGCCAGCCCGCCGTGCGCACCGCGCCCGGAGACGCCCGGGAGATCGGCTGGCGGGAGATGCCCCGTGAGACACGGCGGATGAGATAGCGCTGGCCGGGCGCCACGCCGCCCGCGAGGCCCGTGCTGAGCACCACGGAGTCGCCCGGGGCGAAGGCCGCGCGTGGCTGGGTGTCCTCCACGCCGATGACCCGCAGTGACACCGTGGGTGCCACGTACACGGGGATGTCGGTGCACAGCAGCGTGGCGGGATGGACCGAGACCCGCCCGAAGGTCGCTGGCTGAGCGGCGGCGTACGGCGCGGTGGCGACGAGGGCGACGACGAGGGCCGAGAAGATCAGACGCATGGGTCTACTCCCGGGGGGAAGTGTCGTGGGGCCGCGTCAGGAGGCGCCCTGAGCGGCCTTCAATTCGGTGATGCGGCGGCGCGACGATTCCAGGTGCTCGCTCCGCTCGAACTCGGTCACGAGACGCTCGTAGTAGGGCAGCGCTTCCGCGGCGCGCGAGGTGCGCAGGAGCGATTCGGCGAGATGGTAGTACACCGCATCGCGACGGGTGTACTGCGGGTCGTTCGTGAGGACGGCGCGGAAGCGGTCGATGGCGCCCGGGTACCACTTGGCCCGGAAGTAGTAGAGCCCCACCCGGTAGCTCGCCTCGCTCAGGCGATCCTGCGCGTCGCGCAGCAGCGTGCGGACCTCGGGCATGAGCCGGCTGTTTGGATACCGCTCGAGGAAGACCTCGACCTCGCGGATGGTGTCACGGGTCGCCGTCTGGTCCCGTTCGGCGGCGAGCATCTGGTGCGAGAAGGCGATCGCCAGCCGGTACTGCGCGTAGTCGGCACGCGCGTTGGTGGGATAGAAGGTCAGGAACTCCCGGAACTCGCTCACGGCAAGGATGAGCGATTCGGTCGTGCGCTCGCCGATGTAGGCGTCCCCGATCCCGAGCTTCGCGTCGGGGCGATACGGGCTCTGCGGGTAGTTGTCGACGATCTGTCGGAAGTACTCGCGCGCGTTCGACCAGCGCCGCGACTCCATGGACGCCTGCCCCTGCTCGAACAGGAACTGGTCCGCCTGTTCCGTGCCGGGGGGGAGCGTCGTCGGGCGCGACGAGGCGCAGGCCGCGGTGAAGACGGCCAGGGTCAGGACGAGCAGGGATCCGCGGAATCTCATGAGTGCGTGGCTTCCATCCAGTGATACATCGCCCGGAGGCCTTCCTCGAGGGTGACGGACGGCCTGAAGTCCAGATCGGCCTGGGCCCGGGTCGTATCGGCGTACGTGTCGCGCATGTCGCCCTTCTGGTCCGGCTGACGGTCGATCAGCACGGGACGGCCGGACACCCGGCCGAGCAACTCGAAGACGTGCCGCAGGGACACCCGCGACCCGCCACCAATATTGTAGACGCGCCCGGGCACTCCACGGACGGCCGCATCCGCCGTGGCGCGCGCCGCGTCGGCCACGAAGGTGAAATCACGCGTCTGCTCCCCGTCTCCGTACTGCACCAGGGGCCGTCCGGCCAGCAGGGCGGAGAAGAACCGGTGAAAGCCCATGTCCGGGCGCTGGCGGGGGCCGTAGACCGTGAAATACCGCAGCGAGACGGCCGGGACGCCGTGATTGACGAAGTAGAGATGGCAGAGCTGCTCGGCGGCCAGCTTGCTGACGCCGTAGGGCGAGACCGGCTGCGGCAGCGCATCCTCCCGCATCGGCAGCGCCACGGCGTCGCCGTAGACGGAGGAACTCGAGGCGTACACGACGCGCTCGATCGGCCGGCCAACGCAGGCTTCGAGCAGGATCTGCGTCGCATCGATGTTGAGTTCGGTGTAGATGCGGAAGTCCTGGCCCCAGCTCTTGCGGACGCCGGCCTGCGCGGCCAGGTGGAACACATGCGTGACGCCGTCCAGCAGCTCGCCGATCGGCAGGTCCTTGATGGCGCCCTCGACGAACCGGTAGCCCGGCTGTTCGATGAGGCCGCGCAGGTTGGCCTCCTTGAGGGCACGCGGGTAGTAGTCGGTGAAGCAGTCGAGCGCCACGACCTCGGCCCCCTGGCCGAGCAGGCGCTCGCTCAGGTGCGATCCGATGAATCCGGCGCCGCCGGTCACGAGGGCTTTCATGCGAGCAGTTCCTTCACGCGGGACGGCAGGCGCACCGGGCGGCCCGCCAGATCCACGGCGACGTGCACCGTGGAGCCGGAGGCGACCCGCGCCTGATCGGCCCGCCGGATGACTTCGTAGTCGAAGGCCAGGCGCGCGGGCGAGGGCCGCCGCGCGGTCGTCCGTATCTCGATCTCATCGTCGTAGCGCGCCGAGAGGTGGTACTCGCAGTGCGCGGCGATCACGGGCAGCCGAAGGCCCGCCGCTTCCATGTCGGCGTAGGTCGCGCCCGTCGTGCGAAGCCAGTCCGTGCGCGCCACCTCGAACCACACCAGGTAGTTCGCGTAGTAGACGACGCCCATCATGTCGGTCTCGGCGTAGCGCACGCGCACGACCGAGGTCGAGGCGCGGCCCGCGGCGACGGCAGGGGCGTCCATCAGGATCGAACCCGCGAGGCGGCCGCTCGTGCGCCGGCCAGCTTGAGGGCGCGCGCGGCCGATTCCGCGTCGCCGCCGCCGAAGACCGCGTGGCCCGCCACGAGGATCTCCGCACCGGCCTCGACAACCGAGCCGATCGTCTCGAGGTCCACGCCGCCGTCGACCTCGATGGGCGCCGGGTTGCCGGCCTGATCCAGCAGCGCCCGCACGGCGCGGATCTTCGCGACACTCCGGGGGATGAACCGCTGCCCGCCGAAGCCCGGATTGACCGACATCACCAGCACGAAATCCACGTCGGCCGCGACCTCTTCGAGGGCCGACACCGGCGTCGAGGGGTTGAGGACGACACCGGCCTGCGCGCCGAGCCCCTTGATCGCCTGAATCGTCCGGTGCAGGTGGGGCAGCACCTCGACGTGGACCGACAGCATCGCGGCGCCGGCGTCGATGAACGCCTCGAGGAAGCGATCGGGGTTGTCGATCATCAGGTGCACGTCGAGCGGCACCTGCGCAACGCGCTTCAGCGCGCGGACGACCGGCACCCCGATCGTCAGGTTCGGGACGAAGTGGCCGTCCATCACGTCGACGTGGATGAGGTCCGCGCCGCCGCGTTCGGCGGCGGCGACCTCGCGCCCGAGCGCCATGAAGTCCGCTGAGAGAATCGACGGCGACAGACGGATGCTCATCGGCTCACCTCGATGGTGATGAAGTCGCCAGGTTCGACCTGGTAGCCGCCGGCCGGCCCCTGCCGGAGGATGATCCCGGCCGGGATACCCGGTGCCGCCTGCAGGTGCGGCACCACGCTCACGCGGAAGCCGCGGTTCCGCAGCAGGTCGGCCGTCTGCGTGGCCGGCAGGCCGATGAGGTCCGGCATCACGAAGCTGACCCGGTCCTGGCCGCGGTTGACGAGCAGGTGCACTTCGCTGCCGGTGGTGCCCGGCGCGGGCAACTGCGCCACGACGACGTCCGGCGGGTAGTCCGACGATCGAATCTCGGCGACGATGGCTTCCGGCATGCCTTCCTGGACCAGGCGGATCTGCGCCGAGCGCTCCGACTCGCCGACGAGCCTCGGGACGCTCACGATCCGCGGACCGGCGCTGACCCAGACGCGGACATTGCGCATGCGCCGCGCCAGCTCGCCGGCCGGGGGATCCTGCGCGAGCACGGCGCCGGCCGGCACCGTGGCGTCAGGACGCCGCGTCTCGTCCACCCGGATGCTGAGATCGAGGGACGCCAGCGAGGCCGTGGCCTGCTCGAGCGATTGGCCGACGAGGCTGGGGACGGTGACATCGCGCGCCCGCACCGCCACGCGCATGGCGATGAAGGCGAAGATGACGAAGGTCGCGCCGAGCGCGCCGACGAGCACCACCAGTTTGCCGATACCCCAGACACGGGTGCGGAGAGCCATGCGTGACCAACGAATGTACTACAAGTGCTTGAGAGTCAGCAAGTAACGGGAACAGTCGTCCGCGCTAGTCCGGGGCGGTGAACACCGCGCCGAAGAAGGCCTCGAGGCCGTGGCGGGCTGGATCGGTCCTGAGGTAGCCCGCAGGGTCGGCCAGCGCGGCCACCTCGGCCGGCAGGCCCGGCAGGTCCTGCACGCGCAGGCGGCGGAAGCCGGGGTGGCTCAGCAGGAAGCGATCGACGACCGCGTCGTTCTCCTCCGGCTCGCTCGAGCAGGTGCTGTAGACGATCCGGCCACCCGGCATGACCGCCCGGGCGGCCTGGATGAGCAGTCTGTCCTGGACCGCGGCGAAGCGGTCGAGGTCGTCCGGCTGGCGCCGCCAGCGGATGTCCGGATCCCGTCGAACCGTCCCGAGCCCCGAACAGGGCGCGTCCACCAGCACATGGGTGAAGCGGGGAAGCCACGGCCAGCCGCCGTCCGCGGCCGTGTGTACCACCCGTGCCGGGACGCCGGCGGCCCGCAACGTCGCGGCGACGAGCGCGACACGACGCGGCCGGACGTCGGCGGCGACGACCATCCCGCCGGGACCGAGGCCGCTGGCGATCGCGACCGCCTTGCCGCCGGGCGCCGCACACGCGTCGAGCACGCGGGCCGCGCCGCCGGCCTGCAGCAGCTCCGGCACGAGCTGCGACGCCTCGTCCTGGATGAAGTACGGGCTCGTCCCGGTGGGCACCGGCATCGCCGGCTGGTCGTCCTCGACAATCAGTCCATGCGGCGCCCAGCGCGCGGGCCGGGTCCGGATGCCGAGCGCGGCGAGCGACGCGGCCACGGCCTCGCGCGTCGCCTGCGCGGTGTTCACGCGGAGGCAGAGCGGTGATGGCGTGTTGTTGAAGCGGACCCAGGCCTCGGTGGCGGTGAAGCCATGGCGATCGAGCCAGCGCTCCACGAGCCACACCGGATGCGACCCGCTGATGGAGAGATAGGCGACGGCGTCGGCGCGGCTGGCCGGCGCGTCTCCGTCATCGGGGCGCGCGGGCCAGGGGAGCGTCGCGCGCTCCCGTGCGAGGCGGCGGAGGATGCCGTTCACGAACCCGGCGGCGCTGGACTTGCCCGCCTTGCGGACGAGCGCCACCGCGTCGTTCACGACCGCGCTGGCCGGCACGCGTTCCAGGTAGAGGAGCTGGTAGAGCCCCATGCGGAGGGCGATGAGCACCTCGGGGTCGAGCTTCGCCAGGGGCCGTCCGGCGGTCCGCGCCAGCTGGAAATCGATCGCGCCGCGCGCGCGCAGGGTGCCGGTGACGATCTCCGAGAGCAGCGCGCGATCGCGGGCGTCGCCGAGGGCCGCACGCGCCCGGGCGGTGGCCTCGCCAAGATCGATCTGCCCCGCCTCCACCGACAGCAGGGCGCGAAACGCCGCGGTGCGCGCCGGAGCGATCACGCGGGCCCCAGGCGCACGCCCGGGGCGAGGGGATGACCGGCCAGGAAGTCGCCGATGGCCATCACGCGTTTGCCCTCGGGTTGCAGGGCCAGGAGCCGCAGGGTGTGCCCGTCGCCGCAGGCCACGCTGGCCCCGGCGCGCGACGCCTCGACGACGGTGCCCGGAGCGGCCGGCGCCCCCAGAGCGTCGCCGAGGGCGGTGCGATGCAGGATCAGGCGCCTGCCCTCGACGGACGTGGACGCATGGGGCCAGGGGAAGAGGCCGCGCACCTGATTGTGGATCGCCTGCGCGCTCGCGGCCCAGTCGATGGGGCTGTCGTCACGTGTCACCTTGGGCGCGTAGGTGGCGAGGGCGTCGTCTTGTGGCGTCTCCAGGACGGGGCCGTCGGCGAGACGGTCCACGACCGCGCCGACGAGCGTCGCGCCAAGCGTCCCGAGGCGCGCTTCGACGATGTCGCTCGTCTCGTCGGGGTCGATGGGCGTGGTCACGACATCCAGCATCGGGCCGGCATCGAGCGCCTTCACCACGCGCATGATCGTGACCCCCGTTTCACGCTCGCCGGCCATCACGGCGCGGTGCACCGGGGCCGCGCCGCGGTACTTCGGCAGCAGCGACGCGTGGACGTTGATGAGGCCGAGCCGCGGCTGGGCCAGGAGCCAGTCCGGCAGGATCTTGCCGTAGGCGGCGACCACGCCGAGGTCGGCGTCGAGCGCGGCGAACGCCGCCTCGCAGAGGTCGCGCGTCAGCCGCTCGGGCTGGAGGACCGGAATGCCGTGCACCTGGGCCAGCGTCTTGACCGGCGCGTCTGACACGCGCTGCCCGCGGCCACGCGCCCGATCGGGCTGCGTCACGACGGCGACCACGGTGTGACGGGAGGCCACGAGGCGCGCGAGCGTGGGCGCCGCAAACGCCGGCGTGCCGTAGAAGACGAGGCGAAGGGGGGCGCCCACGGCTACCACTTGCCCGCGCGGGTCAGCTTGCGGATCTTCCGGACGATCATGTCACGCTTGATCCCGCGGAGCCTGTCGATGAACACCGTGCCGTCGAGGTGATCCATCTCGTGCTGAAACGCGCGGGCGAGCAGTCCCTCGCCCTCATGCGTCCGTGGCTCGCCCGCACGGTCGAGCCCGCGGATCACGATGCGGCCGGGCCGGGCGACGCTGGCGGTGAACCCCGGCGCGCTCAGGCAGCCCTCTTCCTCGATCTGCATGTCCTCGCGCGAGACGAACTCGGGGTTGATCAGCGTCATGAGCGCGTCCGGATCGCGGCCGACCGACAGGTCCACGACGAAGATGCGCAGCGGCACGCCCACCTGCGTCGCCGCCAGCCCGATGCCGGGCGCCGCATACATCGTCTCGATCATGTCGTCGAGCAGCCGCGTGATCTCCGGCGTGATCGCGTCGACGGGCTGGGCCGTCTGGTGGAGCAGCGGGTCGCCGTACTTGAGGATGGGGCGCAGCATGGCGTCAGCGGTTCTCGCCGGTCGCGGGCGGCGTGAGGCGCGCGGCGATGGCCGCGGCCGCCGCGTGCGCGTGTGCCTCGACCGCGTCCATGGTGTCGCCGCCGAAGCGCTCGAGGACGGCATCGGCCAGGACCAGCGCGACCATGGCTTCACCGACGACGGCCGCGGCCGGCACGGCGCACACGTCGCTGCGCTCGATCGCCGCCGGGGCCTCCTCGAGCGTCGTGAGATCCACGGAGCGCAGTGGCTTCATCAGCGTCGCGATCGGCTTCATGCCCGCCGTCACGCGCACCTCCATCCCGTTGGTCACGCCGCCCTCGAGGCCGCCGGCGCGGTTGGTGGGACGCACGAGGCCAGGGGCGCCGCCCACGGGCGGCAGGATCTCGTCGTGCACGCGTGAGCCGGGCCGGCGCGCCGCCTCCTCGCCGAGGCCGATGCCCACGGACTTGATCGCGTGGATCGACATCAGCGCCTGCGCCAGCCGGCCGTCGAGCTTGCGATCCCAGTGCGTGTAGCTGCCGAGTCCGGCCGGGACCCCGGTGGCCACGATCTCGAAGGTGCCGCCGAGCGTGTCGCCGGCCTCGCGGGCCTGATCGATGGCGGCGATCATCCGCTGTTCAACGCCGGGGTCCACGCAGTGCAGGGCGCTGTCCTCGGGGATCCCGCGCAGGCGATCCACCGGAATGGCGACCGCCTCGGGGAGCGTGACGTCGCCGATGCCCGTGACGTGGCTCAGGACCTCGATCTCGAGGCGCGCGAGGATCTGGCGCGCGACCGCACCGGCCGCGACGCGCGCCGCCGTCTCCCGCGCGCTCGCGCGTTCCAGCACGTCGCGGATGTCGTCGTGGCCGTACTTGAGGGCACCGGCCAGGTCGGCGTGACCGGGACGGGGACGCACCACCGCCGCGCGGCTGGCGCCCGTCGCGTTCGCGGGAACCTCCGCTTCGGCGTGCATCGTCCGCTGCCAGTTGACCCAGTCCTTGTTCGGGATGAGCAGGGCAATCGGGGCGCCGGTCGTCACGCCGCGGCGTACGCCGGCGAGCACTTCGGCACGATCCGACTCGATCGCCATCCGCCGGCCGCGTCCGTACCCGCCTTGGCGGCGGCGCAGATCGGCGGTCATGCGGTCCACGTCGAGAGCCAGCCCGGCGGGCACGCCCTCGAGGATGACGACGAGCGCTTTGCCGTGCGACTCCCCGGCTGTGAGAAATCGCAACATTGGGGTTCGATTGTATACGAAGTTTCTGCGCCGACCTTCGCCGTCCGCCGCCGGCCTCGCGCGCGTTTCCGCGTGTTTCCGCGCGGCGTGCGGATTGCACCAGTGAGCGACGTGGCGTCCTGGTGTGTGCTCCCGGCGGAATGGGGCGGGCGGGTGCTCGACACCGCGCCATCCGCATTCGCGGCGGCCGTCGTCGCCCCGCGCGGACGCGTCGCCCGCGCAACGCTGCAGGGCGGCGCGGCGCGTCAGGGATGGGCGTGGCGCTCGGTCTCGCCTCGCACGCGGGTGGCGCCGGCGCGCGCCGTCGTCCTGGAGGCGGGGACGGCCACGGCGGAGCAGGTCGCGCGCGCGCTCCTGCACCACGCGTATGCCGGTGTGCCCTGTGTCCTCCTGCTCGGCGTTCCGCGGTCCGGCCGCGCCCGTCACGGACACCCGTGGCTCGCCCGGGAGGCGGCTCCGCGGTACGGCGCCACCGATGATGTCGAGTCCGTCGTGGCGTCCGCGCTGTGCCGGTGGCGCGGGGGCGATGGTGCCGCGGCGCGCCGTGCGGTCGATGGCGTATCGGACGAGGGCCTCTGGGAGGGGGACCTCCGGGCGGTGGGGCAGCTGGTGGTTCTCCGTTCGATCTTCGCGCGTGAGGAGGGCCGGCTGAGCGAGGCCGAGGCGCTGGCGCGTCTGGTGCTGCTGGCCGCGCGCGTGTGCGACGACGACGAGGCGGTGCCGCGGCTGGCGTTGGCGCGGACGCTGCTCGAGCGAGGACAGGTGCTCCGGGCGCGCGGTGCCCTCGACGGGACGGAGGGCGCCGAGGCCGCCGTCCGGATCCTGGCGGGCACGATCCAGGTGCGGGCGGCGATTGCTGCCGGCGCCGTCGCCGAGGCGGGGAGCCGGGTCGAAGCCCTGGCGCACGGCGCAGGACGCGGGCCGTGGGCCACCGTGCACGTCTGGGATGCGCGTGCACGGCTGCGGATGGCCACCCGGGACTGGCCCGGGGCGCACGAGGCGTGTGTCCGGGGCACAGCGATCGCGGCACGCGAGGGATGGCGCCGGCGCGTGGCGCGGTTCGCGGCGCTCAGCGCCCAGGCGACGGAGGTTCGGTCCGCGCCGCGAATCGGTGTGCAGACGGGGAGGTGGACGGTGCAGCACGACGCGATGGCGGTGCTCGAGACGTGTCGGGATCAGCCGGACGGCGCCACCGCACTCACGAGGGTGGGGGCCCAACTGATGGACCGGCTGGGGGCCTGCGGTGCGACAGTCGTTGGTGGCGTGACGGGCGCACCAGAGGTCTACGCCGCGTGCGGACGCGTGAGTCCCCTGGGGCACTGGGTCGATATCGTCGCCGAGACCGGCGTGGCGCGGGCGTTCGAGCCGGAGAGCGAGCCCGTCTGCGGTGTCCCGATCCGGAGCGGCGGACGCGTCGTCGGCGTGTTGATCTGCGAGTGGGCGCCCGGCGAGGCCGCGCCCGCGGACGCGGCCGCCGCCTTGATGGAGGCGGCGGCGACGGCCGTGGCGCCCGTGGTGCGAGACGTGGCGGAGCAGCGACGGCAGATGGCGGCGGGCCGCGCCTTGCTCGGCGACCTCGTCGGTCCCAGCGCCGCGATGGACGCCGTGCGCGAGGCGGTGATGCGCGCCGCCGCGTCGCCGTTCCCGGTGCTGATCGAGGGGGAGAGCGGCAGCGGCAAGGAACTGGTCGCACGCGCCGTGCACCGGCTGAGCGTGCGCAAGGCGGGCCGGTTCGTCGCGTTGAATTGCGCCGCCGTCACGGATGAATTGCTGGAGGCGGAACTCTTCGGCCACGCGCGGGGCGCCTTCACGGGCGCGGTTGGCGACCGCACGGGGCTCTTCGAGGAAGCGTCGGACGGCACGCTCTTCCTCGACGAGGTCGCGGAGCTGTCGCCGCGCGCGCAGGCCAAGCTGCTGCGGGTCCTGCAGGAGGGGGAGGTGCGCCGCGTGGGCGAGAACCGCCCGCGTCGCATCGACGTACGGGTGGTTGCGGCCAGCAACCGCGCGCTGCCGGTGGAGGTGCAGGCCGGCCGCTTCCGCGCGGATCTGCTCTACCGTCTCGACGTCATTCGGATCGGGGTCCCGCCGCTGCGCGCGCGCCTGGGCGATCTGCCGGCGCTCGCACAGCATCTCTGGCAGGACATCGCGGCGCGCGCCGGCTGCCGGGCGACGCTCGGGGTGGGCCTGCTCGATCTGCTGGCGCGGCACCCGTGGCCGGGCAACGTGCGCGAACTCCAGAACGTCCTGGCGATGGTGGCCGTGTCGGCGCCCCGGCGCGGGGTGGTGCCGGCCAGCGCGCTTCCGTCACACTTCGGCGCTCCGGACAGCGCGCGCTCGCCGCTTCCGCTGAGTCGCGCGCGACAGGAGTTCGAGGCCCGCTACGTGGCCGCGGCGCTCGACAGGGCGGGCGGCCGGCCATCGGTGGCGGCGCGGGAACTGGGCCTCACGCGCCAGGGGCTGGCCAAGTTGATGACGCGGCTGCACCTGCCGGCCACCTCGACGGGCGCCGGTCCGCGCGCCGGATGAGCCGGCACGCGGTGCGGGCACCCGCAGCCGATGATAGGCTGATTCATTTCGAGACGCCAGGCTCAGGGCAGCCTTGATGTGAGCGACACACCGGCCGGGGGCACAGGAGCGTTGACGCTACAGACCGATGGCGTAGGACACCTTGGCAAAGACCTGCCAGCCGCGGGCCCGGGCACCAGGACCGTGCTGATTCCGGTACGTGTTGACGCCGACATGAACCGCCCGTCCCGGCGCGGCCAGGTAGGTCACCAGCACGTCGCCGAGCAGCTCCGACCGTTCGCCAAGCGCGGTTCGCGACCCGTTCGGATCGAGCGCCTGGCGCTGGACAATCGCACGGGCAGACAGGGCGCGCGACACCTGATAGGCCACCTTGAGACGGCCGATGTGGTTCGCGAAGATACGCTGATCGACGGAGGCGTCGCGAAGGCGGGTGCCGAGATAGGTCAGGTCCACCGAGACGCCTTCGGCCACGCGGGCCGACGCCGTGAACGACGCCTGCAGCACATCCGCCGCCGACACCGTGCCGCCCGCCGCCGGATTCAGGTTGGCCGCGCTGCCCCGCGACACGGCGGCCGTCCAGACGAGGCGCGACCACACGCCGACACTCGCCTCGACACCGGTGCGGCCGGCGTCGATGTCGATCGGCCGTGCAAGGCCGGCCACCTCGGACGGCCGCAGCCGCTCGTGCCCCACGCGGTGAAAGGCCTTCACCGTCGACGGGCCCGCCAGCTCGAACACCAGCGCCGGCATCACCGCGTGGTCCAACACGCCGCCGTGCCGATCCCAGACCCGCGTGACCGTCAGCTCCGGCCCCCACGCGACCAGGCGACCCCCACCCGGCCGAAATCGGTACGAGACGGTGTGGTCGAGCGAGCGAAAGTCGACCCGCGGAACGAAGCCGGCGTCCGCGCGAAATCCGGCGCCGCGGTCGTGCCAGTTCGCCACGTATGTCAGCGAGCGGCCCGATCGCTTGAGGGTGGCGGTATAGGCGGGTCCGGTGATGGTGACCCCAGTGGCCTCCGTGGTGACCGCCAGCGCGCCCTGCCAGGTGGCGCCCCAATGGCGGCCCAGCCTGAAGGCACCGTCGACCCCGGCCACGCGATTGCTGGCGTGGCCCTGTTCGCGGGCGCTGGCGAACAGGCCGACCGCGCCCTCGGCGCCGATGCCCCGCCGCAGCCGGCCGACGGCATACACAGCCCTGGACGCTTCGGGATCTGAAGCGCGCCTGCGGTCGTCGTCGACGACCAGCGCCGCCACCGAGTACCGGCCGTGCTTGCCCGTGACCCTCACGCCGGCGCCGGGATCGACAATGCGGCGCGTGAACAGCAGCGGCATCGGCGTCTGAAAGTAGGCAGCGTTCTCCAGGAAGAACAGCCGCTTTTCGGGAAAGACCTTTTCAAACCTCTCGTTGACCGTCACCTGCGGCTCGTCAGACTCCACCTGACTGAAGTCGGGATTGACGGTGGCGTCGACCACGACGCTGTTGCGGAGGACCCACTTCGCATCAAGGCCCGCGGCGCGGGCAGCCGTGGTCCCGGACCCGGTGCCGGGCGCGACGGTCGCCCCGGCCCCCTGGAGGCTGGCGTACGGCGTCAGCAGCACGCCGCCCTCGTGCACGATGCCGCGGATCCCGGTGGCGACCGCCGCGTGCGCAAGGCGCCCGGCATCGCGGGACGAGTACGCCGGCCAGAACGCCTGCTCGGCCTTCCGCGGAATGCCGCGGAAGACGAACAGGCCCCACGTGTGCTCCGTCGCTGCCGGGTAGCGGAGGCTGGCGAACGGCACGGCGACCGACACCACGTAGCCAAATGGCGTGCGCCGGCTCTCGGCCGTCCAGATGGTGTCGAACGACAGGTCCCACGAGGCGCCTTCAGTCCAGATGCCCTCCTGTTGAACACCGGAGGCGCTCACCTGGAACCCATACGCGTTCTTCCGGTCGCGGAACGTATCCAGGTGGATGGCAATGCTGTCGTCATCGTCGGGAATACGATCGCGTCCGACGAGGTGGCCGCGCACGGCCGAGGGGTTCGAGTCGAAGCAGACGAACACCGCGTAGAGATGCCGCGCGTCGTGCCCGATGTAGACCTCCGTGCGTTCGGAGACGGGCGCGCCATCGGCCGGCGCGCGCTGGACCAGTGCGTCGACACGCGCCAGGCCGCGGCCAGGCGCCGGCTCCCCGGAGGTGAACTCGTCGATCGACGGCGGGTGCGGCACAAACGGAATGCGGATCTCCGCCGGCGATTGGGCGAACGCGGGAGACGCCGCCGACCATGCGGCGACCCACATCAGCGCCGCCCCCACCGCACGAACCGTGGACCATCGGTCGTCGAACACGTGCAACCCTCCCGCCGGGCCGTGCTGTTCGGCCCACTCCAGGACGCATCAGTGCGTCGAGGGCCACAGTAGCGGCCGGCCGCGGGGTCACGCGATCCGGATGTTGCGATCACAACGAGACAGATCGCAATGCCGCCGTCTCGTCCGTCCTGCCACTTGTCGAGGTCGCCCTTGCGCTCGATCCGGCGCTGAAGCCCGGGGACTGCCACCAAGACGCGCGCGTGGGAGGCGGGGGGCCGCATGTACAATGGCCGCCGTGCTGCGCTTCCTCGCGCGTCGTCTCCTGCTGACGATCCCCGTGCTGCTGGGGGTGGCGACGCTCGTCTTCGCGCTGATCCATCTGGTGCCGGGTGACCCGGCGCAGGCGATGCTCGGCGAAGGCGCCGCGCCCAATGATGTCGCGGAGCTGCGCGCGCGGCTCGGGCTCGATCGACCGCTCCTCGAGCAGTACGGCCGCTTCATGCAGGGGCTCGCGCAGGGCGACCTCGGCGCCTCGTTCCGGACGGGGCAGCCGGTGCTCGCGATGATCATCGAGCGCGTGCCGGCCACGGCGGAGCTGGCGCTGGCGGCGATGGCCGCCGCGATCGTCATCGCGATTCCGCTCGGCGTCGCCGCCGCGGTGTGGCGGGGGTCCTTCGTCGACTGGTCCGCGATGACGCTGGCGCTCGCCGGCATTGCGCTGCCGAACTTCTGGCTGGGCCCGGTGCTTGCGATCGTCTTCGCGGTGGAGCTGGGCTGGCTGCCGGTCTCGGGCCGCGGCGGCCTCGAGAGCCTCGTGTTGCCCGCGATCTCGCTTGGCGCGGCGCTCGCCGCCATCCTGGCCCGCATGACGCGGGCCAGCCTCCTCGACGAACTGCAGGAACTCTACGTCCGGGCCGCGCGGGCCCGGGGCGCGTCCCGGGCCCGCGCCGTGGTGTTGCACGCGCTCGGCAACAGCCTCATCCCTGTCGTCACGATCGCCGGGCTGCAGTTCGGCGCGGTGTTGACGGGCGCGGTGATCACCGAGACCATCTTCGCGTGGCCGGGCATCGGACGGCTGCTCATTCAGTCCATCAGCTTCCGCGACTACCCGATGGTGCAGGGGTGCATCCTGCTGATTGCGGTGACCTACGTGGGCGTGAACCTGATGACGGACATCCTGTACGGCGTGCTGGATCCACGCATCCGGTACGAATAGCCATGCTGCGTCTTGGGGGAGCGATCGTCTTCATCGTCTGCGCCGGCGCGCTGCTGGCGCCGTGGATCATGCCGTTCGATCCCTCGACGCAGGAACTGGCCAGGCGGCTCGAAGGCCCCACGGCGGGGCACCTGTTCGGGCTCGACGAACTCGGCCGCGACATCCTCTCACGCGTCCTGCTGGGCGCGCAGGTGTCGCTGATGGTCGGCGTCACGGTCGTGGGGGTCTCGGCGTCGGTCGGGACCTGCGTGGGCGCCGTGGCCGGGTACTTCGGCGGCCGCATCGACATGGCGATCAGCCGCGTGATGGACGTGCTGATGGCGTTCCCCGGCATCCTGCTGGCCATTGCGCTCGTCGCCGTGCTCGGGCCGAGCCTGGTGAACGTCGTGCTCGCGCTCGTCGTGATCGGCTGGGTGGGGTACGCGCGGCTCGTGCGCGGCCAGGTGCTGCGCGCGCGCGAGTTCGACTACGTGCTGGCGGCGCGGGCCCTGGGCGCCGGCACGGTGCGCATCCTGGCCCGCCACGTGCTCCCGACGGCAGTCCCCGCCCTGACGGTGCAGGCCACGCTCGGCATGGCCGGCGCGATCCTGTCGGAGGCGGCCCTCAGCTTCCTCGGCCTCGGGGTGCAGCCCCCCACACCGAGCTGGGGCACGATGATCAACGGCGGGCGCGGCCATCTGCTGGACGCCCCCCACCTGACCATCTTCCCCGGCCTGGCGCTGGCCATCGTCGTGCTCGGCTTCAACTTCCTGGGCGATGGCCTGCGCGACGTGCTCGATCCCAAGCTCACGCGCGAGACCTGAGGCCGCACGTGACGCCGGGGCCGGGCGGTGTGGCCCCCGTGGCCGGCGTGCGCGACGCCTCGCGCGCCGGACGCCGGCGCGTCAGGACGAGGGCGGCAGGCGTCGTCGCAGCGTCAACAGCTGTCGATTGGTGGGCTCGAGGCCGAGTCCGTCCTCGATGACGCGGCGGGCCTCGTCGGGACGGCCGAGGGCCAGCTGGGCCTCCGCCATCTGCGTCAGCAGCGGCACCGTCGGTCCGGCTTCATCCATCGCGCGGTCGAGCCAGTGCGCCGCCGTGTAGGGGTCCTCCAGCTGCAGCGAGAAGCGGGCAATCCGCGCGGACACGTCCGCGAGCGGGCGCGTGTCGCCGACGAGCGTGGCGTAGCGCAGGAGCGCGTCCCGGGCCTGATCGATCCGGCCGAGGCGTTCGGCCGCCTGTGCCAGGTAGCGGTACGCGTCGGGCGGTGCGGGCTGGCGGGCGACGGCCTGGCGGAGGTATCGCTCGGCGGAGTCCACGTCGCCGGCGAGCAGCCACGCGCGCCCGAGCTGCATGAGGGTGCCGCCCCCGGCGTCGGCCCGGGAGGCGGCCATCGTGAGCGCCTCGAGGGCTTTGACGAGCGCCACGCGATCCCCGCGCGCTTCCGCGGCATCGAGCCACACCTGTCCCAGGGCCGCGTAGGTCCGTGGCGCCTCGGGCCAGCGATCAATCGCCCGGCCGAGGGTGACGACGGCGGCGTCGTGCCGCCCGGCCTGCGCGTGGGCGAACCCGACGGCAATCAGCCGCTCGGGGCGCTCCGGTTCGAGCGCCGTCAACGCCTCCAGTTGCTCCATGGTGCGGCGGCCGTCACCGAGACGCGCGTAGACGTCGGCCAGCGCCTCGCGTGCCGCCACCATCCCCGGCGACTGGCGGGCGAGCGCCTCGAGCGCCTCGCGTGCCTCGTCGAGGCGGTCCACGTCGCGCAGACAGAGACCGAGCAGGTACTGCGCCTCCGCCATCGAGGGATCGAGCGCCAGCGCGTCGCGCAGCGGCGCGATGGCCTGATCGACGCTGCCATGCCGGTAGCGGGCGAGTGCGAGCTTGTAGAGGACACGGGCGGAGCGGTCATCGAGGGCGAGGTACGCCTCGTACCGATCGGCCGCGCGGTCGTGACGGGCCAGCGCGGCATAGACATCGCCCGTCAGTTCGAGCGGCTGCGTGGCGGCCGGGTCGAGCTCGGAGGCGCGCCGCAGATCGCGCAGCGCCTCGTCGAGCTCCCCGCGGGCGTGATACGTGATGCCACGCTTCAGGTGCGCCAGCATGGCATCCGGCTGGAGCGCGATGGCGCCGGAGTACGCCTCGAGGGCGGGGAAGGGCAGGTCCGCGGCCAGCGACCGGTCGCCCGCCTCGATCAGGCGCTGGTACTCCTGCTCGTTGGCGACGGCCGTCCAGGCCAGCGCCGCGGCGCCGGCCACGGCGGCCACCACGAGGACGAGAAGCAGGGGGCGGCGCATCTTGGAACTTCGAGGGCCTCGCCGTCATCCTAGCAAAAATAAGGAACTTTCCGGCGCGCCCGGGTTCTAACCAGAGAAAGGCGCGGCCCCGTGGTTCCGGCGCGTGACAGGTGCGGCATTGCTTGCTAGACTGCCCATGGAGTACACCCTCAGCCCCGGACGCTTCATGAAGAACGCCGAAGCCCTCGAGTGGTCTGAAGTCGGCAGCGACGAAGCGGCGCTCATCGAGCGCTGCGTGGCCGGCGAGGATGCCGCGTGCGCGGCGCTGGTGGCCGGGCAGGAGCGCATGGTGTTCCAGCTCGGGCTGCACCTGCTGGGCGACCGCGACGAGGCGCTCGACCTGGCGCAGGAGGTCTTCCTGCGCGTCTTCCGGACGCTCCACACCTTCCGCGGGCAGTCCGCCCTCCGCACCTGGGTCTACCGCATCGTCATCAATCAGGCTCGCAATCGGCAGCGGTTCTGGCATCGCCGCCGCCGCAAGGATCACCAGTCGCTCGATCAGCACCTGGTCGAACATGGCGACCTGCGCCAGCCCGGGGATGCCGATCAGCCGGATCGCGTCTTTGCCCGCAAGGAGATGGCGCTTCGGCTCTGGCAGGCGCTCGATGCGCTGCCCTTCGAACAGCGCACGGCCATCGTCCTGCGGGAGGTGGACGGCATGAGCTACGAGGAGATCGCCTTCTCGCTCGATGTCGCCGTCGGCACGGTGAAGTCGCGCCTCACGCGCGCGCGGCAGGCCCTGCGCGCCGAACTGCGGGAGGCGCGGCCATGATGCAGCAGCTGAGCTGCGAGATCGTGCGCGAGCAACTCGCCGAGTTCCATGATGGCGAACTGGATCTCGATCAGCAGATCGTCGTCCAGACCCACCTGCGTGAGTGCGTGGCGTGCGCGATCGAATCGGCGGAGATCGTGGAACTCGGACGGCTGATGCGGCAGATGGCGGCGGACCTCCCCGCGGCGCCGCCGGATGCGCATCTGTCGGCCGTCCTGCTGGAGCGGGTCCGTGTCGAGGAGCGCCTGTCGTTCCGGGTGTGGGTGCGCGAGATCTTCGACGACATGCACCTGGTCTGGCCGGCCCTCGGCGCCACGGCGGCGACCGTCGTCTGCCTGCTCGGCGCGATGGGGGTGATGCAGGCCGCGAACCGGGAGCACCCCGAGTCGCTCGCCGGCATGATCTCGCACCTGGCCGCGCCCGCGGTACCGGCAGGGGAGATCGCGGGGCCCGTGCAGGTGTCAGACTCCGCCGGCGGGGAGGCCGTGTTCGCGCTGGCCGCGGCGGTGACCCGCGGAGGCCGGATTCAGAGCATCGAGCAACTGGCCGTCGAACAGGGGCGGGAACTCGGGGTGCGTCCCGAGGTCGTGCTGGCGATGCTCGAAGCGGCGTCGCGGGCGCAGTTCACGCCGGCCGGCAGTGGGCGTGGCGCGCCGATCGCGGTCAGCATGGTCTGGGTCATGGCGCCGAACGCCGGGAGCGGCAAGCTCGACTACGAGTTGCTGCGGGTGCCCACGGGCCGTGGGACCGGCGTGCGCCCGGCGGCCGCCGGGCCGAAG
>JAUXWO010000138.1 GCA_030680175.1 Vicinamibacterales bacterium
CACCGTGACATCGCAAACGTCGCAGGTTCTGCGACGTTTGCGATGTCACGGTGCCAGACCCCTCCCGGCTACTCCTTGACGGTGGCGCGCACGATGCGGTCGCCGACGGCGAGCTTGGTCACGACGTCCATGCCGGTGATCACCTTGCCGAACACGGTGTAGCCGCTGTTCAGGCGCGGCGTCGGCGCCAGCGTCACGTAGAACTGGCTGTCGGCCTTCGCCGCGTCACCCGCATGCGCCATTGCGACGGCGCCGAGGACGTGCGTGCGCGTCTTCGAGATCTCGGCCACGCCGATCGGCTTGCCGCTGCCGCCCGTGCCCCAGCGATCCTTCTTCGTCATGTCGCGGGTCTGGGGATCGCCCATCTGCGCCACGAAGCCGGGCACGACACGGTGCACGCGCATGCCGTTGTAGAAGCGGCTCTTGACGAGCTCGAGGATCCGCGCGACGGTCTTCGGCGCCTCGTTCGGGTACGTCTCGAACTCGAACGTGCCCTTCTCTGTCTCGACCACCACAATCGGGCCTGCGCCGGGCGAGGTCGCCTGCGCGAACGCCGGGGCCGCGGATGTCAGCAGCAGCGCCGCCAGGACGCCGGCGACCTGAAGAATGCGAACGGACATGCTCAGTCTCCTTTCTTCGACTTGCCGACCAGTGTAACCCCGATACGCGGGCAATCCTCGACCAGCACGCAATCCCCGCAGCGGGGATAGACCGGCCGGCAGACGTTCTGGCCCCACGTCACGAGGTAGAGGTTGATGTACGGCCACCAGCGGGCGTCCGTGGCCCTGTACAGCGCCTGCTCCGTCTCGTCCGGCTCCGCCGTCCGTACCCAGCCGAGACGGTTCGAGATGCGGTGCACGTGCGTGTCCACGCAGATGTGCCGCTGGCTCTGAAACGCGAGGATCATCACCAGCGTGGCGGTCTTCCGGCCCACGCCGGGCAGGGTGACCAGTTCCTCGAGCGTGCCCGGCACCTTGCCGCCGAACTCCGAGACCAGCGCCTCGCAGGTGGCCTTCACGTGCCGCGCCTTGTTCCTGTAGAAGCTCACCGGATAAATCAGCCGCTCGATCTCCCGTACCGGCAGCTTCGCCATCGTCCGGGGCGTACGCGCGACCTTGAAGAGGCGCGTGGAGGCCGCCAGCGTCGTCGCATCCTGCGTGCGCGCGGAGAGCAGCGTGGCAATGAGGACCTGAAACGGGTCCTCCTGCTGCGATTCGGAGATCTTCTCGATCGCCGGCAGCTCCAGGCCATCGATGGCCAGCGCCAGCGCCCGCATGACGCGCTCGACGAGCGCCGGAGCGGGACGCGCGCCCCTGGCCGGCGCGCGCCGGGGCGCCTTCCGTGGGGGCGTGGAGCGGGGGGCGGCCATGGCTCAGGGTACCGGCGTGACGGCGGGACGGCCGGCCAGCACCGCGATCACATTGGAGACGGCGAGGTCCGCCATGGCGGTGCGCGTCTCGGTGGTGGCGCTGGCCAGGTGAGGGATGAGCAGCGCGTTCTCGAGTTCCAGGAGGCCGGGATGCACCTTCGGCTCCTCCTCGTAGACGTCGAGCGCGGCCCCCGCAATCAACCGCTGCTGCAGCGCCCACACGAGGGCGGCCTCGTCGACGACGGGTCCACGCGACGTGTTGATGAGGTAGGCCGAGCGCTTCATCTTCGTCAGCGCCTGCTGGTTGATGAGGTGGTGCGTCTCCGGTGTCATCGGACAGTGGAGCGAGACGATGTCGGATGTCGCGAGCAGCTGGTCGAGCCCCATCGGCGTCGCGCCAGGGATCTCGCGGGGCGACCTCGTGTGATACGCGACCGACATGCCAAACGCGGGCGCCTTGTCCATGACGGCCTGCGAGATGCGGCCGACGCCCACGATGCCGAGCTGCTTGCCCCGCAGTTCCATGCCGAGCATGTAGTCGAGGCCCCAGCCCGCCCAGCGGCCGGCGCGCACGACGCGCTCGCCCTCACCGAGCCGCCGCGTCACGGCCAGGATCAGCGCCCACGTGAAGTCCGCGCACGCATTGGTGAGCACATCGGGCGTGTTGGTTACCTCGACGCCCCGCGCCCGCGCCGCCGCCACGTCGATGTTGTTGTAGCCCACGGCCACGTCGGCGACGATCTTGAGCCGCGGCCCCGCCGCCTCCAGCACGCCCGCGTCAATGCGGTCGGTCAGCAGGCAGATGAGCGCATCCTTCCCCGCCACGCGCGCCAGCAGCTCCTCACGGGGAATCGCCTCCGCGCCGGTGTAGAGATCGACCTCACACTCGGCTTCGAGACGCGCGATGACGGACGAGGGGAGGCGACGGGTGACGAGACAGTTCATTGTAGATTGCAGATTGTAGATTGCAGGTTGCGGGTTGCGGGTTGCGGGTTGCTGAGCCGTGGGAAGACGTACAAACACGAGGATCACGAAGGCCACGAGGACGCACGAAATACGTCAACTCAGTGAGTCCGCTCGGAACCGGATCCCTCGATTGAAAAGTCCTTTCGTGCGTCCTTCGTTTCTTCGTGTCCTTCGTGTTTCTACGTTTTGGTGCTGACTGGCACCGGGCCAGATTCCTCAGTGTCCGTACGATTGGCAGAACCCGCAGTGCGTGCACGGGACGGCCGGCTCGATCAGGCACGGGCCATCGCTCGGGGGCAGCAGGAAGCGCTGGTGGCTGACGTGCGCGGGACGTGCCTGCGGCTCGGACGCCGCCGGCGGGGCCACCGGTCCCCGGTGTCGCGCAATGGCCGCGCGCACCAGCTCACGCACTTCCTGTTCGGTCATCGGTCGCTATTCGCTGTTCGCAATTCGCTGTTCGCAGTTCGCAGTTCGCCGTTCGCAATTCGCCGTTCGCAATTCGCTGTTCGCAGTTCGCTATTCGCTGTTCGCGATTCGCCATTCGCGGCGCGTCCGGCGGGACTCGCATGCGGCGGTCGCGGTGGGCGTGCTACTCCGTCTCGATCTGGTCGACGATGCCGATGATGGCGGCGTCGACCGGGGCGCCCTTCCGTCCGAGGGCTTCGCCGGCGGCGCGGCCCTCGAGCACCGTGAGGACGATCTCGCCTCGTCCCGCCCCCACCGAGTCAATCGCCAGCAACGACGCGCCGCGCGCCGAGCCGTCGGGGGTGATGGGCTGCACGATCAGCAGCGCCGCGCCCTCGAACTGCGGGCGCTTCTTCGTCGACACGACCTCGCCCACCACGCGGCCCAGGATCACGGCGCCTCCACCGTCCGCTGATCGACAATCCCGACAATGCCGGCATCGACCGGCGGCTCGGCCGGGTGGAACGGGAAGCTGGCTTCCTTGCCGCGCACGAAGAACACCTCCTCGCCCACGCCTGCGCCCACGGTATCCACGGCCACGATGGCGCGGCCGGCCGGCTGGCCGTGAGGGGTGAGCGGCTGCACGAGCAGCAGCGTGGTGTTCGCCAGGGCGTCGGCCTTGCGCGTGGCCACGACGGTGCCGATGACGCGGGCGATCTGCATCGCGGCTACTCGGCCAGATCCACCGTGTCGATGATGCCGACGACCGCGGCATCGACCGGCGTGTCCTTCAGGCCCGTAGCCATCCGCGCCGAACTGCCGCTGACGATGAGGACGGTCTCGCCCACGCCGGCATCCACGGTGTCGATGGCGACGAGGTGGCTGCCCTCCAGCGTGCCCTGCGGGTCCACGGGACGCGCCAGCAGCAGCTTGTGGCTGACGAGGCGCGGATCCTTCCGCGTGGCGACGACGGTGCCGACGATCCGGGCGAGCAGCATGGGCGGCAGTCCGCGCGCGGGACGTCCCGCTACGCCTTCGAGCTGGCCTTGCCGATGGGCAGCACGTCCTCGAGGTTGGCGTGGGGCCGCGGGATCACGTGCACCGACACGAGCTCGCCGACGCGGCGGGCAGCCGCGGCGCCCGCGTCCGTGGCGGCCTTGACGGCGGCGACATCGCCGCGCACGATCGCGGTGACGTAGCCCGCGCCGATCTTCTCCCAGCCGACCAGGGTCACCTTGGCGGCCTTGACCATCGCATCGGCCGCCTCGATCATCGCGACGAGGCCCTTGGTCTCGACCATCCCGAGTGCTTCACCCATTCCTGCCTCCAGGCGCCGCGCCGCGGCGCCGCTGACCGTCGATCTGCGCTATTTCAGGCTTCTGACGGCGTCCTCGATGAGCGCGGTCAGCTCGCGGTATGTTAGCCGAATTTCGCCGTCCATGCCGAGCGCGCCGGCCTCCGGCAGCCGGGGGGTGTCGGGCACGAGACGCCGGTCCGGTGACGCCGGCGCCTGCACCACCTGGCAGTCACGCCCCTCGTCCGTGCCGGCCGGCGGCGGGTCCGCGCAGATCGGCGCCGGTGAGGCAATACCGTACATGCCGCGCAGCCCCTGCAGGCGGACCACTTCCTCGCGCGACAGCAGATGCTCGCGGCCGAGCATCCGCGCCGTCAGTGAAATCCGCGCGAAGTGCTCGATGGTCTCCATGCGGTAGTACGCGCCCATCACGTCCGCGGCGACGGCCAGCGCGCCGTGATTGGCGAGCAGCAGGCCGTCATGCGCCGTGATGTAGCGGCGCACGGCTGCGGGCAGTTCCTCCGTGGAGGGCGTGGCGTACTCCGCGATCGGAATGCTGCCGAGCGTCGTGATCACTTCGGCGAGCACGGCGCGATCCAGCGGGATGCCCGCCACCGCGAAGCCCGTGGCGGTGGGCGGATGGGCATGCACCACGGCACGAATGTCGGGGCGCTGGCGGTACACCTCGAGGTGCATCTTCAGTTCCGAAGACGCCTTGCGATCACCTTCGAGGCGGCGGCCCTCGAGGTCCGTGACGACCAGCATGTCGGGGGTCATGAAGCCCTTCGACACGGCGGTGGGCGTGGTGATCAGGCGGTGCTCGCCGACGCGCACGCTGATGTTGCCGTCGTTCGACGCGACGAACCCGCGCGCCCAGAGGCGCCGGCCCACCTCGACGATCTCCGCGCGGACCTCAGCCTCGGCGGGGGCGGCCATGCGGGTCAGGCCCGCGCGCCGGCGGAAGCGCCGTACGCGTCACGGCACTTCTCGGAGCAGAAGTAGATCGTCTCGCCGCGCGCCACCAGGCTGAGCGCCTTGCCCGGCACCACGAAGGTGCCGCAGATCGGATCGCGGGCCATCTTCACCGCCGGTGTGCCCGGCCGCGCGCCCGCCCCGGCAGCGGGTGTCCCCGTCGAGGCGCCCTGCACCACCCCCATCAGCAGGCGCCACACGGCCCGCGCGATGAATACGAAGAGAAGGAAGAGGAGAAGGGCGCGCCACATGACGCGGCTACTGTCCCCCGCCGTCCGGCACGGTGGGATGTGCCTGCTGCATGCCGTCGAGCGCCTTGCGCGCGGCCTGGCCCTCGGGGCTGTCTGGTGCGAGCGCCACGACCTGCTGCCACGCCGCCACCGCCCCCGCCAGATCCTGCTGCCCGAACGCCTTCACGATGCCCATGTTGAGCATCGTCTTCGTGTGCGCGGGATCGACCTCGAGGGAGTGTTCGAACTGCGTGACGGCGCGCGCGGGCTGGTTCGTGTAGTAGTAGGCGACGCCGAGATCGGTGGAGACGTTGGGATCGCGCGGGTTGATGGCGATCGCCTCCTCATACCAGCGGATGGCGTCGGTGTACAGCTCGGCGTCGAAGTACATGTTGCCGAGGTCCACGCGCGGCTGGGCGTTCTTCGGGTCCTCGGCCGCGACGGCCCGGAGCGCCTCGACGCGGTTCTGGTCGAGCACGACCGGCGTGCCTCCTCCGGCCGCGGGGGCCGGGGTGGACGCGGTCGCCGTGACCGGGGCCGCCACGGCCGACGGCGGACTCCCCCCCGCCTGCTGGCTGCCGAGAATCCAGCCGACAATCACGCCGAACAAAGCACCGGCAACGGCAAAGACAATGGCATCAGCACGCATAGGGATCAGAATAGCAACGTCCGACGGAACCAGTCCACAAGTGTTCGCACGAGATCGGGCGCGCGGTCCAGCAGCACCGTGCCGTGTCCGGCCACCGGTTCGACCCACTGCTCGCGGATGCCCTGGGTGTCTTCGGCCAGGTCCCTGATGGTCCGCAGGGCCAGCGGGTCCTCGGTGCTGGCCGCCAGCAGGAGCGGCCGCGCGCCATAGCGCCGCATGATGCCGCTGAGCGAGATGCCGCGGTACTCGAGCGACGGCGACAGCAGCGCCACCGACCGGACGCCTTCGGCGCCCTGGCCCGCCGCCACCACCATGGCGAGATTGGCGCCGAGCGACGCGCCGGCCATCCCGATGGCCTCCGGCCGGACCTCGGGCCGCGCGCGCAGCCACGCGACGGCCGCCCGCACGTCCGCCGTCATCGCCGGCAGGCTCGCGGCCGTGCCGCCCGACCCGCCGTGGCCGCGCAGGTCGATGGCCAGGGCGGTGATGCCCTCACGCTGCAACCCCTCGGCCACCCCACGCCAGTCGTCCTTCGACCGCGACAGCATGTGCACCAGCACGACGGCCGGCGCGGGGCGTACGTCCGCGTCGTACAGCACCGCCGCAATCGGCACGCCGTCGCCCGCGGGGAACAGCACCGGCCGTCCTTGCGCCGCCACGCTGCCGATGCCGGCCACCCAGAGGCCCGCGGCCGCCAGGGCGGCCACGGTCCGTCGACGACACCCGCTCATCAGGCCGTGCCCTCGACGGCCCGCCGGTAGTCGAGCACCGCCTGCCGCAGGCCCACGAACAGCGCGTGCCCCATCAACGCGTGACCGATGGACACCTCGTCAAGGTGCGGCAGGGTTCGGAACAGCACGAGGTTCGCCAGGTCGAGATCGTGACCGGCGTTCACGCCGAGACCGAGGGCGTGCGCGCGGGAGGCCGCGGCCGCATAGCCGGCGAATGCGCGCGCGCCCTCGCCGCGCTCGAAGGCGCGCGCGAAGGGCTCGGTGTAGAGCTCGACACGGTCGGCGCCGAGGTCATGCGCCCAGTCGGCCATGTCCGGCACGGGATCGACGAAGAGGCTGACGCGGATGCCGGCCGCGCGCATCTCCGCGATCACGCGCGCGAGCGCCGCCGTCGGCGTGGATGAGGGCCAGCCGGCCTGGCTCGTGATCTCGCCCGGCAGCACGGGCACGAGCGTGCACTGCTGGGGTGTGACCTCGTGCACGAGCGCGATCAGGTCCGGCCGCGGGTCTCCCTCGATGTTGTACTCGACGGCGCCACCAAGCGGCGCGAGCAGCCGTGCGATGTCTCGGACGTCCTCGGTCGTGATGTGGCGCGCGTCCGCCCGTGGATGGACCGTGATGCCCGGCGCGCCCGCTTCGAGGCACACCAGCACGGCATCGGTGACCGCGGGCAGCCGGCCGCCACGCGAGTTGCGCAGCGTCGCCACCTTGTTGACGTTGACGGAGAGGCGGGGCGTCACGACCGCACCCCGTCCATCCCGCGGCACACCGACTGCGCGATCTCGTCGGCCCAGTGCTGGATCTCGGCCTGGTCGCGGCCCTCGATCATGATGCGCAGCAGCGGCTCGGTGCCGGAGTAGCGGATCAACAGCCGGCCCTGTCCCGCCAGCCGCGATTCGACCTGCCGGATCGTCTCGGCCACGCCGGACACGGCGTGGTAATCGGCCTTCTGCTTCACGCGCACGTTGACCAGCACCTGCGGATACGACGTGAGCTGCCCGGCGAGGTCGTCCAGCTCGCGGCCCGTCCGCGCCATCACGCGGAGCACCTGGAGCGCCGTGGCCAGCCCGTCGCCGGTGAAGAGATGCTCGGCGAAGATGACGTGGCCCGACTGCTCGCCGCCGAGCGCGAGGCCGCGCTTCAGCATCTCCTCCATCACGTACTTGTCGCCGACGGCGGTGCGAACGAGGGTGATGCCGTGCGCCTTCAAGGCCAGCTCGAGGCCGATGTTGCTCATGACGGTCGCCACCACCGCGTCCCCCGGCAGCCGGCCCTCGGCCTTGAGCTGCAGCGCGCACAGGAGCAGCACGGCATCGCCGTCCACGACGCGGCCCCGGTGGTCCACAAACAGCGCGCGGTCACCATCACCGTCGAACGCCACGCCGAGGCGCGTACCGTGGGTGGTGACGTGTGCCGCCAGCAGGTCCATGGCCGTGGACCCGCAGCGCAGGTTGATGTTCCGGCCGTTCGGCGCCACGCCGATCGCCTGCACCTCGAACCCGATGGCCGCGAGCAGCGCGGGGCCGAGGGTCGCCGTCGCGCCGTTGGCGCAGTCCACCGACAGCCGCGCGCCCCGCAGCGGCCCGGCATCGCTCAGGATCTCCTCGAGGTGCGCGAGGTATGGTGCGGCCAGGTCGAGCCGCTCGAGGTGGCTGCCGGCATCGGGGGGCACCTCCCACGACCTGTCGAACACCATGGCCTCGACCGCGCGTTCGAGCGTCTCGGTGTACTTCTCGCCGGCGCCCGAGAAGACCTTGATGCCGTTGTCCTCGAACGGATTGTGCGAGGCCGAGATCACGATACCCAGATCAAACCCGCGCGTCCGCGTCAGGTACGCCACGCCGGGCGTCGGCATCAACCCGACGCTCGAGACGCTGGCCCCGGCACTGGCGAGGCCGCGCGCGAGCGCCTCTTCGATCCACGAACCCGACTCCCGGCTGTCGCGGCCGATCAGCACCCGCGGCGGCGCGCCGCCCCGCGCGCGCACGAGGGCCGCGCCGACGCGCGCCACCGTCGCCGGGTCGAGGGGCGGGGTCCCCGCGTGCCCGCGGATGCCGTCTGTGCCGAAAAGTCGCTGTGACATGCGTGAACGAACGCTCCTCATGCTGTCTGGCGGCTGAAGAGGTACTACCAGCGCCTCTGCTCAACCGCGATTCTGCGGGCCGCCCACCGGGCGGCCCGGTCGTGGACCGTCACCGTCACTCCACTACGGCCGGGCCAGCCGCACGCGCACCGTCGCGGGCGTCGTCTCGACGACGCCGACGAGCGGAAGCGAGGCGGCCTGGACCGGCAGGGTGTAGGTGCCGGCCACGAGGCCGGCGGCATCGACGAACAACTCGAGATCGGCTGCCCCGACGGCGTCGAGCCGGGCCTCGGCGCCGCGGAGGGTCACACGGACGCCTGCGGGCTCGACCCGGCCGCGCAGTCCGTCGGCCAGGTTCATGACGGCGACGGGCACGTCCTCGACGTCGCGTGCGGTCGCGATCGGGGCGATGGACACGGTGACCTGCGCGGACCGCGGCACGCGCAGGCGCACCCGCGGGTCGGACACGCCCACCGTCACGACCTCCCGCACGGGCGCGGCCAGCCCCGCGACGGAGACCGGCTCGGTGATGGCGTCGGTGAGCCGTGCCAGCGCGCTCTCCGGTCCGACGACATCCACGGTCGCGGGTTCGGCGACGACGCCCACGACCTCGTACCCGGGCGCGGGCTCGCCCTCGATCGCGGGCCGCACGGGCACCACGCGTACGCCCGACGTCTCGAACTCGATCGGCAGCGTCGAGGGGGCGACCTGCAGCACCTCCACGCCGTACGGCGCGCTCACGTTGGCCACCGTCAGGTGGAAGAGGCGGCGCCCGGGGCGCGCGGTGCCCAGGTCGAGGAGCGCGGCAAGGTCGCCTGGACCGAGGCGCGCCAGCGCCCCCGAGGACCCGCGAATGCGCACGTCCACCGAGTCGGGCGTCTCGCCCATCAGTTCGAGGCTCGCGGGGACGTTCTGGAACTCGAGCGGAATCCGCAGCGCGCGCTCGACCACCCGCTCCCCCGCCACGCCCAGCCACAGCAGCCCGGCGATGCAGATCGAGAGGAACTTGAGCCCGACGTTGCGAAAGGGGAAGGCCGCCATGTCAGTTGAAGGAATACCCCGCCTCGCGGGACGCGGCGGACCGGCGGCGCACGACGAGCGTCCGCAACCGTGCGCGCAGTTGTTCCGGCCCCAGGTCCCGCTCGATGTCCCCGTCGAGCACCAGCGAGATGCCGCCCGTCTCCTCCGACACGACGAGCGCGACCGCGTCGTTCTCCTCGGTCACGCCGATCGCCGCACGGTGCCGCGACCCGAGATCACGGGTCAGCCGCGGGTTGACCGTGAGCGGCAGGAAGCAGGCCGCCGCCGCCACGCGCGATCCCTGCAGGATCACGGCCCCGTCATGCAGCGGCGAGCTGGGCTGGAAGATGCTGACCAGCAGGTCGTACGTGACGCGCGCATCGAGCGGGATGCCGCTCTCGATGAAGTGGCGCAGGCCGATCTGGCGCTCCAGCACGACGATCGCCCCGATCCGCCTCGCGGCCAGCGTGCTCACCGCCACCACGATCTCCTCGATCGTGTCGTCGTCGCTCTCGGTGCGCTCGAGATAGCGGAAGAAGGGCGCGCGGCCGAAGAGCACCAGCGCCCGCCGGATGTCCGCCTGGAAGAGCACGATGGCCGCGAACACCACGTAGCCGACGATGTTGCGGATCAGCCAGTTGACGGTCTCGAGCTGCAGCCCCCTGGAGACGTAGAACAGGCCCGTCACGAAGGTGAGTCCGATGGCCAGCTGCACGGCGTGGGTGCCGCGCATGAGCTTCAGCAGCTCGTACACCACGATCGACACGATCATGATGTCGAGCACGTCCCACCAGGTGATGGGCGGCCGCTGCAGCAGTTCGGTGAGCCAGTCCATGTTGGAAGCGCGCCGCCCGGATCAGCCGCCGGCGGCCGCCTCCGCGCGCAGCAGATCCGCCACCCGGGCGGCCTGCACCATCTCGTCCACGGCGTGCACGCGCACGATGTGCGCGCCCCCCAGCGCGGCCGCCGTCACGGCAGCCGCCGTCGCCCAGTCGCGCTCGGCCGCCGGACGGCCCCCGGCCGCTCCGGCGAGAAAGGACTTCCGCGAGGGGCCGACGAGCAGCGGGCGGCCCAGCGCGGCGAACTCGTCAAGACGTGCCAGCACCCGCGCGCTGTGCGCCGCCTGTTTCGCAAACCCGAGCCCGGGGTCGAGCACGAGGCTCCCCACGGGCACCCCGCGGCCGACGGCGGCCTCGACGCGCCGCAGCAGCTCCCGCGAGACCTCCGCCACCACGTCGTCGTAGGTCGCCAGGTCGTACATGGCGGCGGACCGCCCGCGGGTGTGCATCAGCACGAGGCCGGCCCCGCGCACCGCCACCACATCACCGAGGGCTGGATCATACTCCAGCCCACTCACGTCGTTGATGATGACCGCGCCCTCATCGAGCGCCTGGCGCGCGACGTCGGCCTTGTAGGTATCGACCGAGAGGGGCACGGTGATGCGCCCCCGGAGGCGGCGCAGGACCGGGAGCAGACGGGCGCGCTCCTCGCCGGACGGGAGCGGCGGGGCGCCCGGCCGCGTGGATTCCGCGCCGATGTCGATCAGATCGGCGCCCGCCGCCTCCATCGCGAGCGCGAGGTCGGCGGCGCGGCCGGGGTCGAGGGCACGGCCGCCGTCGGAGAACGAGTCCGGCGTGACGTTGAGCACGCCCATGACAAGCGTGCGTTCGCCGAGGACGAGCGGATCCCGGCCGGGCAGCGGCAGCGTGAAACGCCCTCGCGGGCAGGAAAGCGGCAGCCGCCTACTCCTGCGTCAGCGGCTTGGGCGGCATCGGCGAGAGCAGGGGCGCGCGCTCGGTGTCCCGCGCGCGGTCGCGCGGGCCGTCCGCCGGGGCGGGCGGCGCGCTCGGGGTCGTCTCGATGTCGAGGGGCTCGCCCGTTGCCAGCCGGCGCACCTGGTCGCCGTCGAGCGACTCGCGCACGAGCAGGGCCTCGGCAATCTGGAGCAGCTGCGGCTTGGCCTCGGTGAGCACGCGCGTGGCGCGGTCGTAGTTGTCGGTGATGATGTGCTTGACCTCGGCGTCGATCTTGAGCGCCGTGTCCTCGCTGTAGTCCTGGTGCTGGGCGATCTCGCGGCCGAGGAAGATCTGCTCTTCCTTCTTGCCGAAGGTGAGCGGCCCGAGGTGCTCGCTCATGCCCCACTCGCACACCATCTTGCGCGCGAGCTCGGTGGCCCGCTCGAGGTCGTTGCCCGCGCCCGTCGTCAAGTTGCCGGTCGTGAGCTCCTCGGCGATCCGGCCGCCGAGCAGGATCGCGATCTGGTCCATCAGATAGACCTTCGAGTAGTTGTGCTTCTCGTCGATCGGGAGCTGCTGCGTCAGGCCGAGGGCCATGCCGCGCGGGATGATCGTGACCTTGTGCAGCTGTTCGGCGTGCGGCAGCAGCACCGCGAGCAGCGCATGCCCCGCCTCGTGCAGCGCGGTGACGCGCTTCTCGTCGTCGGTGACGATCATCGAGCGGCGCTCGGCGCCCATCAGCACCTTGTCCTTGGCGTACTCGAAGTCCGTCATCGCGACGACCTTCTTGTTCTGGCGCGCCGCCGCCAGCGCGGCCTCGTTCACCAGGTTCGCGAGGTCGGCGCCGGCGAAGCCGGCCGTGCCGCGCGCCAGCACCTTGATGTCGACATCGTCGGCCAGCGGGATCTTCTTGGTGTGCACCCCGAGGATGCCCTCGCGGCCCTTCACGTCGGGACGGTTCACGACGATGCGGCGATCGAAGCGGCCGGGGCGCAGCAGCGCGGGATCGAGGACGTCTGGCCGGTTCGTGGCCGCGACGAGGATGACGCCCTCGTTCGACTCGAAGCCGTCCATCTCGACGAGCAGCTGGTTCAGCGTCTGCTCGCGCTCGTCGTGGCCGCCGCCGAGGCCGGCGCCGCGATGGCGGCCCACCGCGTCGATCTCGTCGATGAAGACGATGCAGGGCGCGTTCTTCTTGCCCTGCTCGAACAGATCGCGCACGCGCGAGGCGCCGACGCCGACGCACATCTCGACGCAGTCGGAGCAGCTGATCGAGGAGACCGGCCCGTTGGCCTCGCCGGCCTCGGCGCGCGCCAGCAGCGTCTTGCCGGTGCCGGGAGGGCCCATCAGCAGCACGCCCTTCGGGATGCGCCCCCCGAGCTTCTGGAACTTCTGGGGCTACTTGAGGAACTCGATGATCTCCTGGTGTTCGTCCTTGGCTTCTTCGACGCCCGATACGTCACGGAACGTGAACTTCTTCTGGGCCGATGAGGACAGCTTCGCCTTGCTCTTGCCGAAC
>JAUXWO010000140.1 GCA_030680175.1 Vicinamibacterales bacterium
GCCCGCGCCGCGCCGCCTCGACGCGCCGCAGCCGCCGCTGCACGCCGGCCGTGGCCAGCCGCTCGAGGGCCGTGGCCAGTTCCGTGACGTCACGGGCGCGGAGCGCCACGCGGCCGGGCAGCCCCGCGAACCCGGGGCGGGCCATGGCCGCGTGCAGCCGGGACTCGATCCGCTGGAGCCGGCCCGTGATCGACGCGTCGAGCCGGCCGGCGAGCCGGTCGATACGCGCGACGAACTCGTCCTTGCGGCCGACGACGATCTCGGCCGCGGCCGACGGCGTGGGCGCACGCAGGTCGGCGACGAAGTCGGCGATCGTGACGTCGGTCTCGTGGCCGACCGCCGAGATGACCGGCACGGGCGAGGCGGCGATCGCGCGCGCCACCACTTCCTCGTTGAACGCCCACAGATCCTCGATCGAGCCGCCGCCGCGGCCGACGATGACCACGTCCACGCCCTCGAGCCGGGTCACGGCGCCAATGGCGCGCGCCACCTCCTGCGCCGCGCCGTCGCCCTGGACGCGCGACGGCGCGATGATCACGTGCGCGTTCGGGTGGCGGCGCCGGAGCACGCGGATGATGTCGCGCAGCGCCGCGCCGTCGATGGAGGTGACGACGCCGATGCGTCGGGGGAGCGCGGGCAGCGGGCGCTTGCGGCTCTCGTCGAAGAGCCCCTCGGCCGCGAGGCGCTTCTTCAGCTGCTCGAAAGCGACCTGCAGGGCGCCAAACCCCTGCGGTTCCATGTGCTCGCAGACGAGCTGATACTCGCCGCGGGGATCGTAGACGCTGATGCGGCCGCGCGCGATGACGTGCAGGCCGTCTTCGGGCTTGAAGCGGAGCAGCCGCACGGCCGACCGGAACATCACGCCCTTGATCTGGGCGCCGCTGTCCTTCAGCGTGAAGTACAGATGTCCCGTGTTCCAGATGCGGGCGCCCGACAGTTCGCCCTCCACCCACACTTCGGGGAAGCGGCCTTCCACGAGCTGGCGGAGCGCGCCCGTGAGTTCGCTCACCGACTGGACGCGCCGCACCGGTGGCGCGGGCGCGGGCGCGGCGGCCGGCGCGGGCGCGGGCTCGGGATCGTCGAAGGGCAGGCCGAAGCGGGGTGTCACGGCACCGCCGCAGCGGCGGCGGCCGCCAGTTCGGTGAGCGCCCCGGTGTCGAGGCTCAGACGCGCGATCGCCTCGGCGCGGCCGGTCGTCTCGTCGGCCGTGATGACCACCGCGTGCAGTCGCGGATCGCCGGTGGCGGTCTCGAAGCGCGACGGGCGGCCCGTCAGGAAGCGCTGGATGACGGGCGCCTTGTCGACCCCGATCACGCCGTCGTGCGGACCCGTCATGCCGACATCGGTCAGGTACGCGGTGCCGCCGGGCAGCACGCGGTTGTCCGCGGTCTGCACGTGCGTGTGCGTGCCGACCACGGCCGTCACGAGGCCGTCGAGATACCAGCCCATCGCCACCTTCTCGGAGGTGGCCTCGGCGTGGACGTCCACGAAGATCACCGCCACGCCCTCGGCGCGCAGCCGCTCGGCCTCGCGGCGCGCGAGCGTGAACGGATCGTCGATCGCCGTCATGAAGACGCGGCCCATCACGTTGATGATCCCCACGGGCACGTGCGCGCGTGTGCGCACGACGGTGACGCCGTGGCCCGGGGTGCCGGCGGGGTAGTTGGCCGGCCGCAGCAGCCGCGGCTCGCGGTCGATGTAGTCGAGCGCTTCCTTCTTGTCCCAGATGTGGTTGCCCGAGGTCATCACGTCGACGCCGTACCCGAGGATCTGATCGCCGATCTCGCGCGTGATGCCGAAGCCGGCGGCCGAATTCTCCGCGTTGGCAATCACCAGATCGATGCCGTGCGCGTGCACCAGGCCCTGCAGGCCGAGCTTCAGCATGTCGCGGCCGGGGCGTCCGAAGATGTCGCCGATGAAGAGCAGCTTCATCCGAGGGTCACCGGGATCAGGTACTCGCGGCCGCGCCGGTCCTGAATCTTGGGCAGCACGATGCGCAGCTCGCCCGCGGCCAGCCGTGCCGTGGCGCCGCCGGCGTCGATGGCGGCATGGACGCGCACGGCGCGGACGAAGCGGCCGAAGTCGCGCTCGACGAGGTGAAAGCTGGCGGGCCCGTCGCCGAGGCCCGACCGCTCCTTCTCGCCCACGACGAGCACCAGACCGTCCTTGATGAGCACGCGCAGGCCGTCGGCGCTCACGCCGGGCACGTCCAGCACGAGCTCCAGGCCGCGCTCGGTTTCGAAGACGTCGAGCAGCGGCAGGCACTCGCCAGAGACGGCGTGACGCCGGTCGGGGCGCTGCCGGGCCAGATCCTCGAACAGGCGCCGGACTTCGGGCCCGATGTCACCGACGTCCGTCGACACGAGCAGGCGGGAATGGGCGGGCATGGTCAGTGGCTGCGGGTCAGACCATTGTATCGCGGGCATCGGCGGCGAGCACCGCGACGAGCAGCACCTGCGCGCCCCGGGCGCAGTCGTCCCACGAGGTGAACTCCGCGGGCGCGTGGCTCACGCCGCCCACGCTCGGCACGAAGATCATCCCCATCGGCCCGAGGCGCGCCATCATCTGCGCGTCGTGGCCGGCGCCGCTCGGCAGCCGCAGCGCGGCCAGGCCTTCATCGCCGGCCGCGGCGATGATCGCCTCCTGCACCCGCGGGGCCGCGGCCGCCGCCGGGTTCCGCGACACCTGCCGCATCGCCATCGTCGTGCCGGTCTCCTGCGCGATGAGATCGAGCCGCTCGCGAATCTCGTCCGCCATGAGCGCCAGCAGGTCCTCGGAGAGGTCGCGGAGTTCCACCGTGAACGTCACCTCGCCGGGAATCACGTTGGGCGCGTTCGGGACCACGTCGAGGCGGCCGACGGTGGCGACCTGCGGGCCCTGCCGGGCGGCCCCGACGGCGCGCACCGCGAGGACGCCGCGCGCGGCGGCGATCAGCGCATCCTGGCGCTGGTCCATCGGCGTCGTGCCGGCGTGGTTCGCCATGCCCGTCACCCGCACCTCGTGGCGGTGAATCGCGACGATGCCGGTCACGATGCCGATGGGCACCTTCCGCGTGTCGAGCGTGCCGCCCTGCTCGATGTGGAGTTCGAGATAGCAGTGATGCGCGCCTGGGGCGCGCACCGCATCGCGCAGGCGTTCGGGCGCGCCGCCGATGCGCCGGAGGGCCTCGGCGCGGGTCATGCCGTTCCACGTACGCTCGAGCACGTCGTCGGGCACATCGCCGGCGACGATGCGGCTGCCCGAGAGCCCCTGCGTGAACGCGACGCCTTCCTCGTGCGCCCAGACCACGAGCTCCAGCGGGTGGCGGGTCGTCCACTTCGCGGCGGCGAGGGATTCGAGCACCTCGAGCGCGGCGAGCGTGCCGAGACTGCCGTCGAAGTTGCCGCCGTTCGGGACCGTGTCGATGTGCGATCCGAAGACGATCGGCGGCCGTGCCGGGTCGCGGCCCTCGACGCGCGCGAAGATGTTGCCGGCCGGATCGATGCGGGGCGCGAGGCCGGCGCCGCGGAGCTCGTCCATCAGCCACGCGCGCGCCGCGACATCCGCATCGGAATACGCGACCCGGCTCACGCCATCCGAGAAGGTGCCGCCGTCGGGGCGGCCGAAGGTGCTCAGCATCTCGAGCCGCGCGCGCAGACGGCCGGGCTGGATGCGGGGCGCCTGCCCGGCCACGGCCGGCGTCCACGCCGCAATCGCGGCAGACAATGCAAGAAACTGGCGGCGGGTCATCACAGGAGGGATTTTACCAACGCCTCAAGACCCAGCGGCACCCAGGCACTCCGGCACCCCGGCACCTCGAGCCCCCCGTGCACTGCGGGCACCCCGGGCACCCCGGGCACCTCGGGCACCCCGGGCACCCCGGGCACCTCGGGCACCCCGGGCACCCCGGGCACCTCGGGCCCCCCGGGCACTGCGGGCACCCCGGGCACTGCGGGCACCTCGGGCACCTCGGGCCCCCCGGGCACTGCGGGCACCCCGGGCACTGCGGGCACCTCGGGCACCTCGGGCACCTCGGGCACCTCGGGCACCCCGGGCACCTGTGCCTAGAGCATCCCGACGAGGATCGGCACCGCCGTCACACCGACCACGATCTCGAGGGGGAGGCCGACGCGCCAGTAGTCGCCGAAGCGGTAGCCGCCGGGGCCGAGGATGAGCGTGTTGTTCTGGTGGCCGATGGGCGTCAGGAACGAACACGACGCGCCAATCGCCACGGCCAGCAGCAGGGGATCCGCCGACACCCCGATCGCCGTCGCCATGTTGATGGCAATCGGCGCCATCACGAGCGCCGTGGCCGCGTTGTTCATCACGTCCGAGAGGAACATCGCCAGCACGAGCAGCGTGATGATGATCACGGTGGGATCGCTGCCGACGACGGCCACGACGCCGCGCGACACGAGCTGCGCGGCGCCCGTCGTCTCGACGGCCGTGCCGATGGGGATGAGCGCGCCGAGCAGGACGATCACGGGCCAGTCGATCGCTTCGTACGCGCTGCGGGGATCGATGATGCCGAGCAGCAGGTAGCCCGCGGTCGCCGTCGCGAGCGCCGTCGTCGGCGCCACCCACCCGGTCGCGGTCGCCGCGATCGCCGCCAGGAAGAGCGTGGCGGCCATGAACGCGCTCGGCCGGCTGCCGAGCCGCACCGCGCGATCGGCGAGCGGCGCCAGCCCGAGGGCGCTCATCGCATCTCCGACGCGCGCGCGGTTCCCCTGCAGCAGGACGACGTCGCCGGCCGCCAGCACCATCGTGCCGAGATGCGCGTGCATCGGGGTGCCGGCGCGCGCGACGGCCAGCAGGCTCACGCCGTGGCGATCGCGAAGCCGGAGCCCCTGCGCGGAGCGGCCCGCCATGCGGCTGCCCGGCAGCAGCACCGCCTCGATCAGCCCGAGGTCGTCCTCGCGCAGGTGATCGACGGTGGCCTTGCCCCCGGTGAGCGAGAGGTCCAGCTTGGCGACGAGCGGTTCGATCTCCGCCGCCGTGCCGCGCAGCAGGAGGGTGTCGCCGGAGCGGATGTGCACCCACGACGCGGGCTGCGGCCACCGGCGGTCGTCGCGCTCGAGCGCCACCACCTCCACATCGTCCGCGCGCTCCTCGAAGGCGGCGATGCTCATATCGGAGGCGCGGCTGCCGGGCGGGACCAGGACCTCGACCACGTAGGGCGCCACGTCGAACAGATCCTCCGCCGTGCGCTGGCCGCGGCGGCCACTGGGCACCAGGCGCCAGCCGATGAGCGCGAGAAACGCCACCCCGGCCACCGCCACCGGGACGCCGACCTGCGCAAACGCGAACATGCCGAACGGCTCGCCCAGCGCATCTCCGCGCGCGCCCGCGATGACGATGTTCGGCGGGGTGCCGATGAGCGTCATCGTGCCGCCGAGCATGGTGGCAAACGAGAGGGGCATGAGCACCAGCGCCGGCGAGATGCCCGCGCGCCGGCTCACGCGGATCGCGACCGGCATGAGCAGCGCCAGCGCGCCGACGTTGTTCATGAAGGCCGAGAGCACCGCGCCGACGAGGCAGAGCGCGCCGACGAGGACCGTGGGCCAGCGCGTGTGCGGCACGGCATACTGCGTGACGAGATCGACCACGCCCGCGTGCTGCAGGCCGCGGCTCAGCACCAGCACGAGCGCCACGGTGACGACAGCGGGGTGGCCGAAGCCGCTGAAGGCGCTCGGGCCCGGCACGAGTCCGAGGAAGATGGCGGCCACGAGCGCGGTAAACGCGACGAGGTCGTACCGCCAGCGACCCCAGATGAACAACGCGAGGATGCCGGCCATGAGGCCGAGCGTCAGCACCTGATCGAGCGTCACCGGCATGGGGGGTGACGTGATTATACGGAAGGCGCGCGCCCTGCGGGGGACGCCGCTGGGCGCGCGTCTCCGCTGATCAGTCGGCGCGCAGCGCGACGGCCGGGTCGATCCGGGTAGCCTTCCGCGCCGGACCGGCGATGGCCGCGGCCGTGGTCAGCGCCAGCACGGCCAGGACGAGCGCGAACGTGAGGCCGTCGAGGGGCTCCACCCCGAACAGCAGCGTGGCCAGCAGACGGCCGAGGATCGCCGACAGCCCGAGCCCGACGGCCGCGCCGGCGGCGATCACGGGCAGCGCGCTTCCGATGACCGTGCGGCACACGTCCGCCGTGGTGGCGCCGAGCGCCCGCCGCACGGCGAAGTCGCGCGTGCGCTGCTGGACCGAGTACGCCAGCACGCCGAAGACGCCGACCATCGCCAGCACGAGGGCCAGCCCGGCAAAGGCCATGACGAGGACCGCGCGGAAGCGGTGCCGCCCGGTCGCCGCCCACGCCACGTCTTCGAGGGTCTGCACGTTCCGGACGCCGACGATCTGGTCCTTGTCGATGCGGCCGATGGCCGAACGCACGGACGGTGCGAGCGCTTCCGCGCGCCCGGCGGCCGGGCGCATCATCAGGAAGATGTCCCCCGGCGTGTCCTGGGCGAGGGGCACATACACCTGCACGAGGTCTTCGGTTTCGTTCGGCTGGCCCTTCACCTGGCGGGCGACGCCGACGATCTCGCGGACCACCGCGGGGGCATCAGGCGTGGGCCGCAGCGCGACTTGCAGTCCGACAGGCGACCGTCCCTGCAGGTAGCGCCGCACGAACGCCTCGTTGACCAGGCAGACCGGCAGCCCGTCGGCGATATCCCGGCCGTCAAACCCCCGGCCGGCGACGATGGGGACTTCCAGCGTGTCGAAGTAGGTCGTGCTCACGATCTGGTAGTCGGCCGATGGCGGCTGGCTCTCGGCCGGAGGCGGGTCGCCCACGATGTCGAAGAACGACGTGCCCTCAAAGGACGGGCCGAGCGGCAAAGTGGTGGCCCAGGCGACCCCGCGCACGCCGGGAATCGCCAGGACCTCGTCGGTCACGGCCTCGTAGAACTGAAGGCGTGCGGCGTCGGTCCGATAGCGCGACGAATGTGGATCGACCACCATGGTCAACACGCGTTCCGCCCTGTATCCGGGGTCGGCGCCCTCCACGGCCAAGAGCGTGCGCAGCAGGAGCCCGGCGCCGAAGAGCAGCAGCACGGCCGTCGCAATCTGGCCGCCGACGAGGGCGCTCCGCAGGCGCGTGCCGCTGCCCGTCGTCGTGCGGCCGTTGGCCGCCAGCGCCTGCGCCGGTGCGATGCGGGTCGCCTGCCACGCCGGCGCCAGCCCGAACAGCAGCCCGACGAGCAGCGCCGCACCGGCACAGAAGGCGACCAGCCGCCGGTCGAACTGCAGGCTGACGGCCGGGGGCAGGAGCCCTTCCGGCAGGAGTGCGGGCGCCGCGTCAAGAATCGCCGCCCCGAGGCCCAGGCCGAGGACGCCTCCGAGGAAGGCGAGGACCACACTCTCGGTGACCAGCTGGCGCGCGACGCGCGCACGGTCGGCGCCGAGGGCCGTCCGCACGGCGAGCTCGCGCGTGCGCCCGGTGGCGCGCGCGAGGAGCAGGTTCGCGACATTGGCGCAGCAGATGAGGAGGACGAAGGCGACGACGCCCAGAAACAGCATCGCCGTCTGGCGCAGCTCGCCGCCGATGAGGGCCTCGTCCATCGGTTCGAGCGTGACGCCGCGTCCCTCGTTCGTCTGCGGGAACTCGCGGGCCAGCGTGGCGGCGACGGCCGACAGGTCCGCGTCGGCCGCCTCGAGGGTGACGCCAGGCTGCAGGCGTCCGATCCCCTGGAAAAAGTACGCCCGGCGTGCCCCGGGCGGCGCCCCGTGGATCGGCGTCATGGCCCAGAGCGCGGTGCGGCCGAGCAGGTGCGCCTCGTCGGGCGCCACGCCGACGACGGTGTACAGGGTGCCGTCGAGACGGATGTCGGTGGCCACGATGCCGGGGTCCGCGCCGAACCTGGAGCGCCAGAACCCTTCACTCAAAACCACGACGTTGGAGTCCTGGATGTCGTCGGAGGCGAGGAACGTGCGGCCGACGATCGGCCTGACGCCGAGGGCGTCGAAGAACCCGGCCGTCACCCACTGGCGTGCGACGGTCTCGGCGCCCGCGTCCGCGCCGGCCATGACCATGCTGCCCACATTGGGCGTGAACCCCGCGACGACCTCGAAGCTGCGGTTGCGCTCCTGCCAGTCCCTGAGGTTGAGGGGGGAGATGGGCGAGGTCCGCACGGCGTCGGTGCGCTCCGCGAGCATGACGAGCCGATCGGGGGCGGGGAGGGGGAGCGGACGGAGGAGGGTGGCGTCCACGAGCGCGAAGATGGCGCTGTTGGCGCCGATGCCGAGCGCGAGGGTGATCACCGCGGCGGCGGCGAACCCGGGCTGCTTCCGCAGCATGCGGATCGCGTAGCGGAGGTCGAGTGCGAGATCGGCGAGCAGCCGCCGGCGCGGCGCGCCTGGGGTGATGGGGCGCGGCGCGTTCGCCTGACGCAGCGATCGCATGAAGAGGGCCAGCGCTTCCGGTTCGAGGAGTTCCTCGATGGCGAGGCGGCGCGCCTCGTCGGCGCCACTCCCGTCACGCCGGAGCTCCTCGTATCGTTCTTCGAGGTGTTGTGACAGCTCTTCGATGATTTCCGATTCCCTGGTCGGACTGAGGCGCAGTGACGAGAGACGCGGCCGCACGTAGCTGGCCCAGTCGTTGGCCGGCGCCGCCATGGGCGGGCCGTTGCGGGATGCGGGATCAGACATGGTCGACTCCTGTGACGAGGCCCATGGCGTGCACGAACGTCTTCCACGTCTCGCGCTGGCGGGCGAGGACGCGGCCGCCCTCGGTCGTGAGGCTATAGAAACGGCGCCGCCGCTCTCCCGGCCTCTCCACCCACCGGCCCTGCAGCCATCCGCGTTCCTCCAGGCGGTAGAGGAGGGGGTAGAGGGACGCGACGTGGAACTTCAGCGTGCCGGCCGAGCGCGTCTCGATGAGCTTGCTGATCTCGTAGCCGTGGCGCGGCTGCGGCTCGACGATCGACAGGATGATCAACTCCGCCGACCCCTTCTTGAGCTCGCGGTCGAGCATGCGCGTATCGATAGATGTCATAGCCACATATGCTATAGGCATTGACGTAGATCTGCCAGGAAAGGTTGCTTGCTCGCCCCTGGAGTGAATATGAGTGCAGGCAGCTAAGATCATATGCTTGACAGTCACTCATGTCATCTCGTATACTGCGTTCATTCGATTTACCTCGGGTGGAGGCAATAGATAAGTCATGGCAACCAAGAGCAAAGTGATCGGGATCGACCTCGGTACGACCAACTCGGTCGTGTCGGTGATGGAGAGCGGGCAGCCCGTGGTGATCGTCAACCAGGAGGGCGCGCGCATCACGCCGTCGGTCGTCGGCTTCGCCAAGGATGGCGAGCGGCTCGTCGGTCAGGTGGCGAAGCGGCAGGCCGTGACCAACCCCGAGAACACCGTGTTCTCGGTGAAGCGCTTCATGGGCCGCAAGTTCTCGGAGGTCGGCACCGAGGCCGGCCGCATGCCGTACAAGGTCGTGGCGTCGCCGAACGGCGACGCGTGGATCGACGTGCGCGGCAAGCAGCACTCGCCGCCCGAGATCTCGGCCATGGTGCTCCAGAAGCTGAAGCAGGCCGCCGAGGACTACCTGGGCGAGACGATCACCGAGGCGGTGATCACCGTGCCCGCGTACTTCAACGACGCGCAGCGCCAGGCCACCAAGGACGCCGGCAAGATCGCCGGCCTCAACGTCCAGCGCATCGTCAACGAGCCGACCGCGGCGGCGCTCGCCTACGGGCTCGACAAGAAGAAGGACGAGACCATCGCGGTCTACGACCTCGGCGGCGGCACCTTCGACATCTCGATCCTCGAGGTGGGCGAGGGCGTGGTCGAGGTGAAGTCGACCAACGGCGACACGCACCTCGGCGGCGACGACTTCGACCAGCAGATCATCGAGTGGATGACCGCCGAGTTCCGCAAGAGCGACGGCATCGACCTGTCGAAGGACCGGATGGCGCTGCAGCGGCTGCGCGAGGCGGCCGAGAAGGCGAAGATCGAGCTGTCGTCGGTGATGGAGACCGAGATCAACCTGCCGTTCGTCACGGCGGATGCCTCGGGTCCGAAGCACCTGGCGATGAAGCTCACGCGCGCCAAGTTCGAGTCGCTCGTCGAGGACCTCGTGCAGCGCACGATGGGGCCGGTCAAGCAGGCGCTCGCGGATGCGGGCGTCGGCCCGGCTGCGATCGATGAGGTCGTGCTCGTCGGCGGTTCGACGCGCATGCCCCGTGTGCACGAGGTCGTGAAGGCGTTCTTCGGCAAGGAGCCCCACAAGGGCGTGAACCCCGACGAGGTGGTCGCGATCGGCGCGGCGCTCCAGGGCGGGGTGCTCGCCGGCGAGGTCAAGGACCTGCTGCTCCTCGACGTGACGCCGCTGTCGCTCGGCATCGAGACGCTCGGCGGGGTGCTGACGACGCTCATCCCGCGCAACACGACGATTCCGACGCGGAAGAGCGAGACGTTCTCGACGGCCACCGACAACCAGACGAGCGTGGAAGTCCACGTGCTGCAGGGCGAGCGCCCGATGGCGCGCGACAACCGCACGCTCGGCCGCTTCCATCTGGTCGGCCTGCCGGCGGCGCCGCGTGGCGTGCCGCAGGTCGAGGTCACCTTCGACATCGACGCCAACGGCATCGTCAACGTGATGGCGAAGGACAAGGCGACGGGCAAGGAGCAGACGATCACCATCAGCGGATCGGGCGGCCTTGGCAAGGACGAGGTCGACCGCATGGTGCGCGATGCCGAGGCGCATGCCGCCGAGGACGAGTCCCGCAAGGCGCTGATCGAGGCGCGCAACCAGGCCGATGCGCTGCTCTACTCGGTGGAGAAGACGCTCGCGGAGAACCGCGAGAAGGTGGGCGCCGAGGTGGCAGCCCAGGTCGACGCCGCGCTCGAGACCGCGCGCACCGCGGTGAAGGGCGAGGACGCCGCCGCGATCACGGCGGCGACCGAGGGCCTGCAGAAGGCCTCGCACGCGATGGCCGAGGCGCTCTACAAGGCCGCCCAGGCCGACCCCGGCAGCGCCGCGCCCGGCGCCGCGCAGCCGGACGTCCAGGAAGGCGAAGTCGTCGACGCGGAGTACGCGGAAACCAAGTAAGGGTGCCCAGGGTGCCCAGGGTGCCCAGGGTGCCCAGGGTGCCCAAAGTGCCCAGGGTGCCCAGGGTGCCCAAGGTGCCCGAAGTGCCCAAGGTGCCCGGGGTGCCCAAAGTGCCCGGGGTGCCCAAGGTGCCCCGGGGTGCCCGAAGTGCCCCGGGGGCCCAAAGTGCCCCGGGGTGCCCGAAGTGCCCCGGGGGCCCAAAGTGCCCAAGTGCCCCGGAGCCGAAAACCGAAAGCTGATCGCTGATAGCCGACAGCCGATCGCTGATTGCCGACAGCCGCTCGCTGTCTGCCGACAACCGGTCGCCGCCCGAGGGGCGGCGGCCGCTACTCAAGGAGCGATGATCATGTCCATGGTGCGATTCGATCCGTTTCGTGATCTCGCGGTCCTGCAGGACCGCATGAACCGGCTGTTCAATGAGGCGCACAGACCCGTGCGGCGCGAGGACGAGGGGCTCGGCACGCGCGGGGCGTGGGTGCCGGCCGTTGACATCTACGAGCACGACGGCGCGCTCGTGATGAAGGCCGAGTTGCCCGACCTGCAGCGCGAGGATATCGACGTCTCGGTCGAGAACCAGACGCTCACGCTGCGCGGGGAGCGCCGGCTCGGCAGCGAGGTGACCGAGGACAGCTTCCACCGCATCGAGCGCGCCTACGGCAGCTTCAGCCGCGCCTTCACGCTGCCGGCCACCGTCGACGCGACGAAGATCGCGGCCGAGTACAAGCAGGGCGTGCTGACCATCCGCCTGCCGTTCCGCGAGGAGGCCAAGCCGCGCAGCATCAAGGTCGAGGTGGCGGCGTAGCCGAACCTGTCATACTGCGCCGATGACCACGTTCCTCCTGCACTGGGCCGTCACCGCCGCGGCGCTCGGGGTGACGGCCTACATCCTCCCCGGTGTCCATGTGGCCTCCTGGTCGGCGCTCGCGGTCGGGGCGCTCGTCCTCGGCCTCGTCAACGCCGTCGTCCGGCCGATCCTGGTGCTGCTGACGCTGCCGATTACCGTCCTGACGCTCGGGCTGTTCTACCTGATCGTCAACGGCCTGGCGTTTGGCCTGGCGGCGGCGATTGTGCCGGGATTCAGCCTCGATTCCGCGCTGTGGGCGGTGCTCGGGGCGCTGGTCGTGAGCCTGGTTTCGGGCTTCATCGGCGCCTTCGCGAAGGCCGACTGAGGCCGCCGGCCTGGGCCCCGCGCGGCGCCTTGCCCTGCGGCTGGCCTTTTTGAGGTAGACTGGGACGTTATGTCTGACGAGATCCTGCACGCTGAGTCCGCCGACCCGGTCGACCCGGCCGCCACCCCCGAGCCGGACGAGGTCATCGAGTACCCGGAAGCGGTGCGTATCGAGAGCCGCTTCCTGTTCGTGGACGTGTCGGCGATGCGCGCCAAGCAGCTCCGCAAGGGCGCCCGCGTCCGTCTGGCGCCGGATGTGCCGCGCCCGCTCAAGCCGGAGCGCATGGCCATGGAAGAGGTGCGCCACCGCCTCGTCGAGTGGGCGCTGCCCGAGTTCAAGGTCGAGATCGACCTCCGCTAGCCCAGGCCCAGGGTCCGGCCAATGCCGGACCCCGGGAACCCCCCTTTCGGTCTCCTCGTAACTCTTTCACAGAGCGGTGCCATCAGCGGCTCCGGAGGAGGCGTCCATGATTGAACTCTTCGTGCTGGCCATGCTTGCCGTGGTGGGCGTGTCCGTGGCCGCTGTCATCGGCATCGCGGTGTTCGTCGTGAAGACGGTGCTCTGGCTCGTCCTGCTGCCGTTCCGCCTGCTCTTCGGCCTGATCGGCGCGGGCCTCGGCCTGGTATTCGGGGCGATTGGCCTCGTGGCCGGCGTGGCGCTGGTGCCGGTGCTGCTCGCCGGCGCGGCCGTCGTCGCGGTGATCGCCATCGTGGGCGCGCTGCTGAGCGTCCTGCTGCCGCTCATCCCATTCATCCTGCTGGGCCTGGTCGTCTGGGCGGTCTTCTTCCGAGACAAGCAGCCCGTGCTCCCCGTGGCCTGAACACGTTCACACACGGCATCACGGACAAACACGAAGGACACGTCCGCCTCCGCGGCCGGAGGCCGCTACGGCGCGGCCTCCGGCCGCGGAGGCGGACGTGTCCTTCGTGTTTGTACGTAGTGCTCGTCTCAGGGCGTCGCGGTGTGCCAGTTGGTGTCGCGCTGGTAGGCGTCGCCGGTGCGGAGCAGCGTGGCCTCGTCGAACATCCGCCCCGTCAGCTGCAGGCCGATCGGGAGCCGGTCCTCGGAGAACCCGCATGGCACGCTCAGGGCCGGCAGGCCCGCCAGGTTGGCGCTCACCGTGAAGATGTCGGCCAGGTACATCGCGAGCGGGTCGTCCGTCTTCTCGCCCAGCCGGAACGCGGGCGTGGGCGTGGTCGGCATGGCGACAAGGTCGGCGACGGCAAAGGCGCGCTCGTAGTCCTGGCGGAGGAGCGTGCGCACCTGCTGGGCCTTCAGGTAGTAGGCGTCGTAGTAGCCGGCGCTGAGCACGTAGGTGCCGAGCATGATGCGCCGTTTCACTTCGGGCCCGAACCCTTCATCACGGGTGCGTTCGTACATCTGCCGCAGCGTGTCGCCCGGCTCGAGCGGCGTGCGGTACCCGAAGCGCACGCCGTCGTAACGGGCCAGATTCGAACTCGCCTCGGCGGTGGCGATCAGGTAGTAGACCGGGATGGCGTACCGGGCGTGCGGCAGATCCACGTCCACGAGCGTGGCGCCGCGCGCCGTCAGCACCTCGAGCGAGGTGTGGAAGGCGGCCAGCACGGCCGGGGCCACGCCGTCGGCGAGGAAGGCGCGCGGCACGCCGATGCGCAGACCCTGGATGTCGCCCGTGAGCGCGCCGAGGTAGTCGGCGACGGGCTCGGCGGTGGCGGTGGCATCCTGTCCATCAGCGCCGGCGATGACGCCGAGCACGAGGGCGGCGTCCTCGACGGTGCGCGCGAACGGACCGATCTGATCGAGCGACGAGCCGTACGCGAGCAGGCCGTAGCGCGACACGCGCCCGTAGCTCGGCTTCAGCCCGGCCACACCGCAGAGCGCCGCCGGCTGGCGGATGGAGCCGCCCGTATCGGAGCCGAGCGAGACGGGCACGAGGCCCGCCGCCACGGCGACCGCCGATCCGCCGCTCGAGCCGCCCGGCGTGCGGTCGAGCGCCCACGGGTTGCGCGTCGGGCCGAAGGCGGAGTTCTCGGTCGAGGATCCCATCCCGAACTCGTCGCAGTTGGTCTTGCCGAGGATCACGGCGCCGGCCGCCTCGAGCCGCGCGACGGCCGTGGCGTCGAACGCCGGGACGTACTGCGCGAGGATGCGCGAGCTTGCCGTCGTCCGGATGCCGCGGGTGGAGATGTTGTCCTTGATGGCGACGGGGACGCCGTGCAGCGGCCCGGGGGCGGCGCCGGCGTCCCGCGCCGCGTCGAGCGCGTGCGCACGCGCCAGCGCGCGTTCCACGGCGACGGCGGTGAAGGCGCCGAGCGCGCCATCGCGAGCGGCCGTCGTGTCGAGGGCCTCCTGGCAGACGTCCGCGGCGCGGCGGTCGCCTCGCGCGAGGGCGTCGCGCAGCGCGCGGGCGGTGGGCGGGGGCGTGGCGCTCATCCGATCACCCGCGGGACCTTGAAGAGGCCGGACGCCTGCGCGGCCTCGGGAGCGTTCGCCAGCGCCTCCTCGCGCGGGAGCGTGGGGCGCGGCTCGTCCGCCCGATCGAGCGGGACGCGGTCGAGCACATGGGCGGTGGGCAACACCCCGCTGGTATCCACGGCCTGGATCTCCGCGACGTAGCCGAGGATGTCGGCCAACTGGCGGCCAAACAGCACGACTTCATCGTCGGTCAGGTCGAGATGGGCGAGCGCGGCGACGCGGGCGACTTCCTCTGGGCTGAGCGGCACGGACATGGAACGGAAATGGTACCACGCCTCGCACCTTGGCCATTTGGCGGATGGCACGGCCCAGGGGCGGACGCTATAGTGGGAGATTGTCTCCCCCGTCGGCGAGGTGCGCGACGGCGTGAGCACTCCGTCACCGCCGCGGCCCGCGCATCGCAGGGGCCGGCCGGCGCGTCCAACGGGGTTACGGCATTCATGGAGCAGCGGTCATGCAGGCGACGTGGTTTCGGATTCGCGGGACGGTAGCAGCGGGCGCGGCGGTGCTGGGCGTGGCGCTCACGGTCGCGGCCTGCGGCGGTGGGGCAGCACCGGCGGGGCCGGGCGGGCCTCCCGGCGGATTCCCCGCGATGGGCGTCGAGGTGCTCACGCTCGAGCCGCGGTCGATCGAGCAGACGACCGAGTACATCGGCACGGTGAAGTCGCGGCGATCGACGACCATCCAGCCGCAGGCGGAGGGCTTCATCACCCGGATCGCCGTCCGATCGGGCGACCGCGTCCGCGCCGGCGCCGTGCTCATGGAGGTGGACTCGGCCTCGCAGCAGGCCACGGTCGCGAACCTCCAGTCGCTGCGCGCCGCGCGCGAGGCCGACGTCGCGTTTGCGCGGCAGCAGGACCAGCGGATGCGGACGCTGCTCGAGGCCGGCGCCGTCAGCGCGCGTGAGCTCGAGCAGGCCACGACGGCGCTCCAGACGTCCGAGGCGCAGCTGCAGGCGGTGGACGCACAGATTCGCCAGCAGCAGGTGGAGCTGGCCTACCACCGCGTGACCGCCCCCACGGCCGGCGTCGTCGGCGACATCCCGGTGCGCGTCGGGGACCGCGTGACGCGCGCGACGCAGCTGACGACGGTCGACGACAACGAGGGGCTCGAGGTCTACCTGAACGTGCCGGTGGCGCTGGCCCCGGACCTGCGCGTCGGGCTGCCCGTGCGCCTCATGACCGACGGCGGCGAGGTGCTGGCGACTGAGGCCCTCACGTTCGTGGCGCCCTCGGTGGACGAGACGACCCAGACGGTGCTCGCCAAGGCGGCCATTGCCACCAACACCCCGGGCTTCCGCACCTCGCAGTACGTGCGCGCCCGCATCGTGTGGCGTGACGCGCCGGGGCTGACGGTGCCGCTTGTGTCCGTGACGCGGATCAACGGCCGCTACTTCGTGTTCGTGGCCGAGACCGCCGAGGGGCAGACCATTGCGCGCCAGCGCCCCGTGGATCTGGGTGACGTGGTCGGGAACGACTACGTGGTGCGCAGCGGCCTCAGCGCGGGTGACCGCCTCATCATCTCCGGCGTGCAGAAGATCGGCGACGGCATGCCCGTGTCGCCGCAGCCTGCCGCCGCGGCGCCCGCGGCCGGGCCGCAGCGCTAGGCGCCCGGGAGCTTCATGTTTACCGACATCTTCATCCGCCGCCCCATCCTGTCCACCGTCTGCTCGCTGGTCATCATCATCGCCGGCGCGGTGGCGATTCCGACGCTGCCGATCGCGCGGTACCCGGAGCTGACGCCGCCATCGGTGACGGTGTCGGCCTTCTACACCGGCGCGAACGCCCAGGCCGTCGAGAGCGCCGTCACCACGCCGCTCGAGCAGGTCATCAACGGCGTCGAGGGGATGACCTACATCACCTCGTCGAGCACCAACAGCGGCGTCAGCAACATCACGGTGTTCTTCGACATCGACCGCGACCCCGACCTGGCGGCCGTGGACGTGCAGAACCGCGTGAACCAGGCGCTCGGCCGCATGCCGGCCGACGTGCGCAGCAACGGCATCAGCGTCACGAAGAACTCGGCGGGCTTCCTGATGGGGCTCGGGTTCTTCTCGAAGGACGGCCGGTACGACTCGCTGTTCATCAGCAACTACCTGGACGTGTACGTGCGTGACGCCGTCAAGCGCGTGCCCGGCGTCGGCAACGTCATCATCTTCGGCGAGCGCAAGTTCGCGATGCGGCTCTGGCTCGATCCCGGACGCCTGGCCGCGCGCGGCCTGACGGCCGGCGACGTCGTCAGCGCCCTGCGTGAGCAGAACGTGCAGGTCGCCGCCGGCAGCCTCGGCGACGCGCCGATGTCGTCCGAGCAGATGTACCAGCTCTCGGTCCGCGCCATGGGCCGCCTGTCCGAGGTGGCGCAGTTCGAGGACGTGGTCGTCAAGGCGGGCGCCGACGGCGCGCTCGTGCGGCTGAGCGACATCGGCCGCGTGGAGCTCGGCGCCGAGACCTATTCGTCGAACCTGCGGTTCCTCGGCCTCGAGGCGTCGGGCATGGGCATCCAGCTGCTGCCGAGCGCCAATGCGCTCGAGGTGGACGCCGGGGTCCGCGCCGCGCTCGTCGCGCTCGAGCCGACGTTCCCGCCGGGCCTCGAGTACGCGATTGCGTTCGACAACGTCTCGGTCGTGCGCGAGTCGATCGCCGAGGTGCTCAAGACGCTCGCCGAGGCGATCGGCCTCGTCATCCTGGTGATGTTCCTGTTCCTCCAGAACTGGCGGAGCACCATCATCCCGACGATCACGATCCCCGTGTCGCTCATCGGCACCTTCGCCTTCATCAAGCTCTTCGACTTCTCGATCAACACCCTCACCCTCTTCGGCATCGTCCTCGCCACCGGCATCGTGGTGGACGATGCGATTGTGGTGATCGAGAACATCGAGCGGCACATCACGCAGTACGGGAAGAAGGCGCAGCGCGCCGCCATCGACGCGATGCGCGAGGTGTTCAGCGCGGTGATCGTCATCGGCATCGTGCTGATCGCGGTGTTCGTGCCGGTGGCGTTCTTCCCGGGCACGACCGGGCGCCTCTACCAGCAGTTCTCGCTCACCATCGCGTTCGCCGTCCTGTTGTCGGTGTTCAACGCCGTGACGCTGACGCCGGCGCTCGCGGCGCTGCTGCTCGACAAGGAGAGCCACGAGCATCGCGGGCTCTTCAAGATCTTCAACCGCGCCGTGGACGCAGGCACGGACTTCTATGTCACCGCGGTGCGGTGGGCGCTCAACCAGCGCCTCGCGATGCTCGTGCTGTTCATGGTGGGCCTGGCCGCTACGTGGTGGGTCTTCTCGGCCGTGCCCTCGGCGTTCGTGCCGGACGAGGACGAGGGCTACTTCATCACCATCGTGCAGGCGCCGGCCGGCGCGTCGCTCGAGTACACGACCAACATCGCGAAGCAGGCCGAGCAGGTGCTGTTCGCGCAGCCGGAGATCGCGGGCGTCTTCTCGGTGATGGGCTTCAGCTTCGCGGGCGCCGCGCCGAACAACGGGCTGATCTTCACCCGGCTGACGGACTTCGACCAGCGCAGGGGACCGGATCAATCGCTGGCGGCCGTGCTCAACCGCATCCGCGGGCCCCTCTTCGGGATTCCCGGGGCGATCATCGTGCCGTTTGCGCCGCCGGCGATTCAGGGGCTCTCGGCGTTCGGCGGCTTCCAGTTCCAGGTGCTCGACCAGACGGGCGGCGACATCACGCAGCTGGCCGACGTCACCGGGCAGCTCGTCGGCGCGGGGAACCAGTCGGGCCGCGTGGCGGGGCTCTTCAGCAGCTTCACCGCCCGCGACCCGCAACTCGTCGTCGAGATCGATCGCGACCGCGCGCGCGCCCTCGGCCTGCCGCTGCGCGAGGTCACCGATGCCCTGCAGGTGTTTCTCGGGTCGCAGTACGTGAACGACTTCGACTTCAACAACCGCGCCTACCGGGTGTATGCGCAGGCGGATCAGCAGTTCCGGGCCGGGCCGGCCGACCTCGGGCAGCTCTACGCGCGCACGCAGGGCGGCGAGATGGTGGCCCTCGACTCGGTCGTCCGGCTCAGCGAGACGACGGCGCCGCAGGTGATCAGTCACTTCAACCTGTTCCGATCGGCGGAGATCACGGGGTCGGGGGCGCCCGGCGTCAGCTCCGGCGAGGCGCTGCAGGCAATGCAGGAACTCGCGGGGGCGTCGCTGCCGCCCGGGTTCTCCTACGCCTGGGCGGGCCTCTCGCTCGAGGAGATCCAGTCGGGCAGCCAGGCGGCCTACATCTTCGCGCTCAGCGTGCTCCTCGTCTACCTCGTGCTCGCGGCGCAGTACGAGAGCTGGGTGCTGCCGTTCATCATCCTCCTCGGCGTCCCGCTCGCGGTGCTCGGCGCGTTGTCGGCACAGCTCGTGCGCGGCTTCGCCAACGACGTGTTCTGTCAGGTCGGCCTCGTGATGCTGATCGGACTGGCAGCGAAGAACTCGATCCTGATCGTCGAGTTCGCCGAGCAGTTGCGCGGCAAGGGGATGTCGATCGTCGAGGCCGCGGTGGAGTCCTCGCGCATCCGGCTCCGCCCGATTCTGATGACGTCGATGGCGCTGATCCTCGGCGTGCTGCCGCTGGCGCTCGCCTCCGGCGCCGGCGCCGGCGCCCGCAACTCGGTCGGCACGGCCGTGGCCGGTGGCATGTTCGCCTCCATGGTGCTGTCGGTCATCTTCATTCCGGTGCTCTATGTCATCATCCGTTCGCTCGCGCCCGGTGGCGGCCGCTACGCGGTGCAGGCAGAGGAGGCCGCGCATGGGTAGCCTCCGACACACCCTCGGCGTGGCCGTGGCGGTCGTGGGGCTGGCGACGGCCACCGCGGTGGCGCAACCGGTGGCGCCGGTGACGCTCGACGAGGCCGTGCGCCTCGCCGTCGAGCGCCATCCGTCCGCGCGCCAGGCTGCGACGACCATCCTGCGCGCCGAAGCCCTGCTCCAGCAGGCGCGGACGGTGGCCTGGCCCACCGTCACCGGCGGGATCGCGACAACGGTGCTCGACGGCGAGCGCGGGTTCGACGAGTTCGTCACGCAACCCCGGACGCAGACGCTCTTCAGCGCCTCGGTCGCATACCCGGTGCTCGCGGCGTCGCGCTGGGCCGCGCGGACGCAGGCCGGGGATCAGGTACGCGTGGCGCAGTACGGCGCCGAGGAGGTGCGGCGGCAGATCGCCGTCGCCACGGCCGGGGCCTACCTCGCCGTGATCGCGCAGAAGCGCCAGGTCGACGTGAACACACGCGCCCGGGAGACCGCGCAGGCGCACCTCGACTACGCGCGCGCCAGGCTCGAGGGTGGCGTGGGCAGCAAGCTCAACGAACTGCGCGCGGCGCAGGAGGTGGCGACGAGCGACGTGCTGCTCGAGTCGGCGCGGCTCGGCGTCCGGCGCGCGCAGGAAGCGCTCGGCGTGCTGACGGCCACCGATGCGCCGGTCGATGCGGCAGGCGAACCGGCCTTCGAGGTGCCCGCCGCGCCGGTGGGCGAGGACTGGCTGCGCGGCCGGACCGATATCCGGCTGTTCACCGCGCAGCGCGAGGCGGCCGAGCGCGTGTTCCGCGACAGCCGCAAGGACTGGATCCCGACCGGGACCGTCTCGTTCGACCCGCAGTACGTCACGCCGGCCGGGCTCTTCCAGCCGTCGCGGACGTGGCGAGGCGTGCTCCAGTTCTCGGTGCCGCTCTTCGATGGCGGGCAGCGGCGCGCCGTCGCGCGGCAGCGCGAGGTGGCGGTCGAGGCCGCGGACCTGACGCTCGCCGAGGTGGAACTCCGGGCGCGCGCGGACCTGCGCACCGCCCGTGCGGCCGTCGAGAGCACCGAGCGCGCGGTGGCGAGCGCGCGCCTCGCCGCCCAGCATGCCGCCGACGTCCTGCGCATCACCGATGTCGCGTTCCGTGCGGGGGCGACCACCAACATCGAGGTGATCGACGCCCAGCGCCGCGCACGCGATGCCGACACCGCCGCCGCCCAGGCCGAGGACCGCCTGCGCCAGGCCCGGCTCGACCTGCTCGTCGCGCTCGGACGGTTCCCGTAGCGCCGGCCCCATCGGACCTGCCGGACCTGCCGGACCTGTCCGGACCTGCCGGACCCGTCGGACCTGTCGGACCCGTCAGCCCACCTTCTGTGGGCTTCTGGAACTGCCGTCCTTCCGGCCGGCGGGAGCTCGCGCTCGCAACCTGCGCCTCCGTCCACTCGGGTTTCGTACTGACGCGTATCGCGCCGCGCCTACCCGGCCACGACTGACGCTGGGCCTACGGCGCCGGCGCTCGAAACCCTCGCTCCCTCCGGTGCAGGTTGCATGCTGCCGCCCATCGCGCGACTCCAACGCCGGCCTCCAGGACGACAGTTCCAGCACCACAGAAGCGGCGCCGCCGGCGGACCTGTCCGGACCTGCCGGACCTGCCGGACCTGCCGGACCTGCCGGACCCGTCGGACCTGCCGGACCCGTCGGACCTGACTGACCTGTCGGACCCGACTGATCTACACTGACGTTCATGCGCTCCGGCCGTCGGCCGATTGTCGTGTGGGGGGTGACGCTGCTGGCCGTGACCCTGGTGGCCACGCGGTCGCTCGATCGCGATCAGCCGGTGCCCCCGCTCGCGCGCAGCGCCTTCACCCTCTACATCGTCGATCAAGGCGGCGCGCGTCAGCCCGTCGCGCACTACGACGGCCTCGCGTGGGCGCCGCTCTGCGAACAGGGGCTGGGGCCCCCGACGCCGGTCCAGTATCTCGGGCCGGTGCTCGCGGTCGAAGGGTCGCGTGGCTCTCCTCTTTATCCCGTCCGCCTGCTGTCGGGCGAGCCGCGCCGCTGGCAGCGCGCGCGCGACGCCGTGCAGGCCCTGACCGACGGATCGGTGGACGTGCCGGGCCGTATCCGCGAAGCCGCCGTCTACGTGCCGGTCGGCACGACCTCCGATGTCGTGTTCGTCGACCTCGTGATGCGCTCCGCCGAGCCGCAGTGGTGGGGGGTGGCCGCATCGGGGTGGGTCCACACCGATGGCGACCGCGTGTGGGTGCTGGCGCCGCGCGTCGCGCCCTTCGCCACCTACGAGGACTTCATCGCCACGCCCCGGCTGCACCCGCTCGGCGTCGCCGACGTCGGCCACCCCGGTGAGCGCGTCTGGGTGATGCAGAACCGCGCCCCCGAACTGAGCGCCATCGAACTCGTGCGCGTCTCCGCCCGCACCGCTGAAACGTCCGTCAGCGTGGCCCACGGAGGATGCTAGGCGGGGATCGGGGATCGGGGACCGGCTCCGCGAACTGCGTCCGCCTTCGCGGCCGGAGGCCGCTTCGGCGGGACCCCGCCGAAGCTCGCAGGCCCTCCCGGGCGAGCGGAGGCGGGAACCGCGAACCGCGAATAGCGAATAGCGTCCGCCTTCGCGGCCGGAGGCCGCTTCGGCGGGACCCCGCCGAAGCTCGCGGGCCTTCCCAGGCGAGCGAAGGCGGGAACAGCGAATAGCGAGAATGCCCTCCCGCCACCGTTGCGTGTTCGGCGTGGGCGTGCTGCTGTCGGTCCTCGGGGCCGGGTGCAGCCCGGGGGCTGGGGTTCCGGATTCGCGGGGGCTCGAGGAGGCCGCGCGCGCCGTGGCTGCGGTCGAAGGCCCCGCCGCCCTCGTGCTGGACACGCCGGACCCGGCGACGCCGCAGGGGACGGCGTGGCCGCCCGGTACCGAGTTCGTGGCCCTCGAGGCCGCGCAGATCGAGCGCGTCCGCGACTCCCACACCGTCGTGGCGGCCGAGGGCCTGCGCACCGCCCTCGAATTGCGCGGCTACTGGCTGACGCCGCTCCCGGGCGTCACCGGGTGGGTACAGCTGCAAGGCCGGATGCACTGCGCGACGGTACGGACGACGTCGTGGAGTCCGCTGCCTGGGCTGGAGTACTCCGGGCGGATCGGGATCTCGATCCCGGGGGGCGCCGGCGGCGAGTTCGTGCTCATCGCAGGTGATCACGGTCCGCTCGCGCTGTCGGCAGAGGGGCCGGATGGTGGCGAGATCACGCTCGCGGTCGAACCGCTGCAGAACGCGCCGGGCACCAACATGCCCCCGGCCGACTTCTGGCTCGAACGCGGCGACCCCGGCGCCGCGCCTGCCGAGGTCGTGCGCGTGCGCCTGCCCGCCGGCGTGGAAGGCCCCCGTCTGGTGGGGATACGGTTTGGCCGCCGCGCGCCGCAGGTGCTGGCCCGGCTCGCCGGTTATGACGGGGACGTCCGCGCCCGCGTGTGCGCCGCCCCCCTCGGGGGCGACGACGGGCTGCGCGCGGAGCGGCCGTCGCTGACGATCGATCACCCGGCGTCCTTTGGCGCGGGCTGGTCTGGCGAGGGGCGCGTGGGCGCGGACACCGTGCGGTGGACGGGGCGCGAAGCCGCACTGCTCGTGCCGTCGGGCGTGTCGGGCGCCGTCCACCTCGAACTGGAGGCCCTGCCGCCGGCGCCGGCCACGGGGGCTGCGGTGGTGGCGGTCGTCAATGGCGTGGCGCTGCCGGCGCAGACGCTCGACGCCCCGCTTCGGACCTATGCCTGGGCCGTGCCCGCCGGCGTGTGGCTCGCGGGCACCAACGAGATTCTGCTGCGCGTGTCGGAGGTGGCGCGTAACGCGGGCCCGGGCCGTCGCGACGTCGGACTCGGCGTCCGCGCGGTGCGCGTCCACCTGGCGCCGCCCTAGCGCCGCGCCGCGCTACTGCGCGACGTCGAGCAATTCGACGTCGAAGATCAGCGTGGCGTTCGGGGGGATGACGCCGCCGCCGGCGCCGGTCGAGCCGTAGGCCAGTTCCGGTGGCAGGACGAGGCGGCGTGTGCCGCCGACGCGCATGCCGAGGATGCCCTGGTCCCATCCGCGAATCACCTGCCCGGCACCGAGGACGAACGTGAACGGCGCGCCGCCGACCGAGGTATCGAAGAGCCGCCCCTTGTTGTCTGGCGCTCCGGCCTGGTAGATCCAGCCGGCGTAGTCCACCGTGAGCCGGCGTCCCGCGGTGGCTTCGGCGCCCGTGCCCACGCGCAGGTCGGTGGCGCTGAAGGGCGCCGAACTGGTCGGCGCGGTCGGGGACTCACTGGTGCATGCGGCCGTCACGAGCAACACGGTGAGCAGGGCGAGGGTCCGGAGGGGGGCGTTCATCTCTGTTCTGCCGATTATGCACGAAGGGCGGCGCGACCCCAAGAGTCGCGCCGCCCCCGTCGTCATGTCGTCCGGGCGGGGTGCGCCCGGCGTGACTACTTGATGAACAGCATCTCCCGATAGGTCGGCAGCGGCCAGATGCTGTGCGGCACGATGACCTCGAGCCGGTCGCCGAGGTCGCGCAGCTTCATGCACAGCGGAATGACCTTGTCGCGCATGTACTTCGCGTGCGCTTCGGTCGAGGGGCTCGTGTGATCGAGGGCCTTGGCCAGCAGCACGGTCGTGGCCCGGAAGCCGTCGATGAGCTTCACGAGATCGGTGAGCAGCTTCTTGCCCTCCTTGCTCGCGCCCCCGGCCTGCTTGACCGCGATCACGCTCTGCGCCACCTGCTTCTGGTAGTCGAGCGCCGCGGGCAGGATGTAGCGGTTGGCCATCAGCACCATCAGCTGGGCTTCGATGTTGATCGTCTTGGCGTAGTTCTCGAGGTTGACCTCGTAGCGCGCGTGGAGTTCCCGCTCGCTGAGGACCTTGAACTTCGTGAACGTCTTGATGACGTCGGGCTTGATCACCTCGGGCAGCGCCGCGACCGTCTCCTTGTGGTTCAGCAGCCCGCGGGTGGCGGCCTCCTTCTGCCAGGCGTCGGCGTAGCCGTTGCCGTTGAAGATGATCCGCTTGTGCTGTTTGACGACCTTCTTCAGCAGCGCGCCGACGGCGTCCTCGAGTCCCTGGCCCTTCGCCAGCATGCCCTCGAGTTCGCCCGCCATGTAGTCGAGCGATTCGGTCACGGCGACGTTGAGGCACGTGGCGGGGAAGGCGACGTTCTGGTTCGACGACACGGCACGGAACTCGAACTTGTTGCCCGTGAAGGCGAACGGCGACGTGCGGTTCCGGTCGCCGGCATCGCGCGGCAGCTGCGGCAGAACCGAGACGCCGATGTCGAGGAACCCGCCGTGCTTGGTCGTCTTGGCGCCGCCTGACTCCACCTGCTCGAAGATGTCGGTCAGCATGTCGCCGAGGAAGACGCTCAGGATCGCCGGCGGCGCCTCATTGGCCCCGAGCCGGTGGTCGTTGCCCGCGCGCGCGATCGACATGCGGAGCAGCCCCTGAAAGCGGTCCACTCCGCGGAGCACGGCCGCGCAGAAGAACAGGAACTGCATGTTGTCGTGCGGCGTGTCCCCGGGGTTCAGCAGGTTGTTGCCCAGGTCGTCGGCCATGCTCCAGTTCAGGTGCTTGCCCGAGCCGTTCACGCCCGCGAATGGCTTCTCGTGCAGCAGGCACGCCAGCCCGTACTTGCCCGCCACCCGCTTCAGCGTCTCCATCGTCATCATCTGATGATCGGTGGCGACGTTGGCGCTCTCGAAGATCGGCGCCACTTCGTACTGCGAGGGAGCGACCTCGTTGTGGCGTGTCTTGATCGGCACGCCGACCTTGTAGAGCTCGGCTTCGGCCTCGGCCATGCAGGCGAGGACGCGCTCGGGAATCGAGCCGAAGTACTGGTCCTCGAGCTCCTGGCCCTTCGGCGGGCGCGCGCCGAACAGCGTGCGGCCGGCGTTGATGAGGTCGGGGCGCGCGAAGTAGAAATTGCGATCGATCAGGAAGTACTCCTGCTCGGGACCGCACGTCGCCGTCACGCGGCTCGCCGTGGAGCCGAAGAGGCGCAGCACGCGGACGGCCTGCGTCGAGAGCGCCTCCATCGAGCGGAGCAGCGGCGTCTTCTTGTCGAGCGCCTCCCCGGTCCAGCTGACGAACGCGGTCGGGATGACGAGCGTCAGGCTGTTGCCGTTGGTGAAGAGCCACGGCGGGCTCGTCGGATCCCACGCGGTGTAGCCGCGCGCCTCGAACGTGCTGCGCATGCCGCCCGACGGGAAGCTCGACGCGTCGGGCTCGCCCCGCACGAGTTCCTTGCCGCTGAATTCGGCCATCGCCCGCCCGTCGCCGGTCGGCGCGTAGAACGAGTCGTGCTTCTCGGCCGTGATGCCGGTCATCGGCTGGAACCAGTGCGTGTAGTGCGACGCGCCGTGTTCGATGGCCCAGTCCTTGAGCGCCGAGGCGATCGCGTCCGCCGTCGAGATGTCCAGGGGGCGGCCCTGCGTGATGGTCTCGCGCAGCGACTTGTAGACGCCCTTGGGGAGGCGTGCCTGCTGCGTCTTGTCATTGAAGACGAAGCTGCCGAAGATCTCGCCGACGCGCGCCGGCGTCGTGACCGCCCGGCCCTCGTGCATCGCCCAGTCCCGAATATTGCGGATTGCCTCGCCCAGTGCTGCGGAGCCCATCGATGTGCCGTCCCTTCTTTGCCGTGCCGCCGAGGTTGGAGGTAGTGGTGGCGCAAAGCGCGCCAATCGAAGTGCTGATTATGCACGAGTAGGACGTCACCATGCAATAAATGACTGATTTGGTGCCGATACACGTCGCATTAAATGCAAAATGCTTCCCCGGGAATGCAAATTACACACAAATATGCGAACGCATCGCTAGGCCGAATGACCAAGCTCGGCCATTGAAGGGGGCCGGCGAGCGGGGGCATAAAAGAATGTCGCTGACGATCTACCAGGACGCTAGAACGCAGGGGCGAGCGTGCGGGCGGCGCACGAGGCGGGCGGCGGCGGGGCGTTGCCGGTCAGCAAATACGGCCACAGGGCCTCGGCCATCAGGGCGTAGCCGGCATCGTTCGGGTGGAACCCGTCCGACGAGAAGTTGGCCGCCGAGTAGATGTCGCTCCGGCACAGGAGGTCGACGACGACGACGTTCTGGGCGGTGAGGGCATTGGTGCGGTCGGTCAGCCCAACCGAGATGTACTGCAGGACCGAGCGGTTGGCCGCCGACTCCCCGACCGCGTAGGGCGCGCCGGCCAGGTTCGGCAGGTTCAGCACGACGATGCGCACATTCGGCGCGCGCTCGCGGATGCGACGGACGAGGGTCACGTAGTCGTCACCCCACTGACGGATCTGCGCGTCGAGGTAGCCGCGAACGTCGCCGCCACCCGCCCCGGCCCGCACGGACAGCGCCAGGATATTGCTATCGTTACCGCCCGCGAAGATGGTGACCACCGAGGCGCCGGTCGCCACAAACGGCGCCTGGCGCTCGAGGAAGTTGGCCGGGACGGTCCGGCCGAGGTCGCGTCCCATCGCCTCGATCGTGGGACTCAGGACCGCCGCGGGAATCGACAGGTTCAGCAGGCTGACGGAACCGCGTTCCTGGAGGCGGCGCCCGAGCCGCTGCACGTAACCCGTGCCGTTCGGGCACTCGGTGAATGGCACGCACGGCACGGTCCCGCCGAACCCGATCCCGTCCGACGCGCCGATGGCGCTGTAGCCCACCGTGTCACCGGGCGACGGGCCGGTGGGGGAGTCGACGGCGCGTGAGCACCCGGCGCCGACGAGGAGCGCGCACACCAGGGTGGCGAAGGCGGCGTGCGTCCGGCAGATCGTAAGCGGCTCTCTGGTCAACGGCGGGTTCCTCGGGCGGCTCATCCGGAGACGGCGTCGCAAGAAGTGTACCCGGACAGGCGCCGGCAAACAGTCCGGAATGGGTCACATCGGCACCTCGCGAACGGAAATTCGTTCCAGTCTGCGGCGCGCCGGGTAGAATCCGCCAATGCGCGTTCTGGCATGGTGCCTGGCCGGCGGTCTCTCCCTCTCTGCGATGCCTCAGCAGCCCTCTGTCCCCGAGCCCACGCGGATCCCCGCCTCTGCCGAGGAGACGATGCGGCCGGAGATCCTCGGGACGCACGGCATCGTCGCCGCCGGGCGTCACTATGCGGTGGCCGCGGGGCTGCAGATGCTCGAGCGCGGCGGCAATGCCGTGGACGCGGGTGTCGCCGCCGTCTTCGCCGCGGCCGTCGTCGAGATCTCGCACTTCGGCTTCGGGGGCGAGGCGCCCACGATGATCTACGACGCGCGCACGACGCGCGTCGTCGTCATCAACGGACAGGGGCCGGCGCCGAAGGCGGCCACGCCCGCGCTCTTCGCGGCCAAAGGCAAGGTGGACGGGAACGGCCCCCTCGCCGCGACGGTGCCGGCGGTGGTGGACGCGATGGCCCTCGCGCTCGAGCAGTACGGCACGATGCGCCTCGGCGAGGTGATGGCGCCGGCGATTGCGCTCGCCGACGGCTTCCCGATGTACGAGTTCCTCCGCAACGTGCTGGTGCGCGAGCGGGCCGCGTCCGAGGCCTACGAGTGGACGGCGCGCACCTACTATCCGGAGGCGGACATCCCGGCGGTGGGCGAGATGTTCCGGCAGCCGAACCTCGCGCGCACGATGCGCGCGCTCGTGGCGGCGGAATCGGCGGCGTGGACCGCCACGGGGGATCGCGCGGCGGCAATTCGCGCGGGGCGCGACGCGTTCTACACCGGCGACATCGCGCGCCGGATGGCCGAGGCGACGCGGGCGGCGGGCGGCGTCCTGAGCGAAGACGATCTCGCGGCGTTTCGCGGGCGCGTCGAGGCGCCGGCCACGACATCGTTCCACGGCTATGACGTCTACAAGGCCGGCGTGTGGAACCAGGGGCCCGTGCTGCTCCAGACGCTCAACCTCCTCGAGGGGTTCGACCTCGCGGGCATGGGCCACAACTCGGCGGACTACATCCACACGGTGCACGAAGCGATCAAGCTCGCCTACGCGGATCGCAACGCGTACTACGGGGATCCCGACTTCGCCCGCGTGCCCGTGACCGGCCTGCTCTCGAAGGCCTACGCGGCGGAGCGCCGGGGCCTGATCGGGGCGGCGGCCTCGGCCGAGCACCGCGTCGGCGACCCGTATCCGCACGATCCCCTGCCTCCGCCGGCCCGCCGCTATGTGCCGGCCGCGCAGGGCGTGCCCTCGGGGCGTGAGCCCGGCGACACGACGGGCATCAGCGTGGTCGACGCCGCCGGCAACCTCTTCAGCTCGACGCCGTCGTCGGGCTGGCTGCTCGGGGGCGCGTTCATCGCAGGGGACACCGGCGTGCCGATGTCGAACCGCATGCAGATCTTCGACCTCGATCCCCTGAGCCCGAACGTCCTCGTCGGGGGCAAGCGGCCGCGCACGACGCTCACGCCGACGATCGTGCTGAAGGACGGCGTGCCGTTCCTGTCGGTGAACACGCCCGGCGGCGACAGCCAGGATCAGCAGATCCTGAACGTGCTGCTGAACCTGATGGTGTTCGACCTGCCGCTGCAGGCGGCCATCGAGCGGCCGCGGGTCAACTCGCTGCACCCGTTCAGTTCGTTTGACGATCACCGCAGCGAGCCGAACGTGCTCGAGGTGGAGGACCGGGTGCCGCCCGCGGTCAGAGAGGCGTTGACGGCGCGCGGCCACCTCCTGCGCGTCCTCGGTCCCTACGGCATGAGCACGGGGATCACGGCGGTGGGCGTACACCCCGCCACCGGGGTCCTGCGTGGCGGCGCCGATGTCCGCCGCGAGCGATACGTGATGGGGTGGTAGTTCAATAGATTGCAGATTGCAGATTGCAGATTGCAGATTGAGCCGAAAGCCGAAAGCCGAAAGCCGAGAGCCGAGAGCCGAGAGCCGAGAGCCGATCGCTGATCGCCGATCGCCGAGAGCCACCGTTCTGAAGGAGCCCCGATGACTGCTGCCCGTCCATGGGTGACGCACTACGCGCCCGAGACCAGCAAGGACATGCCGCCGCTCACGTGGCCGAATTTGGCCGCGATGGTGCGCGAGTCGGCGGCCAAGTACCACGAACTCGAGGCGTTCACGCTCATCCTGCCCAACGGCACGCGTGGGCAGTTGACGTTCGCCGAGGTCGACGAGCTGTCCGATGCCTTTGCCGTGTACCTCCGCGAGGTGGCCGGCTTCAAGGCGGGCGACCGCCTGGCGCTGCAGATGCCGAACTGCCTGGCCTATCCGGTCGCGGTGTTCGGCGCGCTCAAGGCGGGGCTGGTGATGGTCAACACCAACCCGCTCTACACCGCCACGGAGATGGCGCACCAGTTTGCCGACAGCGGCGCGACGGGGCTCGTGCTGATTGACCTGTTCGCGGACCGCGCGGTCGAGGCGTTGCCGAAGACGCAGATCACCAAGGTCGTGATTGTCAACATCGCCGACCTGCTGTCGCCGCTCAAGCGCTTCGTCGTCCGCAGCGTGCAGAGGTACGTCAGGAAGCAGATCCCCGCGATTCCCTTCGCGCACACGGGGTTCCTGGCGGCGATCGCCGCCGGGCGCGCGCGGATCCGCTCCGGCGCGGACGCCCGGCTCTACGCGGCGACCCTTGGGCCGGACGACATCGCCGCGCTGCAGTACACCGGCGGCACGACCGGCGTCAGCAAGGGGGCCGTGCTGACGCACGGCAATCTCCTGAGCAACGTCGTGCAGAGCCTCGAGATGTGGAAGGTGCGCGCGGTCGAGCGCGAGGAGGTGATGCTCACGGCGCTCCCGCTGTACCACATCTTCGCGTTCACGGCGAACCTCATGATCTTCTTCACGCTCGGCGGCCGCAACATCCTGATCCCGAGTCCGCGGCCGCTGACGAACCTCCAGGGCGTGATGACCTCGGAACGCATCACGTGGTTCACCGGCGTCAACACCCTGTTTGCGGGGCTCATGAACGAAGCGTGGTTCCAGGCCAAGCAGGACTGGGCGTTCAAGGGGGCGCTCGCGGGCGGGATGGCGCTCGTGCCGGCGGTCGGCGAACGGTGGGCCGCCATGACCCGCACGCCGATCTACCAGGGCTACGGTCTCACGGAGACCTCACCGGTGGTGACCCTCAACCCGTTCCACCGCGACAAGCTCGCGTCCATCGGCGTGCCGGCGCCGGGCACCGACATCCGCATCGTCGATCCGGAAGGGCACGACGTGCCGCCCGGAGAGGCGGGCGAGATCCTGGTCAAGGGACCGCAGGTGATGCGGGAGTACTGGCAGCGGCCCGACGAGAGCGCGCGCGTGCTGAAGGACGGCTGGCTCTCGACCGGCGACATCGGCACGATGGACGACGAGGGCTACTTCTTCATCGTCGATCGCAAGAAGGACATGATTCTGGTGAGCGGGTTCAACGTGTACCCGAACGAGGTGGAGGCGGTGCTCGCCGAGCACCCCGGCGTGGGCGACGTCGCCGTGGTCGGAGCCCCCGACGAGACCACCGGCGAAGTCGTCTGCGCGTACGTCGTGCGCAAGGATGCGTCGGTGACCGCCGAGGTGCTGCAGGCGCACTGCCGGAAGTCGCTGACCAACTACAAGATCCCCAAGCACGTGCACTTCCGTGACGAGCTGCCGAAATCGCCCGTCGGCAAGGTGCTGCGGAAGGATCTGCGGGACGACGCGCTCCGGCATCGCTGATGGATCCGGTGTGTCACACGCTGGCCGGCGCCGCGCTCGGCGAGGCCGGACTCAAGACGCGTACGTCGCTCGGCATGGCCACGCTGCTCCTCGCGGCCAATGTGCCCGACGTGGACGTGCTGGCCTACGCCACCGACGCGCTCGCGGTGCACGTGCGGCGGGGATGGACGCATGGGCCGATCGGCCTCGTCGTGCTGCCCCTGGCGCTGGCGGGCCTGATGTTCGCCTGGGACCGCATCGTGCGTCAGCGGCGCGCCCACGCGCCCCCGCCGGCGTCGTGGGCGGGGCTCGTGCTGCTGGCCTACATCGGGGCGCTGTCACACCCGGTGCTCGACTTCCTCAACAGCTACGGCATCCGGCTGCTGATGCCGTTCTCGGAGGAGTGGTACTACGGCGACGCGCTGTACATCGTCGACCCCTGGATGTACGTGCTGCTCGGGGGGGCAATCGTCGCCGCACGATGGCGCGCGCGTCGCGGCCACGCCCGGCCGGCGCGTGCGGCGCGCCTCGGCCTGGGGCTGGCGGCGGTCTACGTGAGTCTGATGCTGGCCTCGAATCTGGTGGCGCGATCCGCCGTCGAGGCCGGCCTCGTGCGCGCGGGCCTGCCGCCCGAGACGCGGTTCATGGTGACGCCGGTGTGGGCGAATCCGTTCGCGCGTGAGGTGTTGATCGACACGGGGGATCGCTACGAGAAGGGGTTCGTCTGGTTCGAGCCACGGCCGCACTTCCGCCCGGCCGGCTTTGGCCTGGCGATCAACCGCGACGATCCGGCGGTGGCCATCGCGGCCCGAACGGCGCGGGGACAGCAGTACCTGGGGTGGTCGAGGTTTCCGTTCTTCGTGGTCGAGCGGATCGGTGGCCGGACGCTCGTGCACATCAACGACGCCCGTTACGCCGGCGACGCCCAGGACGGCTGGGCTCGTGAAACCATTGCCATCGAATAGACCAGGGACCCTCCCTTTGCGGATCCCGTTCTGATGGGGGCGCCGAGGGCGGGGGGTCGGTTCGTCAACCAGGTGGCCAAGGCTGACCGGGGGCTGGCGCATGTCGCGCGGTGGTTCCTCACCCGGAAGGCGGCACGCTGGCCGGCGTCGGTCGCGAACACGGCGCGGCCGGATCTGCCCGAGGCGGTCGAGCCCGGGCAGGTGGCCGTCACGTTCGTCAACCACGCCAGCTTCCTGCTGCAGACCGCGGGGCTGACCTGGCTGACGGATCCGGTGTTCGCCGAGCGCGCCAGTCCTGTCACCTGGGCGGGACCGCGCCGTGTCCGGCCCCCGGGGCTCGCCTTCGAAGACCTGCCCGAGGTGCACGTCGTCCTGCTCAGCCACAACCACTACGACCACATGGACGTGGCGGCGCTCGCCCGGCTCGACGCCCGGTTCCAGCCGCTCTTCCTCACCGGGCTCGGCAACAAGGCGGTCCTCGCACGCCTGGGCCTGCGGCGGGTCGCCGAACTCGACTGGGACGAGTCGCTCCGGATTGGCGACCAGGCGGTCGCGACGTTCACGCCCGCGCAGCACTTCTCGGCGCGGACGCCGTTCGACCGCAACCGCACCCTGTGGGGCGGCTTCTACCTCGAGGTGGAGCGGCTCCGCCTCTACTTCGCCGGCGATACCGGCTATGCGGGACACTTCCGCGACATCCGCGCGCGGCTCGGGGCGCCGCATCTCGCGCTGCTTCCCATCGGGGCGTACGAGCCCCGGTGGTTCATGGAGGTGGCGCACCTGAACCCGGAGGATGCGGTGCGGGCTCACCTCGATCTGGCCGCGAGCCACAGCCTCGGGATGCACTTCGGCACCTTCCAGCTGACCGACGAGCCGTTCGACGCCCCCGTGGAGGCGTTGCACGAGGCGCGCGGCGCCGCGGGGGTCGAGGCGGATCGCTTCGCCGTCCTCGAGGTGGGGGAGACGCGCCGCTACGCGGCCGACGGCGACCTGTTGACCGTCGTGCCGCCCGTGTAAACGCCCGCCGGACGGTACGCCGAGGCCTTACAATGGGTGGATGCGCATCCGCCTGCTCGCCGCCGTGCTCGCCCTGCTGATGGCGCCGACGCCCGCTGCCGCGTGGAGTTTCGAGGCGCATCGCTTCATCGTCGACCGCGCGATCGCGCTGCTGCCGCCGGCCCTGAAGCCGTTCTTCGAGTCGCGCCGCGCCTTCATCGTCGAGCGGTCCGTGGATCCGGATCTGTGGCGGACGGCGGGATTTCTCGCGGAGCCGCCGAATCACTTCCTCGACATGGACTGGGAGGGCTACGGGCCCTATCCCTTCGACGCGCTGCCCCGCGACTACGACCGCGCGGTGGCGAAGTTCGGCAAGGAGACCGTGGATCGCTACGGCACGCTGCCGTGGCGCACGGCGGAGTTCCACGGCGAGCTGACGCGCGCCTTCGCGTCGGTGGCCGAGGCGCCGTACGCACTCGACAACATCGCGTTCTACTCGGCGGTGCTCGCGCACTACGTGAGCGACGCCCACGTGCCGTTCCACGCCGTGCTCAACTACGACGGCCAGCTCACCAACCAGCGGGGCGTGCACTCGCGCTTCGAGTCACAGCTCTTCGAGCGGGAACGGCCCCGCCTGACGATCGCCCCGGCCGCCCCCGTCGCTGTCACCAACGCGCGGGATGCCATCTTCGAGACGCTGCTCGTCGGCGTCACACTGACCGACGGCGTCCTCGCGGCCGACAAGGCCGCCGTCGCGGGCCGTGAGTTCTACGACGACGGCTACTTCGAGGCGTTTAAGGCCGGCGCCGGTCCGATCCTGGAGCGCCGGGTGAACGAGTCGATCTCGGCGGTCGCCGCCTTCATCATCGGCGCCTGGGAGGCGGCCGGCCGCCCCGAGGTGCCGCTCGAGACGCCGCGGCGTCCGCGCCGGATTCCCCGTCCGCCCCAGCCGTAAGCAACCGCCGTCCCCGATCCTTCGTCCTCTCCTGTATGGAAGTGTTCCTGATTCCCGTCGGCGCCGCGCGATACGAGCTCTACTTCGAGCCGGGCGCCGACGAGGCGATCGAGGACGAGGAGGACGGGACGTGGTTCCGCGGCCTGCGCCGTCAGTTCAGTGAGATTCTGCGCGAGGCCGAGAACGAGCGCCATCGCCGCCACCACGATGTGGCGGAACCCGTCAGCCAGGGGTGGGCGGGGCGGACGAAGCGGCGCATCCTGCGGTGGGTGGTCGAGCAGATCGCCGAGCAGCGGCTGCTGTGGCACCTGCGCCGCACCGCGTCCGTCGATGTCCAGGCGCCCTCCGATCTGGATCCGGCCCAGGCCGCCCGGATCATCCGCGAGGGACTGCAGCGGGATGCCGACCGGCATCTGCGCTGGCTGGCGGTGCATGCGGTCGGCCTGGCGTTCGCGATCGTGCTGATCCCGATCCCGGGCCCGAACCTGATTGGCTACTACTTCACCTTCACGGTCGTGAGCCACTTCCTGTCGATGCGCGGCGCCCGGCGCGGGCTGCGCGCGGTGACCTGGCTGGTGACGCCGAATCCGGCGCTGGCCGAGCTGCGGCAGGCGCTGGAGCTCGGGCCACCGGCCCGTGAACGTCACGTGCACGACATCGCCGCGCGTCTCCGGCTGCAGCACCTCGCCACGTTCTTCGAGCGGGTGGCCGTGCCCACTGCGTGATATTCTCGACCGGTGACGCTCCAGGAGCTCGCGAGCCGGCTGGGATGCCGCCTCGAAGGCGACGGGCGCCTCGAGGTGGACCGGGTGGCCGGGCTCGAGCAGGCCGGTCCCGGCGACCTGACCTTTCTTGCCAATCCCAAGTACACAGGGGCGCTCGCGGCTACGCGCGCCACGGCGGTGATCGCCGCCGTGGGCGTCGACGGGGCGCCGTGCGCCGTGCTGCGGGCGGACAACCCGTATCTGACGTTCGCGCGCGCGGCGCAGGCGCTGCTGCCTGACACCCGGCCCGCGCCCGGCGTGCATCCGCTGGCCGCGGTCGCGCCGGATGCCACGATTGGCGAGGACGTGGCCATCGGCCCCTTCGTCGTCATCGGTGCGGGCGCGCGGATCGGCGACCGTGCCATCCTCCATCCCCACGTCGTGATCGGCCCGGAGGCCGAACTCGGGCCAGACTGCCTGCTGTACCCGCACGTCTCAATACGAGAGCGCTGCCGGCTGGGCGCCCGCGTCATCCTGCAGAACGGGGCGGTGGTGGGGAGCGACGGCTTCGGCTTCGCCCACCGTGAGGACGGGACGCACGAGAAGATCCCGCAGGCGGCCCTCGTGGTGATCGAAGACGACGTCGAGATCGGCGCGAACTCGACCATCGACCGGCCGGCGGTGGGGGAGACACGCATCAAGTCGGGGACGAAGATCGACAACCTCGTCCAGATCGCGCACGGCGTGGTGCTCGGGCGCAACGTGCTGCTGGCGGCGCAGGTCGGGATCGCGGGGAGCACGGTGCTCGAGGACAACGTGATGCTCGGCGGGCAGGTCGGTGTCACCGGACACATCACCCTCGGCCGTGGCGCGATGGCGTCGGCGCAGTCGGGCGTCACCAACTCGCTCGACGCCGGCGCGTTCGTCACCGGCTATCCGGCGATTCCCAACCGCGAGTGGCGGAAGGCGTCGGTGCTGTTCCGCAAGCTGCCCGACCTGCGGAAGCGCGTGGCCGAGCTGGAAGCGCGGCTGGCCGCCCTCGAAACGGACCGCCGCGGAGGCGTGCCATAATCCGGACAGGTTCCATGCGTCATTTCCCCACGCGCCGCCTCCTCTCGTGGCTGGTGCGCGCGGCCGGTGTGGCCGTCGCGTCTGGTACGTTCCTCGTGGCGTCCGGCCTGCCCCTCGACGCCACCGTGCGGCTCGAGGCCGCGGTGCAGGCGCCCGCCGCGGCGGCGCCGGCGCCGTCCACGGCGGCCGCGCCCCCGCCGTTCCAGTACGAGCGCGTGCAGCTGCCGAACGGGCTGACGGTGATCTATCACCAGGACCACTCCACGCCGATCGCGCACGTCCAGCTCTGGTATCACGTCGGGTCGAAGGACGAGCGCCCGGGGCGCACCGGCTTCGCGCACCTGTTCGAACACATGATGTTCAAGGGCTCGCGCAACGTCGAGCCCGAGCAGCACACCTCGATGATCTCGTCGGTGGGCGGCCGCGCCAACGCCTACACGAACGAGGACGCCACCGTGTACTGGCAGACGGTGCCGTCGCACTTCCTGCCGATGGTGCTCTGGATGGAGGCCGACCGCATGGCCACGCTGCGCGTGGACGAGCGGACGTTCATCAACGAGCGCGAGGTGGTGAAGGAAGAGCGCCGGATGCGGATCGAGAACCAGCCCTACGGCCGGCTCAACGAGATCATCTACGCGAACGCCTTCACGACGCATCCCTACCGCCATCCGGTGATCGGCAGCATGGCCGATCTCGAGTCGGCCACCATCGACGACGTCCGCGAGTTCCACCGGACGTACTACGTGCCGGCGAACGCAACGATGGTCGTAGCGGGCGACTTCGACATGGCCGAGACGCAGCAGATGGTCACGCGGTATTTCGGCCGGATTCCGAAGGCCGAACGCGAGGTCCCGCGCGACATCCCCCGCGAGCCGCCGCAGACGCGCGAGAAGCGCGTGGTGGTCGAGGAGGCGTGGCCGCTGCCGGCGGTGGTCGTCGCGCATCACATCACCTACGACGGCCACCCCGATGCCTACCCGCTGCACATCGTGTCGAAGGTGTTGTCGGATGGGCAGAGCTCCCGGATCTTCCGGCGGCTCGTCTACGACACCGGCCTGGCGCTGACGGCCTTCGGCGGTGCGAACATCATCGAGCACCCGAACCTGTTCTATGCGGTGGCCCTGGTCAATCCCGGGCAGTCGGTCGCCGAGGTCGAGCGCGCGCTGATTGCGGAGCTCGACAAGCTCAAGACCGACGGCATCACCGAGCGTGAATTGCAGCGCGCGAAGAACCAGTTTGCGCGCGACTACATCATCGGGCGCGAATCGCTGCAGCAGAAGGCCACGCACCTGGCCCACGCCGAGGTGCTGCACGCCGACATCACGACCGCCGACGGGGAGTTCCACATCTTCCAGAACATCACCCGCGAGGACGTGCAGCGCGTCGCCAACACCTACTTCAAGCCCGAGACCCGTCTCGTGCTGCATGTGCTGCCGCGCGGCTCAGGCCAGTAGGTCGAGCGCGAACAGCGAATTGCGAACAGCGAACAGCGAACAGCGAACAGCTGCGAATAGCGAACAGCGAATTGCGAATTGCGAACAGCGAACAGCGAATAGCGAACAGCGAATGATGACTTCCCGGACTCCGTATCTGGCGTATGTGGCGCTGGCCCTCATGGTGGGCGGGCTGTGTGTGTCGGTGGCGTCGACGGACATCGCGGCGCAGGCCCTGCGCTGGCCCTCGGAGCGGCCGCCGCGGCCCCTCGAGGCCCGGCCCGTGAACTTCCCGCCGTACGAGATTCGCAAACTCGACAACGGCATGCAGGTGGTGCTGGTCAGCCATCACGAGCAGCCCGCCGTCAGCGTGCGGCTGCTCGTCCGGGCCGGCGCGGCGCAGGATCCGAAGGACAAGCTGGGCGTGGCGATGCTCACGGCCTCGCTGCTCGATCAAGGCACGACGACGCGCAGTTCGGAGCAGATTGCCGACCAGATCGACTTCGTCGGGGGCATCCTCGGCGCGGGCGCCGGGACCGACCTGAGCTTCGTCAACGCGGTGGTCATGAAGAACGACCTGCCGCTCGCGCTCGACCTGATTGCCGACCTCGTGCGCCGGCCGGCGTTCGCCGAGGACGAGGTCGAGCGTCAGCGGGCGCAGGCGCTCTCGGGGCTCACCGTCGCGGCCGAGGATCCCGGCGCCGTGGCGGCCCGGATCATCGACCGTCTCATCTACGGCTTCCATCCCTACGGGATGCCGGGCACCGGCACGGCGGCCTCGCTGGCGGCGCTCACCCGCCAGGACGTCGTGGACTTCCACGCCGCCTGGTTCGCCCCCAACAACATGGTCATCGCCATCGTCGGGGACGTGACGGCCGACGAGGCGTTCGCGGGCGTGCGCCGTGTGTTCGCGGACTGGGCCCCGCGCGAGGTGCCGGTGTTTGCGCCGATCGAGCCGCCGCCGCCGACGCGCCGCGTCATCGTGGTCGACAAGCCCGATGCCGTGCAGACGTCGATTCGCGTGGGGCAGCTCGGGATCCCGCGCAAGCACGACGACTACGTGGCGCTCGATCAGGCGGTGCGCATCCTGGGCGGCGAGGGCGCGAACCGCGTCCAGCGGATGCTGCGGTCGGAGCGCGGGCTCACCTACGGCGCCTCGGCCGATCTCAACACCTACAAGTTCGCCGGCGGCATTGTCGCCGAGACCGAAACGCGGACCGAAGCGACGGGCGAGGCCCTGCGGCTGATGGTGGATGAGTTCAGCCGGCTCCAGCGGGAGCGCGTCTGGCCGGCGGAGCTCGAGGGCGCGCAAGCCTACATGGCGGGCAACTTCCCGCTCACGATCGAGACGCCGGACGCGATCGCGACGCAGGTGCTCAATACGGTGTTCTACGACCTGCCGGTCAGCGAACTCGAGACCTATCGCGAGCGGGTGACGTCGGTGGGGCCGGCCGACATCCAGCGGGTGTCACGCAGCTACCTGCGGCCCGACCGCCTCGCCATCGTTCTGGTGGGCAACGCCGACAGCTTCGTGAAGGATCTGCGCGGGATCGGGTTCCCGGAGTACGAGCGGATTCCGATCGGCGAGATCGATCTGCTGGCCGCGGATCTGCGGCGCGCGGGTGTGCCGGTGCCGGGCGGCCGGGAACCCCAGGCCGGTGGCCGCAGCCTCGCGGACCCGCGCGGCGGCGGACGGGCGCCGTGGCTCGCGGGACACCTGGCGCCGGCCGCCTACGGTGAGGGGATGGGCGTGCAGCCGGAGGGCGACGCGCGGGCGCGCGAGCTCCTGAGGCGGGCCATCGAGGCACATGGCGGGCTCGACGCGCTCACGGCCGTGAAGGGGTTCATCGCGGACGCGGACACCGTGCTGGCCACGCCGGACGGCGAGATGCCGGCGACGACGCGCACCTATGTGGAGTACCCCGACCACGTGCGCGTCGACGCCACGATCGGCGACGTGCAGTTGTCGCAGGTGTATGCTGCCGGGCGCGGCTGGCTCCGCGATCCCGGTGGCGTACGGGACGCGCCCGCCGAGATGCTGGCCGAGTTCAAGGCGAGCGTGCGCCGCGATCTCATCGCCCTCCTCGCCGCCGCCGGCGCCGGGACCTACGACGCCTCGCTGCTGCCCGACGAGGGCTTCCAGGGACGCGTGCTGCGCGTGGTGTCCCTGTCGGCCGACGGCCAGCCGCCGCTGCGCCTGTTCCTCGACGGCGCGACCGGCCGCCTCGTCAAGCTCGCCTACGACGTGCACGCCGCCGGCCGGACGTTCACGGCGGAGGAGCGCTACGACGACTTCCGCCCGGTGGACGGCGTCGTGCTGCCGTTCAAGGCGAGCGTCCTGCGCGACGGCCTCGTGGTCGTCGCGCGCACGATCACCAACCTGCAACTCAATCCCACGTTTGGCGACGGGACGTTTGCGCGCCCGCAGTAGCGCGGCCGGCCCCGGGTCCCCCTCATGACCCGCATCATGATCTCCTGCGGCGAGCCGTCCGGCGACTTGTACGCCGGGGCGTTGACGACGGCGCTGCGCGCCGCCTGCCCGGACGTGGACGTCTTCGGGTTCGGGGGGGCGCACCTCCGCGCCGCCGGCGGACGCCTGATCGGCGACTACCACGGGCTCGCCGTGACCGGCCTCACCGAGGCCATCGGGATCATCCCGCAGTCGCTCCGGATGTTGCGGCGCCTGACTGACGCCGCGCGTGAGACGCGGCCCGACGCGCTCGTCGTCATCGACTTCCCGGACTTCAACTTCCACCTGCTGGCGAAGATCAAGCGGATGGGCGTGCCCGTCGTCTACTACGTGACGCCGCAGATCTGGGCGTGGCGGCAGGGGCGCATGAAGACGATCCAGCGCTACGTCGATCGCGCCTTGCCGATCTTCCCCTTCGAGGAGGTCCTCTATCAGCGTGCGGGCGTGGATGTGCGCTTCGTGGGCCACCCCCTCGTCGACATGGCGGTGGCCGGCACGCCGCGCGAGGCCGTCCTCGCGGAGGCGGGCCTCGACCCGGCGCGGCCAACCGTCGCGCTGCTGCCCGGCAGCCGCGCGAACGAACTGCACCAGCTGCTGCCGGTGATCGCCGAGGCGGTGCCGCAGATCCGCGCGGCCGTGCCGGCGGTCCAGTTCCTCGTCGCGTGCGCGCCGAACCTCGACGCCGCCGCGTTTGCGCCGCTCGCGGCCCTCCTGCCGCCGGCCTCGTTCGTGACCGGCCGTGCCGACGACGTGCTGGCCGCGAGCGATGTCGTGGTGACGGCGTCGGGCACCGCCACCGTGCAGGCGGCGCTCCACACGCGTCCGATGGTCGTGCTCTACAAGCTGTCGCCCCTGACATACGCCCTGGGGAAGCCCTTCGTGAAGGTGCAGACGTATGCGATGGCGAACCTCGTGGCGGGGGCGCGCGTCGTGCCGGAGCTCATCCAGGACGCCTGCACACCGGAGCGCGTGGCCGCCGAGACCGTCTCGCTGTTGACGGACCGCGACCGCTGGTCGACAATGCAGGCGCGCCTCGCCGAGACGCGCGCCAGGCTGGGGCCGCCGGGCGCGAGCGCGCGCGCCGCCGAGGCGGTGCTGGAGGTCGCCTCATGCAACCGCCACTGAGGCTCTATACAGATCTCGCGGGCTGGTGGCCGCTGCTGTCGCCGCCCTCGGAGTACGAAGAAGAGGCCGGGGTCTACGCACAGGCGCTGATCGATGCCTGCGACGGCGAGCCGCGGACGCTGCTGGAACTGGGCAGCGGCGGCGGCAACAACGCGTCGTTCCTGAAACGGCGGTTCCAGTGCACCCTCGTCGATCCGGCGCCCGGCATGCTGGCCCACAGCCGCGTGCTCAACCCGGAGTGCGAGCACCACGAGGGTGACATGCGGACGGTGCGCCTCGGCCGCGAGTTCGATCTGGTCTTCGTGCACGACGCCGTCTGCTACATGACGACGCTCGAGGACCTGCGGCAGGCCGTCGCGACGGTGTGGGTGCATTGCCGGCCGGGCGGGGCGGCGCTCTTTGCGCCCGACTACGTGCGCGAGACCTTCGAGCCCGCGACCGATCACGGGGGCGCCGACGACGGCGTGCGCGGCCTGCGGTTCCTCGAATGGGTCTGGGACCCGAACCCCGACGATACGAGCTACACCGTGGACTACACGTACATGCTGCGCGAGGCGGACGGCATGGTGTCGGTCCATCACGACCGCCATCGCGAGGGCCTGTTTCCAATCGCTGACTGGCTGCGCGTCCTGACGGAGGCCGGCTTCGAGGCATCCACCGTGCGGTTCGTGCATTCGGAGGTGGACCGGCCGCTCGACCTGTTCGTCGGCCGCCGGCCGCGGGCCTGACCCCGGGCGGAGCGGCGAAGTCCGGTAGACTGCGGGGATGCAAGTCCTCCTGACGGCGTGCCTTCTCGTCGTGGCCGCGGCGCACCTCACCGCCACCACGTACCTGCCGGCGTCCTTCAACCAGATCGTCGCCGAGTCGTCCACCATCGTCTACGGGCGCGTGGCCGGCGTCCGCGCGGCGTGGAGCGATGACCGCCGCACCATCGACTCGTTCGTCACGGTGCAGGCCGTCGACTACCTGAAGGGGGCGCGCGGCGCGACCCTGCTCTTTCGTGTGCCGGGCGGGCAGGTGGGCGACCGCGTGATGGTCATCCCCGGCGTGCCCTCGTTTCGCGAGGGCGATCTCGTCGTGGTGTTCCTCAAGGGCGCCACGCCGGCGATTCCCCACCCGGTCGGACTCGCCCAGGGCGTCTTCCGCGTGATCCCCGATCCCCGGAGCGGGACGCCGCTCGTCGTGCCCCCGCCGATCGTCGCGCGGGGCGGGACGGCCCGGATCGGACGCGGGGATCCCGCGCGCGGGCCGGTGCCATTCACGGCATTTGCCGCCGAGGTGCGCGGCTTCGTCGAGGGCGCGCGATGAGCCGCCGGCCGCTCGTCCTCGCCCTGGCGGCCATGCTGGCCCTCGGGTCGCCCTCGCCGGCCGCGGCCTATCTGAAGTTCGGCGCCCGGGTGGGCGAGACGGTCGTGGACGTGAAGTGGACGGCGGCGTCGCTGCCGTACTTCATCACCGAGCGCGGTGTCCCCGGCGTCGACGCGTTCCAGTTTCGCGATGTCGTCGCGCGGGCGTTTGCGACGTGGACCGCGGCGGAGGCCGAGACGCCGTCCTTCGCGTTCCAGGGCTTCACCGTGGCCGCGCCCCTGTCCTCGGACGGCCGTTCGACGCTCGGGTTTCTCGACCGGCCGGATCTCGATCGCGTCCTCGGGGCCACGGTCTTTCTGCTCGACGGGAACACCGGCGCCATCCTGGAATCCGACATCTTCTTCAACACCCGCTTCACCTGGTCCGTCGCGCCCGGCGGCGAGCCGGGCCGGGTGGATCTCGAGTCGGTCGCCACGCACGAGATCGGGCACCTGCTCGGCCTCGGCCATTCCGCGCTCGGGGAGACCGAGGTGGTCGGCGACGGGCGCCGCGTGATTGCCTCGGGCGCCGTGATGTTCCCGATCGCGTTCAGCGCCGGCAGCATCAGCGACCGCGTGCTGCAGCCGGACGATGTGGCGGGGTTGCTGCAGCTGTACCCGGCGCCGGGCGCCGTCACGCGGCTGGGCGGGGTCCGTGGGCGCGTCACGCGTGCGGGCCGCGGCCTCTTCGGCGTGCACGTCGCGGCGTTCAACCCCACGACGGGCGTCATCATCGGCGGGTTCACGCTCGGTGACGACGGCGAGTTCGTGATTGCCGGACTCGAGCCGGGGCCGTACATCCTGCGCGCCGAACCGCTCGACGATGCGGATGTGGAGGGGTTCTTCTCGGAGCGCACGGTCGACATCGACTTCGGGGTCACCTACGCGCCGCGCCTCGTCGTGGCGCCGGCGGGCGGCACGTCGGCGCCGGTCGAGATCCAGGTGAGGCCTCGATGACGGCCCGGTTCCTCGCCCTGGCGCTGGCGCTCGTCGCCGTCCCCGCGGCCGACGGCGCTGCGCAGACGGGGCAGACCGCGCCGCACCTCCGGCCGGGCCGTCCGTCGATCACCGTGGGCGGCGTGGTGAGCGGCGGCTACCCGATCGGCGAGGCGGCCGCCGACCTGCGGCAGAATGTGCCCGGCACGACGTCACCGCCGCCATTCACCCTGTTCCGGACGTCCACCGAGATGAACCGGGCGCCGGGCGTGGAGGCGCGCGTCGCGTGGCCCCTGTCGGCCTCGGTGGCCGTCGAAGTGGGCGGCGCCTTCAGCCGGCCGGGCCTCACGGTCTCGATTGATGGCGATGCCGAGTCGCCGGCGGTGACCCTCGACGACTCGCGCCTCGAGCAGTATGTGATTGATGCCGCGGTCGTCTGGCAGCTGTCGCGCCTGGCGATCGGGCCGCACGCACGGCCCTACCTGTCGGTGGGCGGCGGCTACCTCCGCCAGCTCTACGACGATCGCACGCGTGTCGAGACGGGCCAGCTCTTCCACGTGGGCGCCGGGGTGCGCTACTGGCTCCGCGGCGGCCAGGGCCTCGGCCGCGGTCTGGGGCTGCGCGGCGAGGTTCGGTACCATGTGCGCCGGGAGGGCGTCGAGTTCGCCGGCCAGTCACGCCGGTATCCGGCGGCCGCGCTCTCGTTGTTCGTCGGCTTGTAGGACGGATCCGCGGCACCGGGTGGCCGGGAACCGGTGAGCTGGGCTATCATCAACCGTTTCACACCCGGAGACCGACGCCACCATGCCAAGCCTCGATACGTTCAAGACACGCACCCCCCTGACTGCTGGGGGCCAGACGGTCGACTACTTCAGCCTCCCCGCCCTGGCGCGCGCGTTTCCGCACGTCGAACGGCTGCCGTTCTCGCTGAAGATCCTGCTCGAGAACCTGCTGCGCCGCGAGGATGGCGCGTTCGTGAAGGCCGGGGACATCGAGGCGCTGGCCGGGTGGGACACGGCGTCGGCCGCGGCGAAGGAGATCTCCTTCATGCCGGCGCGGGTGCTCCTGCAGGATTTCACTGGCGTGCCGTGTGTCGTGGACCTCGCCGCCATGCGCGACGCGGTGGCGTCACTCGGCGGCGATCCGCAGCAGGTCAACCCGCTGCAGCCGGTCGAACTCGTCATCGACCACTCCGTGCAGGTCGATCACTTCGGTACCGCGGGCGCCGTGGAGCTGAACGCGACGCTCGAGTATCACCGGAACCGCGAGCGCTACGTCTTCCTGCGCTGGGGACAGACGGCGCTCGACAACTTCCGCGTCGTGCCCCCCGAAACCGGCATCGTCCACCAGGTCAACATCGAGTACCTGGCCCGCGTCGTGTGCACCGAGCAGGGCGTGGCGTTCCCGGACACGCTCTTCGGGACCGACTCGCACACGACCATGGTGAACGGCCTGGGCGTGGTGGGCTGGGGCGTCGGGGGCATCGAGGCCGAGGCGGCCATGCTCGGCCAGCCGAGCTCGATGCTCATCCCCCCTGTGGTCGGCTACCGCCTGACCGGCCGCCTGCCGGAGGGCGCGACGGCCACGGACCTCGTGCTGACGATCACCGAGGCGCTGCGCAAGCGCGGCGTGGTCGGCGCGTTCGTCGAGTTCTTCGGCCAGGGCCTCCGTCATCTGACGATCGCGGACCGCGTCACGCTCGGGAACATGTGCCCGGAGTACGGCGCGACGGTGGCGATCTTCCCGATCGATGCGATGACGCTCGACTACCTCCGGCTGACCGGCCGGGAGGAGTCGCAGATCGCGCTGGTCGAGGCGTACGCGAAGGCGCAGGGGCTCTTCCGCACCGACGAGACGCCGGACGCGGTCTACACCGACACGCTCGAACTCGACCTCGGCACCGTCGTGCCGAGCCTCGCCGGCCCGCGGCGCCCCCAGGACCGCGTCGCGCTGACGGCCGCCAAGGCGTCGTTCGCCGGCGCGCTCGAGGAGCTGAGCAAGGGCGTGAAGACGGCCCCGAAGGGCGGCGGCACGGCCGTCGCGACGGCTACGCAGCTTGAACACGGGTCCGTCGTGATCGCCGCGATCACGAGCTGCACGAACACCTCCAATCCGAGCGTGATGATCGGCGCCGGGCTGGTGGCGAAGAAGGCCGTGGAGCGGGGGCTCGTGAGCAAGCCCTGGGTGAAGACGAGCCTCGCACCGGGCTCGAAGGTCGTCACCGAGTACCTCAACGCCTCCGGGCTGCAGCCGTACCTCGACACGCTCGGGTTCAACCTCGTGGGCTACGGCTGCACGACCTGCATCGGCAACAGCGGCCCGCTGCCCGACGAGGTCGCCGCCGAGGTGCGCGAGCGCGGGCTCGTCGTCGCGTCGGTGCTCTCGGGCAACCGCAACTTCGAAGGCCGCATCCAGCAGGACGTGCGCGCCAACTACCTGGCCTCGCCGCCGCTCGTCGTGGCCTATGCGCTCGCCGGCTCGATGAACGTGGATCTGACGACAGAGCCGCTCGGCACGGATCGCGACGGCGCGCCGGTGTACCTGAAGGACATCTGGCCGACGGGGGCGGAGATCCAGGCGGCGATGCACGGGTCGGTGACCGCCGAGGCGTTCCGATCGCAATACGCGCACGTCTTCGAGGGCGCGGAGCGCTGGCGGACCCTGCCCGTGCCGACGGGGGACCGCTTCGCGTGGGAGGCCGACTCGACCTACATCCGCAAGCCGACCTTCCTCGAGGGCATCACCGCGGAACCGGCGCCGCTCACCGACCTGACCGGCGCGCGCGCGCTCGCGGTGCTCGGCGACAGCATCACGACCGACCACATCTCGCCGGCCGGCGCCATCAAGGCCGACAGCCCGGCCGGGCGCTACCTGGTCGCGCACGGCGTGGAGCCGAAGGAGTTCAACTCGTACGGGGCACGTCGTGGCAACCACGAGGTGATGATGCGCGGGACGTTCGCCAACGTCCGCATCAAGAACAGGCTCGTGCCCAACGTCGAGGGGGGCGTGACCGTCCTGCTCCCCGGTGACGAGGTGATGAGCATCTATGACGCCGCGATGAAGTACCAGGAGGCGGGCGTCCCGCTCGTGGTCCTCGCCGGCAAGGAGTACGGGTCGGGGTCGTCACGCGACTGGGCCGCCAAGGGCACGATGCTCCTCGGCGTGAAGGCCGTGATCGCCGAGAGCTTCGAGCGCATTCATCGCAGCAACCTGGTGAACATGGGCGTGCTGCCGCTCGAGTTCCTCGCCGGCGAGACCGTGACCAGCCTCGGCCTGACCGGCCACGAGGTCTTCTCGCTCGTCGGCGCCGGCGTGGCGCTGGCGCCGCGTGCGCGCGTCACCGTGCAGGCGGCCTCGGCCGACGGCACCGTGCGGACGTTCCAGGCCACGGCGCGGATCGACACCCCGGAGGAACTGGTCGCGTTCCGCCACGGCGGCATCCTCCCGTACGTCGTGCGGCAGCTGGCGAAGCGCTGACGGCGCCACAAACACGAAGGTCGCGAAGATCACGAGGACGCACGAAGGCCGTCCATGAACGTACGATGCTTCGTGCGTCTTCGTGACCCTCGTGACCTTCGTGTTTGTGGGCAGGAGCGACGATGGTGACATCGGAGGCGGTCGCGGCGCACGCGCGGACGCTCGGGTTCGATCGATGCGGGGTGGCGCCGGCCACGGCACTGCCCGAGCTCGACCGGATTCACGACTGGCTCGCCCGCGGCCACGCGGGCGAGATGCGCTACCTGGCGCGCTCGGCCGGCACGCGCGCCGACATCCGCCGCTTCCTCCCCTCCGCGCAGTCCGTCATCGTCACCGCCACCCGCTACGACGCCGGGCGTCCGCCCGGGGCGGGCACGCCGGCCATTGCGCGCTACGCCCAGGGCCGGGATTACCACCTCGTGCTGGCCGAGCGGCTGCAGCGCCTGCTCGACTGGATGCGCGAGGAGGCCGGCGCGCCCTTCGAGGCGGCGATCTTCGTCGACAAGCATCACGTGCAGGAGCGCGTGTTCGCGGCCTACGCCGGGCTCGGATTCATCGGGAAGCATTCCCTGCTGATCGACCCCGAACTGGGATCGTGGATGCTGCTCGGCGGCCTGGCGTGTGCGCTGCCGCTCGAACCCGGGACGCCGATAGCGGATCAATGCGGCGCCTGCACCCTTTGTCTCGATGCGTGCCCGACCGGGGCGATTGTCGAGCCGCGCGAGGTGGATGCCCGCCGCTGCCTCTCGTACCTGACCATCGAACTCGAGGGCCCGATCCCCGAGCCGCTGCGCCCGTCCGTCGGCCCGCACCTCTTCGGCTGCGACGTGTGCCAGGAGGTCTGTCCCTTCAACTTCGCGCCGGCCCCCACGACCGACCCGGCGTGGCAGCCGCAGGCCGGCCGGGACCATCCCGATCCGGTCGCCCTCTGGCAGCGTCCGGACGATGGGCTGCATGCGCTGGTGGCCGGGAGCGCGATGACGCACACGAGCCTGTCGCGGCTGCGGCGCAATCTCGCCGTGGCGATCGGCAACACGGGTGACGCCGAGGCCATCGCCGCCCTGGACCGCCCCGGCGACGGCGTGCGCAATGCCGCCCACAGCGCGGAGGCCCCGGTCGTGCGCGACGCCGTCCGGTGGGCGAAGTCCCGTGCGCCGCGCTGACGTATGATCGGGGCATGTCCGAGATTGACCCCACCGACGCCGCGCTGGCGCCCGTCCTGCTCATCTCGATGCCGCAGCTCACGGACCCGAACTTCCTCCGCACGGTGGTCCTGCTCTGCGACCACGGTGAGGACGGCGCGTTCGGCCTCGTGGTCAACCGGCGGATGGAGGAGCCCGCGCACGAGGTGATTCGCCCGGATCCCCCCCTCGAGATCCGCGAGGATGTGCACCTGTACACCGGCGGGCCCGTCGAACCGTTCCGGGCCTGGGTGCTCACGGCGAGCGCCGAGGTGGATCCCGAGGCGATGCGTGTGACCGACGGGGTGTACCTGGCGGCCTCGCCCGATCTGATTCGTCAGGCCCTGCAGTCGCCCCCCGAGCCGGGCCTGCGCATCGTCGTGGGCTACGCGGGGTGGGCGCCGGGCCAGCTGGAGGTGGAGCTGGCCGAATCGTCATGGCTCATCGCGCCCGTGCAGGCGGACCTGGTGTTCGAGACCCCCATCGACGAGATGTGGGCCACCGCCCTCCGGCGGCTGGGGGCCGACCCCGCGATGCTCCACTCCTCCTCCGGCGTGCATTAATGGCGTGTATCGACGGAAGACGTACGACCGGCGCCCCTGCGTAGCCGCGATTCCTCGGGCCGCCCAACGGACGGTCCGGGAGTGGATCGTCAACGACACCTCACTGGTGGTGCATCCCACGGGACACCGTATGCAGAGATTCATCATGGCGACCATGCTCTCCACGATGCTGGCGGCCTGCGGTGGCGGTCCGTCGGCGCCCGCCACGCCGGCCGGCGCGCCCGCGGACCCGGCGCTCGAGGC
>JAUXWO010000141.1 GCA_030680175.1 Vicinamibacterales bacterium
GACGCCTTTTTCCGTGACGATCGCCGTGACGAGGGCGTGGGGCGTGACGTCGAAGCCGAAGTGGTGGGCCTTGGCGTCCTTCGGCGCGATCTTCACGCCGAAGATCTCGACGACCTCCTTGATCGAGCGCTCCTCGATCGGTATTAGGTCTCCGTTCTTCGTCGAGAAGTCCACGGTGGTGGACGGTGCAACGACAAAAAACGGGATGCCGTGGTGCTTGGCGTGGATGGCCAGGCCGTAGGTGCCGATCTTGTTGCACACGTCGGCGTTGGCGGCGATGCGGTCGGAGCCCACGATCACGGCGTCGATCTTGCGCGTCTTCATCAGGTGCGCGGCCATGTTGTCGGTGATGAGGGTCGACGGGATCCCCGCCTCCATCAGCTCCCACAAGGTCAGCCGCGCGCCTTGAAGGTAAGGGCGCGTCTCGCACGGGTAGACGTGCTTGACCTTGCCGGCGAGCCAGCCGGCGCGGATCATGCCGACGGCCGTGCCGATCCCGGCGGTCGCCAGGGCGCCGGCGTTGCAGTGCGTCAGCACCCGCGCGCCGTCCGGGACCAGCACGCCGCCATGCCGCCCGATCGCGCGGCAGCTCTCGACATCCCCGGCCTCGATGGCGAGGGCCTCGGCCTTGAGCCGCGCCTTGAGCTGATCGGCCGACTCCCCGGCGCGTACGCCCTCGGCCAGCGCGTGCTTCATCCGCTCGATCGCCCAGAACAGGTTGACCGCCGTCGGCCGCGTGGCCGCCATTGCGTCACAGAGCTTCTGGAACTCGACGGCAAACTGCTTGGTGCCGGTCGCCTTGCTGCGGCCCATCCCGAGCGCCACGCCCATGGCCGCCGCGACGCCAATCGCCGGCGCGCCGCGGATCACCATCGTCTTGATGGCCCGGGCCACCTCGTTGGCGGTGGTGCAGCGGACGTAGACCTCCGTGGCCGGCAGCTTGCGCTGATCGACCATCACCACCGCATCGTCTTCCCACGCAATCGTCGGGAGCATGGAGGGATTATGGATCGGCCGCCGTGGCCTTAACGACCTTCGTATTTGTCGTCAGGTCGCCTGATCACAAACACGAAGGGCACGAAGAAACAAAGGACGCACGAAGAAGACGTCTCTTCAAGGATCCGGTTCGGGACCGGGTCGTCAAGAACAACGTGCTTCGTGCGTCTTCCGTGGCCTTCCCGCCTCCGCTGGCCACAGTATCAGGCGAGCTTCGGCGAGGTCACCCCGTAGCGGCCTCCGGCCGCGAAGGCGGACGTGACCTTCGTGTTTGTCCGTGTCAGAGGAGGCGCCGGTCGAACGGGATCGGGAAGAGGGCGCTCAGCTGATGGCGCCCGGTTTCGCGGGCCAGGTTGGCGAGGATGACCTCGAGATCGCCGGCGAACTCCCAGAGGATCTGCCGGCACGCGCCGCACGGCGGCGTCGGGGCCTCGGTGTCGGCGACGATGGCGATGCGCTGGAACGCGCGGACGCCCTCCGACATCGCCTTCAGGATCGCCACCCGCTCGGCACAGACGGTCAGGCCGTAGGTGGCGTTCTCGACGTTCACGCCCGTGAAGACGCGCCCGTCGGCCGCCTCGATCGCCGCCCCGACGGCGAAGTGTGAATAGGGTGCGTGTGCATGCACGCGTGCCGCGCGCGCCGCCGCCACCAGCGCGTCAGAGCCGGGCAACGATCCCCTCCAGCAGCGCAATGAACTGCCCCCGCACCTCGCGCGCCGTCTCCATCACCTCGTCGTGCACGAGCGGCGCGGGCAGGACGCCGGCGGCCATGTTCGTGATGCACGAGATGCCCAGCACCTCGAGGCCCTGGTGGCGCGCCGCGATGGCCTCCGGCGCGGTCGACATCCCCACGGCGTCGGCGCCCAGCGCGCGGAAGGCACGGATCTCGGCGGGCGTCTCGTAGCTCGGCCCCAGCACGGCGACGTACACCCCGTGTTCGAGGGCGATGCCGGCCTCGCCCGCCGCCTCGGTCGCGATAGCGCGCAGGCGGGCGGAGTACACCTCCGACATGTCGGGAAACCGGGGCCCCAGGCGGGCATCATTCGGTCCGACCAGCGGGTTGCCCCCCATCAGGTTGATGTGGTCGTCGATGAGCATCAGCGCGCCACGCGCGAAGCGGGTGTTGACCCCGCCGGCGGCGTTGGTCAGGATGACGCGCGGCACCTGCAGCCGGCCCAGCACGCGCATGCCGAACGCCACGGCCGACATCGGATGCCCTTCGTACGCGTGCACCCGCCCTGCGAAGCCGAGCACGCGGCGGCCATGCAGGCGCCCCGCGACGAGCGTCCCCGCATGGCCCTCGACGGTCGGCACGGGCCAGTGCGGGATGCGCGCGTACGGAATCGCGCGGGCGTCCTCGAGGCCCTCGGCGAAGGCGCCGAGTCCGGACCCGAGGACAATGGCGACGTCGGCGCCGTCGAGGCCCTCCGCGCGGAGCCAGGCGGCCGCCTCGGCGGCGCGGGTGAAGTCGGTGGAATCAGTCACAGCAGCATCGAGGCCATGCAGGCGTTGATCAGGGTGGCGAGGAACCCGCCGAGGAGCGCGCGCATCCCGAGGGCGGCGAGGTCCCCGCGGCGCGAGGGCGCCATCGCGCCGATGCCGCCGAGCTGAATGCCGACCGAGCTCAGGTTGGCGAACCCGGTGAGCGCGTAGGTCGCGAGAATCTGCGACCGCTCGCCGAGCACGTCGCGGTACTCGCCGGTGAGCTTCACGAACGCGACGAACTCGTTGGCGACGAGCTTGGTGCCCAGCAGATCCGCGACGGCCGGGATGTCCGCCGCCGGCACGCCCATCAGGAACGCCACCGGCGCGAACACGAACGAGAAGACCTGCGCGAGCGTCAGGCCGCCCCACAGCCAGCCGAGCAGCGCATCGAGGAGCGCGATGAAGGCGAGAAAGGCGATGAGCATGGCCGCCACATTCAGCGCGAGCGTGAGGCCGTCGGTCGCCCCGGCCGCCGCGGCATCAATCGCGTTGGCGTGCCGCCGCTCGACCGTCAGCGCAATCGCTCCCTGGGTCGCCGGCTGCTCGGTCTCGGGCAGCAGCAGCTTCGACAGGTACAACCCGCAGGGCGCCGCCATCACGCTCGTCGTCAGAATCGCGATCGGGTCTGCGCCGAGGGCGATGTACACCGCCATCACGCCGCCGGAGATCGTCGCCATGCCGCCGACCATCAGCGCGAGCAGCTCCGACCGCGTCATCGCCGGCACGTAGGGCTTGACGATGATGGGCGCCTCGGTCTGGCCCATGAAGACGTTGGCGGCCGACGACAGCGTCTCGGCGCCGCTCGTCCGGAGCGCGTACATCATCACGCGCGCCATCGCCCACACGATCACCTGCAGGACGCCGAAGTAGTAGAGCACGGTAAAGAACGACGAGATGAAGATGATGGTCGGCAGCGCCGCGAACGCGAAGACGAAGCCGTGGGCCGGGCCGAGCGCCTCCCCGAGCACCGTCTGGTTGGCCAGGGCGCCGAAGACGAAGTAGGAGCCGGCGTTGGTGAACTCGAGGAACTGCCGCACCACATTGGCGATGGCGCTGAAGAACTGATACCCGGGGCGCACACCGCCCACCTCGAATCGCAGGATGAAGATCGCCAGCCCGAGCTGGATGGCCAGGCCCCAGCCGACGGTACGCCAGTTCACCGCACGCAGATTCGTCGAGCACACCGCGCAGATGCTGATGAAGCAGATGGCGCCGGCCGCCGCCTGCCCCCGTGGGCCGATCACCCCCGACAGGAGCCAGGCGATCGCCGGGACCACGACGGCCACCGCGAGCGCGATGAGCTTCAGCGGCCGATCCGACTGTGGCGCGCGCGCCTCGTTCATGCGAAGCTCGTCTCCCCGTCTGCCCGGATCCAGTCGAACACCAGCGGCACCGCCGGCGGCGGCTGCGGCCCGATCGCGATCGCCGATTCCACCAGCGCCACGGCCGGCGCCAGGCTGGCCTCCTCGCGGTAGTGCAACTCCACGACCACGTCCCCGGCGAGGACCGCATCGCCGCACACGCGGCGCAGCACGAGCCCCGCGCCCGGGTCGATGGCCTGGTCGACACGCTCACGCCCGGCGCCCAGCCGCATCGAGGCCTCGCCGATCCGCCCGGCATCGAGGCCCGTGAGGAACCCCGACGCCGGCGCGGTCACGGCGAAGGTCCGCGGCGCGCGCGGCAGGCGGCCGGGATCGTCCACGACCGCCGGATCCCCGCCCTGCCGCACGACCATGGCACGAAACGTGTCGAAGGCCGCGCCCGACGCCAGCGCGTCACGCACGCGCGCCTCCGCCTCGAACGCGCTCGCGGCCCGCCCGCCCAGTTCGACCATCCGGCTCGCCAGCCGGATGACCAGGGCCGTCAGGCCCTCGGGGCCGCGCCCTTGCAGCGTCTCGATGCACTCGGCCACCTCGAGCGCGTTGCCCACCGCCCGGCCCAGAGGCGCATCCATCGCGGTGACGAACGCCTCGGTGCGCACCCCGGCGTCGGTCCCGATCCCGACCAGCGCACGCGCCAGCGCCTGCGCGTCCTGGCGCGTCTTCATGAACGCGCCGCGTCCGCACTTGACGTCCAGGACGAGCGCGTCGCTGCCCTCGGCGAGCTTCTTGCTCATGACCGACGCCGAGATGAGCGGAACGCTCTCGATGGTCGCGGTCACGTCGCGCAACGCGTAGAGCGTCTTGTCGGCGGGGGCGATCGTCGCGGTCTGGCTGATCAGGCAGCAGCCCACCTCCGCCAGGACGGCGCGGAACTCGTCGAGCGAGAGGGCGGTGCGAAAGCCGGGGATCGACTCGAGCTTGTCGAGCGTGCCGCCCGTGTGGCCCAGGCCGCGTCCCGACATCTTCGGCACGACCACGCCGCAGGCCGCCGCCAGCGGCGCGAGGACGATGGACACCTTGTCGCCGACGCCGCCGGTGCTGTGCTTGCCGACCTTGATCCCGGGAATCGATGCCAGGTCGACGCGCTCGCCCGACGCGACCATGGCCGCCGTGAGCCAGGCGGTCTCGTCCGCGGTCATGCCGCGCAGGACGATCGCCATCAGCAGGGCCGCCGACTGGTAGTCGGGCCAGCTGCCGTCCACCACGCCGCGGACGAAGGCCTCGACGGCCTCGCGGGGGAGGCTCTCCCCATCACGCTTGGCGCGGATGATATCGACCGCTCGCATGGAACCGAGCGGAAGTATAACGTAAGCAGCCCTGCGCTCCGGGGCGGGCTCGTCCGATATCCGGGGTGGCAGGACAGCGTGGGGAGGCCTGCCGCCGTGTGCACCCGTGCGCAGCTGGCCCCGCTCGTGGAGTGCCGTTGACGATTTGTCACCGGGCCCCCTGCTGGGGCGGCCCCCGGGATCGCGGCTGAGCAGTGGGCGTTGGTAGTACCTCTTCAGTCGATACACGCCGTTAGATGACCGACCGCGCCACGACCGACGCCGACACGACCCGCGCCGCCCTGCACTTTGCACGCGCGCTGACGGTCGCCCTGCGCAGCTGGAGCCTGTATCCGAGCGACCACCCGGCCATCGGCGTGGTCCTCGAGCGGCTGTCCGCCGCGTGCGGTGAGGCGACCACGCTCGGCCCGCTCTCGCTCGCGGTGACCCCCGGCACGCTGCTCATCGACGCGGTGCCGCTCGAGTCACCCGACCAGATCGTCCGCGAGGCCGCCGCGCTGCTCCACGACCGCGACATCCTCCAGATCATCCTCCTCAGCCCCCCGCCGGAGGCCGCCCTCCGCACCTTGCTCACGACCCTCACGCTCGACCGCGAGGTCCGGCGCACCCGCGGCGGCCCCGCCCGCATCTGGGCCGACGAGGGACATTCGTCGCTCCTCATCGAGCAGGTCGACTACCAGCTGCTGCTCGAGCGCGAGGGCGACGACGAGGGCCCCGCGCGGCGTGACGCGCTCTGGCAGTCGCTCGTCCGCTCGGTGATCGCGGGGCGCAGCACCATCGGCGAGCTCGAGCAGGCCCGCCTGCTCGAGATCTCCCGTCACGTCTCGGCCATCGGGGCACTGGCGGCCGACTGCGGGGCGCCGTTCTGCACACCCGACGGCGCGCCGCTCGTCACGATGCAGGCCGCGACGGTCCTCGCCGTCTACCGGCACATCGCCACCACCGTCTCGGTCCTCGAGCCGGAGCGCGCGCAGGAAGTGCTCCGCACGCTGGCGCGGGCGGCGGCCTCGCTCGAACCCGGCGTCGGCCTCGAGCTGTTGCGGCAGCAGGATGCACCGGGTGACGCGCATCCGCTCATGGACGGCCTGCGGCAGACGTTCGACGACCAGCAGGTCGCGCTGCTGCTGGCGCGGTCGCTGGCCACCCAGGGGCAGGCGACCGGGCGCCTGGCCCAGGTCCTCGAGACCATCGCGCCCGACGATGAGCGCAAGCGCCGCGTGCTGAGGATGGCCGAGCGGCTCGTCAGCGAGCGTGATTTCGGCAGCGCGCGCCCCATCGACGACCTGCGCAACTCGCTCGAGGAGCTCCTGCTCAAGTACGACGAGGCCCCGTACGTCTCGACGCAATACCAGGACTCCATGGAGGCGGCGCCGGCACGGGCCATGGAGATGGCCGTCCGGGAGCTGCCCCCCGAGATGGGCGCGTGGACCGAGACGCTCCAGCACGAGAACGTCCGCCAGCTCTCGGGCCAGCTCCTCATGGACCTGCTGAACATCGAGGAGGACCGCAAGCGGGCCGGTGAGATCGCGGGCGACATGGCGGGGTTCGTCGACGACCTCGTCCTCGCCGGCGCCTACGACGAGGCCACGCGGCTCGTCACCGTCCTGCAGGATCACGCGCGCCGCGCCGATGGCATCGCCCCGGAGGCCTGCCGCGATGCCGTCACGGAGGTGGGCGCGTCACCCGCCCTGCACGAAGCCGTCGGCGTGCTCGGTGAGATGGATGCCGCCGAGGCCCAGGCCTTCGGCGCGCTGGCCCTCACGATCGGACCGGCCGTCACCGCCACCCTGCTGGGCGCCTTTCACCAGGAAGCCGCCGGGCGCGCGGGCGAACGCGCCGGCGATCTCATCGTCCGCCTCGGGTCGAGCGCGGTGCCCTCGCTCACCACGGCGGCCGACGACCCACGCTGGTTCGTGCAGGTGCAGGTGGCGGCGCTGCTCGGGCGCATCGGCACGGCGGCGGCGGTGCCGCCGCTCCAGACGCTCCTCCGCCGGCCGGATGTGCGTGTGCTGCGCGCCGCAGTGGCCGCGCTCGCGGGCATCCCGGACGCGGCGGCGGCGCGCGCCCTGCACACCGTGCTCAGATCGGTGCGCGGCGAAACGCGCAGCATGGTGATTGCCGTGCTCGTCGGGCTGAAGGATCCGCGCGTCGTGCCCATGCTGCTGCACGTCCTCGAGGACAGCCGCGCCCTCGGCGCCGATCACGCGCTCGTCCTCGAGACGCTGGCCGCGCTCGCCACGATTCGCGACGACCGCGCCGTGCCCGCGATCGCCGCGCTCGCGACGACCCGCCGCTGGACGGCGTGGCTCCGCACCCGCCGCCTGCGGCTGACGGCCCTGCGCACCCTGCTGCGGCTGGGCACGCCGGCGTCACGCGCCGCATTCGATCGGGTGGTCGAGGACGGCGGCTGGGGTGTGCGCCGGCTCGCCGCGCGCGCGCGAAAGGACGGCGCATGAGCCCGCGCCCCGACGAACTCGTGCGACGGCTGGCGGCCTCGATCCGCGCGGCGGAGCTGTACGCGCCCGGGCACCCCCTCGTGCAGCGCAGCGCGCGCGCGCTGCTCCTGGCCGCCATGGCCCAGCTCCAGCACGCGCAGCCCATCATCGTCGCGTTCCTGGAGGGGGAGGTCGTCGTCAACGACTTCCGCCTGCCGAGGACCAACGCCACGCTGACCGGGCTGATTCGTGACATGCGCGAACGCGAGGTCGAGAAGATCACAATCGGCGCCGGCATCGAGTTGAGTGACATCCGCGCGTTCATGGAGGCGCTGGCCGACCGGACGTCGGGGACCTCGCTGGCCGAGCGGCTCGAGGCCCGGGGCGTCCGGCGCATCGTGATCGGACGCCTGGCCGCCGAGCCGCCGTCCGAGGAGGGCGGCGGGCTGGCCATGGCGCGGCAGGTCTATTCGGAGGCGGTCGGGTCGGCGGAGCAGATCTGGGAGGCGGCGAAGGCCGGCGAGCCGCCCAACCCGAACGAGGCGCGTGGCATCATCGACAGCCTGTCGCGGCTCGTCTCACAGGATCGCACGTCGCTGATGGCGCTGACCGCGCTGAAGCGGCACGACAACTACACCTTCACGCACATGGTGAACGTGACGTCGCTGGCGATGGCGCTCGGGAAGTCGCTCGCCCTGGAGGGGCCGATGCTGCGCGAGTTCGGCTTCGCCGCCCTGATGCACGACATCGGCAAGGTGCACACCCCGCTCGAGATCCTCAACAAACCCGACAAGCTGACGAACGAGGAGTTCTCGATCATGAAGCGCCACGTGGTGGATGGCGCGCACATCCTGCGGCGCACGCCCGACATGCCGGCCCTGGCCCCGGTGGTGGCCTTCGAACACCACCTCAAGCAGGACCTGTCGGGGTACCCGGAGAAGATCGGCGCCCGCGAGCTGAATCTCTGCACGATGGTCGTCAGCATCGTCGACGTCTTCGACGCGCTGCGCAGCACGCGGCCCTATCGCCAGGGGATGGCCACGGACCGGATCAAGGCCATCATGGGCCAGCAGGACAGCCCGGCGTTCCACCGCACGCTGCTGCGCCGGTTCGTCAACATGATGGGCCTGTTTCCGATCGGGACGCTGGTGCGGCTCAACACGGACGAAATGGGGGTCGTCACCAGCGAGCATCCGGACGACCCGTTCCGGCCGCAGGTGAAGCTCCTCACCGACCGGCTGGGCCAGCCGCTCGAATCCCCCGTGCTGGCCAACACCTGGGAACGTAACGACCGCGGCGACTACCCCCGGGCGATTGTGGAGGCGGTGGATCCCGATTCCTCTGACATCGACCCGCTGGCTTACCTATAATTCAGGGGTCCGATGACCGGCGCGCCGCGACTCCTGCATGCCGACACCAGCCACCCCTGAGCCCCTGCCGCCCGACGAGGCCGCCCGGCTGACCGACTTCGCACGCGCGTGCAAGGCGGCGGCGCGCATCGTCTCGCTCTATCCGCCGAGTCATCCGGCCATCCGCGCCGCGCTCGAACGCATCGAGCAGGCCAGCGCCGCGGCGACCGGCGGGCGCCCCTACACGCTGACGGTGCTGCCCGATGCCCTGCTCGTGGGCGGCCGCGCGGCGGCCAAGCCGGACATGGCCATCGGCGAGCTCGCGACCCTGCTCCGGACGCACCTGATCGACGAACTCACGCTGACGGGGCCGATGACGCCCGGCGTCTGGCACGCCTTCCTCCTGCTGCTCTCCCGTGCCGGCGACGACGTGCGCGCGGAAGGGGGGTTCTCGCGGGCGTGGCAGAGCGCCGGCGGCGGTCCGATCGAAATCCGCCAGATCGACTACAGCGAGGTCCTGCGCGAGCGCGGTACCGGCCTGAGCGCCGAGTGGGATCGCGTCATCGCCACGTACCTGGACGAGGACGCCCCCGAGATCGACGCGCAGGTGATCGCGGCGCTGCAGGAGCTGGCTGACGATCCCGCCAAGCTCGCCGAACTCGCCGACCTCGTCCTCGGCCCCTCGCCCGACGGCGGCGAAGACAGCGAGCAGCGGTCGGCGCTGCTCGTGAAGATGCTGCGCATGCTGGCCGACTTCGTCGCGCGCGAGGCTCCGGAGCTGCTCGATCGGATCCTCGGCAACATCGCCGGACTGACCGCCCAGCTCCCACCGGGCACCGTGCTGTCGCTGACCGTCGACGAGACGCGGGCCGCCGACAGGACCACCGGCGCGGCCCCGGTGGCCGGCCGTGGGGGCGCGGGCGCCCCCGCCGACCCGGCGACTCCGGCGACCGACGCAGGGGGCGGAGGGATTCTGGGCGCGGCCGGAGGCGGATCGGGCGGAGGCGGTGGCGGTGGCGGTGGCGGTGGGACAGACGGCGCAGGCGGGGGCGCGGCCGGCCTCGACCTCGCGGGCGAGCTGCGCGCCAGGATTCAGCCCGAGACCGTGGCCCGCTTCGTCGCCAATACCGTCGCGCGGGGCCAGAGCGCCACCGCCCGGCTGGCCGAGGCGTTCCAAGTCCTCGTGCCGGACGAAGACCAGCGCCATCGTGTGCTCGGCATGGCCGCCCAGGCCGCCACGGCGATGGGGCTCGGCAAGGACACCAGGCTCCCCGAGTTGTGGGAGAACGCGTCGACGATGCTCGAGTCGTACTCCGACGAGGACTTCGTCTCCGACGAGTACGGCCGCGAGCTGTCCACGGCGCGCGCCCACGCGATCGACGTCGAGCGCATCGCCGACGATCCGCCCGAACGCCTCCGCGCCTGGATCGCCACGGTCAGCGATGAGCAGGTGCGGCGGCTGGACCAGCAGCTGCTGGTGGACCTGTTGCGCATCGAGGTGCGCCCCGACGCGTGGGCGCAGGTCCTGGCCGTCGCGGTGCAGCGGATCGAGCAGCTCGTCCTCGTGGGCGATCTCCCGCTCGCCCAGGAACTGCTCGACGTCCTCGTCGGCATCCGCGACCGTCCTGAGGCGGCGTTCGGCAGCCAGGCGGGCGAGGGCGTCAGCGGACTCCTGGCCGGCGCCCTCATGCGGCACGTCGTCTCGTTCATCCGGCACGCGCGCGACGAGGAGACGCCCCAGGCCGCGCGCTTCTGCCAGACGCTCGGGCCGGCCTCGATGCGGCCGCTCGCCGAGGCGCTGGTCGTCGAGGACAACCACCGCGCGGTGCGCCGGCTGCGCGAGGTCCTCCTCAGCTTCGGCGCCGCCGTCCAGGCCTACGCCGATGAACTTCGGAACTCGGTGAACCCGAGCGTCCGGCGCACGGCGATCGAGCTGCTGCGGGCCTTTGGCGGGACCGCCGCCCTCCCCAACCTCGTGGCGCTGCTCGACGACGCGGAGCCACAGGTCCACCGGGAGGCGGTGCGCGCGATCGTGCAACTCGGCAGCGACGAAGGCTACGCCGCCCTGCGCCGCGCCCTCACCTCCGGGCAGTCCCGGGCGCGCGATGCCATCATGCAGTCGATCTTCGGGATCCGCGATGCCCGCGCGGCGCCGTTGTTCGCGTACCTCCTCCGCGAGAGTCCGTACCAGGGCGCGCACGAGGAGACCTTCCGCCAGAACGTCGAGGCGCTCGGCAGCCTCGGCTCGCCGGATCCGGAGGCCCTCGAGGTCCTGAAGGCGGTGCTCTATCGCGGCGAGTGGTGGGCGCCGCGGCGCACCGCCCGCCTGCGGCAGGCCGCGGCCGCC
>JAUXWO010000142.1 GCA_030680175.1 Vicinamibacterales bacterium
AGCGCCGCGAGTCCCGCCGCGATCGCGCGGCGCCGCCGCATGGCGGCGCGTGTGGGGCCTTCGAGCTCGAGACCGGAGCCGAGCGCGCCGGCCAGCAGCGACCGCGTGCTGCGGCGCGCCATGCCGGTGAGCGCCGCGTGCAGCGCCCAGAGGCCCGCCGCGAGCGTCAGCCCCGCCCCTGCCGCCAGCCAGACCGGCGTCACGTGCAGCTCGAGCGCCGTCGTGCCGACGGCATCAACCCACCAGGTGCGCAGGCCGTACACGATGAGCGCGGCGTACCCGATGGCCCCCGCGGTGCCGATCACGACGCCGGCGGAGGCGAGCACCGCGCCCTCCCGCAGGAAGTGACGGCGGAGGTCCGCCCCGGTGAAGCCCACCGCCGTCAGCAGGCCCACCTCGCGGGCGCGCTGCTCCAGGCCGAGCGCGAAGAACAGGTACGCCAGCAGCAGGCCGGAGACGACAAGGAAGAAGCTGAAGTAGACGAAATACTCGCCGAAGTCCGTCGTGCCTTCGGCAGACGCGAGGCCATCGGCGCGCACCGCGCGCACCTGCAGTCCCGCGGCCCCAGGGTCCACCGTCGCGCGCAGTTCGGCCGCAAGTGCGTCGCTGAACGCCTCGATCGTGGCGCCCTCGGGGACGGCCACCCGAAGCGACGACACCGCGCCGAACGTCGACGGCCAGAGCAGTTGCCCGGACGGCAGGGCGATGAACGCCTTGGGCGCGGCCCGCCAGTCGTCCCAGTAGTCTTCGTCGCGATCGCGGACGCGCGAGAGGTCCACGGGGAACGGCGGGTCCCACGACATCACGTTCTCGGCGTCGGTGATCCCCGGGTACTCGGGCGTCAACGCGCGGTCGCCGCCCGCGCCCGTCATCGGGACGACGCCCGCGTAGAGGAAGGAGGCCGTGCGCGTTTCGAGGCCCGCTTCGTCCGACCAGAGGAAGTACTCGATCGTGATGGGCTCGCCCGGCTGCGCGTCGAGATCCTCGGCGGCCCACGCGTTCAACCAGAGATACGGGCCGGCCGACGTGGCCTCCGCCTGGGGCGGCGTCCAGCCGTCGGGGCCGGACACCCGTGCGTACTGCACGAGGTCCATCGCGGCGATGGTGGAGTACGGCACCGCGCCCCGCTCGGTGGCGATCGTGTTCGCCAGGTACGTGAGCACCGGCAGCACGCGGGTGCCGGCGGCCTCGGCCGCGCGGCGGACGTCGCGCACGACCGGATCCGCGAGCAGCCCCGTCGCGCTCTCGACGATCACGGCCCGGTCGCCGGGGGCGGCGCGCAGCGACAGCCCGAAGTCCGCCAGCGCCGCGCGCGCCACGAGGTGCCCCGTCAGCGCGTCGACCGCGGGCATCGTCCCCTCCGCGTCCGCGGACTCGCCGACGAGCAGCGCGTTCACGCGCCCGCGGAGGCCGAGGTCCTGCTGGAGGCGCGCGAGCGGCACGAAGATCGCGCGCACTTCGCCCTGTGACGGCGCGAGTGAGAACTCGCCGAGCGAGGCGCGGTCGAGCACGCGCGCCGCCCGCACCCGGATGCGCGCCCCCGCATCGTCACGCCGCCCCTGCAGCGTGCTGAGCGGGATGTCGGTGGGCCGCGCCAGGCGGAGCAGGAGGCTGTCGTCGACCGTCGTCTCGAGCTCCCGCGCGAGCGCCGGGCTGAGGAAGGCATCACGGGTCCCGAGCGCGAACGCCTCGAGCCCATGGAAGGCCGCGAATCGATCATCGACGCCGTAGACGGCCACGCGGCTGGCCGTGCGCCGGCTCGACTCGTGCGTGACCGCGCCTTCCATCACGATGAGCGGCGTGACCGCATCGAAGCGCCGGCTGAAGCCGGCGTCGGCCGCCAGATCGTCCGCGAGGGCCTCGCGCAGGAACGCGGTCGACGCGATGGCGAGGTCCGTCTGCCCGAGGCGCTCCACCACGAGCCCTCGCAGGCTCTCCCGCACCGACGCCCCCACGACGAGCGCCCCCGCGAGGACGCTCACGGCCACGGCTACGCCCGCCACGACCATCAGGTGGGTGGGCCAGTAGTGGCGCAGGCTCGCGGCGAGCAGCCGCCCCGTCACCGCCGCACCCGCTGGGACGTACAAACACGAAGGGCACGAAGGTCACGAAGGCCTTGAATTCCATGGGAATGGACCTTGAGTTCGATCGATTCGCCCAGGCCGAATGCGGCTGTGCCCTTGCATGCCCCCTGCCGGCAGCGATCCTTCAAGGCGTCTTCGTGGCCTTCGTGTCCTTCGTGTTTGTACGTCATCGCCATCGCCATCACGTCAACCGTCCTGCGCTGATGCGCCAGCCGGTGTCCAAACGTGCCGCCAGCGTCTCGCTGTGCGTCACGACGAGCAGCATCGTCTGCTGCTCGCGGTGCAGGCGGATCAGGAGGTCGGCGACGAGTTCGGCGGTGGCCGCGTCGAGATTGCCCGTGGGCTCGTCGCAGAGCAGGAGGCGCGGCTGGCGCACGAGCGCCCGCGCGATCGCCGCCCGCTGCTTCTCGCCGCCCGAGAGCTCCGCCGGCCGATGGTGCAGGCGGTGCGAGAGTCCGACCTGGTCGAGCAGCGCGGCGGCGCGCGCCGGGGCGCCGGCGTCGGCCTCGCCGACGAGCGCCGGGACGAGGACGTTCTCGAGCACGGTGCACTGCGGCAGCAGGCAGTGATCCTGGAAGACGAAGCCGACGGTCCGATTGCGGAAGGCCGCGAGCGCCGCGGGCGCGAGGACGAACGGGTCCGTCCCGTCGAAGGTGACGGTGCCCGAGGTCGGCGCCTCCAGCGCGCCGACGATGTAGAGGAGCGTGCTCTTGCCGGAGCCCGAGGGGCCCATGACGGCGGCGGAGGCGCCCGGCGCGAGGCGGAACGAGAGGTCCTGGAGTACCGTGACCGGGCCGGACGGCGTGGGGTAGGACTTGGTGAGATGCGAAACCTCGAGCACGCGCCCTCCTGTCAGGCGGCCTGAAGGCCGGCGGCCTCCCGGTAGACGTTGAGCATCCGGTCGGCCATCAGGCCGATACCGTAGTGCTCCCGCACGCCGGCGGCGCCGCGGCGGGCCAGCTCCTCGGCGAGCGACGGGTGCTCCCAGAGATGCTGCAGCGTGTCGGCGATGTCGGCGGGCTGCTCCGATCGGGCGAGCATGCCGCCGCCGGCCGTGTGGATCATCTCGGGGTAGGCCCCGTGGCCCGGCTGGACGACGGGCACGCCGGCGCCCATCGCCTCGAGCAGGAAGAGGCCCTTCGGTTCGTGATAGCCGCTCGGCACCGAGAGGACATCGAGCGTCTCGAGGAACCGGAGCTTCTGCGCGCGATCGAGTGTGCCCTCGTAGACGAACTCCCCGGCCAGTCCCCACCCGGTCAGCCGGCGCTCGATGTCCTGCAGGTAGCCGCGGTGCTCGTGGCCGAGGTAGCCCGCGACGCGCAGGCGGGCGGGCGGCAGGCCGCGCTCCTGGCGCAGCAGGCGGTACGCCTCGACGAGGTTGTGCAGGCCCTTCTCCGGCGCCACGCGCGCGAAGTAGCCGATGGTGAACGGGTCCCGCCGCGGGCGGGTGCCGGCCGGCAGGTCCGTGAGCGTGATGCCGAGGGGCACCGTGCGGATGCGCGCGGCGGGGATGCCGAGGTAGTCGCGCATGAAGCCGGCGTAGTACTCGCTGACGGCGACGAAGAGGTCGACCTCGTCGATCTGCTGGCGGACGAGGGCGAGCGCCTCGGCGCGGTAGGGTTCGGGCAGGCTCTCGAGGAACAGGTCTTCGCCCTGCAGGGTGACAACGATCGGACGGTTGAGCACGCGGCGAATCGGCGCGGCGAGTCCAAGCAGGAGCGAGTTGGGCAGGTTGATGACGTCGGGTACGGGTTCGCCGGCGAGCCAGCCGGTGAGCTTGTCGATCTCCTTGCGCTGGTAGCCGCTCTCGCCCTTGAGGGTCGAGACCGTGAGCGCGCCGAGCATCCGCGGGTCGGTCTGGATCGACCGCGCGGTAAAGGCCCTGATGACGGCCGGCGCATCCCAGATCCGATCGAGCAGCCACGGCGTGTGGCGGAAGATCGACAGCGTCTGCTCGAGGTACACGCTGATGCCGCCGAAGAACACCCGCTGCGACCGGCTGACGTTCGCCTCGTCGGTGACCGTGGGCGTGTAGACCGGCAGCAGCGTCACCTGGTGGCCGCGGCGGAGCAACTCCGACGCCAGCGCGTTGTCGCGCAGGCAACTGCCGCAGTACATGGCCGCGGCGCCGGCGGTGATCGAGAGGATGTTCACGGTGACGGGCTCGCTGGTGAACAGTGAACGGTGAACGGTGAACAGCGAACAGTGCGGTGTCAGCGGCCCCGGTGTCTGCCGTTCACCGTCCGCCGTGCACCTCAGGCGAGGCGCTGGATGGCGCGCCTCGCGTACAAATGCTCGAACAGGTTGCCTTCATGCGGCTGGTCCCAGCCGATCTTCGTCGTCGAGATCGCGCCGAGGTTGAGCCGGTCCACGTGCGGGGAGGCGACGAAGCGTTCGGCAAACGCGCGATCGGCCGTGATCACGGTGGCCACGAGCGTCGGGCCGAGACAGGACGGCAGATCCGCCGCGTCCACCTCGACGACGCTGGCGTAGGGGAAGAGGAATTCCCGGTTCGCGAGCGAATGGCTGCGGTCGCACCGGACGATCGTGGGCAGCAGATACGTGCCGCCGGCGTGCTCCGCGACACGCGAGGCCCCCCGGTACGCCGCCGTCACGTCGCGCGCGGGGCGGCCGGTGGGCCCGTCCGGGCCGATCGCGTTCAGTTCGGCGTCGATCATCGCGGAGACCCGCGTCGGAACGGCCGGATCGGCGAAGGGCGCCAGGACGGCGTCGGGGTCGTCAGCCGCGCGCGGCACGACGCGGGCGATGCGTTCGCCGAGCGCCTCCGCGATCCGGTCGCCGTGCCTGGTCACCCAGACGCTCGACGCGTTCACGCACGACCGGCCGCCATTGCTCGCAATCGATTCGACGATGAGGTCGAGATGCGCTTCCCAGTCGTCGGCCATGTCCGGGCCGATGATCACCTTGCTGTACCCCGGGCCGTGCACCTCGACACGCGGGTCGGACTGCCACCGCTTCGTCGACGCCACGTCGCCGAAGACCATCCCGCGCCCGCACTGGCGGAGGATCTCGTGTCCGCCGGCATGGTCGGTCGGGTAGTAGCAGAAGACATCGTGCGGCAGCCCCGCATGCAGCCACGCCTGGATCATCCGGTACGGCGTCCACGGTTCCGCGGACCCCGGCTTGAGCACGAGCGGCATCTTCAGCACCGTGGCGGGCGCCCAGAGGGAGTGCACCCCCGGCGAGTTGCTCGGCAGCACGACGCCCAGCGCGTCGGTGCGCGGGAAGAAGCTCAGCATCCGTCCATCGGTGCGGCTCACGCCCGAGTCCATCACCGAGAGGTCGAGGCCGCGCGTGAGTCCGGCGATTACTTCCTCGACCTGGCTCAGCACGCCGTGCACCTTGGCCATGTTACGCCGCACGTTGGCCCACGGCATCCCGGTTGTCGCCGAGACCTGGGCCACGTAGTCCTGCGGCGTCTGCGTGGTGCCGCTCAGCGAATCGAGGGGGAGCGTGGCGTGGAGGAAGTGCTCCGCGGCCTCTCCGGCCAGCCGGACGAGTTCGGCCACGGGAATGGCGGTGAGCCGCGCGCGTGCGTCCGCCTGCCTGCGCAGATCGCGGCGGATGAGCCCGATGTTCGCCTGGCTGAGCGCGGCGTAGGGGGCACGGGTGCGGAAGTCGGGAACGGTGGCGATGTCGACCGACTTGTAGGGCACGCCCCAGCGAAGGATCGGCAGGTGCACCATCAGTAGACCCCTTCGACCACCGACGTTGCGAAACCCGAGAACGGACGGACGTTGCGGACGCCGTCCCAGGGGTACTTCACGCAGGGCCGCTCGCGCTCCGCTTCGTCGCGCTCGAGGAACTGCGGCATGAAGAACTCCTTCGTCAGCGTCGTCAAGCGCACGCGGCCGGTCTCGCCGTACTCGACGATCCGCGAGCCGTCCGTGGGATCGACGACCTCGATGCCGGCGCGCGGCGCGGGCGGGTAGTAGATGATCGCCCAGTCGTCCTCGGGCTCCGGCTCCTTGTGCGCGGCGAGCCCCATCAGCGTGTTGCCGTAGGTGGGGGCGAAGTACGCGCCCTCCATCAGCTCCTCGACGGCAAAGCGGTGGAACTGCGGCGTCATCTCCGTGCCGCCGCAGAACACCCCCGTGATGCCCATCTTCTTGAGCGAGACGCGCTCGCAGAGCGCCTCGAGCAGCTTGGGCGTCGTGAACAGGCACTGGATGTTCGGATGCGCCTTCAGGAGCGTGAGCGCCTGGTCGATCACGTGCCGCTTGTACGCCTCGACCATCGTCATCTCGCCCATCTTGATGAGCTTGATCACCCAGCGGGGATCGAGGTCGACCATGAAGCAGATCCCGCCGCGGTGCTGCGCGAGGTGCTCGATGGCCAGGCGGAGCCGGCGCGGGCCGCTCGGGCCGATCTCGAGCCAGTCGGCGCCCTTCGGGAAGTACGCGTCGGGCAGCGTCCGACTGAACTGCTCGTAGTCGATGCGGAAGTCGTCGATGTTGACGCGGCTCTTCGGCACGCCGGTGCTGCCGCCGGTCTCGAAGACCGAGACGGGCCGGCCCTGGTAGCCCTTCGGAACCCAGCGGCGCACGGGGCCGCCGCGCAGCCACTCGTCCTGGAATCCGCCGAACTTGTGGAGGTCGGCGTACGACTGCACCTCCGTCCGGGGATCCCACCCGGCGCGCTGCTGCCACTCGAGCCAGAAAGGGCAGCCCGTCTCGGGGCTGAAGTGCCACTGCATGAGCTCGCGCACCCACGCATCACGTTCCGCGCTGGCCCGGGAGATCGCCTCGGAGGTCGGAAGAGCAGCCGTCGTCATGTCAAACAAGGTATCGCAAATCGACCCCGATCGTTTACACGCGACCACGACGATGGAGAGACGGGAGTGGTGGGGAGTGGGGTGGGGAGTGGGGTCTGGCACCGTGACATCGATTTCGTGGCAGTTCCTGCTATGGCCTGTGGACGGCTGCGGACGGCCGCGCAATTACTGCCACGAAATCGATGTCACGGTGCCAGACCCCTCTCTGCTACTGCGGGATGACGACCGTGTCGATCACGTGGATCACGCCGTTGGTGGCGGTGATGTCGGTGGCCGTCACCGTCGCGTTGTCGACCTTGACCGTGCCGCCCATGGCCGAGACCGTGAGCGATCCGCCCTGCACGGTCTTGGCCGAGGTCAGCTTCACCACATCCGCCGCCATCACCTTGCCGGGCACGACGTGGTAGGTGAGGATGGCCGTCAGCCTGGCCTTGTTCTCCGGCTTCAGCAGGTCTTCCACCGTGCCGGCGGGCAGCTTCGCGAACGCCGCGTCGGTCGGCGCGAACACCGTGAACGGGCCGGCTCCCTTGAGCGTGTCGACGAGGCCGGCCGCCTGGAGGGCCGCCGCGAGCGTCTTGAACTGGCCGGCGTCGACGGCCGTGGTGACGATGTCCTTGCCCTGGGCGTTGAGGCCGGTCGCGGCGGTCATGACGAGCGCGGCGGCGACGAGGCCGAGCGAGAGGCGCGTGTAGATCGACTTCATGGGTCTTGACTCCTCGAGTAACGGATACCGGGTTGCACTGGGGCCATCGGCGATTGGCGGTCCGCCGCCGGCCGCCGCAGCGACGGCCGGGCGAACGGCGAACCGCAGATGGCCCATGCGGGGTAGGACGGCCGGCGCGGCGCGCGGGGTGCGCGGGGCGGGGAAGTCGTTTGAGTGAGGGTGCACATTGAGATAACTTGTTTAACTGTGAAGAACAACCCGCTTTCCGCCACCCTGCAGGACGGCCTCGAGTCCTACGGCATCGGCCCGAAGCTGCGCGCCCTGCGCCTGCGCAAGAAGATGGGCCTGGTCGAGTTGGGCCGTCACACCGGGCTGTCGCCCGCGATGCTCTCGAAGCTCGAGCGCGGCCGGCTGTTTCCCACACTCCCGACGCTGCTGCGGGTGGCGCTCGTGTTCGGCGTCGGCCTCGACCACTTCTTCGCGGAGGCGCGCCGGCCGTACGCCGTGGTGCGCCAGGCTGAGCGCCGGCGGTTCGTCGAGAAGCTGGGCGGGCGGGAGGTCGCGTGGGAGTTCGAGTGCCTGGACTTCGCGGCCACCGAGCGGCGCATGAACGCCTACCGTGTCTGGTTCACGCAGGCCACGGCGCGCCCGCGCACGCACGAGCACTCCGGCGTGGAGTTCCTGCACGTGCTGAGTGGCCGTGTCGCGGTGCGGTTCGATGATGGGGAGCAGGCGCTCGGGGCGGGCGACTCGATCTACTTCGAGGCCTCACGTCCGCACGGCTACCGCCGGCTCGGCGCCAGGCCATGCGAGGCGATCGTGGTGACGACAGATAGATAGATAGGGAGTCTGGTGATCTCGTGATGTGGTGATCTGGAGATCGGAAGTCAGATGTCCAGATGTGTTGATCTAACGCTTGATCTGACGATCTTGGGTGCCGGCGTGCCGAGGTGCCGAAGTGCGGGGTGCCGGGGTGCTGAAGCCGAAAGCCGAAAGCCGAAAGCCGATCGCCGAGAGCCAAGAGCCGAAAGCTGATCGCTGAACTACCGATCGCTGATCGCCGCAGGCGCGCCTTTACGGCCGGAGCACGTCAGCCGGCGTCCCGGTGAGGCCTCGCACGTCCACGGGGGCGGCATCCTTTGGCAGCGACAGGAAGTACTCGAGCCTGGGCTTGTCGTCGGTGAGGACCGGACCGTCGCCGACGAAGGTGCGTAACTCGTTCGGGCCGGCGAGGTAGAGGCTGGCCAGGCGGTCGTAGTCCCACGTGAAGTACCCGCCGTACCCGCGCGTCTCCTGCCGGCGCTCGAAGGCGCGGCGGCTGAAGGTGAACGGCGTGACGCTCCCCACCATCAGCGTGCCGTCCACCCACAGCGTCGTGTAGGGGAAGACCTCGAGGAATGTCCGCTTGATCAGCTTGTATTCGATCTCCGTCTCGGCGCCGTTCCACTGGAGCGCGATCCCATTGTGCCGGAGGGCGTCGCGCACCAGCAGGAAGTACTCCCGCGAGTAGAGGCTGCCGGCGCCCGCGTGTCTCGGCAGGATGATGTCCGCCGTGATCACGTCGTAGGCCCGCCGCTGCGTCATCAGGAAGTTGCGTCCATCATCCACGCGAAGGCGGACGTTCGGCCGCGTCAGCAATCCGAAGTTGATGTGGTCGAAGTAGCGCGCCCCCCTGGCCACCTCGGCGGAGAGTTCGACCACGTCGACTTCGACGCCCGGAAACTGCGCCACGGCGCCGGGGGTGGCGCCGCCGCCCATGCCAATCACCAGCGCGCGTTCGGGGTTCGCGTGCAACATCATGGGCAGCGCCCCGATGCGGTGGTGCACGCCCGCCATGACCGGCGAGTCGTTCGCCTGGTGCCGGCCGTCGAGGTACATGATGCGCTGGGGACCCTCCGCCGTCGGGCGCTCGTGAATGGCGACCGTGGTCTGGACGCCCTCCTGGCGCCAGAGCAGCGACTCGCCGCGGTGAAAGCGTTCGAACGCCAGGTCGAGCGGGTTGACGGCCGCCACGGCGACCAGCCCGAACGCGGCCGGGCCGCCGACGAGCATGACCCGCGCGAAGCGGGGCGCGCTGGACCGGAGCTGCCACGCGAGCGCCACGCTCGATAGGAGCGCGATCGCGGACACGAGCAGCAGGCTGCCGTGGCTGCCGGCGATCGGCAGGAAGACGAAGCCGCCGAGCACCGATCCCAGGATCGCCCCGCACACGTTGAGCGAGTAGAAGAGGCCGACGCGCGTGCTGGTCGTGGCCGGATCGCCCGCGCCGGCCCAGATCTGGAGGCCGATCGGAAACGCCATGCCGAGCAGCAACGTGGCCGGCAGGATCGAAACCAGGCTGGCCACGAGCAACGGCCCCAGGTACGGGTCGAGGCCGGTCCGCGCCAGCCACGGGGCCGCGACTTCAAGCGCCGCCTGACTCCGCGCCAGCCAGTTGAACGACAGGGCCGCGGTCAGGGCGATGCCGAGCTGCATCACCGTCAGCACGGCCAGCCAGTTCGCCCGCCGCCGCAGCCACGGCGTGATCAGGTAGCTCCCGAGCGCCAGGCCCACGAGCACCGCCGCCAGCATGATCGTGAAGGCGTAGGCCGTCGGACGCAGGAAGATCGCGAGGATCCGGAACCAGACCACCTCGAGCGCGAGCGTCACGAGCCCGGACAGCGCGAAGACCCACAACACGGTCCGCTGGTCCGCCTCGGCGCGCACCACCGTCTGCCAGCCTGAGAGACGCGGCTCGGCGGGCACGCCGGAGGCCGCCGGGGCCGGTGCGGCAATGGCGTACGACGCGGCGATGGCCGCGAGGCCGATGGCGCCGTTGATGAGGGCGGCGATGGTGAACGAGGCCGTGACGCCGAGTTCGGAGATCAGGTAGAAGCCGGCCGTGACGGCGCCCAGAATCGCGCCCGCGGTGTTGGTGGCGTAGAGCAGCCCGACCCGCGCACCGAAGCCGTCGAGCCGGGAAATGGCCGACTTGACGACGAGCGGGAGCGTGGCGCCCATGAGCGCCGCCGGGACGATCAGGACGGCAAACGCGCAGGCGAAGCGGACCGCCGTCATCACCGCGAGCGATTCGGGCAGCGCCGGCGCCACGCGCACCCAGAGCTGTTGCAGCGCGTCCAGCAGGTGCGGCGTCGCGAGCGCCGACAGGCCGACGGCGATCTCGGCCAGGCCGAAGAGCCGCAGCGGATGCCGCGCCCGATCGGCCACGCGCCCGGCGGCATAGCTGCCGATGGCCAGGCCGGCCATGAAGCTCGCCAGCACGGTGCTGGCGGCATAGACCGTCACCCCGAACACGAGCCCCAGCAGCCGCAGCCACATCACCTGGTAGATGAGCGCGGCCGTGCCCGATCCAAAGAAGAGCAGGACGAGAAGGGGCAGGAGCCAAGCCGGCGTGCGGCTGGCAGGAGGAGCGGAAGCCGGCGGAGTCATGCGTGCCCGTCAAGCGTATGCGAAGACGGGCGCCGGTCCAACCGTCTTCGGAACGGGGGCCGGGGAGGGGGGCCGGGGAGGGGTCTGGCCGGGGAGGGGTCTGGCACCGTGACATCGAAAACGGTGCAGTTCCTGCACTCCCTCGCGGAGGCGCGCCGGAGCGAGGCCCTAGTGGAGTGTATCGACTGAAGAGGTACTGCCAGCGCCTCTGCTCAACCGCGATTCCGCGGGCCGCCCAACGGGCGGCCCGGTAGCAAATCGTAAACAACACTCCACTAGTGACGCCCCAGCCGCGTCGACTCGGCCACGTCCGGGTACAGCTTCTCGGCGCAGTTCGGACAGATGCTGTGCGTGAACTCGGCCGCCGAGTGCGCGCCGATGTAGGCCTCGACCGCGGTCCAGTAGCCGTTGTCGTCGCGGATGTTCTTGCACGATGCGCAGATGGGCAGCAGCCCGCGCAGCGTCTGCACCCGGTCGAGCGCCGCCTTCAGTTCGTCCGCCTGGGCCCGGAGCGCGGCCTCCGACTTCTGCTTGAGCTGGTAGCGCGCATAGAGCAGCGTCAGGCTGATGCCGCCGAGCACCAGGCCCGCGATGAGTGCGTAGCGGAGGAGGGTCTCCTGTTCCAGCGCGGCCGTGCGCAGCGCGCCGTCGCGCTCGAGCAGCGCGATCCGCTGCTCCTGCCGCTGGCTCTCGTGCGCGGCCTGCAGGCGCGAGATGCGCTCGGCGTTCTCCTGGTTGAAGACCTGATCGCGGAGCGCGATCGACTCCGTGAGCCGTGCGAGCGCGACCTGATGGTTGCCGCGTGCGCGCTCGGCGTCCGACAGGCCGCGGAGCGTGTCGACGCGGAGCAGCGGCGCCTCGACCCCCGTCGTGACCGCCAGCGCCCGCTCGTAGGCGGCAATCGCCCCCGCCGTGTCTCCCAGGCGCAGCAGCACCCGGCCGATGTTGTTCTGCGTGGCGGCCTCGCCGCGGCGGTCGCCCCCGCGCTGCCGCAGTTCGAGCGCGCGGCGGTAGGTCGCGAGCGCCGCCGCCGGATCGGTCTGCGATTCGATCTGCCCGATGCTGTTCAGCGACGAGCCCACGCCGCGGTCGTCGTCGACCGTCTCGCGCAACGCCATGCCGCGACGGAACGCGTTGAGCGCGCGCGGCAGGTCGCCCATCGCCTGGTAGACGAGGCCGATGTTGTGATGCGAGAACGCCTCGCTCAGGACGTCGCCCAGCTCGAGCTTGAGCGCCAGCGACTGCTCGTGATACTCGAGCGACCGCGCGTACTGCCCCGTGTGCCGGTACACGTTCGCGATGTTGTTGTAGGAGTACGCGAGGCCGGCCTTGTCGTCGATCCGCTCGCGAATCGCCAGCGCCTGCAGGTGCGCCTCCAGCGCGCCGGCGAAGTCGCCGTCATCGGCGCGGATCAGCCCGAGCGTGTTGTACCCCTGCGCCTCGCCGCGCGCGTTGCCGGCGACGCCGTAGGTGCCGGCCGAGGCCTGGGCCGTCTCCGCGGCCAGATCGAGCGCGCCGAGCGCCAGGTAGGACACGGCGATGTTGTGGAGCGCCTCGGCTTCGCCGTGAAGGTCACCCTGCTGGCGCGCGAGTTCCACGGCCTGGCGCGCGAGGGGCATGGCTTTCTCGGGCTCGCCGTCCGAGAGGCGCTTGGCTTCGACGTTCAGCGCCGCCACGCGGTCCGTGCCGCCCTGCGACAGCGCCGGCTGCGCCCCGGCCGGAACGGCCGTCGCGAGGAGCAGCGTCAGGATGAGGGCTCGCACGTCCACCATTCTCACCCAACATCGGTCCCGGCGCGACGCCGGGGCGGCCACGGCACGAACGCCGAGGTGCGCTGCACGTAGCCGGCGTAGCCCGGCCGCGACGCCGCGAGCGTGGCCTCGAGCAGCGGCACGCCCGAGACCCGACGCAGCAGCCAGGTCATCAGGATCGGGCTGACGATCGTCATCCAGCCGCCGGGCACCCCGGCCGCCAGCAGGAACAGCCCCCACCAGACCAGGGCATCGCCGAAGTAGTTGGGGTGGCGTGAGTAGCGCCAGAGTCCGGTATCGAGCACCTGGCCGCGTGAGGCGGGATCGGCCTTGAACCGGCGGAGCTGCGCGTCGGCGACGGCCTCGAACGCGAGGCCCGTCACGACGACGAGCGCGCCGGCCGCGTCCCACATCGTCCATCCCGCGCCGCCCTGATCCGACTGCGCGGCGGCCAGGGGCCACGAGACCACCCATGCGATCACCGCCTGCAGGATGAACACCTGCCACAGGCTGCGCCACCACCACGTGTCCCCGTGCTGCTCGCGCCACCGCCGGTACCGCGCGTCCTCCCCGTGTCCGAGGTTGCGCCGTGCCAGATGCCACGCCAGCCGCACCCCCCACAACCCCACGAGCACAAGGACGAGCACGCGCCGGGGCAGCCAGCCGTCCGACGTCGCGAAGTAGACCCCGGCCGCGATCACGAACGCGATCCCCCAGAAGGGATCGACGATGCTCGCGTCACGCAACCGCAGCGAGACCAGCCAGAGCAGGATGAAGCAGAGGAGGAGGACGGGGAGGGAAAGCCACATCGGAAATCTGGTGATGTGATGATGTGGTGACGTGGTGATCTGGGATGTGGGGATGTGCGATCTGTTGACCTATTTTACGACCTGGTGAACTCCCTGCGGCCGTGGCCCCCACGTCGCCGTCAGGTAGTCGACGAGCGCGTCCTTGTCCGTGTCTTCCACCTTCGCGCCCCATCGGATCATCTTGTCGACCTCGCGGACCCAGCCGGCGCGGGGGAGGCGCTGCTGGGCCATCAGGTCGGTGCCGTGACAGCCGCGGCATGCGCGGCCGAGCACCGCTTCGCCACGGGCCTGCTGGTCCGCCGGGGCGAGGCTCGTCCGCGCCAGGCGCGGACGCGGTCCGAAGTGCGCGGTGAGATACGCGACGAGCGCGTCGCGCTGCGCGTCGGTCAGCCGTGCGCCCCACCGCTCCATCTTGGCCACCTCGCGCGTCCAGCCGGCGGCCGGGAGCCGCTGCTGCTCGATGAGGTCGGTCTGGTGGCAGGCGAGGCACTGGCTGCGCACGACCTCGACCCCCGGGCTCTCGGGCAGCTCGGCGCCGCGCGGCGCCTGTGCCTGGAGCGGCAGGCCCGCCAGCAGCGCGGCCGTGACGGCCAGCAGCAGGCGTGTCATGCCTGCACCTCGAAGCGCACCTGATCGGCGACGTTCCACAGGTACCCCGACGGATTCCACGCCGGCACCATCGGCTGCGCCTCGCCCTCGCTGTCGGTCGCGCGCGACAGCACGACGTGCGACCCGGGCGTCGTCGCCTCGTAGTCGAACTCGAAGCGCCGCCACGCATACCGCGCCTGCTCGCCGACGAGCCGTGCGGGCTGCCAGGTCACGCCGCGATCGGTCGAGATGTCCACGCGCGCGATATCGCGCTCGCCGGCCCACGCATGCCCGGCGACCGCGACGCGTCCGGGAGCGACGATGGCGCCGTCGAGCGGGCGGGTGAGGATGGACTTCACGACGAGGCCCTGCACGGGCAGCATGTCGGCGGGGGGCACGGCGGCGCCCGGCGCCACGGGACGCCTCGGATAGCGGTAGGCCGTGGCCACCCAGAAGCCGTCGAAGTCCGTGTCGATCACCTGGATCCGCGACAGCCACTTCACCGCGTACGCGCCCTCCCAGCCGGGCACGATCGCACGGAACGGGAAGCCGTGGACAAGCGGCAACGGCTGGCCGTTCATTTCGTAGGCGATGATCGTGTCGGGGTGCATCGCCTTGGCCATCGGCACCTGGCGGATGAAGGGCGGCATCGTGCCGAGCGGCCGATCGCCGCCGTGCATGGCAACGTTCCGTGCCGTGTCGCGGACCCCGGCCTTCGTCAGGATGTCGGCCAGCCGCGCGCCGGTCCAGCGCGCGTTCCCGACGGCGCCGCGCTCCCACTGGATGCCGGGCATCGTGGGTTCGAAGAAGGCGCGGCCGTTGCCCGCGCACTCGAGCGACACGGTGACGGTGGCGCGCGGCATCGCCTGCAGGGCCTCGAGCGTCAGGGTGAGCGGGGTCCCGACAAGGCCGTCCACCTGCAGCGACAGATCCTGCACGAGGGCCAGCGGCGGCGTGGGCAGGTGCGACCGCACGTAGAACTGATCGTTCGGCGTGATCCACGTATCGAGCAGCGCCACCGGCGTCTCGTAGTCGGGGGGCCGCGCCGACCGGATGATGAGGCGCGCGTCCTTGCCGTCGGGGGGAGCGGCCTGTGCCGCGAGCGCCTCGAGCGGCGCGATGCGCGAGAGGCCGGTGGCGGCGCCGACGGCGCCGACGGTGCGCAGCCAGTCGCGGCGCGAGTATGACGAAGACCAGGGGCTGGACATGGGGCGCATTATACGGCGGGCACGCCCCCGGCCGGCTACTCCCGCGCCGTGTGGCGGCCCATCGCCGCACGGATCGCCCCATCGAGGGCCTCGCGCGTGTACGGCTTGGCGAGAAACCCCTGCGGCCGTTCGGGCCGGTCATCCGCCATGATGTGCGCCTCGTCGTACCCGCTGGTCAGCACGACCGGGATGTCCGGTGACAGCCGGCGCACGGCCTCCAGCGTGTCCCATCCGCCCATCAACGGCATGGTCACGTCGCAGAGGATGAGCCGGATGAGGGGCTGGTGCTGACGGAACACCCCCACCGCTTCCGTGCCATCCCGCGCCTCCAGCACCCGGAAGCCCAGCCGCTCGAGCGCCTGCCTCGTGGCCCACCTGAGCGCCTCATCGTCTTCGACAAGCAGGATCGTCCCGTCCGTCCCGTCCGTCTCGCCCGTCTCGAGCGCCGCGAGCGCCGCGAGCGCCGCGGCCGGCGCCGGGTCGACGGCGGGGGCTGTTCGTGGCACGGTCTCGAACGAGACGGGCAGGTACACGCGGAACTCGCTGCCGCTGTCGCGGCCGATGTGGCTCCTGACCACGACGCCCCCGCTGTGGGCGTGCAGCACGCCGAGCGCCACGGCGAGGCCCAGGCCGCGTCCGGTGAACTTGCTGGTGAAGAACGGATCGAAGATCTTCTCGATCTCCAGCGCCTCGATCCCGCATCCCGTGTCCGTCACGGTCAGGCAGGCGTAGTCCTGGTCTCTCGGATTCCACCCCACGGGGAACCGGTGCTCGCCGGAAATCTCGGACGCCGGCACCGCGGCCAGGGACACGCGCACGGTGGCGTTCTGGTCGCCCGCGGACTCCCAGGCGTTGGTGACGAGGTTGGTCAGCAGGAGCTGGATCTGGCTGGCGTTCCCGTTCACGGCGGGGCCCGGCACGGGGAGGTCGGTGTGCAGCGCCACGCGCGGCGGCAGGACGGCGTTCAGCAGGGGCACGCTTGCGCGGCACACCTCGGCGAGGTCTAGCGGCGCATGACTGCCGGAACTCTGCCCCAGATAGGTCAGCAGCAGCCGGCTCACGGTCGTGGCCTTGTGCGCAGCCGCCATGGCGTTGTGCACGCAGATCTGGCGGGTCGAGGGCTCGTCCAGCGACAGCTCCAGGTTCCCCATCACGACGCCGAGCTGGTTGTTGAAGAGGTGGGCGATGGCGCCGGCCATGCGCCCGAGGCTCTCGACCTTCTGAATCTGCTGGAACTCACGCTCGATCTGCCGCCGTTCCTCTTCGAGCCGCTTGGCCTCGGAGATGTCGCTGACGACGACGCGGCAGGCCTCGATTGCATCGCCGGCGGCCGAGTCGGTCGTGGTTTCCAGCCGCGCCCAGAACGCGGTACCGTCGGGGCGCGTCATGCGGAGGTCGAGCACCTGGGGGGCGCCCGTGGCGAACAGCCGCCGCCGATGCAAGTAGTACCGGTCCTGCTCGTCGCGCTCGATGAAGCGCGTGAAGGGCTGCCCGACCAGCGTGCCGCGATCCACGCCGAGCAACCGGGCCGCCGTCAGGTTGGCCTCCTGAATCAGTCCGTGCTCCCCGATGGTGAAGTACGCGACGGGCGCGAGGTCGTACAGATCGAAATACCGCGCGCGCGAGGTCTCGATCTCCACCTGCGCCCGGCGAAGTTCCTCGTTCTGCATCTCCAGTTCGATCTGGTGCACGCGCAGATCGTGGACCAGTCCGGCCGCCTCGGTCGCTGGCGCCCCGTCCCGCGGGGCGCCCTCGAGTTCCCGCAGCCACTGTTCGGCCCGCCGGCGCAGGTCGTCCGTCACGGCGCGGCCTCCTCGAGCCTCCGCTCGGTCGTGGAGATGGCATACGGCGCCCCCGTCTCGTCCATCAGCGCGGCGGCCGTCAGCCAGACGTCGAGCACGTGGCCGCTGCTGGTGCGCCGCCGGGCGCGGAAGGGCGCGAGCACATCCGAGAGCGCCGCCTCGCGCAGCCGCGCGAGCGTCACATCGCCCTGGCCGTCCGGGACCAGCGCGTGGATGTTCATCGTCAGCGCCTCCGCCTCGGTCCAGCCGTAGGCGCGCGTGGCCGCCGGGTTCCACGCCAGGATGCGGCCGTCGAGGCCGAGCACCAGGATCGCGTCGTTCGCGTCGCGCACCACGACGGCGAGGCGGCGAATGGCCTCGGAGTCGCGCAGGGCCAGCTGCGCCCGCTTCACATCGGTGATCTCGGTGAAGGTGATCACGGCGCCTTCGATCACGTTGTCCAGCGTGCGGTAGGGACGGATGCGCATCAGGAACCACGCGCCCGATTGCGCCTGGACCTCGATCTCGCGTGGCGTCAGCGAGTCGAGGACCGCCTGGATGTCGGCGACGAACGTGTCGTAGCCCACGAGGTTCGAGAGGATGTGCCCGACGGGCCGGCCGACGTCGGCCTGGATCAGGTTGATGACCTGGGTGATGGCGGGGGTGAAGCGCTGAATGCGCAGCTGGTGATCGACGAAGACCGTCCCCATGCCGGTGCCGGCCAGCAGGTTGTTCAGATCGTTGTTGGCCCGCGACAGGTCCGCGACCGTGGTCTGCAGTTCGGCGTTGACCGTGGCCAGTTCCTCGTTGACCGACTGCAGCTCTTCCTTGGAGGTCTCCAGTTCCTCGTTGGCGGACTGCAGTTCCTCGTTCACCGACTGCATCTCCTCGTTCGAGGACGTGAGTTCCTCGTTGGACGTCTCGAGCTCTTCGTTGGTGGCCTGCAGGTACTCCTCCTTGTCCCGGAGTTCCTGCATCAGGGCCGCCACGTGCGGGCTGGCCTCGCCGTCGGGTCCTGGCGGCGCGTCCGCGGCGTCCGTCACGGCGCGGGCCGCCGGCGGAGCGGGGGCGTCTTCCAGAATCACCACGAAGGCCCCCGCCTCCCGGCCGGCCTCCACGCCGGTGCCGGCGTCGGCCGGCCGCACGGTGACGGTGACGGACCTGGCTTCGCCGTTCACCTGGACCCGTACGCCCTCCTGGCGCACCAGCGCGGCCGTGGCCACCGCCCTGTGGAAGGCGGCCGCGAGATCGCGCCGCAGGCCTTCGCGCGCCATCTTCACGATGTTCATGCCGGCTTCGCCGGGAACGATCTCGAAGTACTGGCCGCCGCGGCCGTGGAGGTAGAGCAGGGTGCCCTGCGCGTCGACGAGCGCGGCGACATGGCCCTGCTTGAGGAGCGCCTGCTCGGTGAGCTCGCGGAGCCGGGCCGCGGAATCGACACGGGGGCTGACGGCGCGCGGCCCGCGCGCCCGCACCACGGGCGGCAGCACCCGGCCCGTCGCCAGACGTCCGATGCTGGTGTCCCCAGCCTTGCGGCGGAAGATCTTCCACTTGCGATCCAGCGGCGCGAAGAGGGTCCCGAACTCGCCGACGGTTTCCGACGAGCCGAGAAAGAGCGCGCCATTCGGCTTCAACGCGTAGTGGAACAGCGGGATCAGCTTGTGCTGCAGATCCGGCCCCATGTAGATCAGCAGGTTGCGGCAGCTGATCAGATCGAGCTTCGAGAACGGCGGGTCCTTGATGAGGTCCTGCTGGGAGAACACCAGCATGTCGCGGAGGTGCTTGTGCACGCGGTACGAGCCGTCCGCCTGGTCCTGGATGAAGAAGCGCGCCAGCCGCTCCGCCGACACGTCCGCGGCGATGTTGGCGGGATACACACCGGCGCGCGCGGTGTCGATCGCCCGCTGATCGATGTCGGTGGCGAAGAGCTGGATCTTGACGTGCGCCTTCAGCGCCTGCAGGCGCTCCTGCAGCAGGATCGCGATCGAGTAGGCCTCCTCCCCCGTGGAGCAACCGGCGGACCACACACGGATGGGCGTGTCCGAGGACCGGCCCTCGAACAGGTGGGCGATCACCTCGGTCTCGAGCGCCGTGAACGCCTCCGGATCCCGGAAGAAGCTGGTGACCCCGATCAGCAGATCCCCGAAGAGCGCCTCGCCTTCGGCGGGCGCCTTCCGGAGGAAGCCGGTGTAGCGATCCAGATCTTCGATCTGGTGCACCGCCATCCGCCGTTCGATGCGGCGGAGGACCGTGCTCTGCTTGTACTGCGAGAAGTCGTGGCCGGTCTGGTTCCTGAGCAGCAGGAGGATCTTCTTCAGCGCGGCGCCGGCGTCAGGGGTCGCGGGCGTCTCGGCCCTCGAGGGCCAGTCCAACTGCCGCGCCGCAAAGGCCAGGATCTGCGCGGGCATGTCGGCCGGCGGCAGGACGAGGTCCACCAGGCCCGTGGCGATCGCGCTGCGGGGCATGCCGTCGTACTCGCACGAGTCGGGCGCCTGCGCGACGACCAGGCCCCCGGCCCCCTTGATGGCCCGCGCGCCCAGGGTGCCGTCGCTGCCCGTGCCGGACAGGACCACGCAGATGGCACGCTCGTGCCGGTCCTGCGCCAGCGATCGGAAGAAGAAGTCGATGGGCAGCCGCAGGCCCCTGGGGGCGGACGGCTCGAGCAGGTGCAGGACGCCGTTCATGACGGCCATGTCGCGATTCGGGGGGATGATGTACGCGCAGTGCGGCTGCACGCGCATCCCGTCCTCGACCTCGAACACCGTCATCGAGGTGTAGCGCCGCACCAGATCCGATAGCAGGCTCTTGTGATCGGGCGCGAGGTGCTGCACGAGGACGAAGGCCATGCCGGTGTCGGCCGGCATCGCGGAGAAGAACCGCTCGAACGCGGCCAGCCCGCCCGCCGATGCGCCAATCCCGACGATCGGCACGCCAGGCGCGTCCGGCGCGTCCGGGATCTCGGGTGCGCGCTCCGTCGCCGCCGCGGGCGGCTCAGTCCGTCGCCGAGTGGGGCGTGTCGTCACATGGGACTCTGGGAACCTCGGGGCAGGCGTACGCCCTCACTCTAACAGAATGCGAGGGGACGCACCGGTTCTGGAGTGTGCAGTTCAGCACACAGTGGCGCGCGGGGCGCGACCCCGGGCTCGCGCCGGTCGACCCGCGACGTGGCGACGCGCAGCGGACACCCTCGACGGGGCTACGGTTCGGGGTAGCTGCCCATCGCCGCGCGCAGCAGCTTGAAGAACACCGCCGTGTTGTCGTACGTGCCCGTGAACTGCCACGCGCCGGCGCCGCCGGCCGAAAGCGGCACGTCGCTGGCGGTGTGGTTGCCGATCGTGTGCGGATGCGCGGCGGATCCATCGGGACACCCGTCGGCGGCAGGGCAGCCGAAGGCGCCGTGCTCGATCGTGCCGGGCATCAGCACGCCGGGGATCGACTGGCCGTCGGCGGTGCGGTTGTCGCTCGTCTCTCCGGGCCCGCTGCGTGCCGGGTTGGCCACCGACACGCGCGTGCCGCCGGTCGTCGCGCCGACCGCCGCCGGCAGCATCGTGCGATTCGAGAGGAAGTTCTCGTAGCGGTCGGGGACCGACGCCCACCCGACCACCGCCTTGCGCGTCGGGTCGGGGTCGCGCGGATAGCCCGCCGCGTCCACCTCGTAGTTGGGCACCTGGTTGAGGGCGGTCTCGGGGGTAAGCCGGTAGGGCGCCACGTAGTCGCGCGTGGCCGCGCCCACGACGCGCGGGGCATAGCGCTCGTTGCCGACGGCGATCACCGCCATGCCGCCCGTCTCGTGGTCCGCCGTCACGACCACCAGCGTGTCGTTCGACGGGTCATCGTCGTTGTTGGTGCGCGCGGCGAAGTCGAGCGCCACCTGGATGGCGCGATCGAACTCGATCACGTCCCAGATCGTCCGCTCCGGATCGGCGTCGTGCGCACGCTTGTCGATCGACGCGCCCTCGACCATCAGGTAGAACCCGTCGGGGGCATGCGCGCCGAGCGAGGCCAGGGCGAGGCGCGTCAGGTCGTCGAGCATCGGCTGATCGCGATAGGGCGCGTTCGCCTCGCGCGCCAGCTCGTCGCTGTAGCCCTCCGCGCCGACCTTGTCGAAGGCGACCGGCATGTGGCTCGGATGGAAGAGGCCGAGGAGCGCCGAGGGCGGCGGCCCGGCCAGGCGCGCGCGCACGTCCGCGCCGGTGCGGATCACGTCGAAGCCCGCCGTGGCGAACTCGCGTGTGAGGTCGCGGCCATCGCGCCGCTGCCCGCCGTCCTCCACGGGGAGGAAGTGGTTCGCCCCTCCGCCGAGCAGGACCGACAGCGCATGGCGGTCGCGCTCGTCGAGGTACCGCGCGGCGATGCCCTGGCTGGCGGCCCGCAACGCCGTGTGGACGGCGTTGGCCGCCGGCGTGGCGTCCGTCACGTCCGCCGTCGTGACGAGCCCCGTGCGGAAGCCCGGCCCGCGCGTGCGCGCGAGCAGCGCCGACAGGTACTCGACACGCGGGTTGTCGAAGGGATCGTCTGTGTTGTCCGGATAGACGCCCTCCTGATGGTTGTTCGACTTGTTGCCGGTGACGTACGCCGCCATGCCGGGCGCCGAGTCCGTGATGGCCGCATCGAGCGACGAGGTCATGACGAGCCCGGTGATGGGCAGCGTGTCCATCGCGAGCGGCGCGGACGGCTTGCCGTGGATCAGCCCGCGCGAGACGAGTCGCGCTGCCGTGCGGTGTGCGATACCCATGCCGTCGCCGAGCAGGAAGATGATGTTCTTCGCCACGCGGGCGCCCGCGCGAGGCGTCTGCCATGCGGCCCCGTGGAGCCGGACCTCCGTCCGCGCGCCGTCGGCGGTCTCGGCCACGAGCAGGTGCGCGCCCTCGCGCGCGAGCGTCTGGTCGTGGATCAGCAGATTCGTCGTGTGGGCCGGTGCGGCGGCGGCGGATCGCACCGCGCCCGCCGGCGTGCCGGTGCCGCCGAATCCGCGGGCGCCATTCGCGCCCGGCGCGAGCACGTTGCGCGCGGTCACGTCCACGCCGTCAAGCGTCACGCGCAGGCCGGCCGGCGGGGGCGCACCGTCGGGGGCGGTCGCCTCCACGCGGATGTCGAAGCGCTGGCCGAGCGCGAGCGTCGCGCCGTCCGGCGGCATGAGGCGGAGGGCGGTCTGGGCCGCGGCCGGCGCCGCGAGCAGGAGGAGCAGAAGCGCGGACACGGAGGGCCGCACGAGCTGGCCGAGGCCGGTGACGATCATGCCCTCGAGCCTAGCATGCGCACCCACGCGCGCTCGATCCGGACGGAAGCTGTTACAGCTCCGTTACCGAGAGCTGGTCGCCGATAGCTGATCGCCGATAGCCGACAGCTGAGAGCCGCTCGCCGACAGCCCGGCCTCAACCGCCGAGCTTCTCCATGAGGATCCGCCACCGCCGCCGGCTCACGGCGAACGTCGCCCCGCCCTCGAGCGTGATCTGGCCCGTGCCATCCGACATCGGCCGCGCCTCGCGGATGGCGTCGAGCTTGACGACGACGGTGCGGGAGATCTGCGCGAAGGCCTCGGGCGGCAGGCGGCGGCCGAGTGCGGCGAGCGTGGGCTGCATCCACAGCTGCTCGGTCGTGGTGTGCAGGCGTGTCAGCCCCTCGTCGAAGCTGAACGCCGTGACCTCCGACGCGGGCACCACGCGGTAGCGGCTGCCTTTGCGCGCGAGGAAGCGCGTCGGCGCGAGGCCGGGCGCGTGCGACAACTGGTCCACCGCGCGGTCCTCCGTGCGCGTCGGGCCGCCGGCGCGGAGCCGGTCGAGGGCGGCCTGCAGCCGCGCGCGGGTCACCGGTTTCAGCAGGTAGTCCATCGCCTGCAGTTCGAAGGCATCGACGGCGTACTGATCGAAGGCCGTGCAGAAGACGATGGCGGGACGCGGGTGGGCCAGCGACGAGGCCACCTCGAGCCCGCTGCAGCCGGGCATCTGGATGTCGAGCAGCACGAGGGACGGGGCCAGCGCGGCGACGGCCTCGATCGCCTGCACGCCGTCCTCGGCCTCGCCGACGACCTCCACATCCGGATGGCCGGCCAGCAACTGGCGCAGCCGGTCGCGCGCGGGCTGCTCGTCGTCCACGATCAGGGTGCGTATCGTCACGTCCGGTTCCTGCGCATCACCAGCACCGTCACATCATCCTGCCGCTGGCGGCTGCCGCGATGCATCCGCACGGCGTCGATGATCGCACGGCAGAGGGTCGCGGCGCTCTCGGTGAGGCCCGCGCCGGCCATCGCCGCCAGCCGGGCCGCGCCGAACTCCTCGTCGCGCTCGCTCAGCGCCTCGGTGACCCCGTCGCTGTAGCACACGAGGCTGTCCCCCGGGTCGAGCGCGGTGTGGTGCATCGTGAAGGTCGCGGCCGGGAGCATCCCGATCGCCGGCCCTGTCGAGTCGAGCCAGTCGACCCTCCCGCTGGCGCGCGCGATGAGGGCCGGGAGGTGGCCGGCATTGACACAGGCGAGGGCCCCGCTCGTCGTGTCCACCTGCGCGAAGATGAGCGAGGCGTACCGGGCGCCGTCGGTCGTCAGGTACACGTCGCCGTTGATCCCGGCCAGCAGTGCGGCCGCGTCCCCTGCCGCGTGGCGTGCGGCGGTGTGGAGGCGCGCCTGCACGGCCGAGGCCACGAGGCCCGCCGCGGCGCCCTTGCCCGAGACGTCGCCGAGGAGGGCGGCGACCCGTCCGTGACCGGTGGCCACCAGATCGTAGAAGTCGCCGCCGACGCCGTGGGCGGGGAGCGTCGCGGCCGCGCAGTCGTAGCCCTGGACCGCGTGCAGGGCGCGCGGCAGCAGGTGCGACTGCGCGTGGGTGGCGTCGGCCATCTCCCGTTCGAGCTCCGATCGATCCCCGAGCCGTCCCCGCAGCCGCGAGAGGGTCTGCGCCAGACGGCGGCGCGTGATCGGCTTCAGCAGGTAGTCGGCCGCGTCGTGCTGATAGGCCTCGAGCGCGAAGCGGTCGAACGCGGTGGCGAAGACGATGAAGGGACGCGGCTCCGGCAGGCTGGCGGCCAGATGCGTGCCGGAAGTCACCGGCATCTCGATGTCGAGGAAGACGACGTCGGGGCGATGCGCGGCGATGGCGGCGCGGGCCTCATCGGCGTCCCCGGCCTCCCCGATGATCTGCACGCCGCCGAGTTCGGCCAGCAGCGCACGCAGGCGCGCGCGGGCCGGCGGCTCGTCGTCGACCAGCAGCGCGCGGATCATGGCCGGGCCCCGGCCGCGGATGCCGCCGCCGGGGCGGCCGCGGGCATCTCGACGCACGCCACCGTCGTGGCGGATCCGCCGTCGCGCGTGAGCGTGAGCGTGGCGGCGTCGCCGAAGTGGCCGGCCAGCCGGTCGCGGATGCTGCGCAGGCCGAAGCGCTCGCCGTCCGGCCTGAAGCCCGCGGCGGCGCCCTCGGGTGACGGCCCGGGACCCGTGTCGTGCACCTCGAGGCGGATGCGGCCGCGGTCGATCACCGTGCGCACCAGGATGTGTCCCGGCGTGCGCTGTGCCGAGATGCCGTGCTTCACGGCGTTCTCGACGAGCGTGTGCAGCACCATCGACGGCACCTGCACGCCCCGGCCGCCCGGGTCGGCCTCGATGGTGTAGGTGAGCCGGCGGCCGAAGCGCGCGTGCTCGACGTCGAGGTACGCCTGGACGAACGCGATCTCCTGATCGAGCGGCGCCCATTCCGACTCCGAGCGCCGCAGCGTGTAGCGGAACACCTCCGCCAGTTGCTCCACGGCGCTGTCGGCGCGCGCCGGGTCCGTGTGGATGAGCGAGGCGATCGCATTGAGCGCGTTGAAGAGGAAGTGCGGATTGATCTGCGCGCGGAGCGCCTTCAGCTCCGAGCGGCTCGTCTGCAGGCGCAGCGCCTGCTCGACCTGATCCTGCGCCTTGCGCCGCTCGTGCAGGCGGAGGTTCTCGAGCAGGTAGGCCACCACGGTCCCGAGCGATCGCAGCAGCGCCTGATCCTCGCTCAACAGGTGCCCCGTCTCGTGCCGCGCCGTGATCCACAAGACCGGGGCATCGTCGGCGCCGTGGACGGGGAACGTGAGGTCGCGGGTGTGCGCGGGCGGCGCCGCGGTGTGGAGGCCGACCGGCACGCGGAAGATGTCCTGGAAGCCGGCTTCCGCGGCCGTCAGCAGCGTGCGCTCATCCGTGGCGCGCTGCAGGCTGGCGAGCACGACACGCACGGCCTCGGCGGGCGTATAGGCGCGGCCGAACCAGACCAGATCCAGCAGCCGCCCCACCTGCGTGTGCATCCACGGCACGAACATCGCGAGCGGCATCGCGGCGAGCGCGAGCAGCCAGGGCCGTGACACCCCCGGCGGGACCTGGTCGAGCCACGGCAGCGCGGCCATGAGAAATCCCCCGACCACGAGCAGGCTGGCCAGCAGCTGCGCGCCCCGCTTCACGACGAGGTCGTAGAAGACGAACGGACTCTCGAAGTAGATGGCGGCGACAAGGAAGGCGAGCGGCGCCGTGCGCACCAGGCGCTCGACGGCGAAGAGCACCAGCTCCTGGTCGCGCATGAAGGTGAGGATCAGGATCGCCACCGTCATCACGCCGAAGAGCGCGATCATCGTGTTGTGACTGCGGTGCTCTGCGCTGCCGGGCCTGGCCCCGCGCCCCTGGACCATGAGCACGACGCAGTAGGCGCTGCAGAGGGTGAAGAGCGCGCCGATGGACCACCCGATGGCCGCGCCCAGCATCGCGACGCGCGGGATCACGCCGAGCAGCATGCCGAGCAGCGCGAGGCCCGTGAGCGGGGCCACAAGGTACATCGCGGCGAGCAGCCAGCGCCAGACCGGCCGGTGCCCGGTGGCCGCATGCCGGCGCACCTCGTCGTAGACGACGTGCATGATGAGCGGTGGGAACCCGTAGGTCAGGAGCAGGCCGGCGAAGTCGAACACGCGGAAGCCGGATCCGCCCACCAGCCACCGCACCTCGATCAGCGTGGCGACGACGAAGTACGCCGCTGACCAGCCGAAGAGCACCAGGCTGGCGCGTTCGAGGGTGCCGGACGGCGCCGCCCCGTGCGGGCGAGGCGGGCTCCAGACCGGGAACGCCTGGCGCACCGACAGCAGCAGCGCCGAGCCATAGGCAAAGGCGCCGAGCACGTAGATGAAGAGCGCGATCAGGCTGATCGAAGTCATCGGGATCTCTGCGGTCGGCCCCCGGCATCCGGCTCTCGGCTTCCGGCTCTTCCGCGCTGAACGCTGGCCGCCGAGGCCCAGACCCTCTGGCCATCTCATGATGAGAATACGGGAAGCAGCCCCGGCCCGGGCCCCGGCGGGCCCCGAGCGGTCGCCAGACGGGATCGAGCGGCGGGGCGGGGCCGGCCGGCGGCCGGGCGCAGTATCCTGTGGTCCCGTGCGCGCTCCCCTCGATCTGGCCGCCCTTGCCGCGCGGCTCCCGCCTCGTCCGCGCACCCGGTTTGCCCCGGCGCCCACCGGTGCCCTCCACCTCGGGCACGTCGTCAACGCGATCTATGTGTGGGGGCTGGCACGCGCCCTCGGGGGCGAGGTGGTGCTGCGCGTCGAGGATCACGACCGGCAGCGCTGCCGTCCGGCGTTCGAGCGCGGCCTGCTCGACGACCTGGACTGGCTGGGGTTCGAACCGGACCACTACCCGACGCACGCGTTTCGCGCCGGGGCCTGCGAGGGCCGCCAGCAGGACCGCGAGGGCGTGTACCGCGAGGCCGTGGGGCGGCTCGTCGCGGATGGCCTGATCTACGGCTGCACCTGCACGCGGAAGCAGATCGAGGAGGCCGGCGGGACGGACACGACGGAGCTGCGCTATCCGGGGACCTGTCGAGCGGCGGGCCATCCGCTCGACGAGGGCGTCGGATGGCGGCTCCGGCTCGACGACCGTCTCGTCCGGTTCGAGGACGGGCGGCTGGGCGCCCAGGCGCAGGCGCCGGCCGCCCAGTGCGGCGATGTGCTCGTGCGCGACCGGCTCGGCAACTGGACGTATCAGTTCGCGGTGGCGGTGGACGACATGGCGCAGGACGTGGCGCTGGTGGTCCGCGGGATGGACCTGCTGCCGTCGACCGGCCGGCAGATCCTGATGGCGGAGTTGCTCGGCCGGCACGTGCCGGCGGTGTTCGTGCACCATCCGCTGGTGATGAAGTCGCCGTCGGCGAAGTTGAGCAAGTCGGACGGCGACACGGGCGTGACGGATCTCAGGCAGCAGGGGTGGACGCCGGCGGCGGTGATCGGTGCGGCGGCTGCGCGGGTCGGGCTCCTGTCAGCGCCCCGCGCGCTGGCCGCGCGCGACGTCAGCACGCTCTTCAGCGCGTGAGGGCTGCGCCGAATGCCGATCGCCTCCCGGCGATCAGCGGTCGCCCCACGGCGGGGGCGGCGCCTCCACGTCGCGAATCAGTTCGAACACGAGGCGGATGCGACGGTCGGTGCCCTCGCGGCGGAGCGCGTAGATGAAGCGGCTGCCCGGCTGGATCTCGAGCGTCCAGACGTTGGTGCGGGTCTCCGGCGTCAGGGCGACGGTGAAGTCGTCGGCCGGGAACTCGACGTGGAGGCCCGTGCTGGCGGAGGGGTCCCAGTCGCCGCCGTACTGCGTCACGGGATCCTCGGTGCCGTCTTCGCGCCGGTGGTCGTGCTTGAGCCGCAGCCCGTCGCCCTGGCGCGTGATCACCCACGTGCGCGATCGGTCCGGGCCCACGTGGACGGGGATGCGGATCTCGGTGTCGCTGCACTCCCGCACGTGCATGATGAGGGGGCGGGCGGCAAACGACGTCACGCCCTTCGGCACTTCGGTGGGCAGCCCCTCGAACGCCTTGCCACAGAGGGCCGACAGGTGTCCCCAGAACTCGCCCGCCACGTCCGCTCCCGGCTCCGCCACGGCGGCCGGAAGGGGGGACTCCGGTCGGGCGCAGCCGGAGACGCCGGCGAGCGTGGCCGCGAGGGCGGCCGCGAGGGGGAACGGGGCGCACCTCATCCAAACTCCTTCGTGCGTGTGCTCAGGGCACGTGCGTCGTGCGGGCCAGCGTCTGCCCCGGCCGCGCCTCGGTGTGCACGCCGTCGCGCACCACCGCAATCCCGTTCACCAGCACGTGGCTGATGCCGTCGGGATACTGGTGCGGCGCCTCGTAGGTGGCGCGGTCCACGACCATCGCCGGGTCGAAGATCACGACGTCCGCGGCCGCGCCGACGGTGAGCCGCCCGCGGTCGGCCAGCCCGAACACGCCGGCCGGAAGCGCCGTCATCTTGCGGACGGCCTCCTCGAGCGCGATGACCTTGCGCTCACGGACATATACGCCAAGCGCGCGCGCGTTATTACCATAGCCCCGCGGATGGGGCACGCCGATGTCCAGGACGTTCAGGCCGCTGTCCGAGGCCAGCGCCACCTGCGGGTGGCGCAGGATGCGCTCGATGTCGTCCTCCGACATGAACTGGTAGACCATCGACGCCCCGCCGGCGCGGAGCATCCGGCGCATCATCTCGAGCTGCGCGTCGAGGTCGCTGGCCTCGAGCACGCGTGCCGCGGCTTCCGGGATCGTCAGGCCGTTCAGGGAGGCGTCGGCGCCGTACGAGGCAATCCGTGCGAACGCGTAGTCGGTGAGGCCGCGCTCGGCGATGAGCCCCCGCATCTCGGTGCGAATCCGCGCCCACGTGGCGGCATCGTCGAGGCGGGCGGTGATCGCGTCCTGGCCGCCCTCGAGCACCCACGATGGGAAGCGGATGCCAAGCGAGGAGCTGGCGGCATCGTAGACGTACTGATCGGCCGTGACCGCCAGCCCTCGGGCGCGCGCGCGCTCGATGAGCGCCAGCGCGTCGGCGCTCGCGCCCCAGCGAATCGGCGCGTCCACCTTCAGGTGCGAGATGTGCACGGGCAGGCCGGCCCCGTCGCCGATGGCGATCGCTTCCTCGATGGCCGCCTCGAGCTCCGTGCCCTCGTTGCGCATGTGCGAGGTGTAGATGCCGCCGCGCGCGCCGGCGACGCGGGCCAGCGCCACGACCTCGTCGGTGCCGGCGTAGGTGCCCGGCACGTACTGCAGGCCCGTCGAGAACCCGACGGCGCCATCCGCCATGGCCTGCTCGACGAGGGCCTGCATGCGGCCCAGTTCCTCGGGGGTCGCCGCGCGGCGTTCCGTGCCCATCACCTCGCGCCGGACCGTGTTGTGACCGACGAGGGTGGCGAAGTTCACCGAGACGCCGGTATCCGCGATCGTGCGGAACTGCTCCGCCACGTCCACGGCCGAACTGCCGCAGTTGCCCGCCACGACCGTCGTCACGCCCATGCGCGCGAAGTGCTCGGCGAGCGGATGCTCGTGGAGGGCGTCGGCGTGGGTATGGACGTCGATGAACCCGGGCGTGACGACCTGCCCCCGCGCGTCGATTTCGTGCGGGGCGCGGGCCGCCGTGAGATCGCCCAGGGCCGCGATGCGCCCGTCCCGAATGGCCACATCCGCCTCGAACGCACGGGCGCCCGTCCCGTCGATGACGAGCCCGTGACGGATGACGAGGTCGTACTCGGGCGGCGGCGCCGCACAGCCGGCGGCGAGCATGGTCAGCAGCACAGGGCCGGCGGCAGGGCGGAGGCTCATCACCGGGCCATTCTATTCGCGATTCGGTATCCTACGAGGTGCCCGGGGTGCCCGGGGTGCCCAGGGTGCCCACGGTGCCCACGGTGCCCGAGGTGCCCAGGGTGCTCAGGGTGCCCAGGGTGCCCAGGGTGCCCACGGTGCCCGAGGTGCCCACGGGGCCCGAGGTGCCCGAGGTGCCCGAGGTGCCCGAGGTGCCCAGGGTGCCCACGGTGCCCACGGTGCCCGAGGTGCCCGAGGGGCCCGGGGTGCCCAAAGGGGCCCGAGCTGCGCGAATCGCGAACAGCGAATCGCGAACAGCGAACAGCGAAGAGCGAAAATG
>JAUXWO010000143.1:0-10000 GCA_030680175.1 Vicinamibacterales bacterium
TTTCGCCTGCCCAGAGGCGCTCACGTCTGCGCGTGTCGCTCCCCTGTTCGAGCCGCCGGCCGTTGGCCGGCGGCGGCGGGACCGGTCGTATCGTCTGCGTAATCAGCGGAATCTGCGGATGACCGCCCTCAACCGACCCGCAGCGCAATGGAGGGGTCGGTCCTCGAGGCTCGTCGCGCCGGGAGGTAACTGGCGAGTAGAACCGCGGCAAGGAGCGCCGCCGCGGCACTCGCCAGGTGCGACACGCTCTGCGCGTCCACGCCGTAGAGCACCCCGCCAAGCAGCCGCACCATCCCGAGGGCCAGCACCGCGCCGACGGCCAGGCCGAGCCCGGCGATTACCAGTCCGCGGCGCATGAAGAGGGCCACCACATCACGCGGCGCGGCGCCGAGCGCGAGGCGGACGCCCACCTCGGCCAGACGCTGGCGCGCACCGTACGCGATCAGCGCATAGACGCCCAGGCACGCCAGCGCAACCGCGAGCAGGGCGAACGCCCCCATCATCTCGCCGAAGAACTGCTGCTCCCAGGTGACGAAGCGACGACGCTCGTTCATGGTCATGACCTCGTAGACGGGCACGCCGGGGAACCGCTGCGCCATCAACGCGCGCGCCGGGTTCACGAGCGCGGCGGCCGGCCCTGACGTACGCGCCAGGAGCGCCATCGTCCGATAGCCCATCGCCGCAGACGGCACATACATCGTCAGCCGCGACTGGTCGGTGGCCTCGCCCACTTCCTCGTAGTGGATGTCGGGCGCGATGCCCACGACGCGGTACCAGCTCACCTCGCCGGCCGTGCGGACGCCGAGGCGCCGGTCCAGGGCAGAACCGTCTGGCCAGAGCCGGCGCGCGAGCGCGTCGTTGACCACGGTGACGCGGGCCTCGGAATCGCGTACTTCGGCATCGGTGAGCCCCCGTCCTGCCAGGAGCGTGACACCCAGCGTGTCGAAGAAGCTGGCGCTCGCTCCGATCGTGGACGCGGGCACCGCCTCGTCCGGGCCAGCCCGGCCATCGATCACCACGCGAACGCCGGCGCCACCATCGTCGCCGGGGATGCTGGTGGTGGCCGCCGCCGTCTCCACCCCGGGCAACGCCGCGAGTGCGGCGGCCATGGCCTCGAAGGATCGCGCACGTGCCTCGATCGGATCGAACCCGTCGCCAGCGAGATAGGCCCGCATTGAGACGACCGGCCGGTGGTCGAAGCCGAGGCCCTCCGTCTGCAGTGCCAGGAAGCTCCGAATCATCAGGTTGGCGCCGACGAGCAATGCGAGGCAGAGCGCCACCTGCGACACGACGAGCGCGCCCTGCAGGCGCTGCTGACGCCGGCTGGCCGTGTGGCGTCCGCCCTCCTTGAGATCGGCGGAGAGGTTGGGGCGCGAGGCGCGCAGCGCGGGCACCAGGCCGACCGCGAGCGTCGTCAACACCAGCAACGCCGCGCTGAAGGCCGCCACGCGTGCATCCACATCGAAGGTGATCCAGTAGGGCAGATCCTCCGGGAAAGACTGCTGGATGAAGTCGAGCGCCCAGACCGACACGAGGAGGCCCAGCCCCGCGCCGGCGGCCGTCAGGATGGCGGCCTCGATCAGCAGTTGCCGGATCAGGCGCCCGCGACCCGCGCCCATCGCCGACCGCACCGCCATTTCGCGCTGGCGTCCGGCACCACGCACGAGCATCAGGTTGGTCAGGTTGGCGCACGCAATGAGCAGCACGAAGCCCACGGCCGCCATCAGGGTGATGCTCATGGTGCGTTCCTCGGCACCGATGTTCGAATCGCGGAACGACTGCACGCGGACGCCGTACCCCCGGTTGCTCTCCGGATACTCGCGCTCGAGCCGCGAAGCGACGGCGCTGAGCTGCTCCTGCACCTGCACCAGGGTCACGCCAGGCGCCAGCAGGCCAACGGCGTTCACGTTGCGAGCGCTCCGCGGCGTCTCGTCCAGCGCCAGCGGCAGATACAGGTCGTCGCGCTCGGGAAAGCGGAACCCTGGCGGCAGCACCCCGATCACCGTCCTCGGCAAGCCGTTGACGACCACGTCCTGCCCCACGATGTCCGGGCGGGCGCCATACCGGCGCTGCCACAGCCCGTGCGTCAGCATCACGACACGCTCGAGTCCAGGCGGCGCCGCCTCGTCGGGGCGGAAGTGGCGCCCCGCGACCGGCTCGATCCCGAGCAGGGGAAAGAGGTCGGGCGTGACGGAGCCGCCCCGCACGCGCTCCGCCGCGTCGTCGCCGCTCAGCGTGAAGTTGCGCGCGAGGTAGCCCCCGAGCGCGTCGAGGCCCTCGGTCTCGCGCAGGTCCTGCAGGTCGCGATACGACACCTCGGATTCGCCCCAACTCCAGTGCTCGGGCTGCTGGCTGTGGGTCGAGAAGAGGGTGACCACGCGGTCGCTGCGCTCGCCAAACGGCAACGGCCGCAGGAGCAGCGCATTGAGCATGCTGAAGACGGTGACGTTGGCGCCGATGCCCAGGGTCAGGGTGAGAATCGCGGCGGCGTGGAACCCCGGCCGGCCGCTGAGCGTTCGCACCGCATGGCGCAGATCAAGCAGGATCGAGCGAATCACGAGCGTCCTCCCGCCGCGGTGGATACAAACCTCGTGCCGCCATGCGCGTCATCTTCTGGTGCATTCCGGTCGATCACGCGGGCGACGGGCGCTGCGGATGACCGATTCCGAACACAGGCGTCCTACTGCTGGACGACGTCGTACCCCTTCGTGCGCAGCAGCGCGACGAGGCTGTCGGGGCCGACGAGGTGGGCGGCGCCCACGACGATGAAGCAGGGGCGGGGGCGGGCCAGGCAGTCGTCCACCTTCGGCACCCAGTTGCGATTGCGCTCCACGAGGAACCGCTCGGTGAGTTCGGGCGCGTCGCGAAATCCCTCCAGCAGCAACCGCTCGATCACCGTCACGTCGCCACGCGCCCACGCGCCGGCGATCACCCGGACCTGGGCGATCTGCGTCTCGAGATCGTCCATCGCCGCCTCGAGCATCCCGGCCTGAAGCGCCATCGGCAGCGTGTCGAACCGGTCCAGCTGATACGCCAGCGTCTCGAGCCCCTCGACGGGGATGCCGGCCGCGCGCGCGCGGTCGAAGAAGTGCCGGTCCACGCCCATCGCCGGATCGAAGCCCGCCTGTTTCATGGCCGGCGCCGTGAGCGACACCGCGACCATCCAGGGCTTCATGCGCGCGAGCGCCGTCATCGGCAGGCCCGCCGGGGCCGCCTTGCCGGCCACGCGCGCGTAGAGGGCCGGCGAGATGACCTGCTCCAGCGTGCGCCCGTCGAGGAAGACCGCTTTGCTCATCGCCGCCATCAACGTCTCGGGCGATTCCATCTCGGCGAGATCGATCTCCTCCACGAGCGTGCCCGACGCCGCGAACGCCTGCTCGATGCGCTCAGGGAGCGGATAGAAGTCCGGGGTGAGCACGTGGAGCGACCCGAGCAGGTACGCGACCGACGGGCCCTCGCCGCGCACGGTCCAGAGGAAGTGGCGCGGCGGGGCTTGCGCGGTGAGCAGCACGGCGCCGCACAGCACGAGCAGGGCCGCCGCCAGGATGCGCGTGCGTCGCGAGGTCATCGTCTCTGAGACTAGCACTCCCCACACGCGAACGGGGAGCGTCGATCACGATACGATGGACGGCACATGCTGTCCGAAGTCCTCGCCGGCGCCCTGGTGATGGGCCCCATGACCAAGGGGTCCAACCTGCCCTACCGCCGGCTCTGCGTCGAGCTGGGCGCGCGCGTCACCATGAGCGAGATGACCGTGGCACGACGCCTGAAGCAGCGGCGCCAGGGGGAGTTCGCCCTGATCCGCCGCTTCGAGGGCGAGCCCTTCTTCGGCGTCCAGCTCGCTGGCACGCGACCGGAGGAGATGGGCTGGGCCGCCGCGCTCGTCGAGGCGCGCGGCGCGGACCTCGTCGACATCAACTGCGGGTGCCCGATCGACCACTTCACCCGCAAGGGGCTCGGCGCCTCGCTCGGCCGCCAACCCAGGCGCATCCAGCGCATCGTCGAGGCGATGAAGACGAGCGTGACGCGCATCCCGGTGACGGCCAAGATTCGCCTCGGCTGGAATGACGACGACCGGAACTACCTGGAGCAGGCGCGCGCGGCGGTCGATGGAGGGGCGGACGCGATCTTCGTCCATGGGCGCACCCGCAACGGGCGCTACCGCCTCGCGGCCGACTGGGAGGCGATCGCCGCCGTCGCGGCCGCCGTCCCCGTGCCGGTCATCGGCAACGGCGATCTGCTGTTCCCGCCGGATCTCGAGGCGGCGCGACAGACCGGCGTCACCGCGTGGATGACGGCACGCGGCGCGCTCATCAAGCCGTGGATCTTCCGCGAAGCCACCGAGGGCTACCGCGACATGGACGGCGACGAGCGGATCGCGATCTATCGCCGCTACGTGGCGCTGGCCAAGGCGCACTGGGGCGACGATGCGCACGGCCTCGAGCGCGTGCGCCAGTTCGTACGGTGGCACGCCGGCTTCTGGTACCGCTACGTCCCGCGCCGGCCCGACGGCTCATTCCCGTCGATGCAGGGGCGCGAGCCCGATGGCTTTGCCCGCACGCCGCTCGAGGCGCTGCTCGCGCGATCCGACGATGCGGCCCTCGACTACGTCACCGACGCGCTCGTGGGCGGGGAGGACATCGACCCGGCAGCCGCCCCGGCGCCGGACGAGACCCGGACCAGAGATCTCGCCGAAGTCGAGGGCTGATCCCGCCGCCGGCACGCTCGCCAGATCAAGCGATAGACCCTCGACATCGACGGCTCTCAGATCAGATCACCACGTCACCACATCACGAGATCGCCAGATGTGAGCTATCTACTCGCCCGTTGCTCGTAGATCGCGCGCGCCTCGGCGAACTGCCCGAGCACATGCGCCTTCTCCCGGTCGCTCCGCCAGCCGGGATGCGCCTCCGCCATCGCGGTCAGCTGATCAATCCACGTCATGAAGTACTCGGCGGAGGCGCGATCGCGAATCGGCGCGCCCCCCACGACGACGTAGACCGGGTTGGTGACCGCCAGCGGGCGCGTGTTCTCGACGGGGAAGGTGCGCTCGGGCCCAATCGCCCGCACGGAGTACCATCCGCTGCGCGTGACCGGCAGCGTCACGTCGAGCGTGCCGAGCTGCCGTGTGTCGGCCAGGGCCGCCGTGTGCACGACTTCGCCCATCGACACCAGCTCGACGCGCTCGAGCGCGGCGGCCGACTGCGCCGTCGCGCGGAAGGTGATGCTCCCACCCGAGGAGGGCAGCGCGATCTCGGTGCCGGGCATCTGCCCGTTGGCCGTGAACTCGATCAGCGGACCGTTGGTCACGAAGCCCCGCCCCGCCAGCATCGCGGCCATCCAGTTGTCCCAGCTCAGCTCCCGGCCGTCCAGGTGGAAGTACCCGCGCACGGATCCCACGAGTTCGACGATGTGGAGGTTGGAGATGGAGTCCTCTCCGCCGGTGACCGGGATGCGGAAGCCGGTGTTGAGGATCTTGTACCAGACGTCCAGGGGCGCGGTGCCCGCGTTCTGTGACCACAGCTCGTGGTAGCTGACGGCCTCGAGTGCGACATCCACTGGAAACGCCTTGGCCGTGCCAAGGCCCACCTCGATCGGATCGCGCGTGGCGCCGTACGGGTGCACGTAGGCGCCGATGCCGCCCTGTTGCTTCGCGTAGCGCAGGATGTCGGTGTTGCTTGGATAGAGGCTCTCGACGCCCGTGCCTTCGTATCCGGTCACAAAGGGCGAGATGAGATGCTCGCGGAGGTTGAAGAGCGCGATGTGGCCGTAGAACGGCGGGCGGTACTCCTGCCCGACGTGCATGATGCGATCGGCCGTCGACAGCGGGTGATGCGGCTGGCCGGGCGTGTAGTGCTGGTAGTCGAGGATCCGGTTGTCCTTGTTGGCGATCTGCAGGCCGACGACATCCGCGTCCTCCGCCGCATTCATGAACAGCACGTTCGCCGGCGTGTTGTGCAGGTTCCCCGCGTAGTTCATGTGGACGTGGTTGCTGCCGGAGTACCAGCCCTTCGACTTGAGGTCGGTCATCCGTGTGATCGGGAGCACGACGGTGTGCGTCCGGCCCGCCTGGGCCTCGACCGTGACGCGCGCGGGCCAGCGCTCGAAGCCCTTGACGGCCTCGATCGTCACCGGCCCTGGCGGCACCTGGGTGACGTAGCGTCCGCGCGTGTGGAAGAGCGGCCGTCGGAGCGGTCCGCGACGCTCGTAGGCATCCGAGGGCGTGTAGGGCTTGCCGTCGCTTGCCGTCTGGTACACGCGCGCCTCGGTCTCCGCGCCGCCCTCCCCGTCCAGCAGGCGGACGATGAGCGTGGCCATCGAGCGCATCCACCGCTTCTCCGTCACGGGGATGAGGCGCTGCTCACCGCCCCACGTCTTCAGCAGCGTCAGCTGCGGCAGCCCCTCGGCATTCGAGATCGCCGCGATCCATTCACCGTCGGGCGACCAGCGAGGCAGGAACGTGTCGTGTTCCCCGAACGTGAGCTTGTAGGGCTCGCCTCCGGCCGTCGGCAGCACGAACAGGTTCGTGAACTGCCCGCCGAGGTGGGAGGCGTAGACGAATCGCCTGCCGTCCGGCGACCACTGCGGCCGCGTCCGGAACAGCGTCTCCTCGGTGTGAATCAGGCGCGCCTGGGGCGTGTTCATCACGTCTGGCGTGACGGGCACACGCCACACGCCGCCAGACCCGAGGGGGATGCCGCGGTTCGACACGAGCAGCAGCTCCGTGCCGTCAGGCGACCAGGCCGGTGACAGGTGGACGTCCTCGTCGCTGAAGTAGAGGCGCGGGCCGCCGAACGTGTGGTCGGTCGTGATCTGGGTCACCCGGCCCGGGCGCCCGTGGTCGACCTCCATCACGAACACATTGAAGAACCCGTTCGGGGCGGTGGAGACGTAGGCGAGGCGCCGGCCGTCCGGCGCCCAGGCCGGCTCGATGTTCACGTGATCGCCCGTCGTGAGCGCGGTGTTCGCGCCCGTGGCCACCTCCAGCACGCGGAGGTTGATGCTGCGCCCGTGATCGTCGGCGGTGTAGACGAGGAAGCGGCCATCGGGTGAGTACTCGGGCGAGGAGAGGAACTCGGGCGCGTGCGCGATCTCGTGGGCGACGCCGTCGGCCCGCCCGCCGGCCACGTCCATGCGCCAGATCGAGCCATCCATCGCGAACGCGATCGCGCGGCCGTCCGGCGCCCATGAGGGCCACCACGGGGTGCTGCTGCCGGCGGGCGGCAGCAGGTAGTTGTGCATGTAGTTGCCGCCGGTGCGGGCCGCCGGGTAGTTCTGGGCGGTCGGGCCGGCGGCGGCAAGGGCGAGGAGGACGGTGGCCAGGGCAGCTCGTCGCATGCGCGGACTATAGCAAAGGCCGGCGGTACAAACGAAAAGCCCGGAACTCTGATGAGTTCCGGGCCCTTCTGATATATCCCCGGCAGCGACCTACTCTCCCACACACCTGCGCGTGCAGTACCATCGGCGGTAGCAAGCTTAACTTCCGTGTTCGGAATGGGAACGGGTGTGACCCTGCTCCTATGACCACCGGGAAACTTGGTGCCTGGGGTTTCCACTTCCGCTGGCGTGACGCCAGCTACTGCGGACAAGCCTCTTATGGCGCGGCTTGTCCCGCGGCAGCACCGTGAGGCGCGTTGGCGGAATCGTCCCAGACAATCTTCATCAAACTTATCAAAGAGCGTGAGGGCTGGCCGCTGCCAGTCCTCTGACGACTGAATACCCCCCCGCCTCCGCCGCTCACGCGGCTTTGGCGAGGTCTCGCCGTAGCGCGCGCTGAAGCACCAAGGTGCGACAACGCGCGAAGGCGGATGCAATACGATAGTTCTTTGACCACACACCCGCAGTAAGCGAGTGAATATGGTCAAGCCTCACGGCTGATTAGTATCGGTCAGCTGAACGTATCGCTACGCTTGCACACCCGACCTATCGACCTGGTAGTCTACCAGGAGCCTTCAGGGACCGAAGTCCAGGGAAATCTCATCTTGAGGAGGGTTTCACGCTTAGATGCATTCAGCGTTTCTCCCTTCCGGACATAGCTACCCGGCGCTACCGCTGGCGCGATAACCGGTACACTAGAGGTCCGTCCAACCCGGTCCTCTCGTACTAAGGTCAGACCCTCTCAAATTTCCTGCGCCCATCACAGATAGAGACCGAACTGTCTCGCGACGTTCTAAACCCAGCTCACGTACCACTTTAATCGGCGAACAGCCGAACCCTTGGAACCTGCTACAGCTCCAGGATGTGATGAGCCGACATCGAGGTGCCAAACCCTAGCGTCGATGTGAACTCTTGGCTAGGATCAGCCTGTTATCCCCGGCGTACCTTTTATCCGTTGAGCGATGGCCCTTCCATGCGGAACCACCGGATCACTAAAGCCTGCTTTCGCACCTGCTCGACTTGTAGGTCTCGCAGTCAAGCTCGCTTGTGCTTTTGCACTCTACGGCTGATTTCCAAACAGCCTGAGCGAACCTTCGCGCGCCTCCGTTACACTTTAGGAGGCGACCGCCCCAGTCAAACTACCCGCCTAGCAATGTCCCTGACCCGGATGACGGGTCGAGGTTAGAACGTCAGAGTCGTAAGGGTGGTATCTCACCGTTGGCTCACCCAAGCCCGAGAGCCTGGGATCAAAGCCTCCCACCTATCCTGCGCATACGACGCCAACACTCACTACTAAGGTGTAGTAAAGGTGCACGGGGTCTTTTCGTCTTGTGACGGGCAACCGGCGTCTTCACCGGTACCACAAATTCGCAGTGTCACTCGTTGAGACAGCGCCCAAATCGTTACGCCATTCGTGCAGGTCGGAACTTACCCGACAAGGAATTTCGCTACCTTAGGACCGTTATAGTTACGGCCGCCGTTTACCGGGGCTTCAATTCAGAGCTTCGCCTTGCGGCTAACCCCTCCTTTTAACCTTCCGGCACCGGGCAGGCGTCAGACCCTATACGTCGTTTTCGACTTTGCAGAGCCCTGTGTTTTTAGTAAACAGTCGCTTGGGCCTCTTTATTGCAACTCCCTCCCGCTTCGTACCGCGAGGGTACTGACGGGGACGGAGCACCCCTTCTCCCGAAGTTACGGGGCCATTTTGCCGAGTTCCTTAACGAGTGTTCTCACTTGCGCCTGAGGATTTTCTCCTCGCCTACCTGTGTCGGTTTGCGGTACGGGTACCCAAAGATCTCCCTAGAGGCTTTTCTCGGCAGCGTGGCGTCGACGGCTTTGCGAGCCTTGCGGCTCTCGCCATGGTCCCTCAGGGAATGTGACTCAACGGATTTGCCTATCGAGTCCCCCTACAGACCTGAACCTGGACAACCAAAACCAGGCCCGTCTAGCCTCCTGCGTCCCCCCATCGGTGATAACGATCTCTAGGTAGTTCCGGAATATTAACCGGATGTGCATCCGCTACGCCTTTCGGCCTCGCGTTAGCTCCCGACTAACCCTGAGCGGACGAACCTACCTCAGGAAACCTTAGGCTTACGGCGGGGAAGATTCTCACTTCCCTTCTCGCTACTTATGCCGGCAGGGTCACTTCACAACACTCCACCAGTCCTCACGGTCTGGCTTCGCTGTAGATGTGAACGCTCCTCTACCAATATGAGGCCCCGCAGGGCCTCGTCTATTCTACGGCTTCGGTCTCATGCTTGAGCCCCGTTGTATTGTCGGCCCGGAGCTGCTTGACCAGTGAGCTATTACGCTTTCTTTAAAGGATGGCTGCTTCTAAGCCAACCTCCTGGTTGTCTGTGCGTCTCCAGATCCTTTACCACTTAGCATGAAGTTTGGGACCTTAGCCGGTAGTCTGGGCTGTTTCCCTTTCGACGATGAAGCTTAGCCCCCACCGTCTCACTCCCGGACTGCGGATCGATGGCATTCGAAGTTTGGTTGGATTCAGTAACCTGGTAAGGCCCCTAGTCCATCCAGCGCTCTACCACCACCGCCGACCATCCGAGGCTGCCCCTAAAGGCATTTCGAGGAGAACGGGCAATCACGGAATTTGATTAGCCTTTCA
>JAUXWO010000143.1:15000-43213 GCA_030680175.1 Vicinamibacterales bacterium
GGCCCCTTGAGCGCGCGCGCACACGGTCCCCACGGCCGCCCCCATGGCGCCCGCGGGAATCTGTGTCAGGATCGTGACGTGATGACCCGGCGGGGAGCGCTCAAGCTCATGGTGGCGGCCGGCGTCGGCACCGCCACGGGCGCGGTCAGCTACGGCGTCGGCATCGAGCGCCACCAGCTGCGGCGCATCGAGCGGGATCTGCCCGTGCTCGGCTTGCCGCCCGCGCTCGACGGCCTTCGCATCGGCCTCATCACCGATGTCCATCACAGCCTGATGGTGTCGGCCGACGCCGTGACGGGTGCGGTCGAGGTGCTCGGCGCGGCCGCCCCGGATCTCGTCGTGCTCGGCGGTGACTACGTGACCTACGGCGACCGCCGCTTCGTCGGCCCCGTCGCGGAACGGCTCGCCCCGCTCGCGGCCGCGCCCGAGGGCGCCTTCGCCGTCCTCGGCAACCACGACGACGACCGCGACATGCCGGCGGCGCTGACGGCCAGGGGCTTCACCGTCCTGAAGGATCAGCGGACCGCCCTCACCATCCGCGGCGAGCGGCTCGACCTGGCGGGCATCCGCTTCTGGACGCGCCGCGCCCAGGACATCGCGCACGTGCTCCGCGGCACCGGCGAGACCACGATCCTCCTCGCCCACGATCCGCGCCGCCTCACGGAGGCCTCGGCGCTCGATGTGCAGCTCGTCCTCTCGGGCCACACGCACGGCGGGCAGGTCGTGCTGCCCGGCGTCGGGGCACTCGCCGGCCGGAAGTTCCCGGTGCTCGCCGGCATGGCCCAGCGCGAGAACACGACGCTGTTCGTGAGCCGGGGCGTGGGCACGGTCTACGTGCCGATCCGCCTCAACTGCCCGCCCGAAGTGGGGATCGTTACCCTCCGGCGCGACTCGCGCATCTGACGGCGGAGCCGGCCCCTCGAGGCGTCTGGTGATGTTCAACGCACCGGGCGGGACGCGGGTGCGAGCACCGGCCTCGTGGCGAATCCGCCGCGGTCAGCGGGGCACGAAGCGGCGCCCGTCGATGCGCCAGCCGCCGTCGAGGACGAGGCGGATCGCGTCGGGGTAGAGGCGGTGCTCTTCGGGCAGGATGCGCTCGGCGAGCGCCTCGGGCGTGTCGTCCGGCTGGACCGGAACCGTCGCCTGCAGCACGATCGGACCGGCGTCGAGCTCTGCGTTCACAAAATGAACAGTGACGCCGCTCACCCGGACGCCGTGCTCGACGGCCTGCCGCTGCGCATCAAGCCCGGGGAACGCCGGGAGGAGCGAGGGGTGGATGTTGAGGATGGCGTTCGGAAATGCGTCGACGAACACCGGCGTGAGCAGCCGCATGAACCCCGCGAGGCAGACGAGGCCGACGTCGCGCCCGCGTAGCGCGGCGACGAGCGCCCGGTCGTAGTCCTCTCGCGAGGCGTAGTCGCGGTGGCTGAGCACGGCTGTCGCGATCCCCGCCGCGCGCGCGCGTTCCAGGCCGTAGGCGCCGGCCTTGTTCGAGATGACGACGGCGACGGTGGCGTCGAGGCGGCCCTCACCGATCGCGTCGAGGATGGCCTGCAGGTTGGACCCGCGGCCCGAGACGAGCACGCCCAGCCTGCGGTTCACGCGTACGTCACTCCCTCGAGGCCGGCCACCATCTCGCCAATCGTCACGGGCGCCTCACCACGCGAGACCAGCCCCGCCGCGACGGCAGCCGCCTCGTCCGGCGACACCACCACGATCAGGCCGATGCCCATGTTGCACGCACGCCGCATGTCGGCCTCCGGTACGTCGCCGGCCTGCTGCAGCCACCGGAAGAGCGGCGGCACGATCCACGCGTCGCGGCGCACGACGGCGCCGAGCCCCTCGGGGAAGACGCGCGGGAGGTTGTCGGTGATGCCGCCGCCCGTGATGTGCGCCATGCCCTTGATCACGCCGGTGCCGACGAGCGGCTTCATGGCGTCCAGATACGACCGGTGCGGGCGCAGCAGCGCTTCGCCCGCCGTCTCGCCCAGCTCGGGCACGTGGCTGTCGACCGAGAGTCCGAGTCGATCGAACACGATCTTGCGCGCCAGCGAGTAGCCGTTGGTGTGCAGCCCCGTGGACGGTAGCCCGATCAGCACGTCGCCGGCCCGGATGGATCTGCCGTCAATCAACGCGTCGCGTTCGACGGCGCCGACGATGAAGCCGGCCACGTCGTACTCGCCGTCAGCGTAGAAGCCGGGCATCTCGGCGGTCTCGCCGCCGAGCAACGCGCATCCGTTCTCGCGGCACCCGCGCGCGAGCCCCGTGACGATCTGCTCGGCCACATCGGGCGACAGGCGGCCGGTCGCGAGGTAGTCGAGGAAGAAGAGCGGCACGGCACCCTGCACGAGGATGTCGTTGACGCAGTGGTTCACCAGGTCCAGGCCGATCGTCCGGTGCTCGCCGGCGAGAAACGCGACCTTCAGCTTCGTCCCGACACCGTCCGCGCTCGACACGAGCACCGGATCGCGCCAGCCGCCCGGCGCGAGGCTGAAGAGGCCGCCAAACGATCCGATCTCCGACAGGACCCCCGGGGTGTGGGTGGCGCGCGCCAGGTTCTTGATCCGGCGGACCGTTTCATGCCCGGCGTCGATGTCGACACCGGACGCTTTGTAGTCGAGCGGCTGATCGGAGGAGGCCATAGGGTGAACGGTGGACGGTGAACGGTGAACGGTGAACGGTGAACGGTGAACGGCGAATAGCAAATGGCGGATAGCGAACAGCGAATAGCGAACGGCGAACGGCGTTCAGAAGTGCAGCGCCGTGATCAACTCCTCGGCGACCGCGCGCGTTGGCGAGCCTTCCGCGGCCGCCCAATAGGCCCGGCGCACCGCCACGAAGAACTGCTCCTCCTCGAGGTCCTCCTCGAGCATGTCGAAGCCCTCCGCCAGCAGGCTGATGGCGTCGGTGCGGCCGGGATGCCGCTCGAGCTCGGCCAGCATCAGCGGCGTGTTGCGGAGCGCGACGAGGCCGAGCGCCAGGGCGATCGGGGCGCGCACCGGGTCCTGGGACGGAATGCCGACGTCGAGGAGCGCATGCAGCGCCTCCGCGTTCCCGCCGACGGCGATGGCGCCGAGCCCGGCCGCCGCGCCGCGCAGCAGTTCCTGGTAGCCGGGGTTGCGGTCGGCGAACTCCAGCGTGCGGCGGAGGTACCCGAGGTGCGAGCTGCAGTTCACACCGAGCAGGCAGATCGCCGCGGCGATGGCCGGCTGGTGCTCACGGACGGCCGTGCGCTGCAGCGCCGCCAGCGTCTCGAGCGCCCCCTTGTCCCCAATCTTCCCGAGCGCCACCGCCGCATCGTCCTGCAGCGGGCCATCGAGCTTCGCGACCTCGGTGATCGGGGCGAGCGCGTCGGGCCACTTGTAGTCGCCGAGCGCCTCGATCACGGTGCCGCGGAAGAAGTCGGCGCCGCGCATCACGTCCCGCAGCAGGGCCTGCCGCACGGCCGGGTCGTCGCCCGAGGCCGCGAGCGCGCGCACGAGCGCCGGGCGCACGAACTCCCCTTCCTCCGCGTCCAGCGCTTTCAGCAACTGCGGCACGAGCGCGGGTGCGGGGCGGTGCTCGAAGTAGCCGTAGGCCACCTCGCGCAGCCGGTCGTGCGGCGACGCGGCTGCGGCGACCATGGCGTCGTCGATGCGGGGGTCGGTGAAGCCGGTCAGCAGCACGAGCGCGCGGAAGCGGACGTAGCTGTCGCCGTGGCTCTCGTACGCGGCCACGAGCGCTGGCACGGCGAGCGCCCCCGCCGTGCGGCGGACGGTGCGGGCGGCGTTCATGCGCGTGTCGTAGTCGAGATCGCCCAGCTGATCGATCGCCGCCTGCAGCACCGCCTGAGGCGTGTCTGCCGGACCACGCTCCTGCGCTCCGGCCGCCGGCATCGTGGCGAGCGCCAGCCCGAGCACCAGCACGGCGGCGCCGAGCGGTTGCGGGCTCACGGGACGGGCTCCGGCTCCGGCATGGGCCGGGGCGCGCCCTCGCGGTCCAGCTTCAGCGTGAGCTGCAGGTAGGCGTGCTCGTCCTTCGGGAAGGCCACCGGGTACTGGCCGGTGTAGCACGAGGTGCAGTACGAGGTGTCCTGGGGCGCCACCGACGAGAGGAGGCCCTCCATGCTCAGGTAGCCCAGGGAGTCGGCGGCGACGTACTTCCGGATCTCTTCGAGGTTGTGCGTCGCGGCGATGAGCTCGCTCCGGCGCGGTGTGTCCACGCCGTAGAAGCACGGCGAGATCGTCGGCGGGCAGCTGATGCGCAGGTGCACCTCGGCCGCGCCGGCCGCCCGCACCATCTTCACGATCTTCCGGCTCGTGGTGCCGCGGACGATCGAGTCGTCGATCAGCACGACGCGCTTCCCGGCGAGGATGCTGCGGACGGGGTTCAGTTTCACCTTCACGCCGAAGTGCCGGATCGACTGCGCCGGCTCGATGAACGTCCGGCCGACGTAGTGATTGCGGATCAGGCCGAACCGCATCGGGATGCCGGCCTCCTCCGCATAGCCGATGGCCGCGCACACCCCGGAGTCTGGAATCGGCACGATCACGTCGGCGGGAACGCCCGTCTCGCGCGCCAGCGTGCGGCCCAGGTTCGTCCGCACCTCGTTGACGCTCTTGCCGAAGACCTCGCTGTCGGGGCGCGCGAAGTAGACGTGCTCGAAGACGCAGTGCGAGAGCCGCGACGGCGGAAACGGCTTGTACGACCGCAGGCCGTCGGGGCCGATGACCAGCACTTCGCCCGGCTCGACGTCGCGCTCGTAGGTGGCGCCCACCAGGTCCATCGCGCACGTCTCGGAGCACACCACCCACGCGTCGCCGAGCCGCCCGAGCGCCAGGGGGCGGAAGCCGTGCGGATCGCGCGCCGCCACGAGGTGATCCCGCGTGATCATGGCGAACGAGAACGCGCCGCTCAACTGCGAGATCGACTCGATCACCGCCTCGGCCAGCCCCGGCGACTGCGCCCGCGCGTAGAGGTGCAGCATGACCTCGGTGTCGCTGTTGGTCTGGAAGATCGACCCCTTCCGGACCAGATCCTCCCTCAGCTCACGCGCATTGACGATGTTGCCGTTGTGACAGAGGCCGAATTGGCCGTGCACGCAGTCGATGAGGAAGGGCTGCGCGTTGGCGAGCTTGCTCTCGCCGGCCGTCGAGTAGCGGGTGTGCCCGATGGCCAGATGGCCGGGCAGGGTGGCCAGGGCCGTCTCGGTGAAGATCTCCGCGACGTAGCCCATCTGGCGCACGGTGCGCACCAGCGTGCCGTCGGCCGCGGCAATCCCCGCGCTCTCCTGGCCCCGATGCTGCAGCGCATAGAGGCCGAGATACGCGAGATTGGCGGCCTCCGCGTGGCCATAGATGCCGAAGACGCCGCATTCGTCCTTGAACTTGTCGAACATCGGGTCTCCCGGACCGCCGCGTGGGCGGCGGCCATCTGCCCTGCGCGCGGCTCGTCGCGCCTAGCGCGCGCGAGCCATCTTCCGTTCGATGGCGGTGGCCCAGCGCGTCTCCGCACCCTCCAGCGCCATGTCGATCACGATCGCTCCGTCCACGGAGAACCGCAGCCGATCCCCGCCCGTCTCGCCAATGGCCGCGGCGGGCACGCCCGCCTTCGCCGCCCGCGCCAGCACCGTGTCCAGCCGCGCTGCGGCCACCGAGACGACGATCCGCGACGCCGACTCGCCGAAGAGCGTGGCGTTCACGCCGAAGCCCGCGCGGATGCCGTCCACGGCGGGCACGTCCACCGTGGCCCCGATGCCGCCCGTGTCGAACGCGCACTCGGCCACCGCCACGGCGAGCCCGCCCTCGGAGCAATCATGCGCCGACTCGACCAGCCCCTCGCGCACGAGGGCGATGATCAGGCGCTGCAGGGCGCGCTCGGCCTGGAGATCAAGCGCCGGCGGCGCGCCGGCGACCTGGCCGTGCAGGCACGCCAGGTACTCGCTGCCCCCGAGCTCGCCCCGATTATCGCCCAGCGCCACGATTCGCGCGCCCGGCGACTGGAACTGGCGGGTCACCGTGCGGCTGGCGTCCTCGAGCAGTCCGACGATGCCGAGCACGGGGGTCGGATAGATGGCGCGGCCCTCGGTCTCGTTGTAGAGGCTCACGTTGCCCCCCGTGACCGGGACCTCCAGCGCGCGGCAGGCATCACCGATGCCCCGCACCGCCTCGCCGAACTGCCACATGATCTCGGGCCGCTCCGGGTTGCCGAAGTTCAGGTTGTTGGTGGCGCCGACCGGCTCGGCGCCGACCACGGCGACGTTGCGCGCGGCCTCGGCCACGGCGAGCATCGCGCCGCGGTACGGATCGAGATAGCAGAAGCGCCCGTTGCCGTCGACGGACACCGCGAGGCCGCGTTTCGACCCCTTGATGCGCACGACGCCGGAGGCGGTGCCGGGCTGCGCGATGGTATTGGTGCCGACGGTGTGGTCGTACTGGTGATACGCCCAGCGCTTGCTCGCGATGATGGGCGAGCCGAGCAGCGCATCCATCGCGTCCTGCGGCGCGGCCGGGGCGCCCAGGGACTCGAGCGAGAGCTTCTGCACCTCGCGCTGCCACGCGGGCTCGCGCATCGGACGCCGGTAGACCGGGCCCTCGTCGGTCAGCGCCGGGGCCGGCACATCGGCGACCAGCGTGCCGTGCTCGTGAATCCGGACGCGGCCGGTCGACGTGACGTGGCCGATCCGCACGGCGTGCAGATCCCACTTCTCGAAGATCGCCTCCACTTCGGCCTCGCGGCCGGCGTGGACGACCATCAGCATGCGCTCCTGCGACTCCGACAGCATCGTCTCGTAGGGCGTCATGCCGGTTTCGCGCTGGGGCACGTGCATCACGTCGACGTCCATGCCGGTCCCGCCGCGCGAGCTCATCTCGGAGGTCGCGCAGGTCAGGCCCGCCGCGCCCATGTCCTGGATGCCGACGAGCGCGCCGGTCTTCTGGACCTCGAGGCACGCCTCCATCAGGAGCTTCTCCATGAAGGGGTCGCCCACCTGCACGGCCGGCCGCTTCTCGGCCGAGCTCTCGTCGAACTCCGCCGACGCCATCGTGGCGCCGTGAATCCCGTCGCGGCCGGTCTTCGCGCCGACGTAGTAGACGGGGTTGCCCTCGCCCCCCGCGTTGCCCTTGATGATCTCGTCGTGGCGCGCGAGGCCGAGGCACAGCACGTTGACCAGCGGGTTGCCGGCATACACGTCGTCGAAGACGATCTCCCCGCCGATGGTGGGGATGCCGATGCTGTTGCCGTAGCCGCCGACGCCGGCCACCACGCCCTCGAAGATGCGCCGGGCGAGCGGCTGGTCGAGCGACCCGAAGCGCAGCGCGTTCAGCAGCCCGATCGGGCGCGCGCCCATGGTGAAGATGTCGCGGATGATGCCGCCCACGCCGGTCGCGGCGCCCTGGTAGGGCTCGATGAACGACGGGTGGTTGTGCGATTCGATCTTGAAGACCGCGGCCAGGCCCTCGCCGATGTCCACGGCGCCGGCGTTCTCGCCGGGGCCCTGCAGCACCCGCGGGCCGGTCGTCGGCAGCGTCTTCAGGTGCACGCGCGAGCTCTTGTACGAGCAGTGCTCCGACCACATCACCGAGAACAGCCCGAGCTCGAGGAGGTTCGGCTCCCGGCCGAGCAGTTCGATGATGCGCTGGTACTCGTCGGGCGTGATCCCGTGGCGCTCGAGAACGGAGGAATCGATGGTGGTCATGACTGGGACGCGAGCAGGAACTTGACGCCGATCAGGACGTCGAGGGCGGCCACCGTCGCGAGGATGCCGGCCAGCAGGCCGCGCACCTCCTCGGCGACCGGCAGCATCCCGGTGTAGAACAGCACGGAGGCGGCGCCGAGCACGACGGCGCCCGCGAGCATGGCCAGGCCGGTGATGTGGCGGGCGCGGCGGACCTGGTCGGGCGTGCGGGTGGTCGCCATCATCCTGCTCCTTCAGCGCGACGCGGCCGCCGCCGGCCGCGCACGAAACCGGCCGTCCCGAATGGCCTCCGCCGCCGACGCCAGCACGATCCGCCCATCGTCGCTGCCGAGCGGCGCCTCGCAGGCGCGCTCGGGATGCGGCATCAGGCCGACGACGTTGCGGGCGGCGTTGCAGATGCCGGCGATGGCATGGACGGAGCCGTTCGGGTTCGACCCCTCGGTCATCGCCCCCGACCTGTCGGTGTAGCGGAAGATGACCTGCCGGTTGGCCTCGAGGGATTCGACGACGTCCGGCGGCGCGTAGTAGTTGCCTTCCCCGTGCGCGATGGGCAGGTGCAGGACCTGTCCGGGCGCGCAGGCGGAGGTGAACGGCGTGTCGACCTGGTCGACGCGCACGGGCACGAACTCGCAGCGGAACTTGATGTCGCGGTTGCGCACCATCGCGCCCGGCAGCAGCCCGGCCTCGAGCAGCACCTGGAAGCCGTTGCAGATGCCGAGGACGGGGCCTCCGCGTTCGGCGAAATCGGCGACCGCGCCCATGATGGGCGAGAAGCGCGCGATGGCGCCGGTGCGCAGGTAGTCGCCGTGCGCGAAGCCGCCCGGCAGGATCACGGCGTCGGCCTCGCCGAGCTCGGTGTCCTTGTGCCAGACCAGGCGTGCGCGCTCGCCGAGCACGCGCGCGGCCTCGGCGGCATCGCGATCGGAATTGGAGCCGGGGAACACCACCACCGCGAATGTCATGGGCGTCGACCTCCGAAAGCGTCCGCGTGACGGCGTCCGATGCTCACGACCGGAGCAGCTCCACGCGGTAGCTCTCGATCACCGGGTTGGCCAGGAGCTTCTCGGCCATCTCGGTGACGCGCGCCTCGGCGGTGGCGGGGTCGCCGCCGTCGAGCTCGACCTCGAAGAACTTGCCCTGGCGGACGTCCTTGACGTCCTCGTACCCGAGCGACAGCAGCGCATCGGCGACGACCCGTCCCTGCGGGTCGAACACCGACGGCTTGAGCGTTACATACACGCGCGCGCGCATCCTCTGTCTCCCTCTCTTACGCCGTGAACACGCGTGCGAAGATCGCGTCCACGTTGCGGAGCTGTTCGTCCAGGTCGAACGCCTTCCGGACCTCGTCGGCGGCCAGCACGCCCATCACGTCGGCATCGGCCAGCAGCAGCGCCTGGAAATCGGCCTGCTCGTGGAACGAGCGCATGGCGTTGCGCTGCACCCACTCGTACGCCTGCTCGCGCGAGATGCCGCGCCGCGCCAGTTCCAGCAGCACCTGGCCCGAGAACACCACGCCGCGCGACCGGTTCAGGTTCTCGCGCATCCGCTCGGGGTAGACGACCATGCCGGCGGCGATCCGCGTGAAGCGGCGCAGCATGTGATCGAGGGCGATGAAGCTGTCGGGCAGGATCACGCGCTCGACGGAGCTGTGCGAGATGTCGCGCTCGTGCCAGAGCGCCACGTTCTCGAAGGCGGCGCCCGCATTCGCGCGCACGACCCGCGCCAGCCCGACGATCTGCTCGCAGCCGATCGGATTGCGCTTGTGCGGCATCGCCGACGAGCCCTTCTGGCCCTTGGCGAACGGCTCCTCGACCTCGCCGATCTCGGTCTTCTGCAGGCCGCGGATCTCGAGCGCGAACTTCTCGAGCGACGCGGCCGTGATCGCCAGCGCCGACACGAGTTCGGCATGCCGGTCGCGCTGGATGACCTGCGTCGAAATCGGCGCGGCCTCGAGCCCGAGCCGGCGGCAGACGTCGGCCTCGATCGACGGGTCGAGGTGCGCGAACGTGCCGACGGCGCCCGAAATCTTGCCGACGCGAACGACCTCCCGCGCGCGCTGCACGCGGGTGATGTTGCGCTGGATCTCCGCGTACCAGAGCGCCAGCTTCAGGCCGAACGTCATCACCTCGGCGTGGACACCGTGGGTGCGGCCGATCATCGGCGTCCGCTGGTGCTCGCGGGCGCGCGCCTCGACGGCCTGGGCCAGCCCGTCGAGCAGCCGCAGGATGACGTCGCACGCCTCCACCATCTGCAGCGCCTGCGCCGTATCGACGACGTCCGACGAGGTGAGGCCGAAGTGCAGCCAGCGCGCAGACGGGCCGACGTGCTCGGCGACCGCGGTGGTGAACGCGATCACATCGTGATGCGTGATCTGCTCGATCGCCTCGATGCGCGCCACGTCGAAGGTGGCCTTCGCGCGCAGGTCCGCGGCCGCGTCGGCCGGCACGAGGCCCACCGCCGCCATCGCGTCCGCCGCGGCGAGTTCGACCTGCAGCCAGGTCTCGTAGCGCCGCTGCTCGCTCCAGATGCGCCCCATCTCGGGGTTGGTGTATCGACGGATCATGAGTTCAAGAGGGTAGTGGGTCGTGGGTCGTGGGTGGTGGGTGGTGGGCGGTGGGTGGTGGCTCGTCGGGCGCGCGGGTCACGACCTACTACCCACTACCTACTACCCACTACCTACTACCCATAACTCTCTTCTACATGGCCAGTTGTTCGCGCGTCACTTCGAGTCCGTTGACGTTGCCAAGCACGGTCAGTCCGAGGTTCGAGCCCGACAGGAGCGAACCCGCGAGCGCCTGCACGGCGTCCACCGTGACGCGCTCGACGCCCGCGAGAATCTCGTCCATCGAGTCCGCGCGATCGTCGTAGATCTCCTGCCGCGCGAGGTGCGACATGCGGCTCGACGTGCTCTCGAGCCCGAGCATCAGGCTGCCCTTCAGGTGGTCCTTCGCGCGCCGCAGCTCATCGCCGCCGAGCGGTTCGCGGCGCAGCCGCCGGAGCTCCTCGACGACGACCTCGACGAGCTCGCCGACGGCCTCGTTGGCACACCCGGCATAAATGGTGAGCGCGCCGGTGTCGCGGTAGGCGCTGAGGCCCGAGAACACCGCGTAGGCCAGCCCGCGCTTCTCGCGCACGTTCTGGAAGAGGCGCGAGCTCATCGAACCGCCGAGCACGGTGTTCAACACGAAGCCCGCGTATCGGCTCGCGTGGTTCTGCGGCAGGCCCGGCGCGCCGAAGCACACATGGCTCTGCTCGAGGTCCTTCTGGCGAATCAGGATGTCCGTCACCGGGGACGGCGGCGGCGCGTCGATCGGCGGGCCGTCCGCCCCGGCGCCGGCGAACGCGCCCGCGACCAGGTCGTGGACCTGCGCATGATCGATGTGGCCCACGGCCGACACGACGAAGTTCCGCGTGACGTAAGCCTCCGCGAAGTAACGGTGGAGCGCCGCGGCGTCGAGGGCGCTGACGCTGGCCGCCGTGCCGAGGATCGGGCGCCCGAGCGCATGCCCGTGCCAGAACCGCTCGGCGAAGAGCTCGTGGACGAGATCGTCGGGCGTGTCCTCGACCATCTTGATCTCTTCGAGGACGACCTTCTTCTCGCGTTCGATCTCCTGCGGCGCGAACGCCGGGCGCGTCACGAGGTCCGTCAGCACGTCGAGCGCCAGCGGGAGATGCTCGTCGAGCACCTTGATGTAGTAGCCCGCGTACTCCTTCGAGGTGAAGGCGTCGAGCTGCCCGCCGATCGAGTCGATCTGCTGCGCGATGTCTTCCGCCGACCGCGTCGCCGTCCCCTTGAAGAGCATGTGCTCGACGAAGTGGGCCATGCCCGTGTGTGCCTCGGGCTCGTGGCGGGATCCGCGCGTCAGCCAGACGCCGAGGCTCACGGAACGGACATGCGGCATCGACTCGGTGACGAGACGAAGGCCGTTCGGCAGGACCTCGCGGCGAATGCTTGGCTCGGACACTTGGGGTGCGTTCTGATCCGCGTGTGCAACACTGCAAGTGATTGCAGCGTAAGGAATTAAAGACCGATAATAGCACGGCGCCCAGCGCCGTGCAAGCGTCCGCGCGAGCCCAGCCGCATGCTAGACTCAGGGTTTGCGCAAGTCCAAGACTGTGCAGGAGATAGCCGTGAACACCCCCCGGAAGGCCGACCTGGCCGGACTGACGATCGCCGAGATCGGCGATGCGCTCGTCGCGCAGGGGGACCCACGTTTTCACGCCGCACAGATATATAGGTGGATCCACAAGCGGGGCGTCACGGACGTCGATCGCATGACGGATCTGAGCCGCGCCCTGCGCGCCCGCCTCGCCGATCGATTCGTCGTCCTGACCCCGCGGGTGGCGGCCCACGACGTGTCGGAGGACGGCACACAGAAGTTCGTCCTCGAACTGCCCGATGGCAAGCGCATCGAGTCGGTCTTCATCCCCGACACGCCCGCGCAGACCTTCTGCATCTCGACGCAGGTGGGATGCGCCATGGGCTGCGCGTTCTGCCTCACCGGCAAGATGGGGCTGATCCGGCACCTGACGGCGGCCGAGATCGTCGGCCAGGTCCGCGTCCTCGCCGGCGCGCTCGACCTCCTCGACAAGCCCTTCAACATCGTGCTCATGGGGATGGGCGAACCGCTCCACAACTACGACGAGACGATGCGGGCGCTGGCGATGCTGCACGAGCCGCACGGGCTCGGTGTGTCGCCGAAGCGGGTGACGTTGTCGACCGTCGGCCTCGTGCCCATGCTCGACAAGCTGGGGCAGGAGCCCTTGATGCCCAACCTGGCCATCTCGCTCCATGCGACGACCGAGACCCAGCGCGCGGCCCTCGTGCCGCCAACGAAGAAGTACTCGCTCGCGAGCCTCATCGAGGCGTGCCGGCGCCTGCCGCTCGGGAAGCGCAGCCGGATCACGTTCGAGTACGTCCTGCTCGCGGGCGTGAACGACTCGCCCGATGATGCGCGACGGCTGGTGAAGCTGCTGGCGGGGCTCAAGGCCAAAGTGAACCTCATTCCCCTGAACGCTGCGCCCGGTATTCCCTTCGAACGGCCGAGCGATGCGGCCGTGGACCGGTTCGCGCGGATCCTTGCGGACAAGCAGATGACGGTGTCGGTGCGAAAGAGCCGCGGGCGTGATATCCGCGCGGCGTGTGGCCAGCTGATCGTCGAGGGCGGGCGCGTGCCGAGCGCGGCGCAGCAACTGGCGGCGGTGCTCGGGTGACGGCGCGCGGCGTGTGGACCTGGCGCGCGGTGCGCGCCGTTGTGCTCGTGGTGGCGGTCGCGGGCCTGGCGGGATGCGCGGGCGAGCCCACGAGCTTCCGGCTGCTGCAACGTTCGATCGAGGGGCTGGGACCCGCGGAGAAGACCGCGGCCATCGAGCGTTACATCGCCGCCGCGGGCGGCACGCCGCTCGTCGAGAACCAGTCGCGCCTGATCTTCCTCGCGCGGTCGCGCGACGGCGTGGCGCCGCGCGCCGTGGGCGACTTCAACCGGTGGGCGAACACGCCGGCCGGCTACGACCTCTCCGTGGGCGAGATGACGCCGATTGAGGGCACCGACTATTACTGGATGCAGAGCGAGGCCTACTCGAACGCGCGCCTCGAGTACGTGCTGCTCTACGAACGCGACCCGGTCCCGGATCCCCTGAACCCCCTCCAGATCAGCTCCATCGTCGGTCCGCGGTCCGAAATCCGGATGCCGTTCTGGAGCGCGAACGCCGAGATCGACGACACGAGCCCGGTGCCCGCGGGGACCGTGGTCGAGGAACGCATCACCTCGCGCGCGCTCGGCGAGGACCGCCGCGTTTGGTTCTACCTGCCGCCCGGCTACGAAGAATCGGACACGCTGTACCCGGTGGTCTTCATCCTCGACGGCGCCACGTGGGTCGAGGGGATGGAGGTGCCCACGGTGCTCGACCGTCTCTTCGCGCGGCAGGCGGCGCGGCCGGTCATCGCCGTGTTCGTCGAGCCGGGCCACCGCCAGCAGGAGTACTCGCGCAGCACGGCGTGGCGGCAGTTCATGGCCACGGAGCTCGTGCCGCTGGTGGACCAGCGCTACCGCACGTTCCCGTCCCCCGACCAGCGCGCGCTCCTCGGCAGCTCGCTCGGTGCGTACGCGGCGGTCGACCTTGCTGTGGAGGCGCCCGGCGTCTTCGGCACGGTGGGGGCGATCGCGCCGCCCGTGCAGACGGCCACGATCCTCACCAACCAGGCGCACGCGCGCGCGGCGGTCCGCTCCCTGCGCATCGCCGTCGTCGCCGCAGTGTACGACGAGATGGTGGATGGCGCGCGGCGTCTGCGCACGGCCCTCTACGAAGCTGACGCGGCGGTGACGTACATCGAGGTGGCCGAAGGCCACAACTGGAACATGTTCCGGGGGGCCCTCGACGACCTGCTGCGCGCCGTCCTCGTCGAGGAGTAGGGCCAGGGCCGTCGCAGGCGTTTCGGCTCCAGGGTCGCGAGGCCAGCCGAACCCTTCAGCCTCGATGGGGATGCGACGAGCCGTGCTGCCGGGCGCCCGAGCGCTGCCCGCAAGTGCAGTGCAGGCAGCCGTGCTCCGCACAGATGCCGCAGGATTCGGTGACGCGCTTCTTGAGTGCTGCGCGGGCCCGAAAGACCCGGACGGCCGCGTTACCTGGCGACAGCCCAATCGTCTCGGCAAACGCCTTGACGGGGGTGCCCCGCACCTCGATCGCCTCCAGCGCCTCCGCGTACTCCGGCTTCAGTGTGGTCGCCAGCCGCGACACGCAGGCGCAGATCTCGGCCGCCATCTCCGGGCTTGGCGCCTGGTGGGTCTCCAGCTCACGCGCGAACCCTTCGTGGGCACGATCAGCGGCGCCGCGGCGTCGGAACTGATCGACGGCAGCGTTGCGCAGCGTGCGATAGAACCACGGCACGATGGCCTCATCGGTGGGCGTCTGTTCGGGCCGAGCGACAACTTTGGCAAACGCTTCCTGCAGGATGTCCTCGGCCAGCGCGCGGTCGCCGACGCGACGCTCGAGGTACCGCAGGAAGGCTCGATGGTTCTCCAGCAGGGTCGTCACCGGCGCGACGGCGTCAGGGGCGTCGTCCATCAACCGATTCTACCGGTGCCCGTGGACCGCGCGTCCGTCGCGGGGGATGGCGTACAGCAGGCGCAGGCGGGCGCCGCCTTCGCCCCCCGAGGCTCGCGACCGGCCTCGGGCGACGGCACCCTCGCCGTGTAGCCGGCGCCTTCAATCGCCGCGATCAGGGCGCCAACGTCGCTCCCGGCGGGCTCGTGCTCGACGGTGGCCCGGTTCGCGCGAAGGTCGACATCCACGTGCCGCACCCCTGGCAGGTGCTCGAGCGCCCGCGTCACGTGCCGGACGCACGCGCCGCACGTCATGCCCGCCACGCTCAGGGTCGTCATCTGAAGGCCCGCTTCCTCGTGTCCTGTTTCAGTCATAGCCGGATCACGCACGCCGGCGGCGATCATTACACCTGTAATCCCTCCGCGCCCCGTGCGTCATCGGGTCAGCCATATGGAGGACCTGATGCCAGATACGCAACGTTCGTGGAGACGCCGAGTCGCCCGGGGCTCCGCCGCACTCGGCCTGCTGGCGCTCACGGCGGCCTGCACCACTCAAGCGGAGTCGAGCGCGCCTCTCTCGCTCCCTCGCGTGCCGGTCGCTGCCGCCGAGCAGCGCGACATCCCGCTGGACACCACGCTGACGGGCCGGGTGGAGGCCATTGATCGCGTGGAACTCCGCGCGCGTGTCGGCGGGGCGCTCGACGCGGTGCTCTTCCTGGAGGGCGCCACGGTCCGTGCGGGAGCGCCGTTGTTCCAGATCGACAGGCGACCGTACGAGATCGCGCTGCGCCGTGCGGACGCGGCCGTCGCCATCGTCGAGGCCCAATTGGAGCGCGCCCGCGAGGAGTTCGCCCGTGCGGAACGTCTGGCGCTCAGCGATGCCGTGTCCGTCGAGGAGGTGGGCCGGCGCCGCAGTGCGCTTGCGCGCCTGACGGCCGAGTTGGAGTCCACACGTGCGGCTGCGGCGGATGCGGCGCTGCAGCTCGAGTGGACCACGGTCCGCGCGCCGGTGAGTGGCCGGATCGGCCGCGCTGAAGTCACCGCCGGCAATGTGATCGGCGGCGGTGTGGGTCCGGCCGCGCCGCTGGCGCTGCTGCAGTCGCTCGACCCGGTGTTCGTCTACTTCGACCTTGACCCTGTCACCGCCGATCGGGCCCGTGCCGCACCGAGGGACGCATGGCGCGCGACGGTATCCACGTTTGAGGGCGGGCCGCCGTTCGAGGGTCCCATCGACTTCGTGGACCACGGGGTCGGCGCGCACACGGGCACGCTGAAGATGCGCGCCCGCATTGCGAACCCGGACGGGCGGCTCCTGCCGTCCGCCGTGGTCCGCGTCGTCTTTCGCTACGGCGTCGACAGCGGCCGCACAGTGGTGCCGGAGCGCGCCATCGGGTCGGACCAGGGCGCACGCTACGTCCTCGTCACCCGCGACGACGGAACGGTCGAGTACCGGCCCGTGTCACTGGGGGCCAACGCAGGCGCGTGGCGCGCGGTCCTGAGTGACACGGTCCAGCCCGGAGACCTCGTCGTCCTGCCCGGCTTTCCCGGACTCCGCCCAGGCATGACGGTGCTGCCCGAGCCGGCGGTCGTGCGATGAACCTCCCGGCCTTCTTCATCGACCGTCCGATCGCGGCGGTGGTGCTGTCCGCGATGATCGTCATGGCCGGGGCCCTGAGCCTCGGCCAGTTGCCGCTCACGGAGTACCCGCAAGTCACCCCGCCGACCGTGGTGGTGCGCGCCAGCTATCCCGGCGCGAATCCGACGGTGATGGCTGACACGGTCGCGGCCCCCCTGGAACAGGAGATCAACGGTGTCGACGGCATGCTCTACATGAGCTCCCAGGCGTCGAGCGACGGGAGTCTCACGGTGACCATCACCTTCGACGCCGACGTCGACCCTGATCTCGCGCAGATCGATGTGCAGAACCGGGTGTCCCGGGCCGTCCCACGACTTCCGGTGGAAGTCCAGCGGCTCGGGGTCACCACGCGGAAGTCGTCACCGGACATCCTGATGGTGGTCACCCTCGTGTCGCCGGACCACGCCTACGACCCGTTGTACCTGTCGAACTTTGCGTCACTTCGCGTCCGCGACGAGCTGATGCGGGTCCCCGGCGTCGGTGATGTCCTGGTCTGGGGCGCCGGCGACTACAGCCTGCGGGTCTGGCTCGACCCTGACAAGGTCGCCGCGCGATCGCTGACCGCGAGCGACGTCATCCAGGCCATCCGCGAGCAGAACGTGCAGGTCGCCGCCGGCGCGATCGGCCAGCCGCCGTCATCGAGCAGCGCATTTCAGCTTGCCATCAATGCGACGGGGCGCCTCTCGGATCCGGAGGAGTTCAGCCACATCATCGTACGGGTCGCCGAGGACGGCGGCACCGTACGCCTGGGCGACGTCGCGCGGGTGGAGCTTGGCGCCGACCAGTACGCCCTTCGCAGCCTGCTGAACAATCAGCCGGCGGCGGCCATCCAGATCATCCAGGACCCGCAGGCGAGCGCGCTCGAGGTCTCCGACGCCGTGCGGGTGGCCATGGCCAGGTTGTCCGAAGGGTTCCCGCAGGGCGTCGAGTATCGTGTTCCCTACGATCCCACCGTCTTCGTGCGCGCCTCCATTCGTAACGTGATGACCACGCTGTTCGAGGCGACGGCGCTGGTGATTCTGGTCGTGCTGCTGTTTCTGCAGACGTGGCGGGCGACTCTGATCCCGGTGCTTGCAGTCCCCATCTCGCTGATCGGGACGCTGGCGGTGATGCACCTGCTCGGCTTCACACTGAACACGTTGTCCCTCTTCGGGCTCGTGCTCTCGATCGGCATCGTCGTTGACGATGCGATCGTGGTCGTCGAGAACGTGGAGCGGCACCTCGCGCTCGGGCACCAGCCCCGCGACGCTGCCATGCGAGCCATGAGGGAGGTGACGAGCCCGATTCTGGCGATCACCGCCGTGCTGTCGGCGGTGTTCGTGCCCACGGCGCTGCTGGAGGGTCTTTCCGGTCAGTTCTATCAGCAGTTCGCCCTCACGATCGCCATCTCGACGGCGCTGTCGGCGGTCAACTCGCTGACGTTGTCGCCGGCACTCGCCGCGATGCTGCTTCGACCGCATGACCACCCCCGTGACTGGCTCACGCGGCTGGTCGACGCGACGATTGGTCCGCTCACCAGGCGCTTCAACCGCCTGTTCGATCGTGGTGCCGTCGCGTACGTCGCCGGCGTGCGCCGCGGCATTCGGCACGCCTCCGTGGTCGTCCTGCTGTACGGAGGGCTGCTGCTGCTGACGTGGGTCGGCTTCGGCCAGGTGCCCTCCGGCTTCGTGCCCTCACAGGACAAGTACTACCTGGTTGGGATCGCGCAGCTGCCGAGCGGCGCCGCGCTGGACCGCACGGAAGCCGTCGTGCGCGAGATGACGCGCCTGGCGCTGGAGCAACCCGGGGTCGAGACGGTCGTCGCGTTCCCAGGCCTCTCCATCAACGGGTTCGTCCGCAGTCCGAACGCGGCCGTGCTCTTCGCGATGCTGGATCCGTTCGAGACTCGTACCGCCGACGAGCGGAGCGCCCACGCGATCGCCGGCGCACTCAATCAACGGTTCGCCGGAATCGCCGGCGCGATGGTTGCGATCTTTCCACCGCCACCCGTGCCCGGGCTGGGCGCCATCGGAGGCGTGAAGGCGCAGATCCAGGACAGGGCCGGCCACGGCCCGCGCGCGCTCTTCGACGCCACGCAGCGGGTGGCAGCCGCGGCGGCCCGGTCACCGCTGCTCGCGGGCGTCTTCTCCAACTACCAGGTCGACGTACCACAGCTGTTTCTGGACCTCGATCGAGAGCGCGCAAAGCAACTGGGTGTTCCCCTTGCGCATGTGTTCGAAACCCTGCAGGTCAACCTCGGCTCGCTCTATGTCAATGACTTCAACATGCTCGGGCGGACCTACCAGGTGACGGTCCAGGCGGATGCGCCGTTCCGCGATGAGGTGGACCAGATCGGCCGCCTCCAGGTGCGCGCATCGGACGGCCCGTTGCTGCCACTCTCGGCCCTCGCCACGGTCAGGCCAGACGCAGGCCCTGATCCGGTCTCGCGCTACAACGCGTTCGTCGCGGCCGACATCAACGGCGGTCCCGCGCCGGGCGTGAGTTCCGGGGCGGCCGCGGCAGAGATGGCCCGTATCCTGGATGAGACGCTGCCCGAAGGGTTCGCGTACGAGTGGACCGACCTCACGTACCAGCAAATGCGCGATGGTCGGGGGACCCTCCTCGTCTTCGCGCTCGCCGTCGTCCTCGCCTTCCTGCTGCTGGCCGTCCTGTACAACAGCTGGACACTACCGCTCTCCGTGATGCTGGTAGTGCCACTGGTGTTGCTAAGCGCCCTGGCCGGCCTGTGGATCTGGGGCGGCGACAACAACATCTTCACGCAGATCGGCTTCGTCGTTCTAATTGGCCTTGCGGCAAAGAACGCGATTCTGATCGTCGAGTTCGCACGGCAGCGCGAAGCGGCGGGAGCAACGTTGACGGATGCCATCCTCGATGCGTGCCGCCAGCGTCTGCGCCCCGTGCTCATGACGTCCCTCGCGTTCATCATGGGTGTCGTCCCGTTGGCCCTGGCCACCGGCGCCGGGGCCGAGATGCGGCAGGCCATGGGCGTGGCGGTGCTCGCCGGGATGCTGGGGGTCACGCTCTTCGGGCTCTTCCTGACGCCCGTCGCCTACTTCGTGATTCGTCGCCGGTCCACCCGCACGGCGGCCGTGAAGACACGGCCGCTTCCCTCAGGAGCTGTCCATGTCTAGCAGAATGCTGCTCGTGTGCCTCGCGATTGGGCTCAGTGCCTGTGCCGTGCGGACCACCGTACCCGCTTCGACGGTCCCGGTCCCCGAGACCCTGACCGACACGTACACGTCCGACGCGGCCGTCGAGCGGGACTGGTGGCGGCAGTTCGACGACCCGGTGCTCGACCGGCTGGCCGCGGAGGCTCTCACGGCGAACCGGGATGTGCACGCCGCCGCTGCACGCGTGGCGGCGGCACGTGCACTGGCCGGTGCGGAGGGCCTGGGACACCTGCCATCCGGTGGCGTCGTCGTCGGTGCCGCCCGGCAGCACTTGAGCGCACGTGAAGCGGGCGGGCGGGACCTTCCGAGCCGGACCGGCTCGCACCTCCATGCCGGCGTCGAGCTCGCGTGGGAGGCCGATCTGTTCGGCCGCCTGCGCGGGCGGGCGCGCGCCGCCGCGGCCGACGCCACGGCACTCGCCATGGATGCGCGCGCCGTGCAAGTCGCCGTGGCTGCCCAGGTGGCCAGTGCCTATTTCGACTACCTGGGCGCGCAGCGGGAGGCCGCGCTCGTCGGGGAGATGCGCACTCGCACGCGGGCATTGCTCGACCGCACGACAACGCTGGTGTCCGCGGGGCGCCTGACGCGGCTCGACCTGCTGCGAGTCCAGCAGATCGACGAGGACCTCACCGGCGAGCAATCGGCGACTGCACACGCGGCAGAACGCGCTCGGCTGCGGCTCGCCACCCTGACGGGTCGCACAGGCGAACAGTGGCAGGTTCCGGACACCCCACCACGACCTTACCGCACGAGCCGGCTGCCGATCGACTCCGCGTCCGACGCCATTCGGCGGCGTCCCGACGTGGCGGCCGCGGCACTCAGGCTGGACGCGGCCGCGGCGCGGGCAGGCGTCGCGCGGGCCGAGCTGTTCCCGCGGATCGACCTCACTGGGGGCGTGGCGCTGATCGCTGGAAGCGTCGGGCAACTGACGGACGTGTCCGCGGGCTCCTGGCTGATCGCCCCGCGGCTTGTCTGGAGCGTTCTTGATTGGCCCAGGCTGAAGCGGCGCCTGCGCGCAGCTGGGGCGCTGACGGATGCGGCGTTCGCCGAGTACGAGCAGGCGACGCTCCGCGCGGTCGAAGAGGTGCAGGTCGCTGTCAACAGCTACGGATCCGCCACCGAACGCCTTCGGAGCGCCGAACGACGTGCGGACGCGTCATCGGGTGCCGCGGCGATCCTGGACATCCAGTATCGCGAGGGCCTGGTGGATTCACTGTCGCGGACCCTGGCCGAGCGGGACGCCATCGCAGGGGCACTCGCGGTCAGCCGCGCCCTGACGGAGCACCGGCAGGCGGTCGTCGCCGTCTATCGCGCCCTCGGCGGGGGATGGCGATGAGCGGCCGCCCGGTCGTTCCGCATCGCCCTCGTGTACGACGAGATGGTGGATGACGCGCGGCGTCTGCGCACGGCCCTCCACCTTGCTGACGCGGCGGCGACGTGGACCGAAGTGGCCGAAGGACACAACGGGAACATGCTTCGCGGCCACTTCGACGACGCGCTGACGGCGCTGCCAGAGATGCGGAGCCGGGGGTTGCGTGGGCCGGGGGTCGTGGCACAATTGGGGCGGGACTCGACGGGCACGGTAGTCGCCCCGGCGCAGCCGCGTTCTGTCGAATTCGCGACACACGATCACCAGGGATGAGCAAGGGGCGTACAGTGCGGGCATTCGCGGTGACGTTGGTTTTGATGTTCAATGCGCTCGGCTGCGCGACACCCGCTCCGCCAGGCGCCGCGCACGCCCCGGCCCTGCTCGAGGCGATCCTCGAAGACATCCGGGTCGGCTGGGAGCAGGGGAATGGCGAACCCTTCTACCGGCACTTCCTCGACTGGGACGGCGCCCGCTACTTCGAAGGCGGCGGGCAGAACATCGGCCTCGAGGACCTGGTGGTCAACCACGTCGAGCCGGAAGCCGAACTCGGCCTGCGCCTCGCCTTCTCCAACATCCAGACCCACTTCGAAGGCGACTTCGCGTGGGCGCTCGTCGACACCGAGATCCGCCTCACGACCGCCGACGGCCGACCCATCCACAACCGGGGCCACGGCACGTACCTGTTCCGCTGGCTGGATGGCGCGTGGCGAGTCGTCCACTCGCAGTCCGGCAGCGCACCGGTGCGTACCGCCGAGGCGGGTGCGCAGTAGCGCGACGGCAGCCGGCCATCCTCTTCTCGCTCCCACCGCGCGCCTGTCGCCGGCATGCGGCGATGTCCACGTTCAGATCCGGGTAGTAGGCGTGTGGGTCGCAGCTGGTCGGGAGTGGGTTGCCGAGGTTTCCGGCTGCGCAGGTTGCGCCACTCCCCCTACAGCACGACCACCACGCGGTCGTTGCGCTCATGTCCCGGCGGCAACGGGACGCGGATGTAGTTGTCGGTCACGGCGACGCCCCCATCCTCAATCGCCAGCGCGGGCCGCGTCGTGCCCACGAGTGAGGCGCGAAACCGGTCCTGCAGGCGCCGCGAGATCACGCGGATGCGCTGGGCGCGCGCCTTGACCGTCGCCCCGTGCACCTTGTCCGGCAGCCCCTCCGCCACCGTGCCCGGGCGGTCGGAGTAGGGAAACACGTGCAGGTGCGTCAGGGGCGCACGCTCGAGGTACGAGGCGAGCGCATCGAACTCCGCGTCGGTCTCCCCGGGAAAACCCACGATCACATCGGACCCGATGGCGGCATGCGGCAACCGCGCGCGGAGGTCGTCCACGAGGGCCGAGTACTGCTCGAGGGTGTAGGGCCGGCGCATGCGCGCCAGCACGGCGTTCGAGGCGTGCTGCAGCGGCAGATGGAAGTGCGGCGCGATCCGCGTGGGGTGTGCGCACGCGAGGTCGATGAGGCCCGTCGGGCAGTCCATCGGCTCGAGCGAGCTGACGCGAAACAGCATCGACGACGTCTCGCGCACCAGCCGCGTGAGCAGGGCCTCGAGGCTCGTGGCCGGCGAGACGTCACGCCCGTACGAACCGAGGTGCACGCCGGTGATCGCCACCTCGCGGTAGCCCGCGTCCTCGATGCGGCGCACCTCGGCCAGCACGTCGTCGGGGGTGCGGCTGCGGCTTGCGCCGCGCGTGGACGGGATGATGCAGTAGCTGCAGCGCTCCTCGCAGCCCGTCTGCACGCGGAGCGTCCACGCCGTGCGGCCCATGGTGCCGGGCTCGATGGCGCGTCCGCACGGCCCGTCCCCCGCAGAAGACGACGGGGCCAGTCCCCTCTTCTCGAGCGCCTCGAGGAGGGGGACCGTCCCCGAGTCGGCGTTCCCTTTGTCCGCGTTATTCAGGACGGCGGCCACGCCGGGGAGCAACGCAAGTTGCTCCGGGGCGCGCGTCGCATAGCAGCCCGTGGTGACGATGCGGGCACCGGGGTTGTCGCGGTGGATGCGGCGAATCGTCTGGCGAGCCCCCTGGTCGGCGCTGGCCGTCACCGAGCAGGTGTTGACCACGACCAGATCGGCGCGGTCTGCCGGGACCGGCGCGGCGCCTCTGGCGATCAGCCCGGCCTCGATCGCGAGCGAGTCGGCCTGGTTCACCCGGCAGCCGAACGTCACCAGGGCGAAGGTCTTCACAGCGCCTTGCGGCCGATGTCGCGGCGATATTGCATCCCGTCGAAGTGCACGCGCGAGACGGCGTCGTAGGCGCAGGCGATTGCGTCCGGGTAGGTCGCGCCGCGGCCGACGATCGTCAGGACGCGGCCGCCGGCGGTGACGAGCGCGCCGTCGCGCGCGGTCACGCCCGCGTGGAACACCACGGCGTCCGGGCATTCCCGCGCGACCGCGTCCAGCCCCGTGATCACCTGGCCCGTCTCCACGTCGCCGGGATAGCCGCGCGCCGCGAGGACGACGCCCACGTGCGGCTCGCGCCGGAAGCGGCCCGGGCGCGACGCGAGGGTGCCGCCCGCCGCCTCCCACAGCAACTGCGAGAGCGGCTCGTCGAGGAGGGGCATCACCACCTGTGCCTCGGGATCACCAAAGCGGCAGTTGAACTCGATCACCTTGGGGCCATCCGCCGTCAGCATCAGCCCGCAGTACAGGAAGCCGCGGAACGGCCGCCCTTCGGCTTGCATGCCCTCGAGCACCGGCGCGACGACCTCGCGGAGCACACGCGCTTCGAGCGCCGCCTCCATCCGCGGACTCGGCGCGAAGGCCCCCATCCCCCCGGTATTCGGTCCCTGGTCGTCGTCGAAGATCCGCTTGTGGTCCTGTGCCGACACCAGCGGCACGGCCGCCACCCCGTCGGCGACGACGAAGTAGGACACTTCCTCGCCCACCAGGCACTCTTCGATGACGAGCGCGGCGCCCGCCTCGCCGTAGGCCTGATCGACCATGGCCGCCGTGACCGCGGCTTCGGCGGTCGCGCGATCCGGCGCGACGACCACGCCCTTGCCTGCCGCCAGCCCATCCGCCTTCAGGACGACCGGGTAGCCGAACTCGCCCGATGCGAGGGTCGCGAAGGCGTCGCCGGCCGTCGCGCACGCGCGGTACCGCGCGGTCGGCACGCCGTGACGCACCATGAACGCCTTGGCGAACACCTTGCTTGTCTCGAGTTCGGCGGCGGCGCGCGTCGGTCCGAACAGGCGCAGGCCCCTGGCCGCGAACAGGTCGGCCACGCCGCGGCTCAGCGGCAGCTCCGGTCCGATCACGGTCAGATCGATCCGCTCGGCCTCGGCCAGCGCCAGCACGGCGCCGGGATCGCCCGGATCGACGGGGAGGGTCCGGACCATTCCGGCAATCCCCGGATTGCCCGGGGCGCACAGCACCTCGGTGACCCCGGGCTCGCCGGCCAACCGCCAGGAAAGGGCGTGCTCCCTGGCGCCGCCGCCTACGACCAGAATCCTCATGGAATCATGCCCGAGAGAGATTGTTATCTTGTTGCTGGTGAATCAGTTGCGGGGATCAGCGCCCTTGAGGACGGGCTGCCGGGCGCACCGGGAGATCCCGGCCCGCGGCAGGAAAGTCTGTGATAGCCTAGCATATTCGGCCCGACGGCTCCGGCCGTGACAGGGCGATTCAGTGGCGCGTCCCGCCCAGGGGGCCATGCGCCGCGAGGTCGAGAGGAGGTGATTCCAGATGGCCGAGGTGAAGATCCAGGAAGGTGAGTCTATCGAGAGCGCGCTCCGCCGCTTCAAGCGGAAAGTGCAGCAGGAAGACATCATCAAGGACATCAAGAAGCACTCCTTCTACCTGAAGCCGGGCGACAAGCGCCGGGCGAAGCAGGCGTTGGCGCGCAAGCGCAACCGCAAGAAGCAACGTCGCGAGATGGAGTAAGGGTGGCCGGGTTCCGGGGTGCGCGCGGGGAACCGCCGCGCCCTGGACCCGGAGACCTGTGGTATATTCTGGCCCGTTGAAACATGTGGCAACGCCCGTGTTTCCAATGGTTTCTATCGATTTTGTGGTCGCGCCAGGCGCGCGATCCGTCGTGGCGTAGAGGAGATGCGGCATGGAGATCGCCGAACGGTCGGTGGACGGAGTCACGGTGCTCGATCTGAAGGGCAAGATGACTCTGGGCGAGGGTGACGAACTGCTCAAGGACAAGATCAACAGCCTGCTGGCCAGCGGCCACAAGAAGCTGGTCCTGAACCTCGAGGGCGTGCCGTACATCGACTCGGCGGGCCTCGGTGAAGTGGTCCGCACCTACACCACCGTCAGCCGCCAGGGCGGCAGCCTCAAGCTGCTCAACCTGACCAAGCGCATCGAGGATCTGCTGTCGATCACGAAGCTGCTCACCGTGTTCGAGACGTTCGACACGGAATCGGACGCGGTCAAGAGCTTCTCGAACTGATCGGGTCCCTCCTGCCCGGGCGCCCCGGCGCGCACCGTGCGCGGCATTTGCGACGGGGGCGGGTGTCCGAGGCATGGAGTCCCGCACGGTGCTGGCCCATCTGCTGATTTCGCTCCGGCCCAAGCAGTGGACCAAGAACCTGATTGTGTTCGCGGCCCTGCTCTTCGGGCGCCGCCTGCTCGATCCCGGGGCCGTCGGTCTCGCGCTGGCGGCCTTTGTTGTGTTCTGCGCGCTCTCGGGCGTCGTCTACCTCGTCAACGACGTCTCGGATCGCGAGGCGGACCGCCGCCATCCGGTCAAGTCGCGGCGCCCGATCGCATCGGGCGCGCTGGCGCCATCGGCGGCGCTGGCGTTTGCGGCGGCCCTCGGTCTCTGCGCACTCGGCGCGGCCTACTGGATTGCGCCGATGCTCGGGGGCGTGGCGGCCGCGTATCTGGGGCTCCTCACGTTGTATACGTGGGTGCTCAAGGAACTCGTCATCCTGGACGTGCTGGCCATCGCGATTGGCTTCGTCCTGCGAGCGGTGGCGGGGGCGGTGGCGATTGGGGTGCCGATCAGCGACTGGTTGCTGGTCTGCACCATGCTGCTCGCGTTGTTTCTCGCGCTCAGCAAGCGCCGGCAGGAGCTGACGCAGCTGGCGGAGTCGGCGACCGAGCACCGGCGGATTCTGAAGGAGTACGACCCGTATCTGCTCGATCAGATGATTGGCGTGGTCACCGCGTCGACGCTGGTGGCCTACATCATCTACTGCACGAGCCCGGAGACCATCGAGCGGTTCGGCACCGACCTGCTGGTGCTGACCACGCCGTTTCCCATCTACGGCATCTTCCGGTACCTCTACCTGGTGCATCGCCAGGGCATGGGGGATCCCTCGGAGGCGCTGCTGACGGACCGGCCACTGCTCGCATGCGTGGCGTCCTGGGCGGTGGTGGTGGCGCTCATCCTGTATCGGCCGTTCGGGTCGTGATCCTGCCACGTCAAGGACGGGTATGACACGGTCACGAGTCGCGATTCTGCGCACCAGCCCCGCGACGGTACGCCGGGACTACCACCGGCTGATGAACCTCGCCGGGTACCAGGACGTCCTCGCCAGGGACGCCGACACCGCGCTCAAGGTCAACATCTCCTGGCACTTCTTCTTCCCCGGCTGCTCGACCACGCCGTGGCAGCTCGACGGCGTGATCCAGGCGATGAAGACCGACGGGTACGACCCGTCGCTCATCCACGCCTGCCACAACCGCACGGTCGTCATCGACGCCCATCTCGGCGAGACCGAGAACAAGCACCTCCCCGTCGTCGAGGCGCACGGCCTCCGCAACATCCACCTCTACGAGGGCGACGAGCCCTGGATCCACATCCGTGACGCCGTCGGCGACCTCGCCGACAAGTTCCTCTGCCTCAACGAGGTCTACCCGGACGGCTTCATGATCCCGCGCCGGTTCATCGGCGAGAACATCGTGCACCTGCCGACCGTGAAGACCCACGTCTTCACGACGACGACGGGCGCGATGAAGAACGCGTTCGGCGGGCTGCTGAACGAACGGCGGCACTGGACGCACCCGGTGATCCACGAGACGCTCGTGGATCTGCTGATGATCCAGAAGCGGATCCACCGCGGCGTGTTCGCGGTGATGGACGGCACCTTCGCGGGCGACGGCCCCGGGCCGCGCTGCATGGTGCCGTACGCCAAGAACGTCATCCTCGCGGGCGCCGACCAGGTCGCGATCGACGCGGTCGCGGCGAAGCTGATGGGCTTCGACCCGATGTCCATCAAGTTCATCCGGCTGGCGCACGACCTCGGCCTCGGCTGCGGGGATCCACGCGAGATCGAGATCGTCGGCGACGAAGACGCGGCGAGCGAGAACTGGCACTTCGCCGGTCCGTTCAAGAAGATGACGTTCGCGTCGCGCATGCAGCACCACATCTACTGGGGGCCGTTGCGCAAGCCCATCGAATGGTCGCTCAAGACCGTGCTCGCGCCGTGGGCGTACATCGCGAGCGTGCTCTACCACGACAGCTTCTGGTATCCGCTGAACGCGGATCGCAACATGAAGCAGGTGCTCGAGAGCCCGTGGGGCCGGCTGTTCCAGAACTGGGAACACCTGGCGCCGACGGCGGACGGCTTCCCCGACGTCGGCGCGTCGCCGGCGGTGGCGCCACGGCTCGGCCGGCGCGCGCTCGGGCAGTCGGTCGGCATCCTCGGCACGTGCATCAAGGAAGCGCCCGAATTCGCGAGCCGGCGGCGGCACGCCGACCGGGCGCACTAAGGAATCGCCAACACCATGACCGACTTCAACATCCGTACCGACTCGGTCGATGTCGAGCAGATCATGCAGCAGATCCGGAGCCGGATCCGCGAGAAGCGCGGCGTCGACTACACCGAGGAGCAGGTCCAGGAACTGGCCACCGTCCGGCTCGAGAAGTTCCTCGACCCGAAGAACCTGCGCTCGGATCTGCTCGAGCAGTTCCGCCGGTCCCGCCCCGCGCCCGAGGCGGCCGAACCCGCGTACACGTTCGAAGACCATACGATCTTCGACTCGCACCGCGGGTTCCTCCGCTTCACGCGCGCGCTGCTGAAGCCGATCCTCAAGCTGTTCTTCAACCCGAACCCGATCATCCTCGCCCTGCACCGGCAGGCGCAGCTCAACGCCGAGCACCAGCGCGACCGCGCGGCATGGAACGCCCTCTACTACGAGGTGCTGCACAACCTCGTGCTCGAGACGACGCGCACGAGCATCGAGACGAAGAACCTGAAGATGCGGCTCGAATCCCTCGCCAGCCGGCTGGACTTCTCGGAGCGCCGCGTGCGCGCGCTCGAGGGGGTCGTCCAGTACCGGCCCGAAGTGGTGCGCCCGCGCGAGCGCCGGCCGGAACGTGTCGATCGGCCCGCGGAGCAAAGCGCGCCCCTCCCGGCCCCCACCGGCGTGCCGGC
>JAUXWO010000003.1 GCA_030680175.1 Vicinamibacterales bacterium
AGGGCCGTGCCGGCCTGCGCCTGCAACACGCGCTGCCCAATGCCCGTATCGGCTATGTCTCCGCCACGGGCGCGACCACGGTACACAATCTCGCTTATGCCCAGCGGCTCGGCCTCTGGGGTGGCGAGGACTTTCCCTTCGCCACGCGTGCGGAGTTCGTGGCTGCGATCGAGGCCGGCGGCGTTGCCGCCATGGAGGTGCTGGCCCGCGATCTCAAGGCGCTCGGCCTCTATGCGGCCCGGTCGCTGTCCTACGAGGGCGTCGAGTACGAGCTGGTCGAGCACGCGCTCATGCCCGAGCAGATCCGCATCTACGACGCCTATGCCGGCGGCTTCCAGGTCATCCATAACAATCTCGATGCCGCGCTGCAGGCCGCCAACGTCACCGGCGAGTGCGGCACGCTCAATGCTCAGGCGAAGTCCGCAGCGCGGTCAGCGTTCGAATCGGCCAAGCAACGGTTCTTCTCGCACCTCATCACTTCGATGAAGACGCCGACCTTGATCGGGGCGATCGAGCGCGACCTTTTAGCCGGCCATGCCGCCGTCATCCAGATTGTCTCCACCGGCGAGGCCCTGATGGAACGCCGGCTGGCCGACATCCCGACCGAGGACTGGGGCGACGTCCAGGTCGACATCACGCCGCGCGAATATGTGCTCGATTACCTGGCGCACAGCTTCCCGACCCAGCTCTACGAGCCCTTCACGGACAGCGAGGGAAATCTCTCCTCGCGGCCGGTCTATCGCGACGGCCAGCCCGTGCAGTGCCGCGACGCCGTCGAGCGCCGCGAACGCCTGATCGAGCGGCTTGCTTCGCTTGCGCCGGTCCAGGGCGCTCTCGACCAGATCGTGCAGCGCTTCGGCACCGACCTGGTTGCCGAGGTGACCGGGCGGTCTCGCCGGATCGTGCGCAAGAAAGATCGGCTCTGCGTAGAAAACCGTCCGGGCTCTGCCAACCTGGCCGAAGCGCAGGCGTTCATGGATGACGACAAGCGCATCCTGGTGTTCAGCGATGCCGGCGGCACGGGCCGCTCCTACCACGCCGACCTCGGCGCCCGGAACCAGCGTCTGCGTGTCCACTACCTGCTGGAGGCGGGCTGGAAGGCCGACACCGCCATCCAGGGCCTGGGGCGCAGCAATCGCACCAACCAGGCGCAGCCACCGCTGTTCCGGCCGATCGCCACCGACGTGAAGGCCGAGAAGCGCTTCCTGTCGACCATCGCCCGCCGGCTCGATACCTTGGGCGCCATCACCAAGGGCCAGCGCCAGACCGGCGGCCAGGGCCTGTTCCGGGCCGACGACAATCTCGAATCTCCCTATGGGCGCGCCGCCCTGCGCCAGCTCTACCTCCTGCTGTTCGCCGGCAAGGTCGAGGGTTGTTCGCTACAGGCCTTTGAGAGTGCCACCGGACTGCATTTGACCGATCAGGACGGCAGCCTGCGCGAGGAGCTGCCGCCGATCACGACCTTCCTCAATCGGCTGCTGGCGCTCACCATCGACTTGCAGAACACGCTGTTCGGCGTCTTTGAGGGGCTGTTGCGGGCGAAGATCGAGGGGGCGCAGGCCTCCGGAACCTACGACATCGGCGTCGAGACGCTGACCGCCGAGAGCCTGACAGTGACCGACCGTCGCGCACTTTACGTCCATCCCGAGACGGGTGCAGAGACCCAGGTGTTCACCATCCGCCGGCGGGAGCGCAATCGGCCGTTCTCACTCGCCGAGGCGTTGGACCGTGCGGATGACCCGCGTGCGGTCTTGCTCGTGAACGCCCAGTCCGGTCGGGCCGCCGTGCAGGTTCCTGCGCCCAGCGTCATGCTCGACGATGGCGACGTCGAACGCCGTGTCCGCCTGCTGCGGCCAATGGAGCGGACGGCGATGCCGTTGGCGGCGCTGGCGCAGACGCACTGGGAGCAGGCCAATCGCGTCGCGTTTACCGAAGCCTGGGAGCGGGAACTCGTCGAGATTCCCGCCTTCACTGACAGCGATCTCCACGTCGTCACGGGACTGCTGCTGCCGATCTGGAAGCGGCTGCCGGACGACTCCATGCGGGTCTATCGCCTCCAGACGGATGCCGGCGAGCGCGTCATCGGCCGGCTGGTCTCGCCGGCCTGGGTGGCGCAGGCCGTCAGCGCCGATGGCGTGAGCATCGCACCGGCCGATGCCTGGGCCGCCGTCCTCGACGGTCGAACCGTCCTCGAGTTACAGGACGAGTTGTCACTTCGCCGCGCCAGGGTGATGGGCCTGTTCAGGGTAGAGCTCTGTGGCTTCACCGAAGGCATGGTCGATCGCCTGAAGGCGATGGGCCTCCTCTCCGAGATCATCGCCTGGAAGCTGCGCCTGTTCGTGCCGACCGGCGCCGCCGGTCCTGCCATTCTCGCCGGGCTGATGGAACGCCACCCGATCGTGCGCATCGCCGATCGGGCGGCAGCGTGAGGGCGCCGTCGTGTCGTCGCCCGCCGCCGACCTGGCCCGCCGCCTCGCGCGCAATGCCGAGGCGGTGTGCCGCCACTATCTCTCGAACGGTCATCGCGAGGGCCGCTACTGGCTGGTCGGCGATGTCGCCAACACGCGGGGCCGCAGCCTGTTTGTCCGCTTGAGCGGGCCGGACCATGGCAAGGGGGCCGCCGGCAAGTGGACCGACTATGTTGCGTCGAGAGTTATGTTGCGCAGCCGCGATTGGGCGCTGTCCTGCGGACGATCGACAGCTCTTGCGCAACATAACGCCAGCACGCGGGGAGGTACGTGATGCCCCGCG
>JAUXWO010000007.1 GCA_030680175.1 Vicinamibacterales bacterium
AGGGCCGCCAGCTCGCCGGCGGGCTGCCGGCGCTGCAGATCCATCTGGAAGAAGCGTTCCTGCGCGTGGAGGAACCCCAGCGCGCGCGGCGTCCTCGGCGGACGCGGCGGTGATGGAGGGGATGCCGAGCGCATCACGCTCGACCCGGACCGGGGCCGCGAGCCCGGCCAGCACGTGCTCGCCGTCAAGCAGCGGCAGGCTGCCGGCCAGCTGGCCGCGAAGCCAGAGCGCGCCGCCGGCCGCGCCGACGACGAGCACCACGACGAGGACCAGGAGGGTACGGAGGAGCCGCGAGCGAAGCCGGGCCATGCGGGGATTCTACGGGAAGTGCCGGCCCGGCGGCGAGGCGCACGGCGTTCCGAGCGCCCCCGGCTTTGACCGCAAGTCCCGGATCGCCAGGATTTCCGGCCGGACGTAGATTGCAGATCGGACGGGGCGTCGATCCTGCGGTGCACCGTGAGCCGACAGCTGATAGCCGATAGCCGATAGCCGACAGCCGACAGCGAAGAGAGAAACAAGCGATGATTACCAGCGAGGCCGCCACCGTCATGCCATCCCCCGACCGCCAGTGGACCGCCGTGCTGGCGCGTGATGCGCGCGCCGATGGGACGTTCGTCTACGGCGTGTCGTCCACCGGCATCTACTGCCGCCCGACGTGCCCGAGCCGCCGGCCGCGCCGCGATCGCGTGCGCTTCTTCGCGGACCCGGCCGCGGCCGCGCGCGCGGGGTTTCGTGCCTGCAAGCGCTGCCGTCCGGACTCGGCGGGACCATCGGCGCAGGCCCAGGCGATTGCCCGCGTGTCGGCGTTCCTGCGCGCGCACGCGGACGAGCCGGTCACGCTGGCGCGCCTCGGGCGGCTGGTGGGCCTGAGCGCGACGCACCTGCAGCGCGCCTTCACGCGGCAGGTCGGCGTCTCGCCGCGCCAGTTCCAGGCGGCGTGCCGCGCCGACCGGTTTCGTCGCGCGCTCGGCGACGGCCGCGCCGTCACCGACGCCGTGTACGAAGCAGGGTACGGGTCGCCGAGCCGCGTCTACGAGGTCCAGCCGACCGGCGCCGGCGTGTCCCCCGCGCGCTACCGCACGGGCGCGGCGGGCGTCCGCATCAGCGTCAGCCTCGCCGCGTGCTCACTCGGGCGGGTGCTGGTGGCGGCCACGGCCGAAGGCGTGTGTGCGGTGAAGATCGGGGATTCGGACCGTGCGCTGATGGCGGCGCTGGCACGCGAGTTCCCGGCCGCCGATATCACCACCGACACCCCGCCCCGTGCGGCGTGGGTGCGCGCGGTGGTCGCGCGCATCGATGGGCGCCCGACGTCGGCGGACGTGCCGCTCGATGTCCGGGGCACGGCCTTTCAATGGCGTGTCTGGGAGGCGCTGCGGCGGATCCCGGCCGGCGAGACACGGACGTATGCCGAGGTCGCGACGGCGATCGGCCGTCCCACCGCCGCGCGCGCCGTGGCGCGGGCCTGCGCCACCAACCCCGTCGCGGTCGTCATCCCGTGCCACCGGGTCCTGCCGAAGGGGGGAGGCACGGGCGGCTACCGCTGGGGGCCCGAGCGGAAGCAGCGCCTGCTCAAGCGGGAGCGCGCGCGGCGATCCTAGCCCCCGCCCTTGGGTCCTCCCGCCCGTTGCACTAGAATCGCCCCGTGCCCGTGACCCGGTACGGCCGATCCCCCTGGATGGACGCGCTTCCGAAGAGCCAGCGTCCGACGTTCCCCAGATTCAGGGGCGACCTGGCGGTTCCGGTTGTGGTGATCGGTGGCGGGCTCACCGGGTGTGCCACCGCCTGGGGGCTGGCCGCGGCGGGGGTGGGGGTCGTGCTCGTCGAGGCGGAACGGCTCGCGGTCGAGGCCACCGGCCATGGGTCGGGGTTGATGCGCGCCGATGCGGCCTCGTCCTACCTCGCGTTCGAGAAGGCGCACGGCCGCCGCGCGGCGCGGGCGGTCTTCGCCTCCACGGCGACGGCCGCGAAGGAACTGGCCGCGACGGCGAAGCGGCTCGGCATCAAGCCTCCGGTAGCCCTGCATGACGCGCTGCTGACGGCACGCGGGCGCGACGAGGAGAAGACGCTGCGGCGCGAGATGGCCGCGCGCGAGACGGCCGGGCTGGGCACGCCGTGGCTGAAGCCGTCGATGGTGCGGCGCGAGACGGGGCTCGAGACCGCCGGCGCCCTGCGCGTTGGTGACTGGGCGCATGCCGATCCGTTCCGGCTGGCGCTCGGCTTCGCGGCCGCGGCGGCGAAGCGGAAGGCGGCCATCTTCGAAGGATCCCCCGTGCGCAAGCTGCGTGTCGGGCGCGACGCCATCACCCTCACCCTGCCTGGCGGCACCATCACGGCCGACACCGTCATCGTCTGCACCGGCGCGCCGACGGAGTTGCACCGGCCGCTTCAGCGTCACTTCAAGGTGGACGAACGCTACATCGTCGTCACCGAGCCGGTGCCGGCGGGGATGCGGCGCGCGTTCGGCCGGCGGAGCGGGGTGCTGGTGGATGGAGGCGCCCCGCCGCTCGCCCTGTGGTGGACGAAGGACGATCGGCTGGCCATCGCCGGCGCGGATCAGCCGCGCACACCGGAGAAGGGGCGCGACAAGGTGTGGGTGCAGCGCACCGGGCAGTTGATGTACGACGTGCTGCGCATGTACCCGGCGATCTCGGGCCTGCATCCCGCGTTTGGCTGGGACTCGCCGGTCACGCGGAGCGCGGATGACGTGATGGTGGTCGGCGCGCACCGGAATTTCCCGCGGCAGCTGTTTGCGTGGGGCGGCGATCACGATCCCGCCCACGCGTACCTGGCAAGCCGGATCCTCGTCCGGCAGGTGCGCGGCGAGGCCGGCACGGCCGACCGGTTCTTCTCGTTCACCCGCGGCTGATTCGCACGTCAGGCGAGTTGGCGTCACCTCTGGGAGGCGCACGATGGCCGAGTCGGGGATCTTCAGGGCCGCGCCCCTGCAGCCGTGGCAGCGCGAGACGCTGCTGGCGGCCGCCGCGTTTCTTCGTGAGCAGTACGGCGTGCCGCCGGAGGATGCGCGGGCGCGGGCGGTGTACGACGGCCTGCTCGAGGTGATCGATCCGTCGCGACGGACGGTGCGGCTGCAGAAGGAGCAGGCGGCCGCCGCGCGTCAGATTGCGGCGGAGCGGCGGACGGGCCGCGACCGCCGTGCGACCCCCGACCGCCGCAAGGCAAACCTCGGTCCGCCTGACGGTGTCGAGCGGCGGGCCAAGGGCCGCAGGACCGGCGACCGCCGCTCCCGCCGCTGACCTGGTTTCCTCGTCGGCGGCCGGCCGGGTCCTTTTTCGGGGTACAGTGAGGAGAACCCGGGCGGGTGACCACCGTAGAGGTGCCCCCGCCCAGTCCCCTGCCCTCGCGGCCTTCGGTCCCCGACATTCCGCAATGCGCATCTATCCCGGCTCCCCTTATCCGCTTGGCGCCACCTGGGATGGCCTCGGCGTCAACTTCGCCCTCTTCTCCGAGCGGGCCACGGGCGTCGATCTCTGCCTGTTCGACAGCACGGCGGACACCGCCGAGTCAGTCCGCGTCCCGCTCACCGAGCACACCGACATGGTCTGGCACGGCTACCTGCCGGATGTCGGGCCGGGCCAGCTCTACGGCTACCGCGTGCACGGGCCGTACGCACCGGACGAGGGGCTCCGCTTCAATGCGCACAAGCTGCTCGTGGATCCGTATGCGAAGGCGATCGGCCGGCCGGTGCGCTGGCACGATGCGCTCTTCGGGTACACGGTGGGGCACCCCGACGCGGACCGGTCGTTCGATGCCCGCGACAGCGCCCCGTACGCGCCCATGGCCGCCGTCGTCGATTCCTCGTTCACGTGGGGCCAGGACCGCCCGCCGGGGACGCCGTGGCATCGCACGGTGATCTACGAGCTGCACGTGAAGGGCTTCACCCAGCTGCACCCCCTCGTGCCGCCGCCCCTGCGTGGCCGCTACGCGGCGCTGACGCTCGAGCCGGTGCTCGATCACTTCCGCCGCCTCGGCGTGACGGCCGTCGAGCTGATGCCGGTGCACCACCACTCGTACGACCGGCATCTCGTGGACCGCGGCCTCACCAACTACTGGGGCTACAACACGCTCGCGTACTTCGCGCCGGACCTGCGCTACTCGACTTCGGGTGAGCCGCTCGAGTCGGTGCGCGAATTCAAGATGATGGTGCGGGCGCTGCACGCGGCCGGGATCGAAGTGATCCTCGACGTGGTCTACAACCACACCGTCGAAGGCAACCACCTCGGGCCGACGCTGTCGATGCGCGGCATCGACAACGCCGAGTACTACCGGCTCATGCCCGGCGACCCGCGCCACTACCTCGACTTCACGGGCACCGGTAATACGCTGAACATGCAGAGCCCGCGCGTGCTGCAGCTCATCATGGACAGCCTGCGGTACTGGGTCACCGAGATGCACGTCGACGGCTTCCGGTTCGACCTGGCGAGCACGCTCGCCCGCGAGCTCTACGAAGTGGACCGGCTCGGCGCCTTCTTCGACGTCATCCATCAGGACCCGGTGATCTCGCAGGTCAAGCTCATCGCCGAGCCGTGGGACCTCGGCGAAGGCGGCTACCAGGTGGGCAACTTCCCGGTGCTCTGGACCGAATGGAACGGCAAGTTCCGTGACGGCGTCCGCCGGTTCTGGCGCGGCGACCCCGGCACCGTGTCGGAACTGGCCACGCGCCTGGCCGGCAGCAGCGACCTGTACGGCCACAACGGCCGGCGTCCCTACTCCAGCATCAACTTCGTCACCTGCCACGACGGCTTCACCCTGCACGATCTCGTGAGCTACAACGAGAAGCACAACGAGGCCAACGGCGAAGACAACCGCGACGGCGAGTCGCACAACCTCAGCTGGAACTGCGGCGTCGAGGGGCCGACCGACGACCCCGAGATCGGCGCGCTGCGCGAGCGGCAGAAGCGCAACCTTCTCGCCACGCTGCTGCTGGCGCAGGGCGTGCCGATGATCGGGCACGGGGACGAGATGGGCCGCACCCAGCAGGGCAACAACAACAGCTACTGCCAGGACAACGAGACGTCGTGGGTCCACTGGGATCTCGACGCGGACGGCGAGGCGCTCCTCGCCTTCACGCGGCGGCTCTGCGAGATCCGCGCCTCGCAGCCCGTGCTGCGCCGCCGCCGTTTCTTCAACGGCCACACGGCGCATGATGTCGTGTGGCTCGCCGCCAGCGGCCGTGCCATGACCGGCGCCGAGTGGCGCGTGCCGCACCTGCAGTGCCTGGGAATGCTGCTGCCGGGCGAGGCGGCCGACGACATCGACGAGCGCGGCCAGGCCGTGACGGGCGGTGACACGCTGCTCATCCTGCTGAACGCGCACGACACACCGCTGGCGTTCACGGTGCCCGACTGGCCGGCCGTTGCCGGCTGGGAGTGCCTGATCGACACCTTCGAGCGCGCGCGCGAAGACGCCATCGTGGAGCCCAGCGCCGCGTATTCCCTCGCGTCCCGGTCGCTCGCGCTGCTGCGCGCCGTGCCGCTCGACGCCGGACACCGCGGCAGTTGACCGCCGCTGAGAGACGGGCGCTGGGAGCGGCACGCTGATCGCCCCGAGTCCGCGAGAGAGGTCCCTGATGTCCGAAGCTGCGTCTTTGCCAGACGAGGGCCGCCGCCGCGTGGTGGTCGAGCGCGTCTCTCCTGAAATCGATGCCGGGCGCCACCCGGTCAAGCGCGCCGCCGGCGACCTTCTGACCGTCCAGGCCGATCTTTTTGCCGACGGCCACGACAAGCTGGCCGCCGTGCTGCGCCACCGCCGCCGCGCCGCCGAGGGCATGCCCGAGGCCCCCTGGCACGAGACGCCGATGCGGCCCATGGACAACGACCGCTGGCAGGCGTCGTTCACGGTCGCGGAGCCCGGCCGCTACGAGTACACGGTCGAGGCCTGGGTGGACCGCTTCGCGACCTGGCGCCACCAGCTCGTCGCGCGCGTGGACGCGGGACAGGACGTCCGGTCCGAGCTGCTCGAGGGCGCCGGGCTTGTGCGTGCGAGCGCGGCGCGGCTCGACCCCGGGCCCGATCGCACGCAGCTGCTCGCCAGCGCAGACGCGCTGCGCGATGAGGCGCTGGCGGTCGAGGCGCGGGTGGCGCGGGCGCTGTCGGCGGAGCTGACGGTGCGCATGGCCTCGGCGCCGGAACGCCAGCGGGCCACCCGCTACCCGCGTGTGCTGCAGGTGACGGTCGACCGCGTGCGCGCGTGCACGGGCGCCTGGTACGAGATGTTTCCGCGGTCCGCCGGGCCCGACCCCTCGCGGAGCGCCACCTTCCGCGAAGCGGCGGCGCGCCTCCCCGAGATCGCGGCCATGGGCTTCGATGTCGTCTACCTGCCGCCGATCCACCCGATCGGCACGACCGATCGCAAGGGCCGCGACAACACCATGGTCCCGCAGCCGGGCGACCCCGGCAGCCCGTGGGCGATCGGCAGCCCCGACGGCGGACACATGGCGGTGGAGCCGGGACTCGGCACGCTGGCCGATTTCCGCGCGTTCCGCGAGCGCACCGAGCAGCTCGGCATGGAGATCGCGCTCGACCTCGCGTATCAGTGCTCGCCGGATCACCCGTACGTCACGTCGCATCCCGAGTGGTTCCGCCACCGGCCCGATGGGTCGATCAAGTACGCGGAGAACCCGCCGAAGAAGTACCAGGACATCTACCCGATCGATTTCGAGACCGACGACTGGCGCGCGCTCTGGACCGAGCTGCGTGACGTCGTGCTGTTCTGGGTGGCGCAGGGCGTGCGCATCTTCCGCGTGGACAATCCGCACACCAAGCCGATGGCCTTCTGGGAGTGGATGATCGCGGACGTGCAGTCGCGCGACCCCGGCGTGATCTTCCTGTCGGAGGCGTTCACGCGCCCGAAGGTGATGCGCTACCTCGCGAAGATCGGCTTCACGCAGTCGTACACCTACTTCACCTGGCGCAACACGAAGGCCGATCTCGAGGAGTACCTCACCGAGCTCACGCGCACGGAGATGCAGGAGTACTACCGGCCGAACTTCTTCGCCAACACGCCCGACATCCTGCACGCGTTCCTGCAGGAGGGCGGGCCGCCCGCCTTCCGGATCCGCCAGGTGCTGGCGGGTACGCTCGCGGCGACCTACGGCATCTACAGCGGCTTCGAGATCTGCGAGGGCCGCGCCGTGCCGGGCACCGAGGAGTACCTGCACTCCGAGAAGTACCAGTTCAAGCAGTGGGACTGGGAGCGGCCCGGGCACATCAAGGATCTCGTGGCGCGGGTCAACGCCATCCGGCGCGCGCAGCCCGCGCTCCACCGCAACGACACGCTGCGGTTCCATCTGACGACCAACGACGCCCTCCTCGCCTACAGCAAGACCGCCCCCGGCTCTTCCGCGCGGGTGCTGACCATCGTCAACCTCGACCCCCATCAGGCGCAGGACGGCGGCGTCTGCGTCGGCCTGGACGACGACCTGGTGCCGCCAGACGAGGCGTACGTCGTGCGTGACCTGCTGGACGAGGCCACCTACACGTGGACGGGTCCGTGGAACTACGTGCGGCTGGATCCGGCCGAGCGGCCCGCTCACATCCTCCTGATCGATCGCCCCCGGGTGCAGCCATGACACGCCACACGCCCCTCGACCGCGACCCGCTCTGGTACAAGGATGCGATCATCTACGAGCTGCACGTTCGCTCGTTCTTCGACGGCAACAACGATGGCGTCGGCGATTTCCCCGGCCTGATCGAGCGGCTCGACTACATCCAGGACCTCGGCGTCACCTGCATCTGGCTGCTGCCGTTCTACCCCTCGCCGCTGCGCGACGATGGGTACGACATCTCGGATTACAAGGGCGTCAACCCGGCGTACGGCACGCTGCGCGACTTCAAGGCCTTCCTCCGCGAGGCGCACACCCGCGGCCTCCGCGTCTTCACCGAGCTCGTCGTCAACCACACCTCCGACCAGCACCCGTGGTTCCAGGCGGCGCGCCGCGCGGCGCCGGGGTCGTCGAAGCGCGACTACTACGTGTGGAGCGACACCGGCCAGGAGTACGCCGGAACCCGGATCATCTTCACCGACACCGAGACGTCGAACTGGACGTGGGACCCGGTGGCGAAGGCCTACTACTGGCACCGCTTCTTCAGCCATCAGCCCGACCTGAACTTCGACAACCCGCACGTGCTGAAGGCGCTCGTGAAGGTGATGCGCTTCTGGTTCGACATGGGCGTGGACGGCCTACGGCTCGACGCCGTGCCGTACCTCATCGAGCGCGAGGGCACCAACTGCGAGAACCTGCCCGAGACGCACGCCATCCTCAAGCAGCTCCGCGCCGAGGTGGACACCCGCTACGAGGCGCGGGCGCTGCTGGCGGAGGCGAACCAGTGGCCCGCCGACGTCCGCCCGTACTTCGGTGACGGCGACGAGTGCCACATGGCGTACCACTTCCCGCTGATGCCGCGCATCTTCATGGCCGTGCGGCAGGAGGATGCGCTGCCGATCACCGAGATCCTGCGGCAGACCCCCGACATCCCCGAGAACACGCAGTGGGCGCTCTTCCTCCGGAACCACGACGAGATGACGCTCGAGATGGTGACCGACGAGGAGCGCGACTACATGTATGCGGCGTACGCCGCCGACCCGCAGATGCGGCTGAACGTCGGGATCCGCCGGCGCCTGGCGCCGCTCATGGACTTCAGCCGCGCGCGCATCGAGCTGCTCAACAGCCTGCTGCTCTCGCTGCCGGGGTCGCCCATCATCTACTACGGCGACGAGCTCGGGATGGGCGACAACATCTACCTCGGCGATCGCAACGGCGTCCGCACGCCGATGCAGTGGACCGGCGATCGCAACGCCGGGTTCTCGCGGGCGGACCCGGCGCGCCTCTTCGCGCCGCCGGTGATGGACCCCGTGTACGGCTACCAGGCCATCAACGTCGAGGCGCAGGAGCGCTCGCCCTCGTCGCTCCTCAACTGGATGCGCATGATGCTCGGATTGCGCAAGCGCTACCGGACGTTCGGGCGCGGCCGCCACGAGGCGGTGCAGGGCGACAACCGGCGCGTGCTGGCCTTCACCCGCGAAGACGACGAGCACCAGATCCTGGTCGTGGCCAACATGGCGCACACGGTCCAGCCGGTCTCGCTCGATCTCTCCCGGTTCCGCGGCTTGAAGCCGGTCGAGATGATCGGCACGACGGAGCTGCCGGCCATCGGAGATACGCCGTACTTCCTGACGCTCGGGCCGCACGCCTTCTACTGGTTGCGGCTGACGCACCCCGATGCCGCGGCAGGCGCGCTCCAGAGTCCTCGTCCCGCCGTCCAGGCGGAGGCGCCGCTCGCGCTGCTGGCGAGCGCCGTCTGGGATCAGCTCCTCGACGAGCACCTGCGGCGGCTGCTCGAACGCGACGCCCTCCCCGCCTTCCTGTTGCGCCAGCGCTGGTTCGGCGCCAAAGGCCGGCGCATCGTGTCGACGCGCATCGCCGACTGGACCACGCTCGCGCGCGGCACCCTCCCCGTCTTTTTCGCCATCGTGGACGTGACGCTGGATGACGCGAGCACCCGGCAGTACGTCGTGCCGATGGCGACGGCGGCGGGTGAGGACGCGGCGCGGGTGATCGAGACGCGGGGGCACGCGGTCGTGGCGCGGATCTCCGGCGCGCGCACCGGCGTGCTCTACGACGGCATGACGGAGCCGGCGGTCTGCCAGCTGCTGCAGGATGCCCTGTGGAAGGGCGCCGACCTGCCGTTGCGCCACGGGCGCCTGCAGTTCCATCACACGGCCGGCGGATCGGTGCGCATCGCCGAGGCGGGCGACCAGGTGCGCGCGCTCGTGCCGGCCGTCGAGCAGAGCAACTCGAACGTGATGCTGGGCGACCGGTTCCTGCTCAAGCTGTTCCGGCGCATCGAGCCTGGCGAGAACCCCGACATCGAGGTGGGTCGTGCGCTCGGGACGTCGGCGGCGGAGGCGCGGGTGCCCGAACTGTGCGGGTGGGTGGACTACTACCCCTCGAACGGCGCGCCGCGATCGGTGGCGATGCTCCAGCAGCAGGTGCAGAGCCGGGGCGCCGTCTGGGAGCGGGCGCTCGACGAGCTCCAGCTCTTCTATGAACACGCGCTCGTCGCTGCACGCGGCGCCGGGGACGGCCGTCCGCCCGATCCGGCCGACGATGCGGCCATGGCGGACGCGGTGGGCGCCTACTGGACCTCGATCGATCTGCTCGGCCGCCGCACCGCGGCGCTGCACCGTGCGCTGGCGGCGGTCGACCACGAGGCATTCCGCCCCGAGCCCTTCGACGCCGCCGGCATCCACCCGCTCGTCGAGGATATGCGCGCGCGGGCCTACGCAATCCTCGAGCGCCTGTCGTACGCCGTGGGGCCCCTCGAGGGCACCCCCGAGGCCAAGGCCGTGCACCTGCTCGGCCTGCGGGCCGAGGTCGCCGCGCGACTCGGGACGCTGGCGGCGGCGCCGGAGGGGGCGACGGATGTCCCGGCCTCGCTCGGCCGGACGATGCGGACGCACGGCGACTTCCATCTCGGGCAGGTGCTCGACGTGGACGGCGATTATTACTTCATCGACTTCGAAGGCGAGCCGATGCGATCCATCGCCGAGCGGCGCGAGCGCCAGTCGCCGCTGCGGGATGTCGGCGGCATGCTGCGGTCCTTCTCGTACGCCGCGCAGGCGGGCCTGCGCCAGTTCCTGCACACGCACCCCGACTACGAGGGCCTGCTGCGGCCGTGGGCCTTCGCGTGGGAGCGCTGGATCGGCGCCGTCTACCTGCGCGCCTACCTCGACGCCATGCGCGGCTCCGGGCTCGTGCCCGACGACGAGGCGGCGAGCCGGCGGATGGTGGAGGTGTTCGTGCTGGACAAGGCCCTGTACGAGCTGGGCTACGAACTCGATCACCGGCCCGACTGGCTCGACATCCCGCTCGATACGCTCCTCGCGATGCTCGACCCCGGGTGGAAAGCGCCCTCGGAGGGCGACGGAGTGGCAGATGCATAACCCCGCCAGTTGGGCGCCCTCGATCGGCGCATGGATCGACGACGACGGCGCGCGCTTCCGTCTGTGGGCGCCGAACGCGACCCACGCCGCGGTGCGCCTCGTGACACCGCCGGCCGGCGACACGCCGCTCGAGGCCGAGCCCGGCGGGTGGTTCGCGGGGTACGTTTCTGGCGCCGGCGCCGGCGCGCGGTATCAGTACGTCCTCGATGGCGAACGCGTGGTTCCGGATCCCGCGTCGCGCTTCCAGCCCGACGGCGTCCACGGCCCCTCCGTCGTCGTCGATCCGCAGGGGTTCAGGTGGCAGGCCGGGGCGTGGACGCCGCCCTCGATGGATGCGCTCGTGATCTACGAGCTGCACGTCGGGGCATTCACGCCGCAGGGCACGTTCCGTGCGGCCGCCGCGCACCTGCCGTCGCTCGCCGAGCTTGGCGTGACCGCGGTGGAGCTGATGCCGGTGGCGGCGTTCCCGGGGACGCGGAACTGGGGCTACGACGGCGCGGCGCTCTTCGCGCCGTCGGAGGCGTACGGCACCCCGGACGATCTGCGCTACTTCGTCGACGAGGCGCATCGCCTCGGTCTGGCGGTGCTCGCCGATGTCGTCTACAACCACTTCGGTCCGGACGGGGCGTACGCCGCGGCGTGCAGCGCGCAGTTCTTCAGCGACCGGCATACAAGCCCGTGGGGCGCCGGGATCAATCTCGACGGCGAGGGCAGCGCGAGCGTGCGCCGGTTCTTCATCGAGCATGCCATCGCCTGGGTGCGCGAATTCCGGTTCGACGGCCTGCGGCTCGATGCGACGCACGCGCTCATCGACGAGAGCCCGGTGCCGTTCGTCGCGGAGCTCGGCGCGTCGGTGCGCGCGGCCGTGCCCGAACGCGATGTGCTTCTCATGGCGGAAGACCACCGCAACCTGCGCGGCATGATCGAGGCCGCCGAGCACGGCGGCTGGGGACTCGACGGCGTCTGGGCGGACGACTTCCATCACGTGGCCCGGCGGCTCACCGCCGGCGACGACGAGGGGTACTACCGCGACTACGCGGGGACGACGGCGGAGCTGGCGCGCGCGGTGGGCGACGGCTGGGTGTATCAGGGCGAGATGTCGACGCATGACGAGGGCCCGCGCGGCACGAGCCCCGCGGGGCTCCCGTTGTCGCGCTTCGTCATCTGCCTGCAGAACCACGATCAGATCGGCAACCGGGCGTTCGGCGAGCGGTTGCATCACCAGATCGCGCCGGAGGTGTTCCGCGCGTTGACCGCAGTGCTGCTGCTCGCGCCGGAGACGCCGCTGATCTTCATGGGCCAGGAGTGGGCGGCCTCGTCGCCGTTCCTGTACTTCACGGATCATCACGCCGAACTGGGCCGGCTCGTGCGCGAGGGACGGCGCGCGGAGTTCCGGCACTTCCGGGCGTTCGCCGACGCATCGTTGCGCGAGACGATTCCCGATCCGCAGGCGGCGGAGACCTTCGAGCGGAGCCGTCTGGACTGGGACGAGCGTGGGCGTCCCGGGCACGCCGGCGTCGTGGCGCTCCATCGGGACCTGCTCGCGATCCGCAGGGCGTGCCTGCCCGGCGAGATGTCGGGGCTTTTCGGCACGCACGGCGTGACGGCCATCGATCGGGGCGGGCTGGTGATCAGGCGCCGGCGGCGCGACGGAGGCGAGACGGTGATCGTGGCGCGGCTCGCCGGATCCGGCCGGCTCGTGGTGGCGGCACCGGCCTCCGGTCGCTGGCAGGTGGCCCTCGACACCGAGGCGCCGGCGTATGTCGAGGCACCGGCGCCGCTGAGGGTGGAGGTGGAGGGCGCGCTGGCGGTGGACTTCGCGCGCCCGGGTGCCGTGGTGCTCGTGCGGGACGGAGGCGCGCGATGAGCGATGCGGCGGGCGCACGCATCCCCTCGAGCACGTATCGGCTGCAACTCGGTCCGGACCTGACGTTCGCGGACGCGCGGGCGCTCGTGCCGTACCTGTCGGCGCTCGGCGCGGGTGCCTGCTACCTCTCGCCCATCCTCGGGGCGCGTCCTGGCAGCAGCCACGGCTACGACGTCGTCGATCACACGCGTGTCAACGCGGAGCTCGGCGGCCGCGAGGCGTTCGAGGCACTCGCACGTGAGGCACGCGCCGCCGGCCTCGGCGTGATCGTCGATGTCGTCCCGAACCACATGGCGGTCGATCCGGTGTCCAATCCGCGCTGGCACGACGTGCTCGAGAATGGCCCGAGCGCGCTGTCGGCGGAGTGGTTCGACATCGACTGGCAGCCGGTGACGGGGCCCCTGCACGACAAGGTGCTGCTGCCGATTCTGGGGGACCAGTACGGCGCGGTGCTCGAGCGCGGGGAGCTGCGCGTCGTCCGCGAGGGCGGGCGGCTGCGGCTGCACTACTTCGAGCACGTCCTCCCGCTGGACCCGCAGCAGATGCCGCTGGCGCTGACCGGGGCGGCAGACGCGCTGCGCGTCGATCCGGGCGTCGACGATCCCGAGGTCCGGGAGTTCCTGAGCGTGCTGACGGCGCTCGCGAACCTGCCGGTCTCCAGCGAACGCGAGGCCGCGCGCCGCGAGGAGCGACAGCGCGAGACCGCCGTCGCGTACGAGCGGCTGGCGCGTCTCCTGGCGAGCGCGCCGCGCGTGGCCGCCGCCGTGGATGCCGCCCTTCGGGAGCTCAACGGCGTGGCGGGCGTCCCGGCCAGCGTCGATGGCCTGCACGCGCTGCTCGAGCGGCAGCCGTACCGGCTGGCGTACTGGCGCACGGCGTTTGACGAGATCAACTACCGGCGCTTCTTCGACATCAACGAACTGGGCGCGGTGCGGATGGAAGACCCGCAGGTCTTCGACGAGGCCCACCGCTTGATCCTCGAGTTCATCCGCGAGGGGCTCATCACCGGACTGCGCCTCGACCATCCAGACGGCCTGGCCGACCCGGCCGGCTATTTCGCCGCGCTGCAAGCCGCCGCCGGAGCCGCCCTCGCCCTGGGGTCAGATCTTGATCCTTGCGCGGACGGCAGAAATCGCGATCGAACCGTGCAGGATCTGCCACAACGCAAGGATCAAGATCTGACCCCCCTGTTCGTGACCCCCCTGTTCGTCGTCGCGGAGAAGATCGTCTCCCTGGGCGAGGTGTTTCCTGGGGATTGGGCGATCCATGGTGGGACGGGCTATCGCTTCCTCAACACCGTCAACGGGCTGCTCGTGGACCGGGCCGGCCTGCACAAGCTCGAGCGGCTGTGGCAGCGGCTCGGCGGCGAGGACCAGCCATTCGACGAGATCGCGTACGAGTGCCGGCGCCTGATCGCGCAGACCGCGATGGCGAGCGAGATGAACCTGCTCGCCCATGCGCTCGAGCGCCTCGCCAAGCGCGACCGCCGCTCGCGCGACTTCACGCTCAACAGCCTGCGCAAGGTGCTGCGCGAGATTGTCGCCAGCTTCCCCGTCTACCGCACCTATGTCTCGTCCCGTGGCATCTCCGCCACCGATCGTGACGTCGTGGCGGCCGCGATCGCCGGCGCGCGCCGCCGCAGTCCGGTCATGGAGCGTTCGATCTTCGACTTCGTCGCGCGTGTGCTCCTCGGGGTTGATGACACCGGCGCCCCTGACGAGGCGCGGCTGCGCTTCGCGACGCGGTTCCAGCAGTTCACCGGCCCCATCCAGGCGAAGGGGCTCGAGGACACGGCCTTCTACCGCTACGTCCCGCTCATCAGCGTGAACGAGGTCGGCAGCCATCCCGCGGCCCCCGCCGTGTCCGTCGCCGAGTTCCATGAGGTGACCGCCGCGCGCGCGCGCGACTGGCCGATGACGATGCTGGCGCTGTCGACGCATGACACGAAGCGGAGCGCCGATGTGCGGGCGCGGCTGGCCGTGCTGAGCGAGCGGGCCGACGACTGGCGCCGCACCGTGACCGCGTGGATGCGGCTGAACGCGCGCCTGCGCATGCCGCTGGCCGGCCGGCCCGGCCCCGATCGCGACGACGAGTACCACTACTACCAGGCGCTCGTTGGCGTGTGGCCCGCCGAGCCCGCTGATGCTCCCCTCCCCGTGGTGGCGCCGCCCGGCCTCGAGTCGCGGGTCGCGGACTACATGGTGAAAGCCGTGCGCGAGGCCAAGCTGCGCTCGAGCTGGCTCAACCCGGACGAGGCCTACGAAGAGGATGTCCGCACCTTCATCACCGGCACCCTGACGGGGGCCGGCGCGCGACGGTTCCTCGCGCGCTTCGTGCCGTTCGCGCGGTCCATCGGGGAAATCGGCGCGGCGAACGCCCTGGCGCAGCTCGTCCTCCAGATTGGATCGCCGGGCGTCCCCGACATCTACCAGGGCAGCGAGCTGTGGCAGCTGCAGCTCGTGGACCCCGACAACCGGGGCCCGGTCGACTTCCGGGCACGCCAGGCGGCGCTGGCCGCCCTCGATCCCTGGATCCAGCGCGTCGAGAACGGCGTCGGAGGGGGAAGCGTCGAGGCCGAGGTCGCGGCGCTGGCTGGCGCCTGGCCGGACGGACGGATCAAGCTGTGGGTGCTGGCCGTGGCGCTTCGTCACCGGCGGCAGCATCCGGACGTATTCCTGGAGGGTGACTACGTGCCGCTCGCGCCCGAGCCGGCCGAGGCGCCGGTCGTCGCGTTTGCGCGCCGGGCGGGCGACCGCACGGTCGTCGTCGTCGCGGCCCGTCAGGCGGCCCGGCTCGCGGGGGGGCAGTGGCCGGTCGGGATGGCGTGGGGCGAGGCGCATCTGGCGTTGCCGGACGCGGCACCGGGGGACGAGTGGCGAGACCGGCTGACGGGGCGCCGCCTGGCCGTGGCCGGGGACGGCCGGGCGGCGCTGGCCGAGGTGTGCGCGGTGCTGCCCGTGGCATGGCTCGAGCGCGTCCGTCGTTCGTAGACAGCGTTGACCCACCGGGCCTGTCCGGACCCACCGGACCTGTCCGGACCCGCCGGACCCAAACGGCTATACTCGAAGTTCGTCGATTTCTTGCGGGCCCGCGGCGGGCTGTTGTTTTCAAAGGAGCGTTCTGATGAGGCGAGTACTCGTGGCGCTGCTGTGCAGCCTGGCGTTGACCGCGCCGGCGTTTGCGCAGTCGACCGCCATCAATGGCACCATCGAAGGGACCATCGTTGACGACACGGGCGCGGTGCTGCCCGGCGTGACCGTGACGGTCACCAACCTCGACACCGGCGACGTCCGCGTCGTCGTCACCAACGCGAGCGGCCTGTATCGCGCGCCGCTGCTGCCCCTGGGCGCGTACCGCGTGCAGGCGGAGCTGGCGGGCTTCCGTGGCTACGAGCGCACGGGTGTCCGGCTCAGTGCCGGTCAGACGGCGGTGATCGACGTCACGCTGCTCGTCGGCGCCGTCACGGAGACGATCACGGTGACGGGCGCGGCGCCGCTCGTGGACCTCGGCCGGATCGAACAGGGCCGCACCCTGAGCGAGGCCGAGATCAAGACGCTGCCGCTCACCTCGCGCAACCCCTACAATTTCGCGCTGCTGCAGCCCGGCGTCGTCGGCTTCGAGACGCAGGAGTTCGGCGTGCCGCGTATCACGTCGAACGGCGCGCTGATGCGCGTGAACTACCAGATCGACGGCAGCAACAACACGCAGAAGGATCGCGCCGGCCTGCGGCAGATGCCGATGTCGGAGGTGATGATCCGCGAGGTGAAGATCGTCACGACGGGCTACGCGCCGGAGTTCGGCCAGACGATGGGGTTGATCTACAACGCGATCACGCCGTCGGGCACGAACACCTATCGGGGCCAGGGCAGCTACCGCATGCAGCGGGAGTCGTTCGCGGCCTACCCGTTCTTCACGCAGAACCGCACCGGCAAGCCGCCGACGGAGGTGAACCTGTTCACGTTCGACCTGGGCGGGCCGATCAAGCGCGACCGCACGCACTTCTTCGCGGGCTACGAGCACACGGAGCGCGATCTGTCGGGCGGCCGTGTCATCACGATCTCGCCGGCGAATCAGGCGGCGCTCGGGCTGAGTGAACCGGCGTTCATGCCGGCGGCGCTCAACACCGAGTTCGGCATCGCGAAGATCGATCACCAGATCAACTCGGCGAACCGGCTGTCGGTGCGGTACATCTACTTCGACAACCTGATCCCCAACAATGTCGGCGGCGGCCTGACGTCCGTGCAGCGCGCCACCGACTTCAGCGACCGGCAGCACTCGACAGGCGTGCAGCTGATCTCGACGATCGGGTCGCGCACGCTGAACGAGCTGCGCTTCCAGTACGCGACGCGCGCGCAGGGCCGTACGCCCGGCTCCCAGGCGGGCACGGGGCCGGCGATCAACGTGGCGGGCGCGGCCAACTTCGGCGGGCCCATCGCGGGCGCGGCGGACGCGGGTTTCGCGTTCACGCAGGACGTGCTGCAGGTCAACAACAGCACGACGGTCCTGACCGGCGACCACTCCGTCAAGTTCGGCTTCGACATCCAGAACGTGGCGGACTCGCGGACCCGCACAGCGTCGCAGCAGTACACGTTCCCGTCGGTGGCGGCCTACCTGGCGGCCAGGAACGGGACCAACCCCTTCGGCTACTCCAACTTCACGCAGTACTTCGGCGAGCGCGACCTCGAGTTCTCGTCGAACCTGTTCGGCTTCTTCGTGCAGGACGACTGGCGTGTGGCGTCGAACCTGAAGGTGCTCTACGGCGTGCGGTACGACCTGTACCAGGCGCCCGATGCGCTGCCGAACGCGCCGTTCGAGGCGTCGCGCAGCTTCACCGTGGACAAGAACAACTTCGCGCCGCGCCTCGGCGTGGTGTGGACGGTCGGCCGCGACGGCCGCTCCGTGGTGCGCGCCAACACGGGCCTCATGTACGACCAGGCGCTGCTCGCCATCTACGAGCAGACGCTGCAGAACGACGGCACGAACCGCCGCGCGGCGGCCAGCTTCTCGCCGACGACGGCGGGCGCGCCGGCGTTCCCGAACGTGCTGTCGGCGGGCCAGGGCGCCCAGCCGAACACGCTGTTCACCGTGTCGCCCGATTTCGCGGTGGCGCGGAACTGGCAGAACAACGTCCAGTTCGAGCACCAGCTCGGGCGGTCGTACGCGGTCTCCGTCGGCGCGTCGTACAGCAAGGGCTATGACCTCCCGGTGGTGACCAGCATCAACCACATCAACCCGATCGGCCAGCTCTCCGACGGCCGGCCGATCTTCAGCACGGCGGTCAACGCGAACACGCGCCGCGACCCCCGCTACAACGTGATCAACCAGGTCGAGTCGCTCGGCAGCTCGACCTACAAGAACCTGACGGCGACGCTCACGCGCCGTGCGTCGGACGGCATCCAGTTCGACCTGGCCTACACGCTCGGCAAGGCCGAGGACAATGCCCCCATCCCGGGCACGCTCTCGGTGACCGGCGACGCAGGCCGCGGCGATCCGACGAACCTGGACTACGACCAGGGGGCGACGCTGCTCGACCAGCGTCACACGTTCGTGGCCAGCATCGTGGCGACGCCGCGCATCGAAGGCGGGAATGCGGCGCTGCGCGGGATCGTCAACGGCACCGTGATCGGCCTGGCGATGCAGGCGGCGAGCGGCATCCCGCTGAACATCCGCAGCAACCGCGAGTTGAACAACGACGGCGTGGCGAGCGACCGCCCGGTGGGCGTGGCCCGCAACTCGATCAACCTGCCCGCGCGCCGCAACGTGGACCTGCGCCTTTCGCGGCGGGTGCCCGTCGGCCGCGTGAACGCCGAGGTCATCGCCGAGGTGAAGAACCTCTTCAACACCGTGCAGTGGTCCAACGCCAATGCCACGGTGGCGACCGATACGGCGGGCGTGCCGCTGGCGGCCCTGCCGACGAGCGGCAGCATGCTCAACCCGACCGGCGGGTACGAGCAGCGCCAGCTGCAGCTCGGCTTCAAGCTGACGTTCTAGGGATGGGCCGGTCGGACGGTAGAGTCTGCCGTCCGACCGGCATCTTCGGCTCTCGGCTCTCAGCGACCGGCTCTCCACCTTCGCTCGCCGGACGTCCGCGAGCTACGGCGGACAAGTCGGCTATCAGCTATCGGCGAACAGCGAACTGCGAATTGCGAACAGCGAACATGCGTAAGCCCCTCTTCCTCTTCATCCCCCTTCTCGCCTTCATCGTCACGCTTGCGCCGGAGGCGCAGCAGCGGCTGCAGCCGGTGTCGACGCTGGCGGGCCGTCCCGCGCTCGAGCTCGCGCTGCGCAAGCTCGACACGGTCGGCACGCTGATGATGTCCACCGCGCACCCCGACGATGAGAACAACGGGATGCTGGCGTACTACGGGCACATGCGCGGGTTCCGCACGGCGCTCGTGACCGCGACGCGCGGGGAAGGCGGGCAGAACGAGATCGGCCCCGAGCTCTTCGAGGCGCTCTCGGTGCTGCGCACCGAGGAGTTGCTGGCGGCGCATCGCTTCGACGGTGCGGAGCAGTACTTCACGCGCGCCGTGGACTTCGGCTACTCGTTCAGCGTCGAGGAGACGTTCGAGAAGTGGGGCGAGGAGGAGATCCTCGGCGATTACGTACGGATGATTCGGACGATCCGGCCCGACGTGATCGTCGGGTTCGTGTTCGACGGAGACGGCGGCGGCCAGCATCACCAGGCCTCGTCGCGCCTGACGCTCGCGGCGTTCCGCGCCGCGGCGGACCCGACGCGCTTCCCCGCGCAGATCCGCGAGGAAGGCCTGCGCCCGTGGCAGGCGAAGAAGTTCTACTACACGGCCAGCTTCGGCTTCGGGCCTCCTCAGGCCGCCTCGGCTCAGGGGCCGCGCTTCACGGGTGACGGCGCGGCGGCGCCGCTGATGTTCGAGGGCGGCAGCGTCTACGACCCGGTGCTCGGACGCACGTGCAATGAGATCGGCGGCGAGGCCCGCAGCATGCACATGTGCCAGGGCATGTCGCAGCTCCTGCCCCTGCCGCAAGGCCAGGCGCAGGGCCCCGGCGGCGTGCGCGCGTACCGGCTGCGCGACACCGTGCTGCCTGACGGCGTGAACCGCACCGAGGCGGAGATGTTCGACGGCGTGGACACGTCGCTCACGAGCCTGGCGGCGTTTGCCGGCGCCACGCCGCCGCGCGAGCTGGTGCAGGGGCTGTCGGCGATCATGGGCCGCGTGGCCGACGCGCGCGCGGGCGTGGCCCGTGACGGCAGCCAGGCCGCGCTCGTGCCGCTCGCCGCGGGGCTGCGCGGCGTGCGCGCGCTGCGGGCCGATCTCGTGGACCTTGGCCTGGATGCCGATGCCCGCTACGAGATCGATCTGCGGCTGGCGCAGAAGGAAACGCAGTTTGCGGAGGCCATCCGGCTGGCGGCCGATGTGCGGCTCGAGGCGATTGCGGCCGACGGCCTCGTCGTGCGCGGCCAGGCCGTCCCCGTGCAGCTCCTGATCGCCAATCGCGGCAGCGCCGCCGCGACGATCGGCGCCGCCGTCAACGGCTTCGCGGCCGTCGACGGCCAGTGCGAGCCCGCCGAGATGGAAGGCGGCGCGACGCGCGCCTGCCGTGCGACCGCGACGGTGCCGGCCGAGGCGCGGTTCACCGCCGCCCACTTCAGGAACGCGCCCGATGCAGCGCGGTTCATCCTGGACCCCGACGTGCCGCACGGCCTGCCGTTCCGGCCCACGCCGTTCACGGCCACCTTCACGCTCACGATCGGCGGCGAGACGTTCCCGGTGACCATCCCCGTGCAGTACCGCTCCGAGGGCAACATCTTCAGCGGCGAGAAGCGGTCCGAGCTGCACGTCGTGCCGGCCTTCGCCGTCGGCGTCTCGCCGGAGCTGGCGATAGTGCCGCTCGGCGCGACGAGCGCCCCGAAGGAGATTCGCGTGACGGTGCGGAACCACGCCCCGGCCGCCGCGGCGGGCGCCGTCACGCTCGACCTGCCGGCCGGCTGGCGCAGCGCGCCGGCCACCGCCCCCGTGCGCTTCGCGCGCGAGGACGAAGCGGTCACCGTCCGCTTTCAGCTCACGCCACCTGCGACGGTCGCGCCCGGGCGCATCACGGTGAAGGCGGCCGTGGAGGCGGGCGGCCAGCGCCACGACCAGGGCTACCAGGTGGTTGAGTATCCGCACACCACGCGCCGGCATGTGCTGCGCGCGCCCGAGGTGACGCTCAACGCGCTCGACGTGAAGGTGAAGCCGAACCTGACGATCGGGTACGTGATGGGCGTCGGCGACGAGATTCCGCCCGCGCTCGAGCAGATCGGCGCGCGCGTGGAGCTGCTCTCATCCGAGCAGCTCGGATGGGGCGACCTCGGCCGCTTCGACGTCGTGATGACCGGCGTGCGCGCCTACGAGCGCCGCGCCGATCTCCGCGCCTACAACCAGCGCCTGATCGACTACGCCGAGCGCGGCGGCACGGTCATCGTCCACTACAACAAGTTCGAGTTCAACCAGGCGCAGTACGGGCCGTACCCGGCGGAGGTCGGCCGCGACCGCGTCACCGACGAGCATTCGGCCGTCAACGTGCTCGTGCCGGAGCACCCCGTCTTCACGACGCCGAACCGCATCACCGACGCCGACTGGCAGCAGTGGCGGCAGGAGCGCGGCCTCTACTTCCTGGGCAAGCGCGACGACCGGTACGTGGATCTCGTGGAGTTCGTCGAGCCCTTCCCGTACAACGAGGGCCCGAAGCGCGGCGCGCTCGTCGAGGCGCGCGTCGGCGAGGGCCGGTGGATCTACCTGGGCGTCGGCCTGTGGCGCCAGCTCCCGGCCGGCACCGACGGCGCCTACCGCCTGATGGCCAACCTCATCTCCCTCGGCTCCGCCCCCGGCCCTGAACGCCCAACGATGGCAGGGCAGTAAAAAACAAAATGCAAAATGCAGAAGGGCATCCTGTGTTCCGCTTTCTGCCGCCCGCCTTTTTGCATTCTGCATTTTGCATTTCGCTTTTAACGTCCGGTCCCTCCCTCAGGTCCAAGCCTTCTGAATGGCCACGCTCCTCCCCCCGGGGGGCGGCCGACGAATTCGTAGTTCGCTGACACGATCGGCAGGCGCCGCCACGTGCTGCTGGCTGTGGGTGGGAGGGTTCGCATGATTGCGCACGTGCTGAGGCGTCTGGGATGTGGTGCGTCTGCCGCCGACCTCGCCTCCTACGCCGGTCTTTCACCGACGGCGCTCATCAACCAGCTGCTCGACTACGAACGCGCGCCAGATGATGTGGATGCGCGCATCGGGCAAGGGGGGCACCTTGGGGTCACACCGACCCAGCGAAACGAGCCCTTCTCGCCGAACACCAACCTCAACGACGCGCGCCAGCGGTGGGTCTTCCGCCTGGTGCACTCGCGGCGCCCGCTCCAGGAGAAGATGGCGCTCTTCTGGCACAACCACTTCGCCACCGGTCACAGCAAGGTGGCCGCGGCCGTCACGCCGGCGCAGGCCACCAAGATGATGGCCGGCAAGCCCGGCGAGATTCCCGGCAGCCAGCGCGGGCAGATCGAGACGTTCCGCCAGATGGCGCTCGGCAGCTTCCGCGATCTGCTCGTGGAGGTGGCCCGTGACCCGGCGATGCTCGTCTGGCTCGACGGCCGCCAGAACACCCGCCAGAATCCACAGGAGAACTTCGCCCGCGAGCTGATGGAGCTCTTCACGATGGGCGTGGGCACCTTCACCGAGGACGATGTGAAGTCCGCGGCGCGGGTGTTCACGGGCTGGAGCATCCGGCTGGTGGGCGACCGCGCCGACCCGGCGACCTCCTACTACGAGTTCGTCTTCAACCAGGGCCAGCACGACACGGCGGCCAAGGACTTCTCGTTCCCCATCCCCGCCGTCGGCGGCCAGAGCATCCCGGCGCGGGCGGCCTCGCAGGGCCAGCAGGACGGCGTCGACCTGATCGACGCCCTGGCCCGTCATCCGCTGACCGCCGCGCGCCTCGCGCGCAAGCTGTACGCGTTCTTCATCGACGAAGTACACGCGCCCGATGAGGGGCTGATCGCCGCGGCGGCGTCTGCCTACCTCGGCGGCAACCTCAGCATCCGCGCGCTGCTGCAGCGGTTGCTGCAGGCGCCGCAGTTCCTGTCTGGCGCGCTCACGCACACGCACTACTCGTGGCCTGCCGAGTTCGTCGCGCGCGCGATCCGGGAGACGGGCGCCGTGGGCCTCTCCGCCAGTAACACGCTCACGCCGATGGCCAACATGGGGCAGGCGCTCTACGAACCCCGCAATGTCAGCGGCTGGGCCACCGGGCCGGCCTGGTTCTCGACGGCGACGACGCTGGCGAGGATGAACTTCGCCGCGACGCTGATGACGAGCCAGAAGGCGGCACTCGCCGCCGAGGCGCGCCCCCACGCCGCGACGCCCGAGCGGCTGCTCGATTACCTGGTCGCCCGGTACGAGCCGGCGCCGCTGTCGGGTGACGCCTATGGCGGCCTGCTCGAGTACCTCCGCGACGGCGGCGCCTGGACCGGCAGCGACGCCCAGGTGGCGACGAAGACCGCGGGCCTCGCGCGCCTCATCATCGGATCGTCCGAGTACCAGTTCTCCTGAGGGGCGCCATCATGCAGGTCTCGAGACGCGTCTTCATTCGCAACGGCGCCACGGCGCTGGCGGTCGGCGTCACGGCGCCCACCTTCCTCTCGGAACTCGCCTGGGCGCAGGGTGCCTCCTCCCGGTCGCTCGTGGTCGTGTACCTCGGCGGCGGCAACGATGCCCTCAGCACGGTGGTGCCGTACACGGATGCGGCGTACTACACGCGGCGGCCGACCCTTGCCGTGCCGGCGGGCGAGGTGCTGCAGATCGGATCGGATTCCTCCGGCAAGGCGCTGGGCCTGCACCCGAGCCTCGGCGGCCTGAAGGACATCTACAACAGCGGACGCCTGGCGATCATCCAGCGCACCGGGTACCCCGATTCGAGCCGGTCGCACTTCGAGGGCTTCGACATCTGGGGCACGGCGAACCCGATGCACACGCAGGGCAGCGGCTGGCTCGGCCGGTACCTCGACGGCCTGCCGCAACCGGTGAACCCGCTCGTGGCGTGGAACACCACGTCGAACACGCCACGGCCGCTGATGGCGGCGCAGGTGGGCGTGCCGTCGATCACGAGTCCGTCCAGCTACATCTTCAGCAGCCCGAACGGCGCGACGGAGGCGGCGGCCGAACGCCGCGCGGCGGAGCGCTGGTCGGGGTACCCGTCTGACGGACGTCCACACGTCGCCTTCGTGCACAGCACGGCACGCGCCGCGCTCGGCACGCTTGATGAGGTGGCGAAGGTGGCGTCGTACGAGGGCAGCGTGGGCTATCCGACGAGCCCGTTCGGCCAGGCGCTCAAGGCCGTGGGCGGCGCGATGCAGCGCGGCGTCGGCACCAAGGTGTTCTGGGTCTCGACCGGCGGCTACGACACGCACGCCAGCCAGAACCCGAACACCGGCACCTACCGGACACTGATGGCCACGCTCAACGACGGGCTCGCCGCCTTCTACCAGGACCTGCAGAACCAGGGCCTCCTCAACTCCACGCTCGTCATCGTCTACTCGGAGTTCGGACGGCGCATCAGCGAGAACGGCAGCCAGGGCACGGACCACGGCGCGGCGGGCGTGATGATGGCAATGGGCGGCGGCGTCCGCGGCGGCCTCTACGGCCGCGCAGCGGACCTGCGCCAGGACGCATCGAACCCCGATGTCGAGAACAACGCGGTCGACGTCCGGCACGAGACGGACTTCCGCTCGGTGTACGCGCGCGTGATCGACAACTGGCTCGGGACGAGTTCGGTCGCGATCCTCGGCGGCGACTATCGCTCTGGCGCGCCCTCGTTTCTCTGAGGGTGCGGTGGTGGGTAGTGGGTGGTGGGTGGTGGGTAGTCGTGGTTTCGGACCGCCGGATAGGTGTGGGGCGCCAGCCGCGAGAGATCACCAGCTAGATCTGGAGCGC
>JAUXWO010000010.1 GCA_030680175.1 Vicinamibacterales bacterium
CGGGCCGACAACGCAGGCTCACGTCTGCACCCACGCACGCGCGTCCAGGCTGCCGGTCGATGACCGGCAGCTGCGGAACCCTGGCTGTCACCATCCGCGTCATCTGCGTCATCTGCGGATTGACCCATGTACTGGGCCGCCTCGATGCTGTGGCATCATTGAGCGGATATGACCCTTACCGTCGCGCTGATATCAGATGTGTTCTTCGACAACGACGCCGCGGCGCGGCTGCGGGCTCGGCTGGCGGAGGCGCGGACGGGCGGGGCCTCGCTCGCGGTGCTGCCCGAAATCCCGCTCAATCCGTGGTCACCAGCCACCACCACGGCGCGGGATGACGATGCGGAGCCGGTCGGGGGAGCACGGCATCAGCTGATGGCGGCGGCCGCGCGCGAGGCGGGGATCGGCCTCGTCGGCGGCGCCATCGTGATCGACCCCGTCACGGGCCGGCGCCACAACACGGCGCTGCTCTTCGACGCGAGCGGCGCGCTCGTCGTGTCGTACCGCAAGGTCATCCTGCCCGAGGAAGAGGGGTTCTGGGAGACCAGCCACTACGAGCCGGGGGATGCACTGTCGCCCGTCATCGACGGGTTCGGCCTGCGCCTCGGGCTGCAGATCTGCTCGGACATGAACCGGCCGGAGGGGGCGCACCTGCTGGGCGCGCAGGGCGCGGAGGCGATCCTGAACCCGCGCGCCTCCCAGGCCGCGACGTTCGACCGGTGGCGGCCGGTGTTCATCGCCAACGCGCTGACGTCGTGTGCCTACGTCCTGTCGGTGAACCGCCCGTGCGCGGAGCAGGGCGTCGAGCTTGGCGGCCCGACGTTCGCCGTGGCGCCGACCGGCGAGATCCTCTGCGAGACGACGGATCCGGTGGCCGTTGTGACGCTGGACCCCGCCGTGGTCGCGCGGGCGCGCACCCGCTACCCCGGCTATCTGGCTACGCGCGCGGACTTGTACGCCTCGGCCTGGGCCTCGCTCCGCGCCACGACCCACCCCAACCAGGCGTAGATCGGCCCTCGCGCGGGGCCGATCCCGGCCCCGCCACCAGGCCGTCAAAAACCCGTTACATAAGCGTTCCGCGGGTGTAGTATCCGCTGTTGATATCGGTCGGCTGGACGTCGGGCACGTGCGCGGTCGTTGCGGACACACGTTTCAAAATCGTGGGGGACCAGGCGCCATGGCACATCAGGCAGGGCTGAACCGTCGAGCGTTTCTCCGGAACGCGGGTATGACCGCCGTCGCGGGCGTGGTCGGCGGCGCCACCGCCGTCAGGCCGGCCGCGGCCGGGGCCTCCGTCCAGCGGCCCACCAACGGCCGGTACGATTTCGACACGCCGCTCAACCGCATCGGCACGATGTCGGTGAAGTACGACCAGCAGATCACGAAGTACGGCAAGGACAGCATCAGCGTCGGCATGGGCGTCGCCGACATGGACTTCCGCGTCCCGCCAGCCATCACCAACGCGCTCGCCAAGCGCATCGAGCACGAGTGCTGGGGCTACCTCGACATGCCGCCGGCCTTCGCCGACAGCATCGTCGCCTGGAACAAGCGGCGCTACAACCAGACGATCGACCCGGCGCTCCTGCAGATCTCGTCGGGCGTCTACCCGGGCCTGATCGCCGCGATGCAGACCTTCTGCCCGCCCGGCAGCAAGGTGATCCTGCAGACGCCCACCTACAACGGCTTCTACGGGATGCTCGACTTCGCGAAGGTGACGCGCGAGGAGAGCCCGATGAAGATCGTCAACGGGCGTTACACCTTCGACTTCGAGGACCTCGAGCGCCGCATCACGCACGAGACGCACGCGCTCATCCTGTGCAACCCGCAGAACCCGACGGGGAACGTGTGGACGGAGGCCGAGCTGACGCGCCTCGGCGAGATCTGCCTGCGCCGCCGTGTCATCGTCCTGTCGGACGAGATTCACTGCGACTTCGTGACGAAGGGGCAGGCCTATGTCCCGTTCGGCAACCTGCCCGACAAGGACATCGTGCGCAACAGCATGACGTTCAAGGCGGCGAGCAAGTCGTTCGGCCTCGCCGCGCACAAGGTGGGCTGGTTCTTCTCGGACAACCCCGAGTTCATGGCGCGCGTCCGCGCCAACCACCGCGCCGACATCAGCACGCTCGGCGTCGTCGCCAACCACGCGGCCCTGACCGAGGGTGGCGAGTGGCTCGACCAGCTCGTCGAGTATCTTGACGCCAACCACGACTTCACGCTCGACTTCATCAGCACGAAGATGCCGTCGATCAAGGCCTACAAGCCGGAGTCCACGTACCTGTCGTGGATCGACGTCACGGAGGTCGCCGAGCGGATTGGCGCCGCGCGGCTGGCCGCCGAGGCCAACCGCACGAAGGCGCCCGGGGCGGCCGACCTCACGCCGGAACAGATGGTCGAGCGCTTCTTCGTGAGGGAAGCCAGGGTGCAGCTCAATCAGGGCGCGTCATACGGCCCCGGCGGCGCGAACCACATGCGCATGAACCTCGGTACGTCCCGTCAGATGCTCGAGGAGGGCCTGACGAACATGGCCAACGCGGTCAGGCGGTTGTAGCAGGGAACGGGGAACGGGGATCGGGGACCAGGGATCGGGGATCGGAACGGCGGAACGAGGGAGGGCGCCGCGCTCGGCCCCCGCTCTGTCGCCCCTGCCAGCTCTCTGATCTCCGGTCCCTGATCCCTGGTCCCCGGTCCCTTAGTCCACCCCCTCGAAGTACCCCGTCTCGCGGTTCTTCCGCACCTCGTCCCACCGGAAGTGCGTGCCGTTCATCGCGATGTACACCCCGTGCGGCAGCACCCCGGCGAATGACAGGGCGCTCCCCAGATTGAACAGTCCGTCCGAGCTCCCGAAGGCGTAGGGCACCATCGCGCCGGTCAGGACGATGGTCCGCGGGAGCGCGGCGGCGGCCAGCACGCGCGCGGTCTCGACCATCGTGTCCGTCCCGTGCGTGATGACGATGCGCTCGTGGGGGCCGGCGGCGCAGGCGGCGGCGATGGCGTCGCGGTCGGCGGCCGTCATCTCCAGGCTGTCGACCATCATCACGGGGCGGATCTCGACCTCCACCCGCGACCGGCCGAGCCGGAGCATCTCGGGCACGTGCGTGTCCTTGAAGGACAGCCGGCCGTGGATCTCGTCATATTCCTTGTCGAATGTGCCGCCCGTGACGAGAATGAGGATACCCATATGTATGCCATTGCCATTGTCCGCTACCGCCGCCCGCTCGAGGAAGTCATTGTTCACCAGGAGCCGCACCGCGCCTACCTGCGCGAGCTGAAGGCGCAGGGCACGCTGCTCGCGTCGGGGCCGCAGGACCCCCGCTACGGCGGCATCTTCCTGCTCCGCGTCCCCGACGACAACGTCCAGGCCGCGCTCGACAAGGTGCGTGACGACGACCCGTTCTACCAGGCGGGGGTGGCACAGTACGAGCTGCTGCCCTGGAACGTGATCATCGGGAAGGACGACCTCGACACGATCATCGCGAGGTGACGCCGGGGCCGGCGTTCACGGAGCGGCGCCGCGAGCTTTCTGATATGAGTATGCAGTGGCGCATCTGACGTTTCTTGGCGCGGCCCGCACCGTCACCGGCTCGAAGTACCTGCTCGAGGTGGACGGCAAGCGCATCCTGGTGGACTGCGGGCTCTTCCAGGGCCTGAAGGACCTGCGGCTTCGCAACTGGCAGCCGCTGCCCGATGCCGGGTCGATCGACGCGGTGGTGCTGACCCACGCGCACATCGATCACTCCGGCATGCTGCCGCGTCTGGTGGCCGAGGGCTTCAAGGGCCGCATCTTCTGCACCGCGGGCACCATGGACCTCTGCTCGCTGGTGCTGCCGGACGCCGGCCGCCTGCAGGAAGAGGAGGCGGACCGGGCCAATCGGGGCGGCTACTCGAAGCACCATCCCGCGAAGGCGCTCTTCACCGAAGCGGACGCCAACAACGCGCTGACGCAGCTGCAGCCGATTGGGTACAACCGCCCTGTGCCGATTGCGCCGGGCCTCGAGGTGGAGTTCATCCAGGCCGGCCACCTGCTCGGCTCGGCGTACGCCCGGCTGCGCCGCGCGAACGGCCAGGGCGGCTCCATCCTCTTCGGCGGCGATCTCGGGCGCTACGGCCGGCCCGTGCTGCCCGATCCCGCGCCCGGCGTGGCGTGCGACACGCTGCTGGTCGAATCCACGTACGGCGATCGCGTCCACGCCCCCGACGACCACGGCGCGGCGCTCGCCGAGATCATCACCGACACCGCGGCGCGCGGCGGCAAGCTCATCATCCCGTCCTTCGCGGTCGGCCGCGTCGAGGAGGTCCTCTACTGGATCAAGCGGCTCGAAGACGCCGGCACGATCCGCCCGCTCAAGGTCTACGTGGACAGCCCGATGGCGCTCAAGGCCCTCGCGTACTACCAGAAGCACGCGCATGATCTGGACCCCGATGTCCGCCCGGCACGCGGCGAGGTCTGCAGCTTCTGCACCGAGCGGTTCATTCCGGTGGCCTCCGCCGAGGAGTCGAAGGACGTCGTGGCCGCGGACGGGCCGGCCATCATCATCTCGGCGAGCGGGATGGCCACGGGTGGCCGCGTGCTGCACCATCTGCAGCACGGGTTGCCCGATCCGAAGAACACCGTGCTGTTCGTGGGCTTCCAGGCGGCGGGGACGCGGGGGCGGCGCCTGATTGAAGGCGAGCCCACCGTGAAGATGTTCGGCCAGTGGGTGCCCGTGCAGGCGCGGATCGCCCGCCTGAACGGCATGTCCGCCCACGCCGACGCGAACGAAATCCTGCAGTGGCTGCGCACGTTCCCGACGCCACCGAAGGCCACCTACATCGTGCACGGCGAGCCGAAGGCGCAGGACGCGCTCAAGGCGCGCATCACCGGCGAACTCGGCTGGCACGCCCACGCGCCCGTCCAGGATGAACGCGTCGAGATCGAGTTCTGACAGAATGCAAAATGCAAAATGCAGAAGCCGTAAGCTGAGAGCTGAAAGCCGATAGCCGATAGCCGAAAGCTGAAAGCCGAAGACCTGTGATGTCACCCTCTGAACTGCCCGATCCTGCGCCGCGCCCCGCGGCCGTCTCCACTGACGCCGTCGACGAGCGTCCGTACCGCCTCGAGCAGATCGACGAGGCGGCCGTCGTGCAGCTCTACGCGGACGGGTTCGTCGCGCTGCCATTGGATCAGAAGATCCTGATCTGGCATCTCTACCAGGCGGCGCTGGCCGGGCGCGACATCTACTACGACCAGCGTTATGCGCACAACCTCGCGATGCGCGCGATCCTCGAGGGGATCCTCACGCACCCGGACGGCATCCCGGCCGGCGTCCTCGCCGAGATCACGCGCTACACGAAGCTGTTCTGGATCAACACGGGGCCCTACAACAACCTGACCGCGCGGAAGTTCGTGCTCCGCCTCGACCCGGCGCAACTGGCGGTGGCGGCCACCGTCGCCGAGGCCAACGGCGCGCGCCTGCCGCTCGAGGACGGGGAGACGCCGGCGGCGCTCGTCGCACGCTACGCGCCGATGTTCTTCGACCTCACCGTCGATCCGATGGTGACCAACAAGACGCCGGGCGAGGGCCGCGACATCCTCGAGGCGAGCGCGAACAACCTCTACGAGGGCGTCTCGATGGCCGACCTCGAGGGCGTCGAGGAGCGGTACCCGCTGAACTCGCGCGTGGTGAAGCGCGACGGCCAGGTCCATGAAGAGGTGTACCGCATCGGCGGGCGCTACGACGCCGAGATCACCCGCATCGTCTCGCACCTGCGTGCGGCGCTGCCGTACGCCACGCCGTCGTTCGCGCGCGCACTCACGGCGCTCATCCGGTGGTACGAGACGGGGGAGGAGGACGACCGGCAGGCGTTCGACATCGCCTGGGTCCAGGCCGGCGACACGCCGGTGGACACGATGAACGGCTTCATCGAGGTCTACATGGATGCGCGCGGCATCAAGGGCGCGTGGGAAGGGCTCGTCTACTTCGTGAATCCGGAGAAGACGCGCAAGATCCGCCAGCTGGCCGAGCACGCGCAGTGGTTCGAGGACCATCTGCCGGTGGAGCCGCGGTTCCGCAAGCCGCAGGTGCAGGGCGTGACGGCGACGGCCATCGAGGTGGTCGTCGAGGCCGGCGACTCCGGGCCGATCACGCCCATCGGCGTGAACCTGCCGAACGATCAACGCATCCGCGAGGAGTACGGCAGCAAGTCCGTGTCGCTCACCAATGTCACCGAGGCGTACGAGAAGTCGACGACCGACGACTTCCGGCACGAGTTCACGTGGGACGAGGCCGAGTTTGCCCGGGCGAAGCGGTGGGGCGCCTTCGCCGGCGAGCTGACGACTGAGATCCACGAGGTGCTCGGCCACGGCTCCGGCCGCATGGCCGCCGACGTGCGTGTCCCACCGCAGGACCTGCTGAAGGAGCAGTACTCCGCCCTCGAGGAATCCCGCGCGGACCTCGTCGCCCTCTACTTCGTCGCCGACCCGTACCTGGCCGCCATTGGCCTCATACCGGCCGGGGATCAGGCCGAGATCGTGCAGACCGAGTACGAGGCCTATGCGCGCAACGCGCTGGTGCAGCTGCGGCGTGTGCGTGAGGGCACGCAGATCGAGGAGGACCACATGCGCAACCGCCAGGCGATCGTCCACTGGCTGCTGGCGCAGACCTCCGCCATCGAGGTGCGGCGCCGCGAGGGGCGGACCTACTACGTGATGGTCGACGCCGCGGCGTTCCGGGACGGCGTGGCGCGCCTGCTGGCCGAGGTGCAGCGGATCAAGTCGACGGGCGACTACGCCGCGGCCCGTGCCTTGTTCGAGACCTACGGCGTCCATTTCGACGCGGCCCTGCGCGACGAGGTGGTCTCGCGCGTCGATCGCCTCAACCTGCCGTCCTACACCGGCTTCGTCATGCCGAAGCTCACGCCCGTCCACGATGCGGATGGCGTCGTCATCGACGTCGAGATCTCGTACCCCAGGGACCTCGCGACGCAGATGCTCGAGTACTCAGGCGCGGCACGACACTGAAGCGATCGGCTTTCGGCTTCCGGCTCCCGGCGCATTCGAGCCCGTTTCGGTAAATACTTCCTGATGCGCGCAGCCCCGTTCAGACGCCCCGCTACGGTCGCCCTCACATTGGTCGCGCTCGGCTGCACGGTGCTCACCGCGCAGCCGCCGCTCCGTGACCGCCTGCTGACCGTCGAGGACGCGCGCGATGCGAGCAATGCGGGCATGGCGGTGCTGCGGGAGGGGCTGGCGAGCCGGGACCCGGCGCTGCGGCGCAGGGCGGCACGCGCGGTGGGCCGGTTCGAGCGGCCCGACTTTCTGGCGTCGATCGTGCCGCTGCTGGCCGACGCCGACGCGCGCGTCCGCCAGGAGGCCGCCAACGCCGCGGGCCAGCTCGCCACGACCCCCGAATCGATCCTCGACGTGCACACGCGGTTGCGGCGGCGCCTGCAGGCCGAGCAGGACCCCGACACCTGGGGGGTCGTCGCCGCGACCCTCGGCCGTCTGCGGTATGAACGCAGCGAGCACGTGAGCGCCGCCGAGGACGCGCTGCGCCGGGTGCTGCCGGTGGCGGACACGACGGATCCGGTGCGGGCCGGCGAGGCCGCCGCCGTCCAGCGCATCCAGCCTGGCGCCGTGACCGGGGCGGTCAAGGGGTTCGAGGCGCTGGTCCGCCAGTCACGGCGCCTTCTGCCCCCGGCCAGCGAGACGGTGGACCGGCTGCGAGCCGCTGCCCTGCTGGGCCGCGACGGGGCCGCCGACGATCGGATCATCCGCATCCGCCGGCTGGCCTGGACCACGCTCACGTCCGCGGGTGAGGTCGACGCCGGCCTTGTCGACGCGGCCTTCGACGATCCGGACGGCGAGGTGCGGCGGATCGCCATGGTGGCGGTCAGCGGTGAGGGCGAGTTCGCCGGACGGGCGCGGCTGCTCGCGCGCGGCCTCGCCGACCCGCATGCGCCCGTGCGCGACGAGGCGCTGCGCGGCTGGGGGCGGCACCTCCAGCGCTCCGACTGCCAGCCGGTACTCCGCGCCATCGACGACCCCAATGGGCACGTGGCGCTGCAGGCGATCGATCTGGCGGGGAACGGCTGCCCCGACGCGGCGCCACAGACGCCGCGGCTGCGTACACTGGCCGACGGGCTGTCATCCGCCCCCGGCGCCTGGCACCGCGCCGCGCATGCGATCGTGGCGCTGGCGAGGACGGCCCCTGCCGAGGCGGCGCCCCTGCTGCCGCGCTTTGCGGCCCATGGCACATGGCAGGTGCGGATGTACGCGGCACGGGCCGCCGGGACGCTCGGCGACGGGGACGTCCTGCTCATGCTCGCGCGCGATGCGCACGACAACGTGCGCGAGGCCGCGCTCGGCCAGCTGGTCGAGATCAGGCATCCGGACGCGGTCCGGGTGGCCATCGACGCGCTGTCACGCCCCGACTACCAGCTCGTGCAGACCGCGGCGCGTGCGCTGCACGACCGCGCCCGCCGCGCCGAGACGCTGCCGGCGCTGCTGGCCGCCCTCGCCCGGCTCACGGCCGAGCAGCGTGATACGTCACGGGATCCGCGTACGGCGATCCTCGAGGCGGTCAAGCAGCTCGGCTGGCCTGACGGCGCCGGCATCACGCCGGCGCAGATCGACACGATCCGCGCGTATGCGAGCGACGCCGATCGGGAGGTGGCCTCGCGTGCCGCCGATCTCGTGCAGACCTGGACGAAGGCGCCGCAGGCCTCGCAGCCGCGCCATCGCCCGATGCCCTACGTGCCGGTGGCCGAGATCGACGCCCTGGCCGGCGTACGCGCGCGGGTGACGATGGCGGGGCGCGGGGTGTTCGAGGTGCGGTTCCTCGTCGAGGAGGCGCCGTTCACGGTGCACCGTGTCGTCACGCTCGCGCGGCGCGGCTACTACGACGGGCTGACGTTCCACCGCGTCGTGCCGAACTTCGTCATTCAGGGCGGCAGCCCCGGCGCCAACGAGTACGTGGGCGACGGCCCCTACATGCGCGACGAAGTCGGCCTGCGCTCGCATCGTCGCGGGACGCTCGGCATCTCGACGCGGGGCCGCGATACGGGCGACGCCCAGATCTTCGTGAACCTGGTGGACCTGCCCCGTCTCGACCACGCCTACACCGTGTTCGCCGAGGTCACGAGCGGCATGGACGTCATCGATGCGATCCTCGAAGGCGACGTGATGGAGCGCTTCGAGATCCTGCCCTGATCAGGGTTCTCTGTGCCAACCGCCGACGTTGAACTGTGAACGCTGATCCTTCAACTGAGTTGCCGTGCCGTCCCATTCGAGCCGTCTGCCCTCCAACCTGACGCCCTCCGTGGTCGCCGAGGCCGTCGCGGCCCGTCGCCGATCGGGCGCGCCGCTCTTCGACCTGACCGAGAGCAACCCGACGCGGGTGGGGCTGGCGTATCCGCCGGACCTGCTGGCGCCGCTGGCGGACCCGGCCGCGCTGGTCTACGACCCGCAGCCGCTCGGGCTGCGCACGGCGCGTGCCGCGGTGTCGGCCGACTTCGAACGGCGCGGGATCCGCGTGCCGGACGACCGCGTGGCGATCACGGCCAGCACGAGCGAGGCGTACGCGCTGCTGTTCAAGCTCCTGTGTGGTCCCGGTGACCAGGTGCTGGTCCCGCGGCCGAGCTACCCCCTGTTCGAGCACCTGACCGCGCTCGAGGCCGTCGAGGCGGTGCCCTACGATCTCGAGTATCACGACGGGTGGCGTCTCGACCTCGACAACGTGCGGGCGCAGGTGTCGTCGCGCACGCGCGCCATCCTCGTGGTGTCGCCGAACAACCCGACCGGGTCCTACCTGCATCAGGACGACCTCGCGGCCCTCGTCGGCATCGCCGCCGCGCGCGATCTCGCGATCATCGGCGACGAGGTGTTCTGGGACTACCCGTTGCAGCGGCCCGACACGGCGGTGTCGGTGCTCGCCCAGCAGGATGTCGTGGCCGTCGGCCTCGGGGGGTTGTCGAAGTCGGCGGGCCTGCCGCAGGTGAAGCTCGGATGGTTCGGGATGAGCGGCCCGGACGCCCAGGTGCGCGCGCTGCTCGACGCGTACGAGATCGTCGCGGACACGTACCTGTCGGTATCCACACCGGTGCAGGTGGCCGCACCGGCGCTGATCGAGGCCGGCGCGGGCATGCGCCGCGCGATCCAGGCGCGGCTCGATCGCAACCTCACCGCGCTCGGATCGCGCATCGAGTGGTACCCGTCGGTCACGCTCCTGCCTCCGGAAGGCGGCTGGTCGGCGGTGCTGCAGGTTCCCGCCTACGAGTCCGAGGAGGCCATGGTTGTCGGCCTCATCGAGCGGGAGGGCGTGCTCGTCCATCCCGGCTACTTCTTCGACTTCGCGCGCGAGGCGTTTCTGGTGGTCTCGCTCCTGCCGGAAGCGGGGGTGTTCGATCACGGCCTGGCGCGTGTGCTGGCGCGCATGAGCGGGGCGGTCGGCCGATGATCCACTCCCGCCGCGCTGCCCTCATGGTCCCGCTCTTCGCCGTGCCGTCCTCCCAAAGCTGGGGCATCGGCGAGCTCACGGATCTGCCGCGCCTGGCGGCCTGGATGCGCGAGGCGGGCCTCCACGTGCTGCAGCTGCTGCCGCTGCACGAGATGTCGCCGGGCGAGACATCGCCCTACTCGTCGATGACCGCGATGGCGCTCGACCCGCTCTACGTGCACGTGCCTGGCGTCGAGGACTTCGCGGCCCTGGGCGGCGAGGCCGGACTCGATGCGGCCGCCGCGTCCACGCTCACGGCGGTTCGCGCCAGCCGCTCGGTGCGCTACGCGGAGGTGCGCGCGCTCAAGATGCACGCGCTGCGGGCCGCGTACGGCCGGTTCGTGACGGCAGAGATCGACCACCGCACCGTCCGCGCACGGGCGTTCGCGCAGTTTGTCGAGACCGAAGCGTGGTGGCTCGAGGAGTATGCCGTCTTCCGCGCGCTGCACGCCGCGTTCGACGAGCAGGCCTGGTACGACTGGCCGGCGCCGCTGGCCGCGGGCGACCCGGCGGCCCTGGCCGCGGCGCGCGCCGAACTGGCCGGCGAGATTCGCTTCCGGCAGTACGTGCAGTGGATCGCGGACGGGCAGTGGGCCACGGCGCGTGCCGCGTGCGGCGACATCGCGCTCTATGGTGACCTGACGTTCATGGTGTCGCGCGACAGCCCGGACGTGTGGGCGCGGCAGGACGAGTTCCGGTCTGACGCGACCGTCGGCGTCCCGCCGGACGCGTTCAGCGAAACGGGCCAGGACTGGGGCCTGCCCCCGTGGCGGCACGACGTCATGGCGCAGGGCGACTTCGCGTGGATGCGCGCCCGCGCCCGCCGCAGCGCCGCGCTCTATGCCGGTGCGCGGCTGGATCACCTGGTCGGTCTGTATCGCACCTACATCCGCCCGCTCGATCCAGACGCGCCGCGCGTGTTCGATCCGCCGGACGAGCCGGCGCAGCTGGCGCTCGGTGAATACCTCGTCGGCATCTACTGCGCGACGGGCGCCGAGGTGATCGCCGAGGATCTGGGCACGGTGCCGGATTTCGTGCGCGAGTCGCTGGCCCGCCTCGATGTCCCGGGGTTCAAGGTGATGCGCTGGGAGCGCGACTGGCACGCGGACGGCCAGCCGTTCATCGATCCCGCCGGCTACCCGTCGCGCGCCGTGGCGATGACCGGCACGCACGACACCGAGACCCTCGCGGAGTGGTGGGACGAGGCGCCGGCGGAGGAGCGTGAGGCCACCTGCCGCCTGCCCTCCGTGGCCCGCGTGCTTCGCGATGCGGGGGCCGACTCGCCCTGGGGCCCGGAGATTCGCGACGCGCTCCTCGAGGCGCTGATGCACAGCGGTGCCGACCTGGTCGTGCTGCCCCTGCAGGACATCTTCGGCTGGCGCGATCGCATCAACGTCCCCGGCACCGTCGCGGAGACGAACTGGACGTGGCGGCTGCCGTGGACGCTCGAGGAGATGGCCACACGACCCGAGGCGCGCGAGCGCGCCGCCACGCTGGCGGCGTGGGGACGCACGACGGGGCGGCGTTGACCGTCAGATCAGGCGAGCGGCGCGGCTGACGCCCCGGCCTCGGGCAGCGCGCCCGCGATCGCCACGCGGTTCCGGCCGTCCTGCTTGGCCTGATAGAGCGCCCGGTCGGCGGCCGCGACGAGCGCCTCCGCCGACGCGTTCGATCCCGGGACGGCGCACACGAGCCCGACGCTGACCGTGACCACGGTGCCCGCCGTGGAGTCCGCGTGCGGGACCGCCAGCGCCTCGACGCGCTGCCGCAGCGTCTCGGCCATCGCGGCGGCCTCCGCTTCGGTTACGCCGGGCACGACCACGGCCAACTCCTCGCCGCCGTACCGGCCCACGATCTCGCCGGCGCGACGGTGGCCGCTCGCGATCTCGCCGCACACCGCGCGCAGGCACGCATCCCCGGCCTGATGGCCGTGCAGATCGTTGTAGGCCTTGAAGCAATCGATGTCGAGCAGCATGAGCGCGACCGGCGTGCGCTGACGCGCCGCGCGCCGGCACTCCTGCTCGAGGCTCTCGTCGAAGGCGCGCCGGTTGAGCAGGCCCGTCAGTCCATCCTCGCGCGCCAGCTGCGCGAGCCGTGCGTTGGCCGCCTCGAGCTCCGTGGTGCGCTCGGCCACCAGCCGCTCGAGCGCGGCCTTCTGGCGGGTCAGGTGGCGCACACGCACGCGATAGAAGACGGGACCGGCCAGCAGGAACACCAGGACGACGCCGCCGCGGAACCACCACGTCTCGTGGACCCGCGGGGCCACGGCGAAGTCGAGCGTCGCGCCCTCGTCGTTCCAGACGCCGTCGTTGTTGGCCGCAATCACGCGGAAGCGGTACTGCCCGGGCGGCAGCCTGGAGTAGTAGGCGGTCCGGCGGTTCTGCGCCTGGACCCACTCGGTCTCGAACCCCTCCAGCCGGTACCGAAAGCGGACGGCGTCCGGCGCCACGAGGCTGAGGGCCGTGAAGTGCACTTCCAGGCTCTGGGCGGTCGTCGGCAGGCGGAGGGTGCCGTCCGATGGCACGGCGACGCCATCGACGAGCACGTCCTCGATCGCCAGGGGAGGCGGCACGGTGTTGGCCGTGATGCGCGCCGGATCGATCACGACCGCGCCTTCGATCGTCGGAAACCAGATGCGGCCGTCGCGTGTCCTGGTGCCGGCACTGGCGCCGCCGTTGCACTCCGCGTTCCGCATGCCGTCGACCGTGCCGTAGACGATCGGCGAGACATGGCTGAGGGTGCCATCGGCGGCCTGGTGCAGCTCGCGCGTGAGGACCCGCGAGATGCCGCGGTTGCTGCTCATCCAGACGTAGCCCTCCGCGTCCTCGATCACGCGATGCACCACATCGTCGAACAGGCCCTGCCGCTCGGTGACGGCGGTCAGGCGGCCGTCTTTCAGGCGGTTCAGGCCGCCACCATAGGTGCCGATCCACAGGCTGCCGTCCGCGTCCTCGTGGAGGGCGAAGACGAGATCGTCGGTGAGCCCGTCGCGTGTGGTGAGGGCGGTGAGGCGCCCGTCCTCGAGCCGGTTGAGTCCGCCTCCGCGGGTGCCGATCCACAACACGCCGGCGCGATCCTCGTGGATCACGTTGACGGTGTCGTTCGTCAGGCCCTCCTTCGTGGTGAAGGCGGTGAAGCGGCCGTCCTTGTAGCGATTCAGGCCGCCCGCGTAGGTGCCGATCCAGAGGCTGCCATCGCGGCCCTCGTGCAGGGCCAGCACGCTGTCGTTCGACAGGCCGCCGCGGCCCGCGTGGAAGACCTCGATGCGTCCGTTGCGCAGGCGCGTGAGGCCGTTGTCCGTCCCGAACCAGAGGCTCCCCTCGCGGTCCTCGATGATGGCGAACACGATGTCGTTCGACAGGCCCTCGCGTGTCGTGATGGCGGTGATCTGGCCGTCGCGAATGCGGTTGACGCCGCCGCCCTCCGTCCCAATCCACAGGGTGCCGGCGCGGTCCTCGTAGATGGCGCGGAGGTGGTCGTTGGCCAGGCCTTCCCTGGTGGTGAGGGGCGTCATGCGGCCGTTCATCAGCCGGTTGAGTCCGCCGAGGTTCGTGCCGATCCAGAGGCTGCCCTCGCGATCCTCGAGCAGCGCGAACACGGAATCGTTCGAGAGCCCATGCCGGGAGGTGAACGCCGAGAACGCGCCGTCGCGCCAGCGGTTGAGGCCGCCGCCATCGGTGCCGATCCAGAGATGGCCGTCGCGGTCCTCGTGCAGTGCGGCGATGACGTTGTGTGAGAGGCCGTCGCGCGTCGTGAAGACGGTGAACCGGCCGCCGGCGTACCGATGCAGCCCGAGGTCGGTGCCCACCCACAGCACCCCCTGGCGGTCGCGGAGCAGTGACCGGACGCTGAGGCGCGTGAGCCCCTCGGCCAGACCGAACGACCGCAACGGGCCCTCGAAGGCCAGGTGGGCAAGCCCGTCGTCGGTGCCGACCCAGAGGCCGTCCTCGTCCTCCGTGATCGCGCGGACGCTGAGGCCGAGCGCGTCGCGTGCCGGCTCCGTGGCGAAGGTGCGCCCGTCGAAGCGCGCCAGCCCGCCCCCGTCCGTGCCGACCCACAGCGTGCCGTGACGGTCTTCGAAGAGGGCTGAGACCATCTCGCTTGGCAGTCCGTCGGCCGCGGCAAAGCGCGTGAATGTGCCGTGCTCCATGCGGACCAGCCCGCCGCCGGACGTGCCAATCCACAGCCGGCCGGCGCGATCCGCCATCAGGCTCCGCACGAAGTTGTGGCCGAGGGCCGGCGTCGTGCGCGTCTCGAAGACGGTAAACCGGGCGCCATCGAAGCGGACGAGGCCCTCGCGGGTGCCCAGCCAGAGGTAGCCGTCCGGGGTCTGCACGACGGCGGTGATCGTGTTCTGCGGCAGGCCGTCCCGCGTCTGCCAGACGTGGTGCATGTACTGCGTGAGGGCCTTGTCTCCCGGCAGGGCCGCGGCCGGCGCGGGTGCCAGGGCCAACAGGCACGCTACGACGGCGGCACTCCATACGGGCCGAAGGGTGGGAGACACGGTGAGCCTGAATTCTAGTCTGCAGGCACGGCCTGACACGACAAAAGCACCGGACGGTTGACGGGGCTTCCGCTGCCGCCCTACGATTGCGGCCCTGCCCCGTGACGCCATCCCTCGTCGGTCAGACCGTCGCGCACTACCGCGTCACCGGAGAACTTGGCGCCGGTGGGATGGGTGTGGTCTATCGCGCGCAGGACCTGAAGCTCGGCCGGCAGGTCGCGCTCAAGGTGCTCCCGGCCTCGGCGGCCGGCGACCCCGAGGCGATCGAGCGGTTCCGGCGCGAGGCCCGCACGGCCTCGGCGCTCAATCACCCGAACATCTGCACCATCTACGCCTTCGAGGAGGTGGACGGCCAGCTCGTCCTTGCGATGGAGCTGCTCGATGGCGAGACGCTCGATCGCCGGTTCAATGGCCAGGCGCTCGACCTGCCGCAGCTGCTCGACATCGGGATCCAGATCGCCGATGCGCTGGACGCCGCGCACGTCGAAGGCATCCTGCACCGCGACATCAAGCCGGCGAACATCTTCGTGACGCGCCGCGGCCAGGTGATGGTGCTCGACTTCGGCCTCGCCAAGCTGGCGCCCAGCCACCGGCGCCGGGGCGGGCGCGCCGACGACCAGACGCAGCCGCCGGAGCACTTCTCGAGCATGGCGGGCACGACCGTCGGCACCATCGCCTACATGTCGCCCGAGCAGGCCCGCGCGCAGGAACTGGATCCCCGTACGGACCTCTTCTCGTTCGGCGTCGTGCTGTACGAAGCAGCCACGGGGCGGCTGAGCTTCCCCGGCAATTCGACGGCGGTGATCTTCGACGGCATCCTGAACCGGGACCCGTCGCCGCCGAGCACGCTCAACCCGTCGTTGCCGCCCGACCTCGATCGCATCATCGCCAAGGCCCTCGAGAAGGATCGCGATCTGCGGTACCAGACGGCCGCCGATATGCGGGCCGACCTGCAGCGCCTCCGTCGCGACTCCGGCGCACGCCGGATTGCCGTGCCTTCGGCGGCGCACGTGGACCCGTCGGCCCCGACGGTGGTCCTGCCGCCGGGCGCTCCGGCGGTGGGTCTCCCGGCCGACGCACCGGCCCCCGCCTCCGCGGCGCAAGCGCCAGCCGGGAGCGCGGCCCGCATCGCCAGGCAGGCGTCCGCCGTGGTCCGTCAACACAAGGTACCGATCAGCCTGACGGCCGGCGCACTCGTGATCGCGGTGATCGCCGCCGTCGCCGGCGCGCTGATCGCGTCGCGCAGCAGCGCGACGCCAGACGAGACTCCGCCCGCCGAGTCCATCGAGGCAGCCGCCGAGCCGGGGGCCGGGGACACGTCCACGCCTGTCGACGCGCCGCCCTCGACGACGCCTCCGCCCGCCGCGGCCGCGCCGGCGCGGCCCGCCCAGAACACCGCCGCCATCGAGGCGGCACGGCGCCTCGAGGTCGCGCGCAACAAGGTCGAATCGAAGCTGCTCGATCAGGCGCTCGACGACCTGCGCCAGATCCAGGCGGACTACCCGGGCTCGCGCGCGGCCGCCGACGCCTCGCTGCTCTCGGCCGAGGTGCTCGAGAAGCTCGATCGCGTGGACGATGCCATGGCGGCGCGTGTGGAGTTCGCGACGCGGTTCGCGCGGGACCCGCGCGCGCCCGCCAGCCAGCTGCAACTGGCGCGCATGATGCTGCGCGGCGGTCGCAACCGCGAGCCCGCGGCCGTGGGCGTGATGACGGACATCATCGAGCACCATCCACGGACGCCGGAGGCGCTCGAGGCACTCCAGATGCGGTCCCGGATCGAAGGCGAGCGCCGCGCCCCGCGCGTGCGCGACGCCGAGCTCGGCGTCGACGTCCCGCCCATCGTCTTCACGCTGCGCACGCAGATCGCGCAGTTCCCCGGCGTGCCGCAGACGATGCTGGCGCTCAACCGTCTGGCGACGATCTACGTCGACCTCAACCAGCATGCGGCGGCGGCGTCCACGCTCGAGACGCTCGTCGAGCGCTTCCCGGCGAACCCGCATGAGGCCGCGTTCCGGCTCGGGGAGCTCTACGAACGGCGGCTGAACGATCGCGAGAAAGCCCGCGCGGCGTACGCGAAGGTGGCCGAGACGTCCCAGCGCTACGGCGAGGCGCAGCGCCGGCTCAAGCGGCTGTCCTAGGCGGCCGCTACCGCACCCGTCCCCTCAGGACGTCGCCGCCTCTCGATCCGGTGCCAATCCAGATGGTGCCGTCCGGCGCCTGCGCGATCGCCCAGCAGACGATGTTCGCGCCCGTGTCCCCGGTGGCGTGCCACGTGTCTCCGTCGTCGGGGCTGAGGAAGAGATCCCCGGTGGTGTTGCCGGTGCCCACGAGGATCGTGCCGTCCGGCAGCTCGTGAACGGCATAGACGCGCGTGGCGTCGAACTCCCTCGGCTGCGGGGGATCACCGAAGTTCTTGACGCCCTTCGGCACGTGCGTCGTCTTCGTCCAGGTCTGGCCGCGATCGCGCGACCGATAGAACTCGCCCCGGAGGCCGCTGCCGGCGAGCACCGTGCCATCGCGCTTGACGAGCAGCCGGTACACCTTGTTCGCGCCGTCCAGCCGGCCCGATTCGGTCCACGTCTGCCCGCCGTCGTCGCTGTAGTACACATGCCCCTGCCCGGCCGCGTCCGCATCATCGTGCTCGGCCGATTCGGCCGTGGCCGCGTACAGGCGCCCGTGGGCGTCGAGGGCCAGCGCGAGCGCGCCGAGCCCCGGCAGCGGCGCCAGTTCGTCGAGCGTGCGGCAGCCGTCCGTGGAGCGAAGGACCGCGGGGTTCGACCGGGCCGGGTCATGGCGCAGCGAGTCCACCGCCACGTAGACGACGCCGCTGTCGTCGAGCGCGAGGTCCCACACCGCGTCAGCGGTCACCGACGGCAGGCGCACGCTGCCTGCGGCGTCCCCGCACGTCTCCCACTGCGCCTCCCGTGTCACCGTGCCCGGATGCAGCCGGACCAGCGGCGATCGACCGGGATCGGAGGATCCGCCGAAGAGGACCGTCCCGTCGGGAAGCGCCAGCATGGATCGCACCTGTCGCAGTCCCGGCACCGCGGTCGTTCTCCACGTCCGCCCCTCGTCGCTCGACGTCGCGAGCTGCGCGGTCTCGGCCTCGCCGTAGAACGCCGCCCAGACGGTGCGACCGTCGTCGCGCAGGAGCAGATCGGTGACGTGCTCGACGTCGCCACCCACGCCACGCCAGAAGTCGACGCTGGACCAGGTGATTGCGGCCGGTGTCCGCGGCTGCGCCTCGCCGTCGCTGGTGAGGCCGAGCACGGCGAGGGCGAGGCCCGCCGCCGTGGCGGCGAGATGACGAGTGAGAGCGATGGTCATGTCCTGTTGGACCGGACCGACGGCCGGAACGTGACATCGCACGTGCCGCGCGCTCGAGTGCCTCACTGTCTCATGGCAGCCGATTGCACGTGCGTCACACACGCAAACTCTCAGGTCGTTGTGCCGTCGTTGCTGAATGGTGACGCGACTGTTACCTGCCCGGGCATCAATAGCGTGACGGTCACTGATGACCGAGGAGGCGACATGAAGGTCTTGCGGGTACTGGCAGTTCTGGGAGTGGCCATCGGATCGTGGGCGGCACCTGGCCTCGCGCGCGCGCAGGGGCAGGCGATCGACGGCATCATCGAAGGCGTGGTCCGGCAACAGGAGATGGGGGCCGCGGTGTCTGGGGCCACCGTGCGGGCGTTCAACGCCGGCAACGGGTACGAGCGGACCGTGCAGACGGATGCATCGGGCCGCTACGGGATGCCCCTGATGCCGCCTGGCGAATACATCGTCTTCGTCGAGGCCGCCACGTTTGCCTCGATGAGCCAGACCGGCCTGCAGCTCAGGGCCGGGCAGGTCATGCGGGTGGAGTTCGCGCTGCCGCTGGCGAGCTTCGCGGAGTCCGTGCAGGTGACCGCGGACCTGCCGGCCATCGAAGCCGGCCGGACGGTCCAGGCCAACACCTACGACGAGCGCACGGTGCGGGCCGTTCCCACCATCGGCCGCAGCATCCTGGATTTCTTCGTGCTCCAGCCTGGCGTGAACGCGCGTCCGCTGTCGACGGGCGGGTCCGGCACCGGCACGCCGACGACGGTGTACGGCGGGCTTGGCCTCCGGCAGATGAACGTGGACGGCGTGTCGAACAATCTGCAGGGCGGCGCGCGGAACCTGGTGATCAGCCAGGAGGCGATCCAGGAATTCCAGACCGTCACCAACTACTCTGCGGAGTTCGGCCGGGTCGCCGGCGGGCTCCAGAACGCCTTCACGAGGTCTGGCGGCAATACGCTGCGGGGCTCCGCGTATCTCTTCACGCGCCAGGACTGGCTCAGCGCGCGGCCGTTCCTGCTCGCGCCGACGGCGCCGAAGCCGGAGTTCCAGCGCTACAACTACGGCGGCACGGTCGGCGGGCCGCTCGTGCGCGACCAGTCGTTTTACTTCGTGAGCTACGAGCGCTGGTCGCAGGACCTCCCGCAGATCCTGACGGTCACCCCGCAGAACGCGGCGCTGCTCGGCATCCCGTCGGACAGCATCGGCGCGCAGACGTCGACCTTTCGCGCGCACACCGTGACGGCACGCAACGACACGCAGCTCAGCCCGAATCACCGCCTGTCGTTCCGCTTCAACTACTACTACGACCGCGAGTCGCCGCTCGGCGGCGGGCTCGTGTCGCGCGAGGTGCTCGCACGGTTCGATGAGAACCCGTACTCGTACACCGCCCAGCTCGTGTCCGTGCTGCGCCCCAACCTCGTCAACGAGGCGCGCTTCCTGTACGCCGCGCGCGGGATCGAGAATGGCGTCTCGGCGGACCCGAACGCCCCGAATATCAACATCAGCGGCGTGGCGAGCTTCAACGGCAACGCCAATGGCAACCGGGTGACCAACGAGCGGGGCATCCACATCATCAACAACCTCACGTGGACGACCGGGCGGCACCAGATCAAGGCGGGCATCGACCTGCTGCCCGTGAGCTTCAAGGAGCGCACGACCAACATCAATGGGTCGTTCGTGTTCGGCGGCCTGCCGGCAGTGGCGGGGGTGCGCGGCGCGGTGTCGGCCCTCGAGCAGTTCCAGTTCGCGGAACGCGGCCTCCTGGATCCATCCACCGGACGCCCGTACTCGTACTCGCGGTTCACGCAGTCGGTGGGTGCGGAGTTCTTCGAAGCGAGCACCTTCAACCAGGGCTACTTCGTGCAGGACGACTTCCGCGTGAGCGACCGGCTCAAGCTGAACCTCGGGCTGCGGTACGAGAACTTCGGCCGGCCCGAGGCCAACCTCAACCCGGACCTGCCCGCCACCGGCAGCTTCCCGGCGGACAACAACAACTGGGCGCCCCGCATCGGCCTCGCCTTCGACCCGAGTGGCGACGGGCGCACCGTGATCCGCGCCGGCGCCGGCGTCTACTACAACGTGGTCGTGTCGCAGACTTACAACAACCTGCTGCGGAGCAATGGGCGCGACGTGATCAACGTCAACGTGACGCCGACCCAGCCTGGCGCGCCGGCCTTCACGCGCGGCCGGGTGACCCCCCCCACGGGCGTGTCGGTGATCTCCGATGTCCGCTACATGGCCGAGGATTTCCAGGACATCCGCGTGGCGAGCTGGTTCGCCACCGTCGAGCGCGAGGTCGCCCCCGCGCTGGCCGCGTCGGTCACGTACCAGGGCAACCAGGCGCGGAATCTGCCGGTGGCGCTCAACGTGAACCTGGCCGAGAATGGGACGCTTCCCGACGGACGGCGGCGCTGGTCCACGCAGAACCGGCCGGATCCGCGCTACGGCAACATCTTCGTCTCCAGCTCCGTCGGCGAGCAGGACTACCACGGGCTCGTGACGATGCTGACGAAGCGCTTCTCGCGGGGCTACTCGTTCCAGCTCTCGCACCACCTGTCGAAGGCCGAAGGGGCGGCGTTCGTGGACGACTTCATCGGCTTCGGCGTCTTCACCTCGCCGTCCGATCCGCTGGACGTCGAGGTGGACCGCGGCCCCTCCGACTTCGACATGCGCCAGCGGCTGACGCTGACGGCGGTGGCCGAGCCGCGCGTGCCTGGCCTGACCGGCGTCGCCGGGGCGATCGTCAATGGCTGGCAGCTCTCGTCGCGCCTGATCGCCTCCGACGGCTTCGCCTTCACCGCCACGACGGGGCAGGACACCAACGGCGACACGGTCTTCAACGACCGCCCGTCGGGCCAGAGCCGCAACAGCTACGTGCTGCCGGGCTACCTGACGTTCGATCTGCGGTTGTCGCGGACGATCGACCTCGGCGCCGGGCGCCGGGCGGAGCTCATCGCCGAGGGCTTCAACATGACGAACCGGCTGAACCCGACGAACGTGAATCGTGTCTGGGGGCCGAACCCCGCCGCGAACGCGACGTTCGAGCAGGTGACCTCCGCGGAGAGCGCGCGCCAGTTCCAGCTGGCGCTGCGCGTGAGCTTCTAGTCATGGGCACCTGCATGCGCCGGCTGCTTGCGGCGTCACTGCTGCTCACGGCCTCGACGCTGGCCTTCGGGCCGGCCGCGGCTCAGGAGCGAGTGGAGCCGCGCGTCATCCTCATCTCGATCGACGGCCTCATGCCGTCGAGCTACACCGATCCGGCGCTCGCCCCGTACACGCCCCACCTGCGCGCGCTCGCGCAGGGGGGCGTCTGGGCGGACGGGCTGATCGGCGTCCTGCCGTCGGTGACGTATCCGTCACACACGACGCTCATCACCGGTGTGGAGCCCGCGCGGCACGGCATCTACGACAACCGCATCCTCGATCCCGAGGGGCGGTCAAACGGCGGCTGGTACTCCTACGCCGAGGCCATCAAGGTGCCCACCCTGCCCATGGCGGCACGCGCGCGCGGCCTGCGGGCGGGGGCGGTCACCTGGCCCGTCACGATCGGCATGGACCTCGACTATCTGGCGCCGGAGTACCTGGGGCCGCGGCACGAACAGAGCCTGTCCATGCTCGGCGCCCTGTCGGCGCCGCGGGGGCTGCTCTCGGCGGCCGCCATCGCGCGCGGCGCGCCATTCAGCTGGCCGCAGACGGATCGCGACCGCACCGACATCAGCACCTTCATCCTGAAGACCTACGACCCGCACGTGTTCCTGCTGCATCTGATCGAACTCGACAGCACACAGCACACGTACGGGCCAGGGTCGCCGGAGGCGCTGAAGATGCTGGCGAAGGTGGACGGCCACCTGGGGGAGATCATCGAGGCGGTCCGGATGTCCGGCCGCGCCGGAGTGACGACCATCGCCGTGGCCTCAGACCACGGGTTCCTGCCGGTGACGCAGATGGTGCAGCCGAACGCCGCGCTCAAGCAGGCCGGGCTCCTTCAGGTGAGCGAGACGGGCGCCGTGACGGACTGGCGTGCGTACTATCACGCGAGCGGCGGTGCCGGCTTCGTCTACGTCAAGGAGGCACGCGACCTGCCGGCGGTCGAGGCGCTCTTGACGTCGATCAAGGCCGACCCCGCGAACGGGATCCGCGAGATCTGGAATCGTGAGCAACTGGCGGCACGCGGGGCCCACCCGGAGGCGGCCTTCGGCCTTGACGTCCTCGACGGGTTCTATACCGGCGCGGGGCATGACGTCCTGGTGAAGCCGACGACGACGAAGGGCGGGCATGGCTTCGCCCCGGACCGGCCGGCACTGCACGGCTCGCTGGTGATCGCCGGGGCGGGGGTGGCCCGCCGAGGCACCCTCGGGGTGGTGCGGATGACGCAGGTGGCGCCGACGCTGGCCGCGGTTCTGGACGTCTCCCTGGCGCCAGATGCGGCCCAGCCCCTGCACCTCGGCACCGACCACCTGTCGTCTGGAAAGGAACCGCGATGAGCCGGTATGAGATCACGCGCCGTCAGTTCGGGGCCGTCTGGGCGGGTGCGCTGGGGCCTGCCCTCGTGGGCCGCACAGCCGTCCGGGCGTTCGAGGCCGCGATCGATGTGCGGGAGGCGCAGGCCTCCGGCGCCGTGGTGCGGGGCGTCGTGTTCGAGGACGTCAACCGGGACGGCATCCACCAGTCCGGCGAGCCAGGGGTCGGCGGCGTCCTGGTGTCCAACGGCCTTGACGTCGTGCGCACCGACTCACGCGGCGCGTACACCCTGCCGGTGCGTGACGACATGTCGGTGTTCGTGATCAAGCCGTCCGGCTGGCGCACACCGATGGACAGTCGCCGTGTGCCCCAGTTCGCCTATCAGCACAAGCCGGCCGGGTCGGCCAACCCGCTGCGGTTCGGCGGACTGCCGCCCACCGGCCCTCTGCCGGCCGCGATCAACTTTCCGCTGGTCCGCGCCGACGAGCGCGGGCCGCTCCGCTGCGCCATCATCGGCGACAGCCAGACGTACTCGGGCACGGAGATCGGGTTCTTCCGCGACAGCACGGTCGCCGACCTGCTGTCCGATGGCCCGGGCGCGTACGACTGCGTGCTCTACCTCGGGGATGTCGTTGGTGACGACCTCGGCCTGCTGCCGCGCGTGCTGGAGGTGGCGAGCGTCCTCGACGCGCCGCAGTACCTGGTTCACGGCAACCACGACTACGACTTCGACGCCGTCACGGACGCCGACTCAGCGGACACCTGGCGCCGCCTCTTTGGTCCCAACTACTACGCCTTCGAGATGGGCCAGGCGCTCTTCGTCGTGCTCGACAACGTCTTCTTCCCCTGTGGCCCCGTCGAGGCGTCCTCACCGGGACGCACGGGGTGTGTCGATGACGACAACCCCGGCTACAACGGGCGCGTGCACGAGACGCAGATGCGCTGGCTCGCGAACCTGCTGGCAGAGGTGCCCCGCGACCGGCTGATCGTGCTCGCGCATCACATGCCGCTCGTGTCGTTCGTGGACGCCACGTCCCCGATCCACCAGACCGACAACCTTCCGGAGATCCACCGGCTGCTCGAGGGCCGGCCGGCGCTGTCGCTGTCGGGCCACACCCACACGACCGAGAACCTGTCGCCGGGCGAGACGTACGCCGGCTGGCAGGAGGCGGTCGGCTGCGGTCCGCTGCCCTTCAGGCACATCGTCGCCGGCGCGGCATCAGGGTCGTGGTATCAGGGGGACCTTGGCCTGGATGGCACTCCCCTGGCGCTGCAGCGCCAGGGCGCGCCGAAGGGCTACCTCGTGGTCGATCTGGAAGGGGCGAACTACCGCGAGACCTACTACGGAGCGAACGTCGGCCGGCAGAAGCAGATGTGGGTGTCGCTCTCCACGCCGGGCTTCCGCGCGTGGTATGACGCCATCGTCGGATGGAAGCACAGCGATCCGGCCCGGCGTGACCGCGTGCCCCCGGTCAACCAGAACGACCTGCCCGACATGAAGCTGCTGACCCCGGCGGATCTGGCCGGGGGGACGTTCCTGACGGTCAACGTGTGGCTGGGATCGCGCGAGACGCAGGTGACGGCCACGCTCGGGGGGACCCGGTTGACGCTCCAGCGCACACAGGAGGGCGACGGCGAGGCGGCGCGGGCGGGCGTGGACTACGCCGACCCGTTCTCGGCGCCGCGGCAGCTGCAGGTGGGACGCTTCGCGCTCGAGAGCCGATCGGGCGAGGCCCGGAACCAGGGCTTCGAGATCTTCCGCGGCCGGCAGAACGGCCCGGCGCCGCCGCAGCCGACGCCGGTCCTGTCCGATCGCTCGATGCATCTGTGGCGTGTGCGCCTGCCGGACACGCTGCCCGAAGGCGCGCACGTGGCGGCCGTGACCGTGGTGGACCGCCACGGCCGGACGTGGGTGGAGCGGCTGGCGTTCGAGGTGCGGGTGACGCGGCCGGCGCCGCACTGGCGTCACGAGCCCTGGCAGACCCGGTGAGCACGTCGGCCCCCGGTCCGGCCTTCACGCCGGACCGGGACCGCGTGCACTCTGTGCACCCCGTGCACCCCGTGCACCCCGTGCACCCCGTGCACCCCGTGCACCCCGTGCACCCCGTGCACCTTGTGCACCTTGTGCACCTTGTGCACCTTGTGCACCTTGTGCACCTTGTGCACCTTGTGCACAGGGTGCATCCTGGCGCCTACCGCATCCGCGCCAGATCCGCTTCGGCGGCGATGTAGCCGAACGCGGACCACGACCGGCCGGCCACGACGCGCTCGAAGATCTCGCGCGCCTTCGCCTGGTCGCCCGTCACGAGATACCAGTTGCCCACGCCGTAGCCCTGCGTCGCGATCGTCAGGTCATCGGCCGTGGTCGTGTCGAGCAGGGCCTCCGGCGTCTCGATGCCCTTGTACATCAGCAGGCGGCGGTGGTACGACCCGTTCTCGACGATGTTCATCTCGGGCGTGATGCGCGCGAGGATCGCGTTGGCCTCGGCCTTGCGATCCAGGCGCATCAGCGTCATCCAGTACCAGTCGGCCGTGGCGACCAGCAGGTCGTCGTTGGTCGAGACCTTCATGCATTCCTCATACGCCCGCGCCGCCTGCTCGAAGTCTCCGTTCAGATAGTGCGCGAGGGCGAGGTGGTACCAGACGTTGAACTGCAGCGTGCTGAGCGGCTGGTTGAGGGCGTTCGGCTGGCCGTCGGGCTCGATCTCGTCGGGCTGGCCCGCGAAGAGCGACGCCGCCTTCTCGAAGTCGGCGACGGCCGCGTCGAAGTTCCGCAGCGTGATGTGACGGTGGCCGCGATGGCGATAGACACGCGGGTCCTCGGGGAAGCGCGCCACGCCCTGGCTGAACGTCTCGAGCGCGTCGCGGTAGCGCCACAGGTACGCCTGCCGGCGGCCCAGCCAGATCAGCGCATCGACGCTGTCGGGGTTGGCCGCGTACTCGGCGTCGGCGGCCGCGAGATTGGCGTCGAGCTGATCCCGGTTCGGGAAGTCCGTCATGCGCACGAGCGGCGTCCCGAGCAGCGAGGTGGCTTCGACCTCGGTGGCGGGGGCCGCCTCCGGGGGGGCGGCGGGCTCGCTGCCACCACAGGCGGCCGTGGTGAACGCGAACAGCAGGACGGGAATCAGTCGGCGCATCATCGCTCCTTTGTCTGGTGAGTACACGGGCCGGGCGCGGCCGCCCGGCTAGTCCCCGGGCGTCTCGCCCGCCTCGTCGTCCTCGTCCGCCTCGTCCGGCAGGCCGAGCAGGTTGGCCGTCTGCAGCACGCGCGGCACGGCGTCGAGCGCCTGCAGCGGCGTGATGTCCTCGGCGGACGTCGCGCCCAGCTCCTTGAAGCGGCGCGCGGTCACGAGCACCCGCGTCTCGTACGAGCCGACCGTGTCGTTGAACGCGCGCACCGTGCCATCGAGCCGGGTCCGCAGCGTGTCGAGGTGGCCGGTCATCCTGGTCACGCGCTCGTACAGCTCCTTGCCGAGCGTGCTCACCTCCTCGGCGTTCTTCGCGAGACGCTCCTCGCGCCAGCCGTGCGCGACCGCGCGCAGCAGCGCGATGAGCGTGATCGGACTCGCCGGGAACACCCGCTGGCCGACGCCGAAGTCGATGAGGCCCACATCCTGCTGCAGCGCGGCCTGGAAGATCGCCTCGCCGGGCAGGAACATGATGACGAACTCGGGCGAGGGCTGGAACTGCTCCCAGTAGCCCTTGGCGCTCAACTTCTGCATGTGCTCGCGCACCTGCCGTGCGTGCGCCTGCAGGCACTGCTGCCGCGTCACGTCGTCCTGCGCCTCCTGCAGATCGAGGTACGCCTCGAGGGGCACCTTGGCGTCGATCACCACCGTGCGATCGCCCGGCAGCGTGACGATCAGGTCCGGACGGAGCCGGCCCGTCTCGGTCGCGGCGGACGGCTGCTCCTGGAAGTCGCAGTGGTGCAGCATCCCCGCCATTTCGACGACGCGGCGGAGCTGAATCTCGCCCCAGCGGCCGCGGACCTGCGGCGCGCGGAGGGCGCGCACGAGCTGCTGCGTCTCCATGCGGAGCTGATGCTGCGACTGGCCGACGGCCTTGAGCAGCGTCTGAAGCTCCGTCCCGGTCTGCACGCGATTGTGCTCGACCTCGCCGAGCTTCTTGTCCACGCTCGCGAGCGCCTCGCGAATGGGCCGGACGAGCTCATCGAAGGCCTGCTGCCGCTGGCCGAGCCGCTCCTGCGCGAGCTTCAGGAACTCCTCGTTGTTCTGGCGCAGCGTGGCGCCGGCCAGCGCGCTGAACGAGTCCTTGAGCTGGAGCTGCGCCTTCTCGAGCAGCGCCATCTGCGCCGGCACGGCCGCGCGCTGATGGTCGAGCTCGGTCGAGAGCTTGGCGTGCTGCTCGCGCAGGTACGAGGCCTCGCCGCGGGCCTGCTCCAGCTCGTCGCGCGTGCGCACGAGATCGTCCTGCACTTCGCCGAGCCGCTTGGCGGTCTCCTGAAAGAGGGTCTGCGCCGATGACACCGCCCCCTGGTGCACGGCGGCGGTGTCGGCCATGTCGCGCCGCATGAGCGCGCGCGCCACCAGCCACGCGAGAAAGGCCCCCCCCGCCGCTCCGGCGGCCGCGGCGTAGACGATCGTCGTGTCCATCAGTTCCTGAGGTCCAGTTGTTCCAGCATGGGCGCGGCGGCGGGCCTACGGCCGGCCGCCGGCTGAGGGTGTCGGCGCGCGCGGCAGTGTCTTCCGCGGCAGCAGCGCGTCGCGGTTGGCGGCGTGATACACGAAGGCCGCGGTGATGACGGCGTTCTTCATCAGGTCGGCCGCGATGAGCTGGTCATACAGGTCGAGGTTCGAGTGGTGGGTGCGGCTGCCGTACTGGATCGGGTCCTGAATGAACTGGAAGCCCGGCAGGCCCACGGCGTCGTACGCGAGATGATCGGTGCCGCCCGTGTTGCGGATGGTGAGGTGCGTCATCCCGAGGTTGGCAAACGGCGCCATCCAGGCACGGAAGATGGGCGCGATGGCCTCGTTCCCCTGCAGGTGGACGCCGCGGTACTGGCCCGTCCCGTTGTCCATGTTGAAGTACGCCGACAGGGTGGCATGGGCCGGCTTCAGGGCCATGGTGGCCGGATCGGCGAAGTGCTGCCGCACGTAGGCGCGTGACCCGAGCAGGCCCTGCTCCTCGCCGGTCCAGAGCGCCATGCGGACGGTGCGCCGCATCGGCAGGCCCGTGGCCTTCAGAATGCGCATCGCCTCGAGCATCACGGCCGAGCCCGAGGCGTTGTCGACGCTGCCGGTGCCCGCGTGCCAGGAGTCGAAGTGCGCACCGAGCATCACCAGCTCATTGGCCTTGTCCGTCCCCGGAATCTCGGCGATGACGTTGTGCGCGGTGAGGTCCTCGTCATGGAACGTGTTGCGGACATCCACCTCGAGCGTCACGGGCACGCCGTTCTCGACGAGCCGCACCAGCCGGTTGTAATGCTCGGTCGCCACGGCGAGCTGGGGCGGCACGGGCGGATCCGCGGGGTTGCGCGGTCCGCCGGCGGCGACGAGCACGCTGCCGCTGTCGCCCCGGTTGAACCCGGGTTCGAGCACGGCGACAACGCCCTCCGACAGCAGGAACGCGTGGCGCCTGGCCTGGAAGGCCTGCGCCTGCGCGAACCCGCCGCCCGGACCGCCGCCCCCTGGTGCGACGACCTGCAGCGTCATCGCGTCGAGCGCGTCCGTGGTGAGGCGCTGCGCTGGCGCCTCGAAGAGCGGTGCGACGGGGCGCGCGGGCTGGAGGAGGACGACCCGATCCTTGAGCGTGCCGCGGTACTTCTCGAAGTCCGCGTCCTCGGTGATCACGGCCACAACCGCGCCGGCCGTCACCGCCCGGCCCGTGCCCGGCGTCCAGGCCCTGGCGTACGCGAGCACGGGCCAGGGCGTCGGCTCCACGACGTGCACCACCGTGCGCGTGTTGCTCCAGCCGCGACCGAACTCGCCCCACGGCTCGATCGCGACGTTGCTCAGGCCGAGCTCGCGCGCCTTCGTCGCGGCCCACTCAGACGCGCGCCGCTGTTGCGGCGAGTTGGTCAGCCGGGGGCCGTGGACTTCGGTCATCCACCAGGCCAGGTTCATGACCTGGGAGCGTTCCAGGCCCTCTTCCTTGATCTTGTAGATCGCGTCCAGGTCGACCGGTTCGTGGAGCTGGGCCGTCACGCCCAGGCCCCCCGCCAGGAGGAGAGCAACGCAGAGAGCAGAGCGCAGCGTCAGGGGGTGGCGTCTCGTCACGGTCGTATCCTCCACGCGTGGGGTGTCTCGACTGAATGAGGGGACGACCCCGGTCCTCGGCCCGAAGGCGATGTTGCGGGCCGCCAGGCGGATGGCCCGGTCGCAGGTCGTCAGCGACACTCTGCGAGACCCCCGCAGTTTAGCGCACCACGCCGCTGACGGTTTCCGCTCGTGGGGTGCCAGTACTGTAACGCCCACCGGTCCGCACGAGGCCCGTGCCCTGAGCGTGGTACCGCGAGCGAACAGGATGGCGGGCGATCCGAGGCCGGCCCGAGCTGGATCGCCTGTTGCAACCCGGGTTTTGTTCCGATGAGTACGTCAGTGGCTGCCCCCCCCCAGGTGTTCGTCGACGGCCTCGGCGCCAGGCAGGTCGTGCGCGACGAGGGGAGCGGCGCCCTGCATGAACACCTGATCCTCGACCGCGAGCTGGTGGAGACCCCGGGGTTCCTGGTGGCGCTCGGCGAGCGAGTGGCGCGCCTCGGCGCGTTCCGGAACGCCTGCTATGCCCGCGTTGGACACGTCGAGGCCCTGCCCGACGGGGGCGCGGCGCTCGTCTCCGAGTTCACCCATGGATGGCGGCTCTCGCAGATCCTGTCGCACGCGGACGCCGCGGGCGTGGCCATCGCCCCACCCGCCGTCTTCGGGCTCGTGCGGCAGCTGCTGCCAGCCGTGGCGCTCCTGTCGCAGCACGCACGCGAGGTGGCCCACGGCGCCCTGGCGCCGGAGCGGCTGATCGTCACGCCCCAGGGCCGGCTCGTCGTGACCGAGCATGTGCTGGCGAGCGCCATCGAAGCCCTCCAGTACGGGCGCGAGCGGTTGTGGCGCGAGTTCCGCGTGGCGACGCCGCCCGCGGCGGGCCTGCCGCGCATGGGGCCGCGCACCGACGTGATGCAGGCCGGCCTCGTCACGATCGCGCTGGTGCTGGGCCGGCCGCTCGGTGACGCGGATCTCCCGGACGGCCTGCCCGCGCTCGTCGAGGAGGCGCGCGCGTGCCTCGAGCGCCACGGCTCCGGCGTGGTTGCCGGCCCGGTGTGCGAGTGGTTGAGCCGCGCGCTGCAGCTCGATGCGCGCGCCTCGTTCCAGTCGCTCTTCGACGCGCAGGCATCGCTCGAGCGTGTGCTGGCCGGCGACCGGGGTGCGCTCACGGCGCCGGCCTCGATCGAGTCCCTGCTGGCGCGGCTGGCGCTTCCGCCGGTCGTCCCGCCCGAAGCCGCACCGCCCATCCCGCACGAGGGGATCGAACCCGAGTCCGCACTGATGGCCGTCATGGTGGATGAGGCCGGTGGCGCGGCCGCCGCGGCGTTCGCGACGCGGGAGGGACGGGAGGCAGGCGAGGCCGCGGAAGCGGTGGCGTCCGTGTCGCAGCCGGCGATCGACGTGGCGGCCACGACGGTGATCGACGTGGCGGAGGCGGCGGTGCCTGACGCGGTGGCCGCGGTTGTGCCGCCGGCGCCTGCGAGTCCGGACCTGCGTGCGCCGTCGTCGCGACGCCTGGTGCAGGCGCTCGCCGCCGTCGCGATCATCGCGCTTGTCGAGGCGGCGCTCATCGTGGGCCTGTGGAACCGCGCCCCCGCACCGAGCCAGGCGACCGAGGGGGAACTCGTCGTGCAGTCCCGTCCGATCGCGGCTCGAGTGATCGTCGACGGGGAAGACCGGGGCGCGACCCCGCTGACGATGACGCTGCCGGCCGGATCCCATGTGCTGCAGGTGGCGGTGAGCGGTTCGGAACCGCGTGTCATCCCGCTGATGATTCAGCCGGGTGTGCAGACGGCGCAGTACGTGGAGTTGCTGAACGTGCCGACGACCGGCGTGCTCGAGATCCGGAGCGACCCGGCGCGCGCGCGGGTGTTCGTGGACGGCCGCGACCACGGTCTGACCCCGCTGACGATCCGTGACCTGCCACCAGGCGAGCGCGAGGTGATCCTCGAGCATGGATCCCGCCGCGTGACCCAGCGCGTCCGCGTCGAACCCGGCACAACCGCCCAACTGGTGGTCCCTCTCCCCTAGAAGCACCCCGGCACCCCGGCACCCCGCACCTGTTTTCTATATCTTGCAATCCCGCTAAACCATTGTTATCATTCGGCGTTCTCGCGGCGGGGCCCATCGGGCGGGTCCCAGTCGTCCAGTCTGGGGCGAACGATCTAACCAAAGGCCACCTGGTACTGTTTTGCGACGAACCGCCATCCTCTTCGCTGCCGCCCTGATGCTCGCACTGCCGCTCGCCTTCGCGATGGGGTGCCGCCTCGTCGATGTCGATGAGTTGCCGAGCCCCGCCCGCGCCGGCGCGGACATCCTGCTGGCGCCCGATTCCGAATTGATCGCCGCCCTCGTGCCGCCGCGCACGACGCTGGCCGCCGTGCTGCACGGGCATGAGCTGGCGCAGCAGGAGGTCGTGTCGCTCATTCGCACCATCGGCGCGCACTTCGACCTGCGACGCCTGCGCGCGGGCCGGCCCTACCGGCTCGATCGCCTGCATGACGGGCGCGTGCGGCAGTTCGAGTACGAGATTGACGGCGACCAGATCCTGCAGGTGCAGCGCGCCGACGAGGGCGACGCCTTCGAGGCGTCCATCGTGCCCATCCCGAAGCACATCGAGGTGGCGACGTTCGAGGGCCGCATCGACCGGCAGACCTCATCGCTCTATGCCGCGATCGTGGGCGGGGGCGAGCATGTGGAGCTCGCGCTGGCGCTGGCCGAGGTGTACAGCGGCGAGATCGACTTCAACGGCGACGTGCATCCCGGCGACGAGTTCCGCCTGGTCTTCGAGAAGGCCACGCGCGAGGACGGGCAGCATGCCGGCTACGGGCCGGTGCTCGCGGCCGAGTTCGTCAACGCGGGCCGGCGGCTGCGCGCGGTGCGGTTCACCGACGCCGACGGCAGGGCCGGCTACTACGATGAGCAGGGCCGCTCGCTGCGGCGCATGTTCCTCAAGTCCCCGTTGAAGTTCGAGCCGCGCATCACCTCCAGCTTCTCGAACGCGCGGCGTCATCCGGTGCTGAACTACGTCCGCGCGCATCGCGGCGTGGACTACGGCGCGCCGGCCGGCGCCCCCGTCGTCGCGGTGTCGAGCGGGGTCGTGGTGATGGCCGGGTGGAACGGCGGGGCGGGTCGCATGGTGCGCATCCGCCACACGAGCGGCTACCAGAGCGAGTACTTCCACCTCTCGGCGATCGCACCCGGCGTGCGCGTCGGCGCGCGTGTCAGTCAGGGCGACACGATCGGGCGTGTGGGCGCCACGGGACTGGCGTCCGGGCCGCACCTGCACTACGGGCTCATCAAGAACGGGACGCACGTGAACCCCGTCACCGCGCACCGCAACATGCCCCCGGGCGAACCCGTCGCCGCCGTGCGCCTGGCCGCCTTCGAAGCCGAGCGCGACCGCCTCTTCGGTCGCCTCTCGATCACCACCCCGCTCCGCGCCGCCGACGCCGACGCCACCGACGAATAGCGCCCTCGGCGACCACGTACAAACACGAAGGTCACGAAGGACGCTCTTCTCAGCGACTCCGGTATCGAAGACCGGATCGTCTTGAAGAGAATGCGTGGTTCTTCTTCGTGGCCTTCGTGTCCTTCGTGTTTTGTACGTAGTTCACCCGGCCAGTGGTGAACGAGAAGGATTCGCCTCCTCGTGCGTCCTTCATTTCCTCGTGTGCTTCGTGCTTGTCCGTGATCCACCCGGCCAGTGGAACGGCAGGGCGGGGATCACGTACAAACACGAAGGACACGTCTGCCTCCGCGGCCGGAGGCCGCTACGGCGTGACCTCGCCGAAGCTCGCCTGAGACTGAGGCGAGCGGAGGCGGGAAGGTCACGAAGGACGCTCTTCTCAGCGACTCCGGTATCGAAGACCGGATCGTCTTGAAGAGAATGCGCGGTTCTTCTTCGTGGCCTTCGTGTCCTTCGTGTTTGTCCGTGATCTACCCGGCCAGCCGTGAGAGCGCGATGGCCGTGAGGTCGAGGCCGGCGGCCTGGAGCCACAGCTCGCCGTGGTCGCGCACGAGCAGGAGGCCGAGGCCGAGAAAGGCCGCGGCGGCCGCGAGCGCCCACCAGTAGAGCTCGGTGAAGCCTTCCTCGACGCCGCGGGACCCGGCGCGGCGGCGCGCGGCATCGATGATCGTCGTGGCAATCTCGCGGTCGGTCTCGCGGCCGATCTCCAGGTAGCGCCCGCCGCCCGCCGTCGCCACGTCCATGAGCGACGCGCGGTCGAGCACCGACGAGACCGGCGCGGCCGCGCGGACCGCGCCGCCGGGAGGCACGGGCTCGGGGATGATGCCGCCCGCGGTGGTGCCGACACCGACGACGAAGACGGGGATGCCGCGGGCGTTGGCCAGGTCGAGCGAGGTGGCGACCTCGCCGCTCCAGGCCTGTCCATCCGAGATCAGCACGAAGGCCTTCGCGTTGGCCGACACGCCGTTCATCTCCTCGTCGCGCTCCACCAGGCGCAGCCCCCAGTAGATGCCGCGCTCGATGTTGGTGTCCCAGGTCGAGTCGTCCTCGAGGCGGAACGGCGGCTCGCGCAGGTGGTCGAGGAAGAAGAAGACCGTGTTGGGATCGGTCGTCAGCCGCACCTGCGGCGCCGCGATGCGCGCGAAGACGGCGAGCGCCATCCGATCCTCCCGCCAGCTGAGCGCCTCGGCCAGCCGCCGCGAGAACGCCATCGACCGCTGCCACCGGTTGCCCGGGACGTCCTCGACATGCATCGAGGCGGACCCGTCCTGCAGGACGACGAGATCGACGCCGGCCGTGCGGACCATCGAGATCAGGAGCCGGGGCTGCGACACGGCGACGATGGTGCTGGCGGTGGCGAGGATGAGGCACAGCCAGAACAGCAGCCCGCCGAACGGGCCATAGTGCTCGCGCACCGGCGTATGGCGCCGCCGCGTGAGCAGGCGGACGGCCTGCGCGCGCCGGGCCACCTGCCACACCCACAGCGCGACGAGGACCGCCGGCAGCAGGAGCAGCCAGAGGTACTGCGGCGCACCGAAGCGAAGCGTGGCGAGGTCGAACTCAGGCATCTCGTGGGGTGTGGTTGACTACACGCCGCTTAACCTCGCCGCCGCGGCCGTTCGCCTTCGCCCGACCGCTCCGGCACCGCGCGCCGTTCGTCGGGGCTCATCGGGATCACCATCTGGAACTGGCGCATGTCGGTGCCGGCCGGCGGCGCCCCCGGCCGCCCATGCAGCGTCGGCCCGTCGGGCAGGTCGCTCGGCGTCGCCGGCGCGGCGTCGTCGTCGGCGCGGCGGATGTCGGTCGCCCGGTCGCCGGACATCGCCGCGCGCAGCCGCGCCGCGAACTCGTAGTTGTAGGCCGCATCGGTGTGCCCGGGCGCGGCCCGCAGCACGTCGGCGTACTGGCGCATCGCCTCGTCGAGTCCGGCCAGCGTGATCGCCCGCGTCTCCGAGCCGGTCGCACGCCGGTAGGCCGCGTTGGCCTTCACGAGCAGCATCTCGACGTCGGTCTCGATGACGGCGCCTGTCTCGTCGCGCTCGGGCTGCAGGCCCTCGTACTGACCGCGCCAGTAGCGCGCGGCGAGCACCTGCCGGTCGAGGTCCGCGCGCTGCCGCGCGGTGATGCCGGGCAGCGGCCAGGCCGCGTCGAGTGCCGCCGCCACGCGGGCGTGCGTTTCGTCGATCGCGCCGTAGCGCAGCGACGCCAGCTCCCGATGCGCGTCGGCCAGCTGCCCTTCAAGATTGCCCGCGGACCACAGCGCCATCCCGACAAGCAGCCCCGCTACCGCTCCCACCGCCGCACCCATGCCTGTTCTCATCGTCTGCTCGCTATTCGCTATTCGCTGTTCGCAATTCGCAATTCGCCGTTCGCCGTTCGCCGTTCGCCGTTCGCAATTCGCTCACGGGAAGCGGCTGAACCAGGGCACCGTGAGCTTCAGCCCGAGGGCCAGGGACCACAGCCCAGCCGCGACGATCGCGAACGGAGGGAAGCGTGGCTCTCGTGTGCTGTACTGCCGGATGGAGATCGCGCCTGCCGAGGCGAGGTCGATCTCCTCGATGGCGCGGATGATCGTGGCCTCGTCGGCCGCGGCGTAGAACCGGCCGCCGGTCCGTTCGACCGCCGCGCGCCACAGCGCATCCGGCAGCACCCGCCCCGCGCCGGGATTCGTGTTCGTGCGGATGAAGTAGACGGGGATGCTGGACGCACGCGCGCCGTCGAGCACCTCAGTGATCGTGCGCCCGCCGGCGGCCACCTGCGCGTCTTCCCCGTCGCTGAAGACCACCATCAGGTTGCCGGCGGCATCGAGGAAGTCGAAGGCCTTGTAGAGCTGCACGCTCTGGTCGATCGCACGGGCGATGGTGGTCCCCTGGTCGGGGAAGCTCATCCACTCCGTCCAGTCGCCGATGAGCGACAGGCTCAGCAGGATGTTGTTGTGATCGCTCGTGAACGGCGTGATGACGTAGGCCTCGTCGCCGAACTCGATGAGCGCCATCAGGTCGCGATACGGGCCGTCCATGCGGCGCCGGACGAAGCTCTCCGCCGCCGCCACCGTGGCGAAGAACGTCGCATCGATCGGCGCGTTCATCGTCAGCGTGCGCGCCGTGAAGGGGGCGATCATGCTCGACGAGGCGTCGATGAGCAGGCTGATGCGCCGGCCCGGGTGCGTGACCTCCTCGCGCGTGAGCGTCGACTGCGGGTCCGCGAGCGCCACGGCGAAGAACGGGACGCCGGCGACGAAGAGCGCAAGCGCGCCATGCCGCACCATCGAGAAGGGCGAGGGGCGCGCCCAGGCGAGCAGGGCCGGCAGCGCGACGCCCGAACGCCCGCCGACGGCGGCCAGCAGCCGCCGGGCGATCGCCATGGCGAGCGCGAGGCCGGCGAGCGCCGACACGATGAGCAGCGCGCGGTCGCGCATCGGCAGGACGAGCCCGTCGATCCGGAGGCCGCGCCACGTCTCCCCGGCCGCCACGCCAATCGCCGCCGCGATGGCTACCGGGTCCACACCCTCGCTCCGAAGGCCGCGATCTGATCCTTCGCGGCGCGCTGCTGGCGCGCGATCCACGACTGCTCGCGCGCGAGATCCCCGGCCAGACCGAGGGCGAGGCCGATCGACCCGTCGAGCGCGGCCGCGTCGTCCCCGGCGTCGGTCCCGTAGCGCCGGGCCGTGAGCCGCGTCAGGGCGTCGGCCAGTGCCTCGAGCTTCAGGCGTTCGGAGGCGGCGTCGCCCGGCAGCCGCGCGAGGTGCGCCCGCACGGCCGCGCCGGTGGTCGAGGCGGACACCAGCGCGTGACGGCCGCCCAGCCAGCCGCTCCTGACCGCGATCTGGCCAGGCTCGGCGGCCGTACCGTGCTCGCCGACCATCTGCGTCGCGACCCCGCCCAGGGCGTACACGCCAATCACGCGCAGGGCCTCGAGCGCACGTCCGGCGGCGGCCTCATCCCGGGCGTCGCGCTGCAGGGCGGCGCGCGCCTCGGCGAGCCTGCCGGCGGCGCTGGTGATCACGGCCCGTTCCGGCAGGCGCGGCGCCGCCTGCGTGGCCGCCTGCGACCCCGCGAACGCCCGGCGGAACGCCATCACGGCGAGCAGCGCCGCCACGGCGAAGGCGACGAGCGCCCCCAGGCGCAGCAGCCGTGCCCGCAGGGCGCGCGCCTCGATGGCCTCGAAGCCGCCGTGCGCCACCTCGCGGATGTCGGTCGCGTCGGTGGCGACGAGCGAGATCAGGCGCAGCGGAATCGCGGGCAGCTCGTAGGTCTGGTCGCGCCCCTCGAGGGCGCCCGTGCCCGCGGTCCGGCTTTCGATCCGGTAGCTCAGGGGCAGCTCCGGCACGAGCAGGTCGCGGCCGATCGCGTTGTCGTTGATCAAGGTGAGGACGTACGCGTACTGGAAGAAGCGGCGCGAGCCGGTCACCGTGTCGGCCGGCTGCGTCCCGCCGGTCACGTCGAAGGGGGGCAGGGTCAGCACCGACGGGTCCAGCCGGGACCGGTCCACGACGACCCGGGCCGCCTCGGTTTCGACCACCGCGCAGGTCAGCGTCAGCGTGACGTGTTCGCCCACCTGGATTGCCCCGCGATCCGCATACCACCAGCACCGGATGGGATCGGCGTCGATGTCCACGAGCGGCGGGCTGTCCGGTTGCGCCTGTGCGGGGCTCGCCCAGACGCCCGCCATCAGCAGGCCCGCCACCACCGCGCGTGTCACGAGTCGCGCCATCCTCATCGCACCTTCCTCAACCGCCGCTCGACGGCAAACTCCGTGAGCGCGAGATCCGCCTGTGCCTGATCGCGCCCCAGCCGCACCACATCCAGATCCTGGTCGCGCGCCAGCCGCGCCACCTCGTCCTGCCACGCGGCCACCCGCGCGGCCATCCGCCGCAGCGTCCCGCGCGACATCAGCCGCGACCGCCCGCTCTCCACGTCGAACGCCTCGACCCATCCGGCGCTGATGGGCGGCATCTCGTACGCGAACGTCGCATCGACGATCACCAGAAAGACGTCGTGCGTGGTGTCGAGCGCCGCCAGCTCCCGCAGCAGCGCCGCCGGCTCGTCGATCAGGAAGTCCGAGATCACCGGCAGCATCGACGTCTTCCGCAGGAACCCCGACAGCGTCTGGCTGATCGAGCCGCTTCGCGGGATCTCCTGCCCCGCCCCTGGATACTGATAGGCGTCCAGACAGTGCGTCACCTGGCCCTTGCCGATCCGCGGCCGCACCGCCTCGAAATGGCCGAAGCCCTCGTCGACGGTGATCAGCCCGAACGTGTCCTGGAAGAACACGGCCGACATGCCGATCGTCGCAATGGCGCGGGCAATCGCGGCCGCGATCGGCAGGCCGTCGACCCCGCACCGCGTCGAGAGCGATCCGTCCGCCACCGCGACCACGCTGGCCGTCGAGGGCTGATCGAAGTCCCGGACGATGAGCGGGGCGAAGTTGTTGATGGAGGACTGGGCCCAGTCGATCGACGAGAAGCGGTCGCCCGCCTCCCACTCGCGCAGCCCGACGAAGTCGAACCCCGACCCATGCACGCTGCTGCGGTGCTCGCCCATCGTGAGGGCGCGCATCCGCTTCACGATCACCAGCTCGATCTCACTGATGTCCGACAGCGACACGAGCGGCGCCTCGCTGGCGCGGCCGGCCCAGGCCTCCGCCCGCGTCCTCATGGGACCGGCACGCGCTCCACGACGTCCCGAATCACCATCTCGGTGGTGAGTCCGTGGCTGGCCGCGTGCGGACCGAGCCAGATGCGGTGCCCGAGGACGTACGGCGCCAGCTCCTGGATGTCTTCGGGATACACCTCGGTCCGGTGATGGATCAGCAGCGCCCACACCTTCGCCAGCCGCCCCCAGCAGATGATCGCGCGCGGCGACCCGCCGAGGTCCACCCCGCGCTCGACGAGCGGCGACGGCGAGTGGTGGTGCCAGTCGGTGTCGGGGTTGTAGGGCCGCGTCGCGGCGACCAGCCGCTGGATGTAGGTGGCCAGCCGCTCGTGCAGGTGCACGCGCTCGCCGATCACCCCGCGCAGCGCGATGATCCGCTCCTTCGGCATCAGCTGGTTCAGCCGCACCTTCTTGAAGTCGAAGTTCACGAGCCGCGCCTCTTCCTCGGGCGGCAGGTAGCCGATGTTCACCATCACCGCGAAGCGGTCCGTCGCCGCCTCCGAGAGCGGGAACGTGCCCTGCCCGAGCTCCACCGGGTTCATCGTCGCGATCGCGAAGCTGAACGCCGGCAGGTCGTAGGTGGTCTTGCCGACGGTGACCGTGCGGTCCTGCAGGCCTTCGAGGAAGGCGCTCTGCGACTTGAGCGGGATGCGGTTGATCTCGTCGAGGAGGATCACCTCCGCCGAGGCCAGCGGCCCGAACTCCGTGACCAGCTCGCCCGTGGCGGGGTTGATCATCTGGAAGCCGACGACCTCGGTCGGCTGCAGGTCGGCGCGGCCCTGCAGACGCGCGAACTTGGCGTTGCTGATGGCAGCCAGGATGACGCCGAAGAACGTCTTGCCGACGCCCGGCACCCCGCGCAGCAGCAGGTTCCCCGCGTTCACCTGCCGCTTGTCGTCCTTGTCGTACGTCGTCGGAATCTCCGACAGCAGGACGATGTTCGCCAGGGCCTTGGCGGTTTCGTAGCCGACGAGCGCCTTGCCGCCCTCGGCGATGATGGCGTCGTGAAAGTCGATGGCTTCCTGAAGGTCTGGGTGCACGGCTCCTCGCGAGACAAGCGATTGTAGTGCATTCGGGACCGTAAGCCCGGCGCGTCTCCCGGTCAGAATGACGCGGCGGCCCCAGCGGCCCGCGTGAGGTGGGACGGTCTAGGTGACGAAGGGGAGGGGACATGCGCATGCGCGCTATCTGACATAATTGAGAGCCGATGGCCCTCATCTTCCCGTTCCGTGCCCTTCGCCCCGAGCCTGCCGCCGCTGATCGCGTCGCCGCCGTCCCCTATGACGTCGTCAATGCCGAGGAGGCGCGGGCGCTGGCCGCCGGCAATCCGCTCAGCTTCCTCCACGTCTCGCGGGCGGAGATCGACCTGCCGGCCGGGACCAATCCCTACGCCGACGAGGTCTACGCCCGTGCAAAGGCCAATTTCGCGGCGTTGCGGGCCGGGGCGCCGATGGTCGAGGAGGCCGCCCCGAGCCTCTACGTCTACCAGCTGCATATGGGCGCGCACGTGCAGACCGGTATCGCGGCGTGCTTCGCCGTGGACGAGTACAACCGCGACCTGATCAAGAAACACGAGAAGACGCGGCCCGACAAGGAAGACGATCGCACGCGGCACATCCTCACGATCCGCGCGCAGACCGGCCCGGTGTTCCTGACGTACGCGGCCGCACCGGCCGTCGACGCCGTTGTCGCCCGGGTCGTGACGGGCGCGCCGCTCTATGACCTGACCGCGTCCGACGGCGTGCGACACGTGATCTGGCGCGTGGCCGAGGCGGAGGCCCCGGCGATCGAGGCCGCGTTTGGCGCGGTGCCGGCGCTCTACATTGCCGACGGGCACCACCGGGCGGCCAGCGCGGCGCGCGCCCATCAGCAGCTGGCCTCGGAGGGGCCGGGGGAGCACGCGCGCTTCCTCGCGGTCGCGTTCCCCGACAACCAGATGCAGATCCTGCCCTACAACCGCGTGGTGCGGGACCTGCAGGGGATGACGCCCGAGGCGTTCGCCGCGCGCGTGGCCGAGCGGTTCACGGTCACGGCCGGCGCCCCCGCCACGCCGCCGCGGCGGGGTGAGGTCGGGATGTACCTGGCGGGGCAGTGGTCGACGATCGACCTCGGCACGCCCGGCGCCGGCCTGGCGCCCGATGCCGCGCTCGACGTGAGCCGGCTGCAGGACGGCGTGCTGGCGCCGCTGCTCGGGATCGCCGACGTGCGCACCGACAAGCGCATCGATTTCGTCGGCGGCATCCGCGGCACGGCGGAGCTCACGCGGCTGGTCGACGCCGGCCAGTGGGCGGTCGCCTTCTCGCTCGCGCCGGTGTCCATTGACGACCTGATGACGATTGCCGACGCGGGCGGCATCATGCCCCCGAAGTCCACCTGGTTCGAGCCCAAGCTGCGAGACGGCCTGCTCTCGCACCTCATTTAGCCAGGAGCTCGCCGCGGTCGCGGCGAGCTCCGCGACGGCTCTCAGCTTTCAGCTTTCGGCTTCCGGCGCTGATCGCTGACCGCCGATAGCCGATAGCCTCAAGGATCACGATGAAGATTCTGATTGCCGACAAGTTCGAACAGAGCGGGATTGACGGGCTGAAGGCGGCCGGGTGCGAGGTGATCTTCGAGCCGGACGCCAAGGACGAGGCCCTCGTCGAGGCGATTCGGACGACGGGGGCGCCGGTGCTGGTGGTGCGGTCGACGAAGGTCACCGCCGCGATGCTTGACGCCGGCCAGCTCTCGCTCATCGTCCGGGCCGGCGCCGGCGTGAACACGATCGACGTGGCGGGCGCCTCCGCGCGTGGCATCTACGTGTCGAACTGCCCCGGCAAGAACGCGGTCGCCGTGGCGGAACTCGCCTTCGGCCTGATGCTGGCGCTCGATCGCCGCATCCCCGACAACGTGGCCGATCTGCGCGCGGGCACGTGGAACAAGAAGGAGTATTCGAAGGCACGGGGGCTGTACGGCCGGCGGCTGGGCCTCATCGGCTTCGGCAGCATCGGCCAGGAGGTGGCGACGCGCGCCCGGGCGTTCGGGATGCCGGTGTCGGTCTGGAGCCGGCGTTTCGCCGCCGATGCCGAGGCGCGCGCCCGCGCGGGCGAGGCGTTCGGGATCACCGTCCGCGACGAGGCCGCGGCCGTCGTCGCCGAGTCCGACGTGATCAGCATCCACCTGGCGCTGACGGGAGAGACGCGCGGCTTCGTCAACGCGGGCCTGCTGGCCCACGCGCGGCCCGGCGCGTTCCTGATCAACACGGCGCGCGGCGAGGTGATGGACTACGCGGCGGTCGAGGCGGCGGTGAAGGCCAAGGGCCTGCGCCTTGGCCTCGACGTGTTCGCGAACGAGCCGGCCGGCGCCACCGGCGCCTTCACGGATGCGATCGTCGGCCTGCCGAACGTCTACGGCACGCACCACATCGGCGCCTCCACCGACCAGGCGCAGGAGGCGATCGCCGGCGAGACGGTCCGGATTATCCGTACGTTCGTGGAGACCGGGCGCGTGCCGAATGTCGTGAACCTGGCGCGCAAGACGCCGGCCACGCACATGCTCGTCGTGCGCCATCGGGACCGCCCCGGTGTGCTGGCGCATGTCTTCGAGTCGCTGCGCGTCGCGCACCTGAACGTGCAGGAGACCGAGAACATCATCTTCGAGGGCGCCGCGGCTGCCGTGGCCCGGATCAATCTGGACGGCCCGCCCGGCGAGGCGACCTGCGAGGCGATTCGCCAGGGGCACGACGACATCCTGGATCTGCAGCTCGTGACGCTCCGCTGAGCTGGCGCTACAATCGATCGGTCACGTCATTCATTACGAAGGGTCATCCATGTCTACCCAGCGTCTCTTCAACTTCTCGGCGGGGCCCGCGGTGCTGCCGCCGTCGGTGCTCGAGCAGGCGCAGCGCGAACTGCTCGCGCTGCCCGGCGTCGGCATGTCGATCCTCGAGATCAGCCATCGTTCCAAGGCCTTCGAGGCGATCCTGGCGAAGACCGAGGCCGACGTGCGCACGCTTGGCGGCGTGCCGGACGGCTACAAGGTGCTGTTCCTGCAGGGAGGCGCCTCGCTCCAGTTCTCGATGGTGCCGATGAACCTGCTGGCCGCCGGCACCACGGCCGACTACATCGTCACGGGCGCCTGGTCGCAGAAGGCGGTGAAGGAAGCGCAGCGTGTGGGCACGGTGCACGTGGCGGGGTCGACGGAGGCCGAGGCGTTCGTGCGCGTGCCGCGCCAGGACGAGCTGTCGCTGACCGCCGGTGCGTCGTACGTGCATTTCACGACGAACAACACGATCTTCGGCACGCAGTGGACCGTCGAACCCGAGGTCGGGGAGGCGCCGCTCGTGGCCGACACCTCGTCGGACATGTTCAGCCGTCCGATCGACGTGTCGAAGTACGGCCTCATCTACGCCGGGGCGCAGAAGAATCTCGGTCCGTCCGGCGTCACCCTCGTCATCATCCGCGAGGACCTGCTGGCGCGGTCGCAGAAGTCGATGCACTCGATGCTGAGCTATGCGACGCATGCCGGCAACCAGTCGATGTACAACACGCCGCCGTGCTTCGGGATCTACCTGATGGGCCTGGTGATGCAGTGGGCGCTGGCGCAGGGCGGCCTCACGGCCATCGGCGCGGTGAACGACCGGAAGGCCGCCACGCTCTACGCCGAGATCGACCGCACGGGGTTCTATCGCGGCACGGCACAGAAGGACTCACGCTCGAAGATGAACATCACGTTCCGGCTGCCCAGCGAGGAACTCGAAGCGAAGTTCGCGAAGGAGTCCACGGCGGCCGGCTTCGACGGCTTGAAAGGCCACCGCTCAGTGGGCGGGATGCGCGCGTCGGTCTACAACGCGTTCCCCGAAGAGGGCGTCGAGGCGCTCGTGCAGTTCATGAAGGAATTTGAACGACAGAACGGGTAGATAGATATCTTGCGATGTGGTGATGTGATGATGTGGTGATCGAATCTTCGATGTGAAGATCTGCGGCGCCTGCCGGAGGCCATCTATCTGTTGATCGCCAGGCGCGCGCGCCGGATCAGAAGATAGATACGGCGCCGAGAGGCGCGCCGAGATCGTGGCATCGGCACATCAGATCACCGCATCACCACGTCACGAGGTCGCCAGATTCATCTGCCGCGCCGCCGGCGTCCGCCGCGGCGGCGCCGGCTCCGCGGCACGTCCCCCGCCCCCTCGCCTTCGGCCGGGGCCAGGTCGCCCGAGGCGCCGAGCGCTTCGATGAAGCCGCGCCAGTGCTCCAGCACCTCGGGTTCGTGCCCGTGGATCTCGAGCCACGTGAGCGCCTCGGTGAAGGGCCCGCGCTGCACGAGCGTCCGCTTCACGCGCGCCGGTGAGTCCAGATCGAGCAGGCGCCGCTGCAGCGCCAGCACCTGGCGCAGCCGGTCCACGTCGCGACGGGCGATGGGCAGCAGGCCCACCATCAACTGCGGTTCCTTGGGCGGCTTGCGCCGGCCGCGCCACCGGCCCGACTGCCGCGCCACGTCCTCGAGCGCCTCGCCGGCCGCCGCCTCGTCCGCCGCGCTGGCCTCGGCTTCCGCCGCGGCCGCGTCGGCCGCCCACCGGTCCACGGCCGGCAGATCGTCCTGGAGGTGATGGGGCTGGCGTGCCGGCATCAAGCCGATCGGCACGAGCATCGTGCCGAGCAGGATGGCGTTGGTCAGCGTCGGCGGCGCGGTCTCGAACCGCTGGCGGTAGCTGTCGAGCGCATCGAGCGCATCGCGCCAGGCTTCGTCCTTCGCCGCGCGCTGCAGGTCCGGCGTCACCGGCTCCAGCAGCCCGTGATCCGCGAGCCCCTGGAACGTCCGCTCGGCGTAGCCGGACCGCAGGATCTTGTAGTACTCCTCGATGAGCCGCGCGGGCGCCGCCATGGCGATCAGCCCGCGGTGCCGCTTGATCGCGTCGATGATGGGCTTCTCGATCGTGAAGTCGAGGCGGGCCGCGATGGCCACGGCACGCCACATGCGGACGGGGTCTTCCTGGAACCGCTCGTTGGGATCGCCGATCGACCGCACGATGCGATCCCGGATGTCCTGCAGGCCGCCGACGTAGTCGATGATCGAGAACGTCGCGATGTCGTAGATGAGGGCGTTGATCGTGAAGTCGCGGCGCAGCGCGTCTTCCTCGGGCGTGCCGAAGGTGTTGTCGCGCTTGATGAGCAGGTCCGCCGGATCGGCCGCGGCCTGTGCGGCCTCGCCTTCGGCGTCGAGCGCGCCCTCGTTCTCGGTGCCCGGCAGCACATGCTTGCGGAACGTCGCGACTTCGATCGTCTTGGTGCCGAAGCGCACGTGCGCGAGGCGGAAGCGGCGCCCGATGATCCAGCAGTTCCGGAAGAGCTTCTTGATCTGGTAGGGATGCGCCGACGTGCCGATATCGAAATCCTTCGGCGCACGGCCGAGCAGCATGTCGCGGACGCTCCCGCCGACGAGGTACGCGGTGTAGTTGAATTGATTGAGGCGGTAGAGCACCTTGAGCGCGTCGGGGTCGATCATCCCGCGCGAAATGGGGTGGTCCGCCCGGGGTACGACGACCGGCTCAGACATCGCCCGCCATTGTAGCAAAAGGCTGGGGCGGCTCGCGAACAAAGGTCAATTCGCTCAATAAGTTACGGTAATCAGTTCGATTCCGCGTGTTACCATCGGCCGCATGCCGAGACTCGGGGTGATCACGATCCTGTGGCTCCTGGCGGGCGTTTGGGCCCCCGTCTGGGCGGATCCGGCGCAGCTGGCCCGGGCGCGCGAGCTCTACAACGCCCGTCAATTCGATGACGCCATCGCCGCCGCCACCCTTGCGCGTGCCGATGCGGCGGTGTCCGACGCGGCCGCCGTCGTGCTGGCGCGGGCCCACCTGGAGCGCTACCGGCTGGCCGCCGATCCGACCGACCTCGGCGCCGCGCGCGACGCGCTGGCCGCCGTCCGCGCGGACCAGCTGAGCGCGAGCGACCGTCTCGACTTCCTGATCGCGCTCGGGGCCTCGCTCTTCCTCGAGGACGATTTCGGCGCCGCCGCGGAGCTCTTCGACAGCGCGGCCGTCCATGCCGGGCGCGTGCGTCCGGACGTCCGCGAGACGGTGCTCGACTGGCTGGGCAGCGCCATCGAACGCCGGGCCTCGACGCTCGGACCCGAGGCGCGGGTCGATCTCTTCGCGCGGCTGACGACGCGGATGGAGGCGGAGCTGGCCGAGGCGCCGGGGTCGCGGGCGGCGGCCTACTGGATGGTGGCGTCGCTGCGGGGCCAGGGCGCGCTCGATCGCGCGTGGGACGCGGCGGTGGCCGGCTGGGTACGCGCGCGGCTGGCGGGCGCCGCGTCCGCCGCGCTCCGCGCGGATCTGGACACGCTGGTGCTCGACGGGCTCCTGCCCGACATGGCCCGGCGGGCCCCGTCAAGCGAACGCGAGGCGCGCATGTCCGAACTCCGCGCCGAATGGGAGCTCGTGAAGCAGAAATGGAGATAGATAGATAGATCCTGAAGATCTGGTGATGTCGTGATGTGGTGATCTCTTGATGGATGCTCCGATGCGCCGATCTCGCGGCGCCTTCGGCCTGCATGTATCTTCTGATCTTCTGATCTTCACCCTCGAGCGACCTTTGTCCCCGCCGGCCCGCATCGACCTGCCGCGCACATCCGCCCTGAGCCGACCTGGTGACTGTCGGCCGCCCGCGATCAGGAGATAGATTCCGCCGCGAGGCGCCTGAAGATTCTCACATCGGAGCATCCATCACCAGATCACCACGTCACGACGTCACCAGATATCTCGATCTATCTATCTACGGCTTGGCGTCCTTCCAGCTGGCCCCGATTCCCACGTCCACGTCGAGCGGCACCGCGAGGGGGACGGCGGATGACATCTGCTCGCGGACGACGGCGGCCACGTCCTGCGCCTGATCCTCGGGCGCTTCGAACAGCAGTTCGTCGTGCACCGTCAGGATCATCCGCGCGCGGGGGTGGCGGGCGGCGAGGGCGGCATCCACATCGATCATCGCCCGCTTCAGGATGTCGGCCGCCGTGCCCTGGATCGGCATGTTCACGGCCACGCGCTCGGCGGCGGCGCGGATCTGCCCGTTGCGGCTCGTGAGTTCGGGGACGAGCCGCCGCCGGCCGAAGAGCGTCGTGACGACCCCCGACGCGCGCGCCTCCTCGAGCGTCCGGTCGATGAACGCGCGCACGCGCGGGAAGCCGGCGAAGTACGCGTCGATGAACTGCTGGGCCGCCTGCTGCGTGACGCCGATGTCGCGCGCCAGCGTGAACGCGGTCTTGCCGTAGAGCAGCGCGTAGTTGACGATCTTCGCGCGGCGGCGCAGCTCGTGCGGGTCGAGCGTCGATCCGGGGCCGAAGACCTTCAGCGCCGTCTGGTCGTGGATGTCGTCGCCGCGCGCGAAGGCGGCGATGAGCGTCTCGTCGCCGGAGAGGTGGGCCAGCACGCGCAGCTCGATCTGCGAGTAGTCGGCCGAGATGAGCACGGCCCCGGGCTCGGCGACGAAGGCCCGCCGGATCTCGCGGCCGATCTCCGTCCGGATCGGGATGTTCTGCAGGTTCGGATCGCTGCTGCTCAGCCGCCCCGTTGCGGCGATCGCCTGGTTGAACGAGGTGTGGACGCGCCCCGTCACCGGATGGATCAGCAGCGGCAGCGCGTCGATGTAGGTGCCCTTCAGCTTCGCCAGCGCGCGCCAGTCGAGGATGAGGCGGGGCAGGTCGTGCGTGAGCGCGAGCTCTTCGAGCACCTCGACCGAAGTCGACGCGCTCTTCGTCTTGCCCGTCTTGCGCAGCGCCGGCAGCTGCAGCTTCTCGAAGAGGATCTCGCCGAGTTGCTTCGGGGAGTTGATGTTGAACGTCTCGCCCGCGGCCGCGAAGATGGCGGTGCTGAGCGTCTCCATCTCGCGGTCCACGCGCGCGGCCTGTTCGCCGAGCACGCGCCCGTCGATCCGCACCCCGGCCTGCTCGAGTCCGGCGAGGATCGGCACCAGCGGCAGCTCGAGGTCGCGGTAGAGGGCCTCGAGGCCCTCGCGGGCCAGGGCCGGCATCATCCCGGCCGCGAGCTGGAGCGGCAGGTCGGCGCGCTCGCCCGCGTAGTCGACGAGGCTTTCGACCGGCACGTCGCCGATCGGCGTGGCCTTCGCCCCCTTCCCGCAGACCTCGTCGACCGTCATCGCGCGGTAGCCGAGCTGTTCGAGCGCCATCGGCTCGAGCGCCTGGCTCGATCGCGTGGCGTCGAGCAGGTAGCCCGCGATCATCGTGTCGCTCGACAACCCCGCCAGGCGAATGCCCGCGCGCGCCAGCAGGATCAGCGACCGCTTCAGGTCGTGTCCGACCTTCGCGATCGCGGGATCCTCCAGCACCGGCCGGAGCGCCTCGAGCGCGGCCTCCCGGTCGACGCCGGGGCCGCTCACCAGGCTGGCGCGTTCGAGCGGCACGTACCGCGCGCGCCGCGGCGCGGTCGAGAACACCAGCCCCGCCATCTGCGCGCGCATGGCGCTCTCGTCGCCCGCGACGACGTGGAGCGCCACCTGCCCGGCCGCGCGGATCTCGGCGGCGAGCGCGGCGACCTCGGCGACGGTCGAGAGCGCCGTGTAGTCCGTGTCGACCGAGTCAGCCGTGGGCGCGAACTCGGTGACGAGCGACCGGAAGCCGAGCGTCGAGAAGAGCGCGTAGCAGCGCTCGCGGGACGCGCCCCGGTACCGCAGCGCCTCGAGGTCGAGCGGCACGGGCACGTCGGTGCGGATGCGCACCATCTCGCGGCTGTGCCGCGCCGCGTCCGCGTGCGCCAGCAGGGCCTCGCGGTACTTCTTCTGCGGCACCTCGGCGGCCCTCTCGAGGAGCGCGTCGAGCGACCCATACGTCGTGATGAGGTCGCGCGCGCCCTTCTCGCCGATCCCCGGCACGCCCTTCACGTTGTCGGTGGCATCGCCCATCAGCGCGAGCACGTCCACCACCTGCGCCGGCGGCACGCCGAACTTCCCGGCCACGCCGGCCGGATCGAACCAGAGGCCCTCGTCACGCGGGTTGTAGACGCGGATCGGGCCGCCGACGAGCTGAAAGAAGTCCTTGTCACCGGTGACGATCCCCACCGCCAGCCCCTGCGCCGCGGCCTGCTCGGCCAGCGTCCCGATCACATCGTCGGCCTCGAAGCCCACGGAGGTGAGGATGGGGACCCCGAGCGCCTCGCACGCCTCGTGCACCCACGGGATCTGCTCGGCGAGGTCCCCCGGCATCGGCGCGCGGTGGGCCTTGTAGTCGGCGGCGAGCTGGTCGCGGAACGTCTCGCCGGGCAGGTCGAACGACGCCGCGATGTACGTGGGCTGGTGATCGACGATGAGCTTGCGCAGCATCGTGACGAAGCCGTACACCGCGTTGGTGGAGCGGCCATCGGGTCCGGTCAGCCCCCGAATCGCGTGATACGCGCGATACATCTGGTTGCTGCCGTCGATCAGGAAGAGCATCGGCGCGTCGGCCATGGAAGGGCGGCCAGTATATCATTGCGATCGGTGGCCATGCGGCGTGCGCAAGGACGGAGTGACAGGAAGCAGGTGGCGGTCGTGGCGCTCGTCGGCGCCCTGGCGCTCACCGCGGTGTCGTGCCGCGAGATCCTGTCTCGTGAGTACGAGTACGAGGAGGAGATCTACCTCGCGCTCGACGGGTCGGCGACGGTGTACGTGAACGCGTCCGTGCCGGCGCTCGTCGCGCTGCGCGGCGTGGACCTGCCGCTCGATCCCCGCGCGCGGCTGGACCGCCGCGACGTCGAGGCCTTCTACGAGACGCCGGTCACCCGCGTCACGCGGGTCAGCACGTCCCGCCGCGACAACCGGCGCTACGTCCACGTGCGCCTCGAGGTCGAGGACATCCGCCGGATGTCCGAGGCGCCGCCGTTCGCCTGGGCACGCTATCGATTCGAGGAGCGGGACGGCCTCTTCGTCTATCGGCAGGACCTGGCGGAGGCCGCCGCGCGCGATGCCGGCGACGCCGGGTGGCGCGGGGACGAGCGCGTGGCCGTCCGGATGCACCTGCCGAGCCGCGTGCCATTTCACAACCAGGTGCACGGCACGATCGAGCGCGGCAACATCCTCGCGTGGGAGCAGCCGCTCCGCGACCGGCTGGCCGGCGCGCCGCTCGCGATCGAGGCGCACATGGAAACGCAGTCGATTCTGCGTCGCACCTTGACGCTCTTTGCCGGCATCATCGGCCTCGTCGGGCTCACCTTTGCCGGCGTCATCTGGTTTGTCCTGCGGCGTGCACCGGGCCTGCCCGGCGCGCCCGCCCCGTCGCCGGGGGCCTCGCCTCCGGGGGCCGTGCCCTTGTCACGCGACTGAATATGAATACGCTCGCCTTCGGCGCCAAACCCACCGTGCTCCGCTGCTCGCGCTGCGGGAAGTTCGTCGACTGGGAGGATGCGCGGCTGCAGGTCGTCTGCGGCTGCCGCCCCCACCTGGACCTGCCGCCCGTGCGCGTGCGTCCCGCCGAGGACCGCGACCGCCGGGCCGTGAACGAGCTCTTCAACCGCGACTTCGGCCGCACGCGGCTCATCATCTTCGGCGAGGAGCTGCACCTCGACACGGCCGACGTCGTGGTGGCGGAGATGGAGGGCGACATCGCGGGCGCCCTGGCGCACCGCGTGCGCGACGACGCGCTGCAGATCCTCGCCCTGGCGACCGATCCGATGTGGCAGCGTTCCGGGGTGGGCGCGTATCTCGTGGCCGAGGCCGAGCAGATGGCGCGCGCCGAGCAGAAGCCGAACGTGCTCGTGGCCACGACGAACGACAACCTGCCGTCGTTGTACTTCTACCAGCGCCGCGGCTACCGCATCAGCGAGGTGCTGGCCGGCGCCGTCGCGCGCCACTTCAACGACCAGCCCTCGGTCGGCTTCGCCGGCATCCCGATTCGCGACGAGATCCACCTGGTGAAAGCCGTCTAGACCCTCTAGCTAGCCGGGGAGTCACGGACAAACACGAAGGACACGAAGGACACGAAGGACACGAAGACACGCACGAAACCACGACTTCCTCGCGCCTCTTCCCGTCACTTCGCCTTCGCTCGAGGGGGACACAGGGCTGTAACTCGGTGAAGCCCCGAGGAGCTTTCTCCTCTGGGCGTCTTCGTGGCCTTCCCGCCTCCGCTCGCCTCAATATCAGGCGAGCTTCGGCGAGGTCACGCCGTAGCGGCCTCCGGCCGCAGAGGCGGACGTGTCCTTCGTGTTTTGTACGTCCTTCGTTACGACGTCTCGAGCGCGCGCCGGACCTCCGCGTCCGTCTTGAGCGCGTTGGTCACGTCGAACTCCCCGACGCCCGAGGCCAGCGACCGCGCCAGCAGCCGGTCCACGTCGCCCAGCACCACGCCGGCCAGCGTCACCCGGCCGCGGTCCACGATGATGTGAATCGGGGGCTGCGCCATCGAGGCGTAGTGCCAGAACGCCGAGTGGCTGTAGATCGCCCGCGCGATGCGGAAGCGCAGCGCATCGTCAGACGGCGAGGCGGGCAGCACCTCGATGTCGTTGCGCACCGCGCGCACGCCGTCCACGCGTGCCACGCGCCGCTCGATGTCCTGCTTCTTGTACGGCATCGTGACCCATCCGGTGAGCCGCACCTCGCCCTGGACCACGGAGGCGGACACGCTGTCGAAGATCGTGAACTGCGTGTAGCTGGTGACCTGGTCGGAGATGTCGCGGAAGACCTGCAGGTCCTTGCGCGCCTCGGCCCCGGCGCCGGATGCCGACACGAGCGCGATCACGAACGTGAAGATGGTGAGCCGCGTGCGCATGAGAGGAACCTCCTGCCCTCTCCTATTGCGACTCGCGTGCCAACGCCGTTCGGCCCGTAACTCGTAGCGCGATGGCGTGTCCGTCCCCTGGAGCGGACGCGCGCGCGCGTGCCGGGGGACAGCGGGCGCCGGCGTGGCTAGTGTCCTGGAACCGTGATTCGTCACACAATTCCCGGGCGGGGCATCCCGGCTGGCGGCGTTGCTTCTCCCTCAAATACGCCCAGTATTCTCGGTCGTCGCGCCTTGCCAGCCGGGCGCCGCGCTCCGGGACTTATGCAACGAATCACGGTTCCAGGACACTACGGCGCCGCGACGTAGCCGCGACGCGCGCGGACGCGGAGCGAGGGGTTCGTCACGCTGACGTCGATGGTGTGCCACCGGTTGTCCCGGTGGCCGGGGCTCGGGTAGCCCAGATAGTACTGCTGGCTCAACTCGTCGGCGATGCCGCGCGTCGCGGGATCGAGATCGCGCGGCGCGCGGATGATCTCGGTGCGGCCGCCGCTGTCGTCCGTGATCGCGCGCAGCGCCGACACGTTGACGCGATCCCCGGTCCCGCCGCCGCCGGAGGGCGGCATCATGGGTGGTTGGGGCGGGGGCAGCGGGCTGCCGCGCCGCCCGCCGCCGCCGGGAATCGGGAACGGGTTCGGGATGGGCGGCCGGAAGATCGGCGGCTGTCGCGGCGGGTTCCGCGTGACGGTGGTCTCGCCGCGCGCATCGATGCCGATCGCGTAGACCAGCACTTCCGTCTCGCGAATCAACCGCGCCAGCTCGCCGGCCGTCGTGCGGCTGTTGGTGTCGTTGCCGTCGGAGATGACGAGCAGCGCCTTCTTGCGATGACGGCCCGACTGCGCCATCGGGGCGGCCTCGGCCACCGCGTCGTAGAGCGCCGTGCCGCCCGCGGCGGACAGCCGGCCCAGCCGCCGGCTCACTTCCCGGCGATCGGTCGTCCACTCCTGCACGAGCTCGGCGTGCGTGCTGAACCGGTAGACGAACACCTCGTCGTCGGGGCGCAGCAGATCGAGAAGGAACCGGTCGAGCGCATCCCGCGCCGCCGCCATGCGGTCGCCCGCCATGCTGCCGCTCGTGTCGAGCACGATCCCGAGGCTCACCGGCACGCGCTCGCTGTTGAAGTGCGTCACCTCCTGCGGTTCGCCATCGTCGCGCACGACGAAGTCGGTGAGACGAAGGCCGCTGACGAACCGGCCCGCGCGGTCGGTGACCGTGGCCGTGACGTTCACGAGCTCCACGCCGCTGCGGAAGCGGAAGCCTTCCTGGCCGGCGAGGCCGGCCGTGCCGAGGAGCACGAGCGCCGCCGTGGCGGAGGCGAGCGGGCGCCTCCAGCGGAGGGCGGCCGGACGATCGTGCCGGGTCATCGCGCCACCGGCGTGGCGTCCGCGGCGGCCACCGGAGCGCGTCGATCGATGTGCGCCACGATGCCCGCGTCCGTCCGGAAGCTGACGCGATACCGCGCGGCATTCGGCGCCGCCGGCAGCGCGACGACGAACGGCGTGTCGTCGCCGGGCGCGAGCCGCAGGAAGTCCACGGGGGCCCGCGCGCTCGTCAGGAACGCGCCGGTATCGTCGAAGAGAAACACGACGGCCGTGAGCCGATCCACCTGCGAGGCGCCGGCGGGGTTGCGGACGAGGCCGGACACCTGGACCGTGGCGCCCGCCCGCTCGTGCCGCAACGTGAGCAGCTCGAGCGGCGTGGTGGTGGCGGTCGCGCCGGGGGGCGCCGGCCCGGAGTACATCGAGACACCCGCACCGGCCAGCACGACGAGGAGCGCGCCGGCGGCCCACGCCAGCCCGCGCTGACGGGACGCCGGCGCCGGCGTCGCGGCCGCGGCGAACAGATCCGTGCCCGGCGCGGGGACGGGCGGCTCGGCGCGGAGCGGCAGTTCGTCCGCGAGCTGAGAGGCGGTGAGGAACGCCTCGCGCTCCGCGGCGGCCCGGAGCGCCGCCACCCGCGCGGCACGACGCAGCTGGCCGTCACGCGCCCCGCGCCAGGCGACGACGCCCATCACGAGCGCGATCGTCAGCGAGACGATGGTGGTGGCGAGGAGGATGGTCTCCATGTCTCTGCCTCTCGTGTCTACCGAAGCCGGAACTCGACGGCAACCTCGACGATCACATCGACGTTCGTGCCGTGCAGTTGCGAGGGCGCGAAGCGCCACTGGCGCACCGCGGCCACGGCGCGTTCGTCGAGGCCGGCGCCGAGTCCCTGCAGCAGGCGGACATCCCCAACCGTGCCGTCGCGACGCACGGTGATCTCGAGGACGACGTCGCCCGCAATGCCCGCGCGTCGCGCCTGCTCCGTGTAGTCGGCGCGCACTTCGCGCAGCAGCCGTGGGGGGGTGACGCCACTGCCGGGCCGATACGGGCCACCGCCCGTGCCGCCTCCGGAGCCGTCGCCAATCCCCGTGCCCTGGCCGGCGCCCGCGCCCGTGCCTTCGCCCGTGCCCACGCCGCCGCCGGTGCCGGGACCCGCGGTCTCGACCTCGATGGCCGGCACCGATTCGACCACGCCTTCGCGGTCCCGCGTGTCGGCGGGCACGGCCGCCACCGGCGCCGGCAGCGACCGGGCCACGAGCGGGGGCGGCTCGACGGGACGCGGGGGCGGCCGCATCGGCGGCGTCAGCGGCCGCGCGGGGACGGGGCTGCTCAGGCGCCGGGTCCCCTGGCGCTCGGCCCGCGGGGGCGGGGTCGGCTGACGAAGCCCTCCGCCGCCGCCACCGCCCCCGGGTCCCGGCATCGAGAGGAACACCAGGCGCACTTCGGGACGATCGATCTTGAGTGGCTCGGTGCGTTCGCTGGCCGTGGCCGTCCACCCGAGGCTGGCGACCACCGCGAGGATGGCGACGGCGGCGTGCGCGCCGCCCGAGAGGGCCACCGTCATCGCGGGGGACCGCCGTGCGGCCGGCGGGGGGGTGAACAGCGCGACGCCCGCGGTCCCGGCGGCCGGTCGGAGGTCGCCCCGCTGGAGCGCGACGACGACCCGCACCGCTTCGTCAAAGGCCACCAGCCGCGCGAACGCCTCGGGGACGCTTCCGCGCGACGCGGCCTCCACCGTGCACACCGCGCCTCGTGCGGCGAGCGCCTCGACCTCCGCGGCCGGGACGCCGGCCGCTTCGGCGATCTCCTCGAGGGAGACGACGTCGGCGAGTGGCGAGGCGGGCATGAGAGGGTCCGAGGCAAATCCCTTGCCGCGTGCGCGGGGCGGCGGTCGGGACTCGACCGGTCGCTTTTCGCCCCGAAACACGCGAAATCTGCGTCCGTTCGTCCCCACCCGCTGGCCGAGGTGTCCCCGTCGGACGGCCGGGTGTCCTCCGTGGAGTCCGGATCCACCTCGTATACTCAGCGCATGGCGAATCTCTTTGCGGGCAAGGTTGGCGTGGTCACGGGGGCGTCGAGCGGCATCGGACAGGCCACGGCGCTGGCGCTCGGACGGGCCGGCGCGGGCGTCGTGCTGGTGGGGCGGAACGAGGCGTCGCTCGGCGAGGTGGCGCGGACGCTGGCGGCGGACGGCGCCACGGCGGTGGTCGTCGTGGCGGACGTCACCGCGGTCGACGCGCCCTCGCGGATCGTCGCGGCGGCGGCGGGCCTGGGCGGCCTTGATGTGCTGGTGAATGCCGCCGGCATCATCGCGGGCGCCGCCACCGAGGCGACCGACGATGCCCTGTGGGACCGGATGATGGACATCAACGTGCGCGCGCCCTTCCGCCTGATGCGCGAGGCCCTGCCGCACCTCCTTGCGCGCAAGGGCGCCGTCGTCAACGTGTCGAGCGTGACGGGGCTGCGTGCGTTTCCGGGCCTGGCCGCGTACTGCGCGAGCAAGGCCGCCGTCGACCAGCTCACGCGGTGTGCCGCGCTCGACTGGGCCCCGCACGGCGTGCGCGTCAACGCGGTGAACCCGGGCGTCGTCGTGACGAACCTGCACCGGCGCGGGGGCATGGACGAGGAGAAGTACGCCGCCTTCCTCGAGCGGTCGCGCGAGACGCATCCGCTCGGGCGTCCCGGCACTGTCGACGAAGTGGCCGAGCTGATCCTGTTCCTGGCGTCGGACCGCGCCGCGTGGATCACGGGCGAGACCATCTCGATCGATGGCGGACGTCACCTCACGTGTGCGAGGTAGGGCGGCGTCCGCCCTCCGCGGCCGCAGGCCGCTTCGGCGAGACCCGCCGAAGTTCGCGCGCACTTGACAGGCGAGCGAAGGCGGGGGCGGTGAACGGCGCCGACAGCTGATCGCTGATCGCTGATCGCCGAGAGCCGAGAGCTGAAAGCTGAAAGCCGACAGCTTAGAGCCGAAGGCTGATCGCCGGTCGCTGATCGCCGCCAGCGAAGTTCTACCGGGCCGGTCTCAGGCCCTCGTAGAACCGGTACATCGTGCGTTCGGCGAGCAGGCGTACCGGGCGGAAGCCGGCTTCGGTGAGGAGCGCGTCTCCGGCGTAGCCGCTTCTGCGCGCGATCGGCTTGCTGCGGAGGCCGCCGGTGCCGAGGCCCTCCACGATCTCGATGCGGCCGCCCGCGCGCAGCACGCGCAGGGCGTCTCCGAGCGCGGCCACCTGTTCCTCGTGCGCGCGCGCCGCGAACGTCCCGGCGGTGTCATCGACGACGATGAGGTCGAAGGCGGCGGCGTCGAAGGGGAGCGTGGCGAGGGGCGTCTGCTGCACATCGAGCAGGGCGCCCGCGTCGGCGCCGGCGCGCTCGGCGCGCGCGGCGTCGGCGCCGCTCGTGACGATGCACGCGGCCGTGCCGCTCAGGCCCACCTTGAGCGAGACGCCGCCGAGCAGGGTGGGGTCGTCACAGCCAATCTGCAGGACGCGCTCGCCCATCCGGACGCCCATCATCGAGACGTGCAGGGGGTCGGTGGGCTGGCGCCGCAGAAACCGCAGGAACATGGCGACATGATATAGTTTTCGGTTGTGAACCAGCCTGTAAAAATCGCTCCAACTCGTGGAAAACTAGGCATTTTGCTCGTCGGCCTCGGCGCCGTCAGCACTACGACCATCGCGGGCGTCGCCGCCATCCGGAAGGGCCTCGCGCTTCCGATCGGCTCCCTGACCCAGATGGGGACCATCCGTCTCGGGAAGCGCACCGACAACCGCACGCCCCGGATCAAGGACTTCGCCCCGCTCGCCGGCCTCGACGACATCGTCTTCGCGGGTTGGGACATCTTCGAAGAGGATTGCTACGCGGCGGCGCGCACGGCCGGCGTGCTCGAGGCGTCGCTGCTCGATCAGATCCGCGACGACCTCGAAGCCATCAAGCCCATGCCGGCGGTGTTCGACCAGCGCTACGTGAAGCGGCTGAGCGGCCCGAACGTGAAGAAGGGCAAGAACAAGAAGGACCTCGCCGAGCAGCTGATTGCGGACATCCGCAACTTCAAGGCCGCCCACAACCTCGATCGCATGGTGATGGTGTGGTGCGGGAGCACCGAGGTCTTCATGAAGGAAGGCCCCGTGCACCAGACGCTCGCGGCCTTCGAGCAGGGCCTCGAGGCGAGCGACGACGCGATTCCGTCGAGCATGGTGTATGCGTACGCCGCGCTCAAGGAAGGCCTGCCGTTTGCCAACGCCGCGCCGAACCTGACGGCCGACATTCCGGCGATGCTGGAGCTGGCGGCGCAGACCGGGTCGCCGCTGGCCGGCAACGACATGAAGACCGGGCAGACGCTGATCAAGACGGTGATCGCGCCCGGCCTGAAGGCGCGCATGCTCGGCGTGCGCGGCTGGTACTCGACCAACATCCTCGGCAACCGCGACGGCGAGGTGCTGGACGATCCCGAGTCGTTCAAGACGAAGGAAGAGAGCAAGAAGTCGGCGCTCGACTACATCTTCCAGCCGCAGCTCTACCCCGAGCTGTACAAGGATCTGTCGCACGTCGTGCGCATCAACTACTACCCGCCGCGCGGCGACAACAAGGAAGGCTGGGACAACATCGACCTCGTGGGCTGGCTCGGCTACCCGATGCAGCTCAAGATCAACTTCCTGTGCCGTGACTCCATCCTGGCGGCGCCGATCGTGCTCGATTCGGCGCTGTTCCTGGACCTGGCGAAGCGCGCGGGGATGTCGGGCATCCAGGAGTGGCTGTCGTTCTACTTCAAGGCTCCGATGCACGCGCCCGAGGTCTACCCCGAGCACGACCTGTTCATTCAGCTGATGAAGCTGAAGAACACGCTGCGCTACATGATGGGCGAGGAGCTCATCACGCACCTCGGCCGCGAGTACTACGACTAAGGACGTACAACGGTGCTGCAGCCCGCGCTCCTCGGTGGTGTGACGATCGGCGTGCTGTCGGCATTGCCGATCGTCAACCTCGTGAACCTGTGCTGCTGCGCGTGGATCGTGGCGGGCGGGAGCGTGTCGTCCTACCTGCTGCAGCAGCAGCGTCCCACGCCGATCACGGCGGGGGACGGGGCGCTCGTGGGCGTGATGGCGGGCGCGGTTGGCGCGGTGGTGTGGCTCGTCATCGAGATTCCGCTCAGCTTCGCGCTGGCGCCGCTGCAGCAGAGCCTCGTGGAGTCGATGCTGCAGAACTCGGCGGACCTGCCGCCGGGGATGCAGGCCTGGATGGAGGGCCTCCGTTCGGGCGCCGCGCGCGGCGCGGGGATCGTCTTCCAGTTTCTCCTGATGCTGATCGTCGGGAGCCTGTTCGCGATGGCCGGCGGCATCATCGGCGCCCTGGCGTTCCGCAAGTCCACCCCCCCACCGGTCCCGGCCGAGTGGACCCCGCCCCCGCCGCTCCCGCCCCAGTAGTCGGAGCACCCCGGGCACCCGGGCCGGGCACTTTGGGCACCCTGGGCACCTGGGCACCCCGGGCACCTGGGCACCCTGGGCACCTGGGCACCTTGGGCACCTGGGCACCCTGGGCACCTGGGCACCCTGGGCACCTGGGCACCCTGGGCACCCGGGCACTTTGGGCACCTGGGCACCTCGGCACCTGAAGTTCTCCCCCCTTCGATCCGAAATACCCCTCGGACGAGCCGATGGACACCCTGCAAAGCTACGAGCGCGCCTACGACCTCGTTGAAAGGCCGTTCAGCCTGACCCCCGACGAGAAGTACCACTTCCGGAGCGGCGCCCACCGGCGCGCCCTGGAAATGGTGGCGGTGGCGCAGCGGCGCGGCGAGCGTTTTCTCATGATCACCGGGGATCTGGGCTCGGGGAAGACCACGCTGTGCCGCACGCTGGTCACGCAGCTCACCCGCCAGGGCCCGGCGTCGTTCGTCGCCAACCCGTTGCTCCGGCCGGAAGACCTGCTCCGGCTGCTGCTCCAGGACTTCGGGGCGGTGTCGGTCGACGAGGTGCGGCGCGGCCGGCTGGCCGGCGCCACGCGCAACGAACTCGAAGACCTCCTGCACCACTTCCTCCTCGGCCTCCAGTCCCGCTCCGCCGTCGTCGTCATCGACGAGGCGCAGCTGATGCCGCAGGCGATCGTCGAGCAGGTGGTGCAGCTGTCGACGCTCGAGCGTGGCGGCACGCCGATGCTGCGCTTCGTCCTGGTGGGGCAGTCCTCCGGCTATCTGCAATCGCTCACCGAGCAACGGCTCGATCAGCACATCGCCTCCCGCGCGCGGCTCACGCCGCTCGAGCGCGATGAGTGCGGCGCGTACATCACGCACCGGCTGATGATTGCCGGCGGCGGCTCCGAGGTCTTCTCGCCGCGCGCCATCGAGGCGATCTACGACCTGTCCGGCGGGCTGCCGCGCCTCGTGAACCTGCTGTGCGAGCGCGCGCTCCAGGACGGCGCCTCGCTCGGCGCGCGCCGCATCGAACCCGCGCTGATCGAGCAGGGCGCCTCGGCCCTGGAGCTGCTGCGCGCCCGCCCGAAGCGCTTCCGCTGGTTCGGATCCCGCGTCTCCTGATCCCGCCTCTTTGAACCGCTCGCGGATCCTGATACCTTCTCGCTCCATGAGCGAGACGCCGCCCGTGTCCCCCGAGATCGACGCCCTGCTCCAGGAGCATCGCGTCTTCCCCCCGTCCGAGGCGTTCCGCGCGCAGGCGGCCGTCAACGACCCCGAGGTGTACGCGCGCGCGGCGGCGGATCCGGAAGCGTTCTGGGAGGGCTTCGCGCGCGAACTCGAGTGGATGCGCCCGTGGACGCGCGTGCTCGAGTGGACGCCGCCCGACGCCAAGTGGTTCACCGGCGGCACGCTCAATGCGAGCGTGAACTGCGTCGATCGCCACGCCCGCAGCGCGCGCCGCAACAAGGCCGCGCTGATCTGGGAAGGCGAGCCCGGCGACCGCCGCACGCTCACCTACTTCGATCTGTTCCGCCAGGTCTCGCAGTTTGCCAACGTCCTGAAATCGCTCGGCGTCACCAAGGGTGACCGCGTCGCGCTCTACCTCCCGCTCATCCCGGAACTGGCGATCGCGATGCTGGCCTGCGCCCGGATCGGCGCCGTGCACAGCGTCGTGTTCGGCGGCTTCAGCGCCGAGTCCCTTCGCGACCGCATCAACGACTCCCAGTGCCGCCTCCTCGTCACGGCCGATGGCGGCTTCCGGCGCGGCCACGTCGTCGCGCTGAAGCAGGTGGCCGACGAGGCGGTCGCCGACACGCCCTCCATCGAGACCGTCATCGTCGTGCAGCGCGGGCAGCAGGACATCCCGGTCGTGATGAAGGACGGGCGCGACCGCTGGTATCACGACCTCATGCGCGAGGCGAGCCACGACTGCCCGCCCGAGGAGATGGACGCGGAGGACATGCTCTACATCCTCTACACGTCCGGCACGACCGGGAAGCCCAAGGGCATCGTCCACACCACCGGCGGCTACCTCGTGGGCACCTACGCGACGGCCAAGTGGGTGTTCGACCTCAAGGAGGACGACGTCTACTGGTGCACGGCGGATATCGGCTGGGTCACCGGGCACAGCTACGTCGTGTACGGCCCGCTCGCCAACGGCGCCACCGTCGTGATGTACGAAGGCGCGCCGGACTGGCCCGAGAAGGATCGCTTCTGGGAGATCGTCGAACGCCATGGCGTCACGATCTTCTATACCGCGCCGACGGCGATCCGCGCGTTCATGCGCTGGGGCACCGACTGGCCGAGGCGCCGCGACCTCTCGTCGCTGCGCCTGCTCGGGTCCGTGGGCGAGCCGATCAACCCCGAGGCCTGGATCTGGTACCACCTCCACATCGGCGCCGAGCGGTGCCCGATCGTGGACACATGGTGGCAGACCGAGACGGGCGGGATGATGATCACGCCGCTGCCCGGCCTCACCGCCACGAAGCCAGGGTCGGCCACGCACACGTTTCCCGGCATCTCCGCCGAGATCCTGAACGACGCCGGCGAGCCCGTGCCCGTCGGCGGCGGCCTGCTCGCGCTGACGAAGCCCTGGCCCGCGATGCTCCGGGGCATCTACGGCGATCGCGACCGCTTCATCAAGCAGTACTTCAGCCGCTGGCCCGGCGGCATCTACTTCACGGGCGATGGCGCCAAACGAGACGAGGAGGGCTACTTCTGGCTCCTCGGCCGCGTCGACGACGTGATCAACGTGGCGGGGCACCGGCTGGGCACGATGGAGGTCGAGAGCGCGCTCGTCGACCACCCGCACGTGGCCGAGGCCGCCGTCGTCGGCCGGTCGCACGAGATCAAGGGCCAGGCGATCGCCGCGTTCGTCACCGTGAAGGAGGGGGTGGCGATCTCGGAGGCGCTCGGCGAGGAGTTGAAGAAGCACGTCGCGCACAAGATCGGCGCCATTGCGCGCCCCGACGACATCATCTTCGCCGCGGATCTGCCCAAGACGCGGTCCGGCAAGATCATGCGGCGGCTGCTGCGGGACATCGCCGAGGGGAAGGCCATCGGCGACACGACCACACTGGCGGATCCGGCGGTCGTGGCCCGGCTGAAGGAGCAGTACCTGGCGATTGAAGGGTAGGCGCGACACGCGCGCCGCCGGCGCCTGCGACTACGCCAGCGGCCGATGCACGACGATGCTGCGGCCGCGCGCCTTGGCCGTGCGGCTGGTGTCTTCGGCGATGGCGAGCACGCGCGCGGGATCCACCGGCACGCCCTCGATCCCCGCCACCGTGACGACGGCCACGCTCACGGTGACGACGACCCGCTGCTCGGTCCGGTAGTCCCGGAAGGCGAGCCGCTCCTCGATCGTGCTCCGCGCGCGCTCCGCCAGCGTCGCGGCATCCGCCGCGGTCGTCTCCGGCAGGAGCACCGCGAAGGCATCCTCCTCGTAGCGCGCCACCCAGTCGTGCTGCCTGAAGAAGGTGCGGAGCAGGATGCCCAGCCGCTCGAGCACGCGGTCCCCCACGCCGTAGCCATGGGCGAGGTTCACCTCGCCGAGCGCGTCCACATCAATCACGAACACGGCAAAGGGGTGCGCGAAGCGCTCCGCCCGGTGGCACTCCTTGCCGACCGCCGCCTCGAACACCGCGCGCGTGTGCAGGGTGGTCAGCGCGTCGGTGAGCGCCCCGGCCGAGGGCGTATGCACGGCACGGGTCGTCCACGCGGCGAGCAGGCGCAGGGAGGCCTCGCGGATGCGCTGCGAGACGAGCGGCCACGGCTCGGTGGTCGCGCCGAACCCGGGGTCGAGCGACAGTTCATCAATCGTCGTCCGCTCGGCGATGTGCACGAAGGCGAACAGCTGCTCCGGGCTCAGGGCGCGTTCCGCGACCACCGTCGCGAGATCGCCCACGGCGCGGCTGCGGTAGTCGAGCGCGTCGTGTTCGACGGCCTCGGCCAGCGCGACGACGGCGAGGGCGCCGAGGCGCAGGCAGTAGTCGGTGTCGAGGCGCTGCGGTCCGTGGGACGGGAAGATCGCCACCACGTCGGCGGTGATCACCTCCTGGCGGTGCCGCATGGCCTCGGCCACCCGCACCGGCAGGGGCGCGGCGGGGGCGTCCTGGCGCGGCGGGCCGGGCGGGATCCCGTAATCCGACATCATGCCGCCAGATCTACCTGAAGCTGGGCTATGGCTGCAACCTGTTCTGACCGAAATAGTTACGGGGTGGAGCCCCTCCCGTCACGGGATTGCCCGGGATTGCACTCCGTGACGAAACCATGATTGTGTCGGGCGAGTGGCCTTCTCTATGATGATCGTTCGCTCCGGGGACTGGAGAACGTGCGCAAGAAGCTCGGCGAGTGCCTGATCCAGGCCGGCCTCATCACTGAGGACGATCTCCGAGCCGCGCTGGCCGAGCACAAACGGACCGGCGAGCGGCTCGGCGCGGTACTCGTGCGCATGAATCTGGCCACGGAGCGCCAGATCGCCAAGGCGCTGGCCTACCAGCTCGGGTTCCCGTACCAGAACCTCACCGAGAATCCGCCCGACACCACCGCCGTCATCCTGATCCCGAAGGACGTGGCGCTCAAGCGGTCGTGCATCGCCGTGCGCCTCGAGAAGAACCTGCTGACGGTGGCGATGGCCGACCCGCTGCTTTTCAGCCTGGTGCAGGACCTCGAGTTCCAGACGGGCTACCGCATCCGCCAGGTCGTCGCCACCCGCGCCGACATCGTCGAGGCCATCGGGGTCGGGTATCCCGACAAGGCGCTGGCGCGTCCGCTCCACGTCTCGCACGTGCCGGTCGCGCGTGCGCAGCCGCGGGACCCGCTGGCGGGCGGCGACCGCAGCCTCATGCGCCGGTCCGACGACGAGGGCTTCGAACCGCTCGGGGGGCTGCGCGAGAGCAGCGAGGCGGCGCCGATCATCGACCTCGTGGACCTGCTGATCAAGAGCGCCGTCAAGAGCGGCGCGAGCGACGTCCACATCGAGCCGCTCGAGAAGGGCGTGCTGATCCGTCACCGGCTCGACGGCCTGCTGAAGGAGGTCATGGACCTGCCGAAGTGGGTGCACGAGGGGCTGATCGCGCGGCTCAAGATCATGGCGGGGATGGACATCGCCGAGAAGCGGCTGCCGCAGGACGGCCGCCTGCGGTCGGCGACCGACGAGGGCCGCGACATCGACTTCCGCGCCTCGACGCTGCGCACGGTGCACGGCGAGAAGATGGTGCTCCGCGTCCTGGACCAGTCGCGCGGCGTGCCGCCGCTCGAGGAGCTGGGCATGTCGGCGGCCTCGCTCACCGAGTTGCGCCACTTCCTGCGCTTCCAGCACGGCATGATCCTCGTGGTCGGGCCGACCGGATCGGGCAAGACGACGACGCTGTCATCGGCGCTGATGTCGCTCAAGTCGGAGCGCACGAACATCATCACCATCGAGGATCCGGTCGAGTACCAGCTGCCCGGCATCAACCAGACGCAGATCAACGACAAGATCAAGCTCACGTTTGCCGGGGCGCTCCGGTCGATCCTCCGGCAGGATCCCGACGTCATCCTCGTCGGCGAAATCCGCGACGAGGAGACGGCGCGCATCGCGATGCAGGCGGCGCAGACCGGCCACCTCGTGCTGTCCACCCTCCACACCGACGACGCGCCGTCGACGATGACGCGCCTGATGGACATCGGCGTGGAGCCGTACATCATCGCGTCGGCGACGATCGGCGTGGTGGCGCAGCGGCTCGTCCGGCGGCTCTGTGCGTGCCGGCGCCAGTACACGCCCGAGGCGGACGTGCTGCGCGCGCTCAACATCACCGAGAGCGACGCCGCGTCGCTGCCGTTCTACAAGGCGGCGGGGTGCGAGCAGTGCCACCACACCGGGTACCGCGGCCGGATCGGCATTTACGAGGTGATGCGGATCACCGATCGACTGCGCCGCATGATCGCCCAGCGCGCGTCCGAGGACGCGGTGCGCGAGGTGGCGCAGGGATCCGGCATGATCACGCTCGGCGAGGACGCGCTGGCGAAGGTGAAGAGCGGCGTGACCACGCCCGAGGAACTGCTGCGGGTGGTCACCGAGGTGCGCGAGATTCGCAGCGCGTGCCCGGGCTGCGGATCGGCCGTGGCGATCGACTTCCTGGCGTGCCCGTCGTGCGGCCGGCGCCTGGGCGGGGGCTGCCCCGGGTGCGGCCGATCGATGCAGACGGGCTGGTCGTACTGTCCCTACTGCGCGCGGAGCAACGAGCCGCGCCGCGAGCGCCGGTTGCGCGAGGCGACCGAGCGTCGCGAGCTGCCGCCGGCCAACATCGCCGAGTTCAAGAAAGGGCCATTGTAGGTGGCCTCCTATTACGAACTGCTCGACGTCGCCCCCACCGCCGACCTCGACACCATCAAGCACGCCTTCCGGCGCGAAATCGCCCGCTATCATCCGGACAAGGTGCAGCACCTCGGCGCCGAGTTCCAGCAGATGGCCGCCGAGCGTGCGGCCACGCTCACCGCCGCCTACAAGACGTTGATGGACCCGGCGCTGCGCCTGGACTACGACGCCTCACTCGTGGGCGCGCCGGCCGTGGCGGCGCCACCGGGGCCGGCCGCCCCTCCGGCTGCCGCGGCGACCCCGCCGCCCCCGACGGTGGATTCGCGTCCCACCCCCCCGGCCGCCGGCGGTGACCCGGCGAGCGGCCGCCACCGGTTCGAAGACGAGCGGCTGTTCCGCGACTCCATCATGTCGCGCGCCACGACCGACCATGTGCGCCAGGCGGTGGCGGACGCGCTTGGCCCGAGCGACGATGCCGCGGTCAAGGGGTTCGACCTGGTGCTGGTGCCCCGGGGCGGCGGCGGGCTGCTCCGGGCCGCCACGCCGATGCGCGTCCTGGTCAGGATCGCCCGGGTGGTCGATGGCCCGCTCGCGAGCGAGGCCTGGTCGGCTGCTGCGCGCGCCCGGCTGCACCTGACCGGTGCGCCGATCTGCGTCCTGCTCGTCGGCCAGGCCATCGCCCCGGCCGAGGAGATTTCGGCCGCCATCGCCCAGCAACGGGCGCGTCAGATCCCCGGCACGCCCAAGGAGCTGGCCGTGGTGCCGGTGGACATCCGCGACTGGACGGCCCGGATCCCGAAAGATGCCCCCGCCGCGGTGCGCCGGCTGGTCGACCGGCTCCAGAAGTGGGGCTGACCGGCGTCCGGAACCGGGACCCGGGTCCGCACGTCTGTGATAGAGAGTACAGGGCAGGCGATTCCGCCGCCCTCACGGAGACCCCCGGCATGCCGCTGATCGAGACGCGCGACCTGTGGAAGACCTACCAGATGGGCGAGGAGGAGATCCATGCCCTGCGCGGGGTCTCGATCCAGATCGAAAAGGGGGAGTACGTCGCGATCATGGGGCCGTCCGGGTCCGGCAAGTCCACGCTGATGAACCTGATCGGCTGCCTGGACACGCCGTCGAAGGGCACCTACCTCCTGAACAACCAGGAGGTCAGCACGATGAACGACAACGAGCTGGCCCGGATCCGCAACGAGGAGATCGGGTTCGTCTTCCAGACGTTCAACTTGCTGCCGCGCGCCACGGCGCTGCACAACGTCGAGCTGCCGCTGGTCTATGCGGGCGTCCCCGCGCGTGAGCGCAACGAGCGGGCGAAGGCCGCGCTCGAGAAGGTGGAGCTCGGCTCCCGGATGACGCACCGGCCCAACGAGCTCTCCGGCGGCCAGCGCCAGCGCGTCGCCATCGCGCGCGCCCTGGTCAACAACCCGTCGATCCTGCTCGCCGACGAGCCGACGGGCAACCTCGACTCGAAGACCGGCGTCGAGATCATGGCGCTCTTCGAGCGGCTGCACGACGCCGGCAACACCATCATCCTCGTGACGCACGAAGCCGACGTCGCCGAGCACGCCCGCCGCACCATCGCGATCCGCGACGGCCAGGTCGAGAGAGACGTCAGCCGCGCGGCCTGATCACGTCCGCCCAACTGATCACGTACAAACACGCTCATCACGGACAAACACGAAGGTCACGAAGGCCACGAAGGACGCACGACGGTCATTCCTCAATCCGCCTCGAGCAGGAGCACCTGAGGTATGACCTTGGTTCGTCTTCGTGTCCTTCGTGTCCTTCGTGTTTGTACGTGATCAGCGTCAGACCGCCGCGTAGTGGCGATCGCCGACGTCGCGCAGGGGCGCGTCGCGGTTGAACGAGGCGGGGTCGAGTTCGACGCGCAGGCGCGGGGCGTCCGGATCGAGCACCGGCACCGCCGAGAGCAGGGCCCGCGTGTAGGGATGCTGCGGCGTGGCAAACAGCCGCTCGGTCTCGCCCATCTCCACGATCTTCCCGAGGTACATCACCGCCACCCGCGTGCAGATGTGACGCACCAGCCGCAGGTCGTGCGCGATGAACAGGTAGGTCAGCTGCAGCCGCTGCTGCAGGTCCATCAGCAGGTTGATGACCTGCGCCTGGATCGACACGTCGAGCGCCGAGACCGGCTCGTCCGCGATGATGAACTTCGGCTCGAGCGCGAGCGCGCGTGCCAGCCCGATCCGCTGGCGCTGGCCGCCGCTGAACTCGTGCGGGTAGCGCGCGAGGTGCGCCGGGTCGAGGCCGACCAGCGTGAACAGGTCCGCCACCTTCGCGCGCCGGGCGGCCGCGGTGCCGATCCGATGGATGACCAGCGGCTCCTCGACGATGTCGACGGCACGCATGCGGGGGTTGAGCGAGGAGTAGGGGTCCTGGAAGACCATCTGCATCTCGCGCCGCGCCGCGCGCATCCGCGCACGCGAGAACTGCAGCACGTCCTCGCCCTGGAACCGGACCGCGCCGGAGGTCGGCTCGAGCAGGCGCAGCATGGCGCGTCCCGTCGTGCTCTTGCCGCTTCCGGATTCCCCCACGAGTCCGAACGTCTCCCCCGCCTCGATCGCAAAGCTCACATCGTCGACCGCGCGCACGACGGACGCCGGCTGGAAGAGCCCGCCGCCGCGGGAGAAGTGCTTCACGAGCCGGTCGACTTCAACCAGGGCCATCAGTGGGTCCGTGACTCCGACGCCGGCGCGTCCGTGGGCGCCGGATGCAGGTGGCAGCGCACGCGGTGGTCCGGCGTGATCCACGACTCGGGCGGCATCACCGTGTCGCAGACGTCCATCCGGTGCGCGCACCGCGGGGCGAAGGCACACCCCGGGGGGACGGACGTCAGGCTCGGCACCACGCCCTCGATGGCCTGCAGGCGCGAGCCCGCGCGGGCGCCTGGGATCGAGGCCAGCAGCCCCTGCGTGTACGGGTGCGCCGGCGCCCGCAGGATGTCGCGCACGGGCCCCTGCTCGACGAGGCGGCCGGCGTACATCACGGCGACGCGGTCCGCCGTCTCCGCGATGACCCCGAGGTCGTGGGTGATGAGCAGGAGCGCGAGGTTGAACTCGCGCTGCATGTCGCGGAGCAGCTCGAGGATCTGCGCCTGCACCGTGACGTCGAGCGCCGTGGTGGGCTCGTCCGCGGTGACGAGCGGCGGCCGGCAGGCGAGCGCGACCGCCAGCATCACGCGCTGGCGCATGCCGCCCGACAGCTGGTGCGGGTAGTCGTCGACGCGCGCCTCGGGATCGGTGATCCGCACGGCGCGCAGCAGGTCGACGGCGCGGGTGCGGGCCTCGCGCCGCGTGGCCAGCCCGTGCACGATGAGCGACTCGGCGATCTGCGTGCCGACACGGAGCACGGGGTTCAGTGCGGCCATGGGCTCCTGGAACACGAACCCGATGCCGGCGCCGCGCACCTGCCGCATCTCGCGCTCGGGCAGCGCGGCCAGATCGCGGCCGTTGAAGATCACCTGCCCGCCCGCCACCCGTCCCGGAGACTGCAGCAGGCGCAGGATCGAGAAGGCCGTCACCGACTTGCCACTGCCCGACTCGCCGACCAGCCCCAGCGTCTCGCCGCGCGCCAGGTCGAACGACACATCGTCCACCGCGACGAGCGGCCGGGGGCCCACGTCGAAGACGGTCGTCAGGTTGCGGACGGAGAGGAGGTGGTCAGTCACGGTTGTGTGGCTCTCAGCTTTCGGCTCCCAGCTCTCGGCTTTCAGCTCTCGGCTCTCAGCGTCTCCACAAGTCGCTCCGGCCATCGAGAAGCCGACAGCCGAAAGCCGATCGCCGAAAGCTCTCGGCGAGCTCGCTAGTCGAGCGAGACTTCTGTGTATTCGCCGAATACCCCACGCATCGTATCCGCAATCTCGCCCACCGTGGCACGGGCTTCGAGGGCGGCGATGATGGGCGGGACGAGGTTGTCGGTGCCCCGCGCGGCGGTCTCGACGGCCGCGAGCGCCGCCCTCCAGGCGGCGGTGTCGCGTGAGGCCCGCAGTGCCTGGACGCGCGCCACCTGCGAGGCCTCGACGCCGGCGGTGAGTGCGAAGACGTCCACGCCAGGTGCCTCGTCGGTGACGTACTTGTTCACGCCCACCACGACCTCGGTGCCGGCGTCGATGGCCTGCTGCGCCTTGTAGGCCGAGTCCTGGATCTGCCGCTGGATGTAGCCGGCCTCGATGGCCTTGAGCGTGCCGCCCATGCTGTCGATGCGGTCGAGCAGCTCGCGCGCGCCGGCCTCGATCCGGTCGGTCAGCGATTCGATGTAGTACGACCCGCCGAACGGATCCACCGTGTTGGTCACGCCCGATTCGTGCGCGATCACCTGCTGCGTCCGCAGCGCCAGCCGCGCCGACTCCTCGGTCGGCAGCGCGAGCGCTTCGTCACGGCTGTTGGTGTGCAGGGACTGCGTGCCGCCGATGACCGCCGACAGCGCCTGCACGGCCACGCGCACGATGTTGTTGTCGGGCTGCTGCGCGGTGAGGGTGCTGCCGGCCGTCTGCGTATGGAAGCGCAGCTGCTGGGCGCGCGGGCTCGTCGCGCCGAACCGCTCGCGCATCAGCCTCGCCCAGAGCCGCCGCGCCGCGCGGAACTTGGCGACCTCCTCGAGGAAGTCGTTGTGCGCGTTGAAGAAGAACGACAGGCGCTGGCCGACGCCGTTCACGTCGAGTCCCGCCTCCACGGCCGCCTGCACGTAGGCGATCGCGTTGGCGAAGGTGAACGCCACCTCCTGAATCGCCGTCGAGCCGGCCTCGCGGATGTGGTACCCGCTGATCGAGATCGTGTTCCACTGCGGCACGTCGCGCTCGCAGAACGCGAAGATGTCCGTGACGATGCGGAGGGAGGCGGCGGGGGGGTAGATGTAGGTGCCGCGCGCGACGTACTCCTTCAGGATGTCGTTCTGCACCGTGCCCGAGAGCTTCGTCGAGGGCACGCCCTGCTGGCGGCCGACCGCGACGTAGAGCCCCAGCAGGATGATGGCGGTCGCATTGATCGTCATCGACGTGGACACCTTGTCCAGCGGGATGCCGTCAAAGAGCGCGGCCATGTCGTCGAGCGAGTCGATCGCCACGCCGACGCGTCCGACCTCGCCCGCCGCCAGGGTGTGGTCGGAGTCGTAGCCAATCTGCGTGGGCAGATCGAACGCGACGCTCAGCCCGCTCACGCCCTGCGACAGCAGATAGCGGTACCGCTGGTTCGACTCGGCCGCCGTCCCGAACCCGGCGTACTGCCGCATGGTCCACAGCCGGCCGCGATACATGGTCGGCTGGATGCCCCGCGTATAGGGGAAGGTGCCGGGGTAGCCGAGATCGCGGTCGGGCTCGAATCCGGAGAGATCGTCAGGGTGGACAAACGGGCGCGCGGGCGAAGTCATCGGCGAGATTGTAACGGTGCGGGGGCCGGAATCCCAAGATTGTGTCGCCGCGGGCAGGCGACCCAACATCTTGTGTATCAACACTTGAAGCCCAATTAGCAGTGGACAAGGTCGCGCAGCCCACCACCTGTGGGGTTACTCCTTGACTTCTCGCGGCGCCGGTCCGTAGAATGCAGGCCAGTTCCCGCAACCGTAAACCCCGCCTTATGACGAATTTGGAGCCGATTCCTCCGACCGCCCGGTCCGGAGCGCTTGATCGGCACACGCCGCGGTGCCCAGCCCGGCGGCTGTCAGGAGGGAGTTCCAATGGATGACGTCGTGAACCGGTTCGCACGAGAGCTGGCCGACGCCATTGCCGCCGCAGTGGCCAGTAACCCCGAAGTCGAAGCCTGTCGCCAGCGCGCCCGTGACGAGGGGTACGAGATGCGCGTCACCCTGGAAGCCGTCGTGGGCTTCGTGGCCAGGGGCGGCGGCGCGCCGGGTGAGGCGGAGGACGCGTCCGAGGCCGAACCGACCGCCAAGGTGGCGGCCAGCGTGCGCCAGTCGGCGCCGCGCCGCGCCTACGACATGACCGCGAACGACCGCCGTTTCCTTCGCTCCCTCCGCATCGCGTCCGAGGACGCCAAGGCGGAGGGCGGCACCTAGTTCGACGAAGTCGACGTCCGCGTCGCCGCCTGATTGGCGACGGCGGCGGCCGCGCGCTTCGCCGCGTCCTGGTCACCCAGGTACGCGCTCCTGATCGGTGTCAGCGAGGCGTCGAGCTCATAGACCAGCGGGATCCCCGTGGGGATGTTGAGCTCGACGATCTCGTGCTCCGGCACCTTGTCCAGATACTTCACGAGGGCGCGCAGGGAATTTCCGTGCGCGACGATCAGCGTCCGGCGCCCGGCCGTGATGGCCGGCGCGATGGTGCCGTGCCAGAACGGCAGGAACCGCGCCACCGTGTCCTTGAGCGATTCGGCCACGGGCAGGTCGCCTGGCGGGACGCCGGCATAGCGCGGATCCCGCGCGGGATGGCGCGGGTCGTCGTTCGCGAGCGGCGGCGGCGGGATGTCGTAGCTGCGGCGCCAGATCTTCACCTGGGCATCGCCGTGCCGCGCGGCGGTCTCGGCCTTGTTCAGCCCCTGCAGGTCGCCGTAGTGGCGCTCGTTGAGACGCCAGTCGCGCGTGACCGGGAGCCAGAGCTGGTCGAGCTCCTCGAGCGTGATCCACCAGGTGCGGATCGCGCGCCTCAGGAGCGACGTGAACGCCACGTCGAAGACGAACCCTTCCTGTTTGAGCAACCGCCCGGCGGCGCGCGCCTCCGCGATGCCCTTCTCGGTCAGGTCCACATCCGTCCACCCCGTGAACCGGTTTTCCTGATTCCAGGTGGACTCACCGTGTCTGAGCAGCACGAGCTTGTGCATGGGGTGACGATCCTCGCGGTGAACGGTGAACGGTGAACGGTGAACGGTCAGGCGAGCTGCCGGATCGCGGTGCGGCCCGCGTAGGTGGCGGCGCCGCCGAGCGCCTCCTCGATGCGAAGCAGCTGGTTGTACTTGGCGGTGCGGTCGCTCCGCGAGGCCGAGCCGGTCTTGATCTGGCCGGCGGACGTGCCGACGGCCAGGTCCGCGATCGTCGCGTCCTCCGTTTCGCCCGACCGGTGTGAGATCACGCTCGCGTACCCGGCCGCGCGGGCCATGGCCATGGCGTCGAAGGTCTCCGTCACCGTGCCGATCTGGTTCAGCTTCACGAGCAGCGCGTTGGCCACCCCCGCGTCGATCCCCTTGCGCAGGATCGCGGGGTTGGTCACGAAGATGTCGTCGCCCACGAGCTGCACCGAGGCGCCCAGGGCGCGCGTGAGCGCGGCCCAGCCGTCCCAGTCGCCCTCGGCGAGGCCGTCTTCGATGGAGCAGATCGGATACTGCCGGCACCAGTCGGTCCAGAGCGCCACCATCTGATCGCGGTCGTGGAGGCCCTCGCCCGACCGCTTCAGGTCGTAGCGTCCATCGCCCGCGTAGAACTCGCTCGCGGCCGGGTCGAGCGCGATCCAGACGTTGCCGCCGGGCACGTAGCCGGCCTTGCCGATGGCCTCGAGGACGATCTCGATGGCCTCGCGATTCGACCGCAGGTGCGGGGCGAAGACGCCCTCGTCGCCGACGCTCGTGGCCAGCCCGCGCGCCTTCAGCAGGCCCTTCAGCGTGTGGAAGATCTCGACGCCGGCGCGCAGCGCCTCCGAGAACGACCCGGCGCCGAGCGGCATCACCATGAACTCCTGGAAGTCCACGTTGGTGTCGGCGTGGGCGCCCCCGTTCAGGATGTTCATCATCGGCGCCGGCAGCGTGTACGTCGCGCCTGCGCCAGATTCGACCGCGATGTGCGCGTGGAGCGGGCGGCCCGCTGCCGTCGCGCCCGCCCGCAGGGCGGCCATCGAGACGCCCAGCAGCGCGTTGGCGCCGAGTCGGCTCTTGGTGGGCGTCCCGTCGAGCGCGAGGAGCGCCTCGTCGAGCGCGCGCTGCGTCCAGTCGCGTCCGCAGAGGGCCGCGGCGATCTCGCCGTTGACGTGGCCGACCGCCGTGCGCACCCCCTTGCCGAGGTAGCGCCCGCCGTCGCCGTCGCGCAGTTCGAGCGCCTCGCGCTCGCCCGTGGACGCGCCCGACGGCACCGCGGCGCGGCCCAGCACGCCGGTGTCGAGCGTGACGTCAACTTCGATGGTGGGATTGCCGCGGGAGTCGAGAATCTCCCGTCCGTGCACGGTGCTGATGATCATGGCGGTCCAGGTCTCCGGCTGTGAGGGCCTCCGGTCGCATGGCGACCGGGCAACGGGGGGACGTCGCAGGATACCAAATCCGCGGTCAGCCGCGGCGGTCGACCGCGGCCTCGAGCCGCAGGGCTTCCTCGGAGATGGGGGCCACGAACGGCTCGTCGTCCACCGTCACGACCACGATGCCGTCCTCGCTGACGGTGTGCCGCCGCGCGTCCTCCTCCGGATGGAAGCCGATGCACGCGCCGCGCGGGATCAGCACGTCGCGGTCGATGATCGCGCGCCGGATCCGCGCGTGCCGCCCGACGCGCACGCCCGGCATCAGGATCGACTGCTCGATCGACGCGAAGCTGTGCACCCGCACGTTCGGGCAGAGCACGCTGCCCTCGATGCGGCTGCCCGAGACGATGCAGCCGTTCGAGACGACCGAGTCGAGCGCCATGCCCACCCGCCCGCTGTCTTCGCCGAAGACGAACTTCGCGGGCGGCGCCTGCGGCATGAACGTCCGGAGCGGCCACTCCGGGTCGTAGAGGTTGAAGTCCGGGTTCACGTGGCACAGGTCCATGTTCGCGTCGAAGTACGCATCGAGCGTCCCGATGTCGCGCCAGTACTTCGCGGCCTTCTTGTTCTCGTCGTAGAACCCGTAGGCATGGACCTTCCCGGTGCCGATGAGCGCCGGGATGATGTCGCGGCCGAAGTCGTGCCGGCTGTCCGGCCGGGCCGCATCCTCGGCCAGCGCGCGCGTCAGCACGTCCATGTCGAACACGTAGATGCCCATCGAGGCGAGCGCGAGGTCCGGCTGGCCGGGCATCGGCGCCGCCTGCGCCGGCTTCTCCTGGAAGCCCACGACGCGCGCCGTCTCGTCCACCGCCACGATGCCGAAGCGGTCGCCTTCGTCCACGGGCACCTCGATCGTGGCGAGGGTGACCGCCGCGCCGCGCTCGATGTGGAAGTCGAGCATCCGGCGGTAGTCCATCTTGTAGACGTGGTCCCCGGCGAGCACGACGACGTAGCGGGGCGCCTCTTGCTCGATCGAGTACAGGTTCTGGAACACGGCGTCGGCCGTGCCGAGATACCAGTGCTCGCCGACGCGCTTCTGCGGGGGGAGGATCTCGATGAACTCGTCGAGCTCGTCCGACATGATGCTCCAGCCGCGCCGGAGGTGCCGGTTGAGCGAGAGCGATTTGTACTGGGTCGCGATGAAGACGCGGCGCAGGCCGGAATTGACGCAATTGCTGAGGACGAAGTCGATGATCCGGTAGGGGCCGCCGAAGTAGACCGCCGGCTTGGCGCGCTCCTTCGTCAGGGGGAACAGGCGCTCGCCCACGCCCCCCGCCAGCACGATCACCAGCACATCGTCGCGCACCATAGCCGTTCCGATCAGTCTCCTGCGGGCCGGACCGCCATCGCCCCGTGGTCCGGAAGGATGACCACGTTACCACAAGGGTGGCTCAGTCGCCGATAACCCGCAGCGGCACAGTGGTTTGCAGGGTTTGACATCCCGGGCGTGCCCCCCTATCATTTGAGGATCCGGATTCTTAGCACTCTCAGGGAGAACTCATGATGGAACGCACGCGTGGTCTGGCGCTGACGATGGTCGTGGCGCTGGTGTTTGGTTTCGCCGCGGAAGCGCTGGCGCAGCGTGGGAATGACCGGAATCGCAACCGCCAGGAGCGCGAGGAGATCGAGGCGCTCGTGAAGCTCGTGGACGGCGTCATGGCCGGCACGGCGGGGCCCACGGACATCACGTTCAACATCACGCCCTACTTCCTGAAGTCCCAGGAAGCCCGGACGTTCGTGCCGTTCAGCCTCGAGGTCACCGGCGCGCCCGCCAAGGACATGGCGCTCTACGTGCGCGTCGTGGATCCGGCGGTCGAGGTCGACCCGAAGAAGCGCGCCGAGTACCCGTGGGACGACATCCACTTCGTGCCGGCCGCGCAGGTGGCCTCGAGCCCCGCGCGCCTGAACCGCGTGTTCATGGCCGTGCCCGGCACCTACGACGTCTACCTCGCCATGAAGGAGCGCGCGCCCGAGAAGCCGCAGCGCGGCGCGACCTACGTGACCGGCGTGTACAAGACCAGCATCACGGTGCCGGATCTCGCGGCCGAGTTCACGACGAGTTCGGTGCTCGTGACCGACACGGTGAACATGCTGACCGCGCCCATCTCGCCCGAGGAGCAGCGCGAGCGCCCCTTCGTGTTCGGCGCGCAGGAGTTGATCCCGGCGCTCGACGAGGACTTCAAGAAGAGCGAAGAGCTGAACATCTTCTTCCAGGTCTACAACCCCGGCCTTGACGCCGGCGGGAAGCCGGACCTGGTGATGGAATACAACTTCCACCGCACCGAGGACGGTGAGGAGAAGTTCTTCAACAAGACGAACCCGCAGAACATCAACGCCTCGAACCTGCCGCCGCAGTTCGACCCGGCCGTGTTCCCGGTCCCGGGCGGCATCACGGTGCCGCTCGCCACGTTCCCCGAGGGCGACTTCCGGCTCGAGATCAAGATCATCGACAAGGCGGCCGGCCGCGAGCTCGTGCGCAACGTCAAGTTCACCGTCACGGCGTCGTAACCTGGTTTGGCCCCGCCCCTCCTCGGAGGGGCGGGCGCCCGAGAGTCTTGCCTATGAGCGCCCCCCGCTGCCTGCTCGTCTCGGCGATGGTCCTGGGTTGGCCCGGACTCGTGTACGACGCAGCCGCGCAGGCGCCGCACCAGGCGCCCGACGTGGTGCAGGTGGCGGCCGCGCCGAGCGGCGCGATCTTCGGCACGGTGCTCGACGACGGGGGCGCGCCCCTCGATGGGGTGGTGGTCTCGGCCCTCGGGCAGGGCACGGCGTTCGCCGTGACGGACAAGACCGGGGCGTTCCAGCTCCGGCAGCTCACGCCCGGACCGTACCTGGTCCGCGCGCATCTTGAAGGCTATACGGCCGCCCGCACCACGCTCGTCGAGGTGCGCCCGTCGGCCACCACCGCCTCGTCGTTCACCCTGCGCCGCGACGGCGTGGCGCCGCGTGTCCTGGCCGCGGGTGTGACGGCGCAGGACGCCCTCGAGGTCGACGAAGAGTCGCCCCGCAGCGAAACCGAGATGGCCTGGCGCCTGCGCCGTCTGAAGCGCAGCATCCTGAAGGACGCCCACGGCCTGGCCGGCCTCGACACCGGCGACCGCGACTGGACCGACTCGCTCGACTTCCTCGGGCGCGCCGTCGAGTCGTCGGCGCGCATGGCCGCGTCGCTCTTCACCGACCTGCCGGAACTGCAGGGGCAGGTCAACGTCCTCACGACCAACGCGTTCAGCGGCCCGGGCCAGCCGTTCGATCTCGACCAGGCGCGCGGGATCGCGTTCATGTCGCTCGGCGCGGCCGTCGGCGACCACGCCGACTGGGACGTGAAGGTCGCCATGAATCAGGGCGATGTGAGCTCGTGGATGCTGGCGGGCGCCTATACGGTCCGCGCGCCCGCCCGGCACCGCTACGAGGTCGGCTGGTCGTACAGCCTGCAACGGTACGAAGGCGGCAACCCGGCCATGCTGGCGACCGTCGTGGACGGCCACCGCAACGTCGGGTCGATTTACGTCCACGACGAGTTCACCATCAACCCGCAGCTGTCGGTGGGCGTCGGCGCGCGCTACGCGCGCTACGACTACCTGGGCGGTCCCGGGCTGCTCAGTCCGCGGATGAGCGTGGCCTTTTCGCCCGTCGACGGCTACCGCGTTCGCGCCTCGGCGAGCCTGTCGCACATTGCGCCCGGCGCCGACGAGTTCCTGCCGCCGGCGCGGGCCGCCTGGCTGCCCCCGCAGCGCACGTTCGCGCCGCTCTCGAGCGCGGGCTTCCGCAGCGAGGATGTGCAGCACTACGAGATCGGCGTCGAGCGCGAGTTCGACGGGGCGACGCTCGGCGTACGCGCCTTCCGCCAGCGGATCGACAATCAGGCCGTCACCATCTTCGGCCTCATCACGCCGCGCACGCCGGCGGCGTCCCTTGGCCACTACTACGTGGCTTCGGCCGGCGACCTCGACATCGAAGGCTGGGGCGTGACGCTGACCCACGCCATGTCCAGCTACGTGCGTGGCAGCATCGATTACTCGCAGTCGCGCGCCGCCTCGGTCGATGCCGCCCCTGCGGGTGACCTCGAGATGCTGGCCGCGTGGGTGCCCTCGGCGATCCTCCCGCAGGACCGGCGCATCCACGACCTGTCCACCTCGCTCGAAGCCGAGGTGCCGCAGTCGGCCACGCGGTTCGTCGTGCTCTACCGCGTCAACACGGCGTACCTCCGGCGGTACGGCGCCGACGAACGCGCCGGCCTCGACGGACGGTTCGACGTGCAGGTGAGCCAGGCGCTGCCGTTCCTGAACTTCACGCGGGCCCAGTGGGACATGCTGTTCGGCATCCGCAACCTGTTCCGCGAGACGGCCGAGCGCTCCATGTTGGACGAACTCATGGTCGTCCGTCCGCCCAAGCGCATCGTGGGCGGCGTCCAGGTCCGCTTCTAGCCTCGGACCCGCGGTGCACCCCGCGGTCAGGCGTCTTCTTCGCCTCCCCTGACAGTCGAGGCTCGCCTGCTTCTAAGTCAATGACCAGCATTGACTTATGTCTCTCTATCCTCGCGATTGGATTGCTTGTCCATCATTTTGGATTATGGGCGCCTTCCGAATGCGGCTAATGAATAAGCGCAGGTTTTTCAATCATTTGACGTGACTCCATGGTTCCGGATCGTGGTATGTCGTTTGCTATACGATCCGGTGACCATTTCAGAAGTCCGATGACCGCCACCCCCGCGTCCGAACCGCTCAGTCTTCCGCGCCAGGTCTGGCGGGAGTGGGCGCGCACGGCCCTGCCGATCGGGGTGGCTCTGGTCCTCTTCACGCTCGGCGCCGCCAACATCGTGCAGCGTGCCACCTCCAACGAGGTCGAGGACGGCGTGCTCTGGGTCGAACGGAGCGCCGGGGTCGTGGCGGCAGAGGTCGCGCCGGCGACCGCCGCCGCGCGGGCCGGACTCCAGCTGGGCGATGTGCTGCTCGCGATCGACGGCCAGCCCGTCGAGGGGCGGGATCAGGTGCTCGACCACCTGGGACGCGCGGGGGGCGGCGTCCGCACGACCTACACCGTGCTCCGGCTCGGGTCGCGCGAGGTGCTCGAACTGAGCCTCATGCCCATCCCCCGCGGCGCCGGGGCCCTGTATTACGTGCTGGCCGCCGTCGGCATCTTCAGCCTGCTCATCGGCGCCACGGTGCGTACGCGCCGGCCGGACGATCAGGCCACGCTGCACTTCTTCTGGCTCTCGGTGGCCTTCTTCGGCGTGTTTACGTTCTCGTTCAGCGGACGGCTCGATCGCGTCGACTGGGTCTTCTACTGGGGCGACCAGATCGCGCTGCTGTTGCTGCCGCCGCTCTTCCTGCACTTCGCGCTGGTGTTCCCGGAACGTCCGCACTCGGCCGGGTTCCGCAGCCGCATGGAGCAGTGGCTGCCTGCGGTCTACCTGCCGGCGGCGGTGCTCCTGTCGACGCGCATGCTCGCGATGCTGCGGTCGGGCGCCGATCCGGAGTACTTCATCCGGGTGATCAGCTTCCTCGATCGGCTCGAGCTGGCCTACCTCGCCGCGTTCCTCGTCGGCGGCCTGGTCGTGCTGATTCGCGCGCTCGGCAAGGTGCGGTCGGTGACCTCGCGCCGCCAGCTGCGCTGGATCGTGTGGGGCACGGCGCTCGGCGGCCTGCCGTTCGCCCTCGGCTACGCGATCCCGTGGGCGCTCGGCGGCACGCCGTCCCTGCCGATGCAGCTCTCGGCGATTCCGCTCGGTTTCATCCCCCTCGCGTTCGCCTCCGCCATCGTCCGCTACCGGCTGATGGACGTGGAGGTGATTCTGAAGCGCCTCTTCGTCTACACCGTGGGCGCGGCGGCGGCGGTGGCGGTGTATGCGCTGCTGCTGCGCTCGTCGAGCACGTACTTCGTGCAGAGCGAGGACGAGCACCGGTGGCTGATCGCGTTCCTCGCGACGCTGGTGATGGTGCTGGCGGCGCGCCCGGTGAAGGACGCGTTGCAGTCGGCCATCGACCGCGCGTTCTACCGGGACCGGTACGACTACCGCCGCGCGCTCGTGGGCTTCGCGCGCGACCTGAACGGCGACCTCGACCTCGCGCGGCTGGCCGATCGGCTCGTCTCGCGCGTCAAGGAAACGCTCGTCGTCGATCGCATGGCGCTGATGCTGGCCTCGGAGGCCGGGGATCTCGAGTCGTTGCGTGATGACGGGTTCGAGCAGCCCGTCCCGGTGCTGCGCGGGGGCTCGGTCATCGCGAGCCGGCTGGCCGCCGGCCACACGGTGCGTCTCGACGAGCCGCTGGCCGCGAGCCGCTTCGCCGCGGAGGAGGTGGAGTTCTGGCGCGATGCCGGCATCTACTACCTCGTGCCCTGCCTCTCGAAGGACACGGCGATTGCCGTGCTCGCGATGGGGCGCCGCGAGAGCGGCGAGCCGCTCAACAGCGAGGACATGGGGCTGCTGGCCGCCGTGGCCGGCCAGATGGCGACGGCAATCGAGAACGGCCGCCTGTATCACCAGTTGCACCTGAAGGCCGTGGAACTCGAGCGGCTGCGGTCCTTCAGCCAGAACATCCTCGAGTCGCTCGACGACGGGTTGCTGGTCGTCGGCCGCGACGACCGGGTGATGCACTGGAACCAGGCGCTCGAGCGGGTCTACGGCCTGCCCGCGGCGGCCGCCCTCGGGCAGCCGCTCGAGGCGATCTTCGACGCCGCGTTCCGCGGGGCGATCGAGGCGGCGCGCCACGACCGGCCCGGCGGCGCCACCGTCAACCGTGTTCCGCTCACCGGGCGCGGCGCCCACGACGGCGCCCGCCTGCTCGCGAACGTCACGACCGTGCCGCTGCAGCCGATGGCCGACAGCGCCGAGCCCGGCGGCATCGTCGTCCTGATCGAGGACGTCACGGCGCGCGTGGCGCTCGAGGAGCAGCTGCGGATCTCCGAGAAGATGGCCTCGCTCGGGCTGCTGGCCGCGGGCGTCGCTCACGAGGTCAACACGCCGCTGACCGGCATCTCGAGCTACACGCAGATGCTGCTCGATCAGGCGGACCAGGACGATCCCCGCACGCGGCTGCTGGAGAAGATCGAGAAGCAGACGTTCCGCGCCGCGCGGATCGTCAACGGGCTGCTCAACCTGGCGCGCCCCAGCGGGCAGGCGGACCAGTCGGAACGGACGGTCGTGGACCTGAACGCCGTGATCGGCGACGTGCTGTCGCTGCTCGAGCACCAGCTCGAGAAGGGCAGCATCAAGCTGCGCCGCGAGCTGCACCCCGCCCCGGTGGCGCTCGTGGGCTACGAGTTCAAGCTCCAGCAGGTGTGCCTCAACCTGTTCCTGAACGCGCGCGACGCGATGCCGAGCGGCGGGTGGCTGACGATCGCCACGCGCGTGGACGGCGGCGACGTCGTCGCCGAGATCTCCGACACCGGCGGCGGCATCGAGCGCGAGCACCTCGACCGCATCTACGACCCGTTCTTCACGACCAAGCCGCCCGGCTCCGGCACCGGCCTTGGCCTGTCGATCAGCTACGGCATCATCCAGGAGCACCAGGGGGTGATCCACTGTGACAGCGGGCCGGGCCAGGGCACCCGGTTCACGCTGCGCTTTCCGGCCGCGGCCGCCCATCGCGAGTCCGCACGCCAGCGGGAGGCCGGGCGCTAAGCGCGCCCGGGACCGATGCCCGGCACCGTCCGTCACGCCGCCGTCCTCGTCATCGACGACGAGGAGATCATGCGCGAGATCCTCGAGGCCTTGCTCGTGCGGGAAGGCTACAGCGTCCGGCTCGCCTCCGGCGGGGCCGAAGGGCTGGAGCTGGCGCGGTCGCTGCCGTTCGACGCGGTGATCACCGACGTCATGATGCCCGGCATGGACGGGGGCCAGGTGCTCGACGAGATCCACAAGCTCGACGAGGATCTGCCGGTGATCATGATCACGGCATTTGCGTCGATGGAGAACGCCGTCAGCGCCATGAAGCGCGGCGCGTTCGACTACATCACCAAGCCCTTCAAGAACGACGAAGTGCTGGTGGTGCTGCGCAACGCCATCGAGCGCCGGCGGCTGCAGATCGAGAACGTCACGCTCAAGCAGGACCTGCAGGCGCGGTACAGCAAGTTCGCGAACATCATCGGCCGCAGCCCCCGGATGAAGCAGGTGTTCGACCTGATCATCCAGGCGGCGCCCAGCCGCTCCACGATCCTCATCACGGGCGAGAGCGGCACGGGCAAGGAACTGGTGGCGCGCGCGATCCACACGCATTCGGCCCGCGCCGACAAGGCGTTCGTGACGGTCAACTCCGGCAACCTGCCGCCGGACCTGCTCGAGTCCACGCTCTTCGGCCACGTGAAGGGCGCCTTCACGGGCGCCGTCTATCCGAAGAAGGGCCTGTTCGACCTGGCCGACAAGGGCAGCATCTTCTTCGACGAGATCGGCAACGTTCCGCTCGAGACGCAGGCCAAGCTGCTGCGCGTGATGCAGGAGCGTGAGTTCATGCGGCTCGGCGGCATGGAGACGATCAAGGTCGACGTCCGCATCATCGCGGCGACCAACGTCGACCTGAAGCGCGACATGGAGGAGGGGCGGTTCCGCGAGGACCTCTTCTACCGCCTGCACGTCATCAGCATCCACCTGCCGGCCCTGCGCGACCGCAAGGATGACATCCCGTTGCTCGTGCAGCACTTCATGGAGAAGTACGGCGAGGAGAACGGCCGGCCGGGCCTCGAGCTCTCGCCAGAGGCGCTGGACCTGCTGATGGACTACGACTGGCCCGGCAACGTGCGCGAGCTCGAGAACGTGATCGAGCGCGCCGTCGTGCTCAGTGCGGGGCCGCGGATCGGCCCCGATCTGGTCCCGGATCACGTCCGGCGCACGCCGAGCCTGCAGATCCCGAGCGTGGTCATGCCGCCCGAGGGCGTGTCGCTCAAGGAAGTGACGCTGGCCTACGAGCGGCTGTGGATCGAGTCCGCGCTCGAGGCGGCCGGGGGCGTGCAGAAGCGGGCGGCCGAACTCCTGCGGATCAAGCCGACCACGCTCAACGAGATGATCAAGCGCTACGACATCCGCCCGCGCCGGCGGAAGGGCCCCGCCGCGGATCCCTCCACCACGGCGACCGGCGCCGACGATGAATTGGAGCCGGTCGGCCGCAACAGCGACTGACCCTTCGACTTCGCTCAGGGCAAGCCCGTCCGGATCCTCTATCTTCCCTTCACGGCGGTAATCATCCGCTCGTACTTCGAGAGAATCACGTCCCACCGGTAGTGCCGGCGGATGTACTCCTTGCCGTTGCGGCTCATGCGGTTGCGCAGCCGCTCTTCGGTCAGGAGCAGGTCCGCGGCCGCGATGAACTCGTCGCGGTCGGCGTAGTACAGGCCGGCATTGCTCCGGTGGCAGTGCTCCACGAGCACCTCGCTCCGCGCGTTGCACAGCACGGGCGTGCCGACCGCCATCGCCTCGAGCGCCAGCAGCGACAGGCTCTCGAACGGCGACGGAATGACGACGATCGTGGCGGCCTCGAGGGCCTGGAGGCGTTCGCGCTCGGAGAGCAGTCCGGCGAACTTCACCCACGGCACCTCGGGCAGCTGCATCAGCTTCACGCCCATGAGCACGAGATCGGCGTCGCCGCCGAGCTCCTTGTAGCTCGTGAAGTACTCGAGCAGCTCCTCGCAGCCCTTGCCGGGGTCGATGCGCCCGCCGTACAGCAGGAACTGCCCCGTCAGCCGGTGCCGCCGCCGGAACGGCGCGCCCCGCGTGCGCAGGTGCGCGTGCTCTTCCGGGGCGCCGTCCTCGTCGGAGAAGCGCTCCACCTCGCTGGTGTCCTCGTCGACGAGGGGCGTCGACGTGCCGGCGCCCTGCGCACCCCGATCGCGCCCGCGGTCCTCGTCCTCGGCCCCGTCCCCGCCGGGCAGCAGGTCCACGCCGCAGCCCACCGTCTCCTCGGTGCGCGCGCGCAGGTCGAACGTGCTCTTCAGGAAGTGCCGTTCGACGTCGGTGTTGTAGGCGACGGCGGCCGGCAGCCGCATCATCTCGCGGTAGATCCCGAGCCGGATGGCGGGCTCGTCGTGAGCCGTCGGCACCAGGATGCTGCGCGCGGGCGCGATCTGCAGTCCGAGGACCGTCGGCGCGTACAGATAGGTGAAGAAGATCAGCGCGTCGTACGACTGGTGGTGGCGCTGCAGGTGGTCGAGGAGCGCCGGGCACCACGGCCCCTGCATCTGCAGCCACTTGAGCTCGTCCTCGCGCGTGTGGTCGTTCGCGAAGATCCACGCCGAGTACTCGTTGAACGCCTCGATGTCCCGCTGCTGGGCCACGGCGAACCGCCGGACGGTCACGCCCTTGATGCGGTCGAGGCCCTCGGGGTACTCGTTGGCCCAGGTGATGTAGTCCTTGGCGCAGGTCGTCAGGACCTCGACGTCGTGGCGGGCGCTGAGCCGCTCGGCGATCAGCCGGCAGTGATACTCGGACCCGCCGAGGATCTCGGCGCCGTAGCGCTGGACGATGAATGCAATCTTCACGGTAGGCCTCTGGTCACTGGGGAAACTGGCCCGGGGCGGGCGCCGCCGCGGCCGTCGTGGACCCGGTGGACAGCAGCGATTCCAGCTCGCGCCGGATGCGGGCGTCTCCGAAGTCCTCGAGACGGCGCCGCTGGCCCGCGATGAGGCGGGCCCGCAGGCCGTCGTTGAATGCCATCTCGCCGAGCAGCTCCGCCGCCCACTCGAGATCCTTCGGCGCAAACTGCACGCCGGCGCCGCCGAGCGTGTCGGGCACGGCGGTGGAGGCATACGCGAGCACCGGCACGTCGGCCGCCATCGCCTCGAGCAGTGGCACGCAGAAGCCCTCATGCTCGGAGAGCGAGATGTAGACGTCGGCCATCCGGTAGTAGGTGGCGAGGTCGATGTCCGAGACGGGGCCGGTGAACACGAACCGGTCCGAGAGCATCCGGTACTCGGAGACGAGCGCGCGCACCATGTTGTAGTAGCGCGGCACCCCGTCGGTGCGGCCGACGAAGATGAAGCGGTAGCCCTCGTCGACATAGCGCTTGTAGTGCTCGGCGAGCCGGATGTGGTCCTCGATCTTCTTGTTCGGGGCGATGCGTCCCACGAACAGGAAGTTGTGGTGCCCGTCGTCGAGGATGGCCTCGAGCGCGGGGCGCGCGGGGGCGTGCCGGATGCGATCGACGTCCACGGCAATGGGGAAGACGCCCGTGTTGGTGAAGCCGAGCGACTCGAGCTCCTGCCGGTTGTACTCCGAGTCGCCGAGCGCCACGTCGGTGTGACCCGCCAGCGACGCCAGGTCCTGCCGGCCGAGCGCCAGCAGCCGGAAGATGCCGGCATCGTAGGGCGCGAAGAAATGCGCGGGCGTGATGTTGTGATACTGAAGGATCCGGCCGCCCGGCAGGCGTGCGAACGCCTCCGTCATCGGCGAGACCATCGCGAAGTGCAGGATCGTGAGGTCGCCGCGTGACGAGGCCGGGTCGGCAAACGGCCGGATCTCACCCACGAGGTCCTCGTCGATGCTGAGCGCGTAGATCTCGGACTCATGGCCGAGCGCGCGCAGCAGGTCCCGGACCCGGCGTGCCGAGTCGCCGATCGCGTCGCCGCGATGCGCCGCCGGAACCCACTGATTGACGATCACCTGTTCGCGTCCCTCGACCTAGGCGGGCGGCGCGGGCGGGAGCGCCCGGAACGCCGCCGGCCGGTACTGGCGAATCTCCGCGAGCTCCTCGGCGAGGCGCACCTGATCCCAGAAGTCCGGGGCCACGCCCGGGTGCGGCCGTCGCGGCGCCCGCCGCATGGCGTCCACGAAGCCGAGCAGCAGGCCTTCGAAGTCCTTCCCGAGCAGCCGATCGAGCGCGGCATCCTGCGCCTCGACGATCCGCGCGGCCATCCCGCGGTCGGTGACGATGCGGTCGAGGAGCGCGGCGACCTCGACGGGGTCCTCGGTGGTGTAGAGCACGCCCCCGCCGTCCATCGTCGCGGGCACCGCGGCGGCGGCCTTCGCCACGACGGGGATGCCCATGTGGAACGCCTCGATGAGCGGTACGCAGAAGCCCTCGTGCTCGCTGGCGCACAGGAAGACGTCGCCGAGCTCGTAGTACGCGGTGAGCTCCTCGTTCGAGACGTGGCCGGTGAAGTGCACGTCGGTCGCGCCGATGCGGTCGATGAACTGGTGCAGCATCGCCGCGTACTTCTCGAAGCCGCCCTGCGCGCCGACCAGCAGCAGGCGCGACCGCGGGTTGAACCACGTCTTGTACGCGTGGAACGCGCGAATCACGTTCTCGATGCGCTTGTTCGGGATCATCCGGCCCACGAACATCACGTTCACCCAGTCGTCGTCGAACGCGCCCGCCTGCATGTCGTTGGGCGGCCCCGACAGGTGGGAGAAGTCCGGGACGACGGGGAGCACGCCGGTCGGCGCGAAGCCGAGGGTCTCGAGCTCCTGGCGGTTGTACTCCGAGTCGCCGAGCGCGAGGTCGCAGCGTGACGCGTAGGCGCCCAGTTCACGCCGTCCGAGGTAGCAGAGCCGGACGAGCCGGTTGTGCACGCCGAGGAAGTACTCGGGCGGCGTGATGTTGTGGTAGACGAGCGCCATCCGATCGGGCAGCGCGTAGGCGATCCGCGAGGCGCGCGACCCGATCGAGAAGTGATGGATCAGAATGTGGTCGGGATGGCTCGCCCGCGGCAGCTCCCAGTAGTCGGTCGTCAGGTCCTCGAGGCGCGGGTCGGCCGTCTCGACGAAGATCTCGGACTGGTAGCCGGCGGCCCGGAGGACGCGCTGGATGCCGAGGACCTCGTTGCCGATCGCGTCGCCGTAGCCGAGCGTCGCGAGCACCTGGTGGACGGCGAGGCTCATGGGCGCCGTCCTCCGGGGCCGGGGCGCCGGCGGCGTCCGCCGCGCTGGGGCGGCCGTCCGTCGGGCCGCGGCCGGTCGCGATGAGCGGGGGCCGGGTTGGCCGGCTTCGGCCGGGTCCGGTCGGCGCTGGCCTCACGTGCCGGCGGGACCGCGGCCTTGGGCTGCCGGTCGCGCGGTGATGAGGGCCCGCGCCGCTCGGGGCCGCGGCGATCCGTGCCACGGGACTGGGGGCGCGGTCGTGACGGACGGCCGCGGTCACGCTCCGTCTTCAGCACCGGCCCTGCCGGCAGCTGCTGCACCACCTCACGCGCGGGCGGCAGCGTGCGGCGCCGCCGGGCCCACCAGCCGGGCCACGGCTCCATGCCCGGCCGTGCGGCGCCCGCGTCACGCGTGAGCCGGTCGAGCATGTCCGTGTAGCTGCGCTCGATGACCGGCCACGCGTAGTGGCGGCGGAAGTACTCGCGCCCGTTGGCGCCGAGCGCCGCGGCGAGACCGCGCTGGTCGCCGAGCGTCCGCAGCGCCTCGACGAACTCCTCGATGCCCGTGTAGTACAGGCCCGCGTTGCTCCGGATGGACTGGCCTTTGAGCACGTCGCAGCGGCCGTTGGCGAGCACGGGCTTGCCGAGCGCCCAGGCCTCGAGCGCCACCATCGACAGGCTCTCGAAGTAGGACGGCATCACGAGCAGGTCGGCGGCCGCGATGGCGTCGAACTTGTCCTCGTCGCTGACGAACCCGAGGTGGCGGATGCGGGGATGGTCGGGGATCGGAATCACCGGGTGCCCGATCAGCACGAGGCTCAGGCCATCGGGCTCCATCCGTGCGTAGGTCTGGAAGAACGTGAAGAGCTCGGCGCAGCCCTTGTTCTCGTCGATGCGCCCCACGTAGACGGCGAAGCGGTCGTACATCCCGTGACGCTGCCGGAAGCGCTCGGGGTCGGTGCGCGAGGGCACCTCCGATCCGACGCCGACGACGACGCCGGGGACCGCGTGGTTGCCGGACACCTGCTGGATGAGCGCGCGCTCCTCGAAGGAGTTGTACATGATCGCGCGCACGCCGCGAAACACCGGCGCGAACAGGCCCAGGCCGAGCGCCTCGTCGCGTTCGGCCGTCGGCACCAGGATGGCCTTGTCGGCGACGGCGCGCGCGCCATGGAACGCGTGGTAGTACCGGAAGCTGAAGAAGATGAAGAAGTCGAAGGCCGCGGCCTGCTGGCGGATGTACGCCACGAGGGCGGGGCTCGCCGGCCCCTCGGCATCGAGCCAGGCGAGTTCGTCGTTCAGGGAGTGGGCGGCGGTGAAGACCCGCTCCGAGTGCCGGCCGAACTCGCGGGGGTCGCGCTCGCGCGCGACGGGGAAGCGACGGACCGGCACGCCGTGGACGGACTCGACCCCTTCGGGCAGCTCGTTCCGCCACGTGATGTAGTCGCGCGCGCACGTCGTCAGCACCTCGACCTCGACGTGGCGCTTGAGGTGCTCGGCGATGTAACGCGCGTGCAGCTCGGCGCCGCCGTTGACGTCGGCGCCGTAGCGTTGGACGACGATCGCGACCTTCACTGGGCTGGCGTGTCGGAATCGGCGGACGTCTCGCGCGGGCCGCCTCCGGCCTCGGCGGGCGCATCCCCGCCGGCCTCGTGATCCGTCCCCGGGCTGGCCGGCGCCGCCCCGGCCTCGCCGGGCGCCCCGGCGC